>JAZUAF010000001.1:0-29700 GCA_045637865.1 Christensenellaceae bacterium
TCTATGCAACGAAAAGAATCTTTAGAAGAATTTGTTGTAAACGCTACCCTCTCTTATTTATCCAATAAAAGCAATGTAGATGAAATGATAAAAATTCTATTAAAACACCAAGACATTATGGCTAAAGAAAATTTATCACTCAATATGCTTGAAAAAGAAAAACGCCAATGCGAAAACTCACTTGAAAATATTATGAAAGCGATTGAACAAGGTATCATAAATAATACAACGAGTAAGCGTATGCGAGAACTTGAAAGCAATCTAGAAGATTTAGAGAAAAAGTTATTACTAGAAAAAAGCAAAGTCTCCGTTAAATTAACCGAAAACGATATTAGAGAGTTCTTTGTAGAAGCGTTAAAACTTGAACCAAAACTTTTAATAAATTATCTAGTAAAAGAAATAAAACTTTATGATGATAAAATAGAAATTTATTTCAATAGCCCTATAACAAAAGGTCCTGACAATAGTCAGGGCTTTTTACTTTTTAAGGAAATAAGAAAAATGACTTTTATATATAGAAAAAAGTGTATGCCAAAATATAGAAAAATTGAAACAGAAATTTACATATAAGAATCGTGGCTATTTATTCCACGTTCCTCTTGACACGAGCCTCTTGGGAGTGTGTTTATAAGGCTTAAAAGAGCCAACAACAAACGCCCCGAGGGGCTTTTTTATTGCCTTTGGGCAAAATAGCCTAACACCCTCCTCTCTCTTGTCAAGAGGCTTTCGACGGCATAAACGCCGTTTTAAGCCTGTTTTTAATTTTTTAGCACAAACCCTTATGTCATTATTTTACGCCTTTTAGACAAAATAAAAAAGCCCTTAAATTAAGGACTTAAAAAAGAAAATAACCTAACCCGATTATGAGGTTCGGATTAGGTTACGAGTGGTTGCGGGGGTGGGATTTGAACCTCACGACCTCCGGGTTATGAGCCGATTCTACATGTAGAATAATACTAACTATTCGCCAACTTCTCCCCTCCCACTCCCCGATAAAAACAACCTATTTTGATAGCCTTTGAGCTATCTTTTTTCAGCCTTTTTTGTTGGCGTTTTAGCCCTTGCAGTACTTTAAATTACTTAGTAAATTTAATCAAACTTATACCTTACTTCGTAAGGGATATTACTTTCGTGAACGAAAGTAAGTAAAGAGTGATTTCTAAATCTCGAGAGATTTAACCCCGACTTTGTCGGGTAACCCGTCAAACCACCCCAAAAAAAGATTTTTTTGTATAGTAAAATAGACCTCCACTCCCTGGGGTTTCGAAAAAAATTTTTTATAGAAGAGTTCCGGAACTCTTCTATGTTTGTAGACATTGCGCAACGCGCAACGTTATATGCGTAACATATTTATCGTTAATAATTCTATCACAAAAATCTAAATTTGTCTATGCTTTTTGTGGTTTTTATGTTGTTTTAAAAGAAAAAGCCTAAACTCTCTAAATTAGAGAGCTTTAAGCTTTAAGCTAGCAATTTCGGAAGCAATAAGAATGTTTTTAAACGTCTTTTCAACGAAGGAGCTTGTTAAGTTCTCATCGTTAGAAAAACGCCTTACGTCTCGCATAAACGCCTCAAAAGGCACCGAGAGTCTTTGCTCTATTTCTGCTTTTTTATATGCATTTATCTCTCCAAACTGCGTAAGAACGTCTTTTGCCCAAGCATCACTTTTTTCCTTTGCTTGACGCATTTCTTCAGCTTTGCGCTTGCGTTCCTGCTCTAAAAGCTTGACTTTATAATCAATCTTTTCGGGTATGGGAATTGACTTTTTTTCTATAAGATTTTTCTCCATTATGTGATTAAATCTCCTAGGGTCAAGAGAAACAATGCCTCCGTCCTGCCGTTTAAAAAAAGCATAACGGCCATTTGGCAAGGTTTGGTCATAGATAAAGTTCCACTGCGTTACTGTGCAATATCTTTGATTATAGAAACGGAACACGTATTCGATTCCATATTCCGGCTTGAATTCTTTCTGTTTTTTCATTTTTTTCACCTCTTTTTTTGTATTAAAAATCAGACTTAAAGTCTGCATATTCCTTTCTCGCGTCGGAAAACTTGGAAAGTTCGCCCGTATAGTAAAAATTCGGATTTATGCGCCCTGTCCCAGAATACTTTAGCTTTAACACGTCGCAATCGACGTAGTTTTTAAGATACGTTCTCGCCGTTCGCTCAGACGTTCCGGCCCTGTTTGCAAGGTCCGATATTTTGAGACGGAAGCCCCCATCAGCGCAGGCGATAGAGAAAATTAAAAATAAAAGCCGTTCCGATACGTGTAACGTCTTGAAGTTTTTAACGGCGTTTACGTCTATTCTCATTCTCCTTGCTCTCCTGTGCGCGAAATTTCGTTCCAAAAAAAATTTTGCAGGCAAAATTTTTCTTTTCACAAAATTTGGTTTTTTTTAATCGGTTTTACTTCTTCAGCCTTGATTAGCTTGTTGTTTGCTCCCTTTTATTTTTTTTGCGTTGTCTTTTTGTTTTTTTCGACGTGCGAAAAAAAACAAAAAAGAAAGTCAAGAAGATAAAAAATAAAAGGGAGACAAAACAAAAAATCTTAATCGTTAGCTTTGAAGTCTGGTTTCTCCTTGTAAAGCTTGTAGTTGTATTTTAAACCCCTAGTATCAAACCTGAAGGGGAAATATTTAGGTGTAACAAAATAATGCTCTTTAGACTGTTTAGAGCCGTCCTGGCTGTCTTTAAGCTCGTAATAGAATAAATAGAAGCCTATTCTCTTGCAAAGCTTGTCAAAGAAATTATGGACTCTAACGTGTCTCTTCAGTTTCCTTAAAAGCTTATTGTGTTTATCCAAAAGCTTTTGGTCTAATAATATTAGCTTGCCGTTTTCGTCAAAGAGACGTTCTCTGAGCTTTAACACCTTATTCCCTATGGGATAAAGCTTCTTGTTTTCGATACGGTCCCTGATTAACATTAACAGTTTCGGGTCAAGCGCAGTCTCTCTCCTTATTAAATGGCGATTCTCGCAATTTAACGCCCTTAGGCCCAAAAATACTTCTCCGGTCCTTTGCTCATCATAAGTGATTGTGAGGTCAAAATATTGACGTGAGAGCGATAACGTTTCGCTCTTGGTCATTAGTTTGTTAACGTCTTTTTCGGGGTTCGAAGGAATACGGCTCCAGGCGTTCGGCAAGTCGTTTGCAACCTCCGTTAGCCCTAAGGCAAAGCCCTCTGCTAAACGGCGCTCCTGGTCTAAATATTCCATTGAAAACGGGTAATTCTTTTTGCCGTCGTAAACAAACGTGAAGTTTGACATGTAGTGTGGGAGCAGGTGCTTATTCTTTTCATAGTAAAGGAAGCTCTCTTCGAGCACCTTAAAATCTAGGTCCCCCTCAGCTACAAGCTCTTCCCTGTACGGTAGCTTCTTTATGTACTCGAGGCGCATTTTAGCGTCTTTCTCGCCTGCATGAAGCAAGGTGTCGTTTGCAACGTTAAGAGTCTTTCCCGTGCCTTCAGGACCCTCGTAGCTTGTTTTAGCGCCTCTCTTGACTACTTTGTCCTCATGCTCTTTAGATTTTTTAAAGAACCTGAGAAAATTAAGGTCCTTAAACGTTTGCCGAAAAGCAAACCAAAAAGTGAGAACGCATGTAAAGAAGTCGGGCGTTAAAGCGAAAAGCCCCATCATTGTTAAATTGTCTAGGTGCCAGGCTACGTCGTCAAGCGTATATCTTAGCAGAAAAACCGAGAAAAGCACCACGGATAATATGACGTTATATCCGATGGTGTAGCTCGTTTTCTTTAGTAGACTCGGTGCCTTCATTATCTGCGCTTTTTGTTAATCATTCTAACGATGAGGTAAACACCAGCAATTAAAAGAAGGAGCCCAGAAGTGCCCCCAACGGAAACACCGGTGTTTTTATTTAGCCAGTCGGAAACCTTTTCGCCCGTTTCATTAAACCAGTTTTCGAGCTTGTTAGAAACACCTTGCGTTTCTTCTTCAGAGTCTTTGGGCTCCTCGTTCTCTACGGTTCCTTTTACAACGGAAAAGGTTTCTAACGTGAAGATTATAGTTCCGGAACCAGTGCAGGTGATATTCTCAGAGTCTGCCGATTGAAGGTAAATTCTAACGCGCTGAGGGACAACGTCTTCGGCACTAAGATTTTCGGGGCTAACAGAATAAACGTATTCGTTATCGTTTTTAACAGCGCCAAAATATTCTGCGGAGGCAGTGTCCACCTCTTCTTCTATTTTCACAGCTTCTATGGTCTCGCCTTCATCCGTAACGAACTTAAAACCAAACGCTCTGAAGTTAAAACTTAAAAGGTTTGGAATATAACTATCTTCCCCCTCATCTGCGTTTAGGTCTGGAAAGAGCCTGTCAAAACAAAAAGCGATAAAAACCTCTTGGCTCTCCATCCCGTCACCGTAAGAGAAAGGAATCTCTACAACTTGCTCCCCATCAACGGTCTTGACATAGTCTTCGAGCACGCATGAGGAATAGTCTGCGTCAGCCCCTGCTTCGACAAAGACGGCGTTTGGGAGAAGCGTTTCACTGAAAACGTTTCCCATTTCCTCAGTCACCGTTTCTTCCTCTGGCGTGTCAGCGCTAACCGTGAAAAGCGAAAAGCTTAACGTAAAAGCGCTTAGCATAGTTACTATCATTAACATTAACATTAAAAATTTGTTTTTTCTTACCATTGTTTTTTTCTCCTTATTTTTTCTTGTTTTTCTTATTACCTAGTTTAGAAAAGAAGCCTGAACGATAGAGGAAAAAGCCTCCTACTCCTACGCCAGCGATTATTAGCACCGTCGTAAAACCTCCTGCAGAACCCGTCCAGCCGAGGATATTTCCTAAAGCTTTAAAAGCTTGGCCAACTGTCTTTCCGGCGTTTTGGATAGTGTCTTTAATGCCAGGCGTAATAACGTCTTCTTCTTTTATTTCAGCCTTTCCTGGGGAAGCATAGAATAAGTAGTGCGTAGCCTCGAGTTTGCCGTCGTTCGCTAGCTCAGCGAACGCTTCCTCCCAAACGTAAGCATAGCTCGAATATCCGTATTCGTTCAAAAGCGCATTGTATTGGTTTTTGGTAAGCTCTCCTTCTTTCTCGTAGAGAAGCTTAATGTTTAGCTGTTCGCGCTCTTCCCCGAACATTTCTACAAAAACGCCCTGGACAGACACTTTTTTGTCCGGAAGCGAGATTATGCCGAAACGCCCATAAAGGTCATTGTCATAGATTATGGGTTCTCCCACGTTCCCTAGCGCCTCAGGGTAGTCTGCGTAAATTTGCCATAACGCCCACTCGTACTCGTCATTCGATATGAGCCCTTCTTCTTTTGCTATGGCGAACGTGTCACTAAAGCTTGTGTTTAGCCCATAGAAGAAAGTTTGGATTTTTCCCTCTTTAGTGGACGAATCAAGCTGTGAATCTTTTAGATAGTAAGGGTCATATCTGTAAGCCGTTTCGTCTACGCAATCAAACTTGTAAACGGTAGTGTTGAAAATGTTAAGCGTTTCTCCAAGTCTAGTCCTTACGTCTAAAACGGAAAGCTCCGTGTCTTTAACAGGAACGTTTTCGATTGTTGCCGTTTTTCTTGTCGCTAAAGGGGTTCCCTCAACAGGTACAAGATAAGAGACGGTTGCGTCAACGTATTTAATGCCGGTAGCAATAAGCAAAGCTTCTTCTTGAACGCTGGCGTCTAATTCCTCTTCAAGCAGTCCTGCGTCGTTTACTATTTGGAGCCATTGCTTAACGCTTCTAGTGTCTGAAATGATAGAGTTCATGTCAAACGTCTGAGCTGTCCAGCCCCAGTAAAGAAAACCGTGGTTAACTTCTCGCTTTCCCCAAAAGTCAAAAACAACGTCGTAGCTTTCCTCATAGGAAGATAAATAAGAAACGAAATATATTTCCCCTGCGTGGAGCTCAAGCCCAAGTTGGTCCGTTCTACCTGACGAATTAATTATTTTAAACCCGTCCTTTGTCGCCATTTCCTTAACAACTGCGCTGGGCTCTGTGTTTTCCTCCTCATATTTTGGAATCTCAAACTGGTCCAAAACATAACTCTTGTCATGAATATATGTAGAGGCCGCATAAGAAGCCTTCCCGTCGGGCAATGGAGAAAAAACAACGCGTAACGTTATTATCTTTTTTGCAGTGTTTTCCCCTGCTTCAGTTGACGTAATGGGTCTATGCCTTAACGTAAATTCAAAAACTTGATAAGTTTTCGCACAATTCACAACTCCGTCCTGAATTTCTTTTATGCCGTTTGCAAAGTCGTGAACGTTTAAGAAGTGAGCATAATCTTCGTGGTTTTGAAATGAGAACATCATGGGATAAGTTGTTGCCTTAACCCCTTCTATCTCTCTTGTCTGAGTTAGGTCTCTGCGAACCCTCGCCCCTTCGAGCTTGATAAAATACGTGCCGTTTTCAGAAACTGTCTTTGCCTGCGCCGTGCTAACGTTCGGCATAAAACAAGCTAGCGCACATAAAATTACTAGCGCGCTCATCAGCATTGTTAACGTCGTTTTTAATTTCCTCGTCATTGTCTTTTTCTCTCTTTATCTGAATTTGTCTAACAGCCACACAGCGAATGGAAAAACATATTTCTCAATAAAGTCTAGTATCGGTGGTAACGCTATGCAGATGAATAGTATTAAAATTAATTGCTGGCCTAGCCCTCCCGTAAACGTTGCTAAGAACCTTAAAGCTTCCCAAAAAAATCTTAGCAACGTTCTTGTGAGAGTTAGGAGCATTGTAAACATGCCCCCTTGCATTGTTAAGCGTCGATAACGCACTCAATGCAGGCTGTCTCTTTTGTGGTGGTGTCTTCATTCTTAGCGTCCTGAATCCAGCCACTAACCGACGTTCCCACCACGATTGCTGAAGCAAAAATGCAAAGACCGCTTGCCAGCTTCTTCCAAATGCCCTTTTTCATAAGCGTTCCTCCTTTAAAGATTTTTGAAAAATTGCCATAACCTTTGCCCGAGTTGAACGGGCCCTAAGCCTTGCCTTAGAAAGATTGTCGCCACGCCGGGTGGTGAAAAGTCCCGACGTGAAACGGATAAATGGTTGGGGAACATGAACCCCGTAGAAAACCTTTGCCCGAGTTGAACGGGCCCTAAGCCTTACTTAGAAAGGTTATATCCCACGCTAGAAAGGACTACTCTGAATTTTTCCAGCGTGGATAAATAAATATAAGGGGGTGAAAATGAAAAAACCCTCTATAGTGAACGCTCAAACTTTTGAGGCTTGCACCCCATCTGCAGAGCGAGACTATACTCTTTGCTTTGCTGTTGCTCGTTCGAGCAACCTTTGGTGACGGTCTTTCCGTCCATCGTTTTATACGTTACGAAATATATAATCATTTTTTCTTCCCCTTTTTGGGTTTTATAAATAGGTCGTCATTCTCGTTACCGATAATCTCTGCTTCCTCCGGCTTGTACATTGACAGTGGAAGCAAACATCCACTCTTCCCAACGACGTATTGCGCTGCGCTTTCGTTGTAATAAACGGTTAGCTCCTCTTCTATTGTTTGCTTGCCGGCTTTTGTTATAAACTTCAAACGGTCCTTCTCAAAAACGTCTTTTCCGTTTTTGTCAATTTTACCTACTGCCCGGCATAACGTCTCAGGGAGTATTGGATAATATTCTTTGCCGGTATCTATCCCGGTTATTTTTTTTGAGCCGTCATAGTCGTAAGTCGGCAAACCTTGAACCCACGTCGCGCTATTTTTCCCGGTCTTGGTGAGTGCTTTAAATAAAAGTTTCAATTACAACACCTCCCCTTTTGCCCTCTTTTCTTGAGCTTCCATTGCTTCGCTCACTCTGCTTCCGATTTTTTCAGCTATGTTTGTCAGCCTAACCGCGATTTCTAAAAGAGCGCCCAGTTTCTCCCTGCCATTCAAAACGGAGCTACAACCTTTTTCGTCTGCAATGATTCCTGCAAAGAACGTTACGTCTTTATAAACGGTTTCACCGTCGCTGTCTTTAACAATTATCGTTAATAATTCCTTTTGCTTTTCCATTTTTACTCACCCTCCTTTGCCGAAATTTCCACCGTTGGCTTGAAATAAGCTTTCCTTGCTCTCTCGACAGCTTCCTCTCCTTTCTCGTTAACCATTTTTTGCTCGAGCTCGTCGGCAAGCCTTCTGAGTTCTTTAACAATAGCTGCGCCGTCCTGGATGGTGGTTAGGTTCGAGCTCGCGCAGAAACCTTGAGCTCTCCCGTAAGTCTCCTGGTATACACCGGCAAAGGCGAACGTGAATCCGTCTTTCAAAACTCTAAATGAGTTTGCGTCTTGGACTACAAAATATATTTGGTCCGGTTTTTGCTTCTTTTTGTCTTGTTTCATTTTTTTACACCTCTCTTTTTGGCGCAATTGCGCCGTTTTTTATAATAATATAACACAATTGCACTATTTGTCAACACTTTGTTTAAAAAAATGATACAATTGCGTTATAAATTTTTATACAAGGGGTGTTTTATGGGTTTTTTGTCTCGCTTTAAGGGTTTAATTTCAGAATTGAATATTTCTTTAACTGACGTTTCGGAGAAAACTAATATTCCTCGTTCCACGCTTTCTTCTTATGTTAATCGAAAAAGTAATCCTTCTGTTCTTCAACTTTGCGCTCTTGCAGATTTTTTTGGATGTAGTATCGATTATCTTTCCGGACGTTCCGACGACTTCGGAAACGTTACCGTTTCTGGCGAAGTGCTAAGCCAGGAAGAAAAGGACCTTGTAACGTGCTACCGTGCGCTTGACTTTGATGCACGTAACGTCATACGCATACAATTAAAGGCCCTAGTTGAATCTAAGGCTTAACGGTGCTATACTGTAACCCCTAAAAATTTTGGAGGTTATAGTATGTTAAAAAAAGAAATCGAACAAGCAATTCAAGACCTATTCAAAGTGAGCAAGCTTCTTTCACGCCTGGAGAGGTGGACGGAAGAGCTTAGCGCCACCGTTAGCCCGGAAGTGGATGCGCTCCTCTCCGGATTAAAAAAAAGCCCCGTTCGATAACGGGGCAAACGTTGCTTTACAATTAAATAAAGGAGAAGTTGGCACATTTTCAAAAAAGGAGATTGAAAAAATGCCAAGACTTAAAGATTTAAATTACCGTTATCGTGCAGACGGTGTGCACGAGTTCCGATACCGTAAAGGTGGAACGGAAAAAAGCTTTTCCAGTAAAGATTTTGCAACAGCAAAAAGAAAAGCGCTCGACTTTTGCCGAACGCTTAACGCTCATGAGAAGAGCCTGTTTTGTAAAAACGGCTCTCTTTTTATAGAAATTGCTGAGGACTATCTTTTTAACGTTAAGAAAAAGAACGTTACCGAAAAATCTTTCGACGTTTACCTAAACCGTTTTGAAAAACACATTAAGCCAACCTTTGGAAACGTTGCAATTTCAGAGATTAAGGCTCCTGCTCTGCAGAAGTTCTTAAATGGAATCCTGGATAACGGCTTAAAAAGAACGGCTGAAGACTGTTACTACCTTTTCAAAACTATTTTCCAATACGCCGTTGACAACGACGTTATCGCAAAGAGCCCCCTTGCTGCAGTGAAGATTCCTCTTCACCAGCGAGAGAACGGAAAAGCCCTGTCATTAGACGTGGAGAGAAAGTTTCTTTCAGACATTGCCGGCAATAAATACCGTTTAAGCTTTCTACTTTTGCTTTACACAGGTGTTAGGCCGTGCGAGCTCGATTCCGTGAGCTTTGATAAGCCAGGGTTCGTTACGTTCCGTAACCGTAAACAAAAAAACGGCAAGGTTGCCTTCAAGGATATTCCTATAACGCCAAAGCTTCTACCTCATGTGGAAGAATTGAAAAAAGCGCTACCGTTACCCAAAACGACGGAGCTCCCTAAGATTTTTTCAGCGCTTGTGCCGGGCTTTCGAATGTACGACCTAAGGCATACGTTCGCCACGCGTTGTCAAGAGTGTGGCGTTCCTCTTAACGTCGTTGGAAAATGGATGGGGCACGCTTCAGATAAGATTACAGACGCCGTTTACACCCATTTTTCCCAAGAATTTATGCTCGAACAAGCAAAAAAAGTAGATTATTAAAGGGGGTTTTCTCCCCGTTTTCTCCCCAAAAACCTTTTGGGGCTGACGCCTCGGTGGTCAAAAGGGGCGAAAATTTGCCTTTTTTTCGGCAAAAAAAGAAAAAACGGTGCCAAATTACCGTTTTTTCGTGCTTTGGTTGCGGGGGTGGGATTTGAACCTCACGACCTCCGGGTTATGAGCCCGACGAGCTGACCGGACTGCTCTACCCCGCGATTCATCTCTCAACGAGCCTTATTATAATATACCATTATTTTGAGTTTGTCAACTTAATTTAATAATTTTTTGACTATTTCTCCTAATAAAACTTGAAATTTTTGTCGTGCTTTGTTACAATAGGTGTATGTTGTTAGATTTATCACGCCTTAACCTTGAGGGAAAGGTCGTTGCTGTTGCCCTTTCGGGGGGAAGCGATTCTGTTGCCCTTATTCATTATATGAAAACCCAGCAGGCAAAATTTCATTTCGTGCTTAAAGCCGTTAATGTGGAACACGGAATTAGAGGGGAAAGCTCTAAAAAGGATTCTCATTTTGTTAAAGAGCTTTGCGCCTGCCTATCCTTGCCGTTGCGCTCTTTTACCGTGGATGCACCCACCTATTCTAAAGAAAATAAGCTCTCCTTAGAAGAGGGGGCAAGGGCTTTACGCTATCAATGTTTTTACGAGGCGATTGCCGAGGGGTTTTGTAACCTAGTTGCAACAGCCCATCACGAGAGCGATAATTTTGAAAGCCTACTATTTAACCTGTTTAGAGGAACGGGCACCCGTGGAGTTACTGGG
The DNA here is from genome assembly GCA_045637865.1 of Christensenellaceae bacterium. Taxonomy (GTDB): domain Bacteria; phylum Bacillota; class Clostridia; order Christensenellales; family Borkfalkiaceae; genus UBA1259. The sequence goes on from JAZUAF010000001.1 coordinate 10,784, forward strand.
ATTGACGAGGTAACGGACAAAGGCATAATTCGCCCCTTGCTCCACACCTCTAAAGAAGAAATTAACGAATACGTTGCTAAAAATGACCTCTCTTTCGTAACCGACGAAAGCAACTTCGACGACAAGTATACGAGAAATTATTTGAGGCTTAACGTTATACCTGAAATTAAAAAGGTTTTCCCTTCGGCAGAAAGGAGCGCTAGTCGTTTTTGCGCCATCGCTTCTCTTGACGAAGATTATATGGACGGTGAAGCTAGAAAGGTTCTCTCCCTTTTAAATAAACGAGCAGAAATTTCCCTACCCTGCCACAGGGCGATTTTCAACAGGGCAATTATTTTATCACTAAAGCATTTAGGTGTAAAAAAGGACTGGGAAAAGGTACATTTAGACGATTGCTACGCCCTTTCTTCTAATGAAAACGGCAAGTCGGTTAACCTACTTCAAGGTGTGGTAGCCGTAAAAGAGTACGACCAACTCGTTTTATACAAACCACAAAGCAAAGGTGAAAAGGAAATACCCTTTGCCCTCGGCAGTTTTGATTTTTTTAACAAAACGATTAAAATAACCCTTGTCGATAAACCGACAAACTTAAAAGAGGGGTTTTATGCTGACCTTGAAAAAGTTTCAAAAACTGCCATTATACGCACGAAAAGGGAGGGGGACTCCTTTACCAAGTTCGGTGGTGGCACCAAAAGTCTTGGCGATTACTTAACGGACAAGAAAATTCCCTTAAGGGAGCGTGTTTCTCTGCCTATACTTGCAGACGGAGGGGAAATTTTAGCTATTTTAGGCATTGCTATTTCCGACAAAATTAAGGTAGACGAAAAAACGGAAAAGGTCGTTAAATTAGAGCTTTTACCCTAACAGGGATACTAAACTAAAGAAAATTTTGGAGATTAAAACTATGCAGGACAACTACCGTGTTTTACTTTCAAGCGAGCAGATTCAGGAAAGAATTAAAGAGCTCGGTGCCCAGATTACTGAAGATTATAAAGATAATCCTCCGGTAATTATTTGTATGCTTAAAGGTGCAATCTACTTTTTTGCTGACCTCACAAGGAGCATTAACCTCCCCATCACCTTTGACTTTGCAAGGCTTTCGAGCTATAAGAACGGCACCTCGAGTGGCGAAATGGAGCTCATCTCTAACATTACTACAGAAATTAAGGACAAAGATATTCTTATCGTTGAGGATATTGTGGACAGTGGCAAAACCCTAGCCTACTTTATTAAGCTTTTAGAAGAAAAACAGCCACGCTCCATTAAAATTTGCACATTCCTTGACAAAAAGGAAAGAAGAGAAGTTAATATCGAAGCAGATTATATCGGCTTTAACATTCCCTGTGGCTTTGTAATCGGCTACGGCTTGGACTATGCAGAAAGATATAGAGAGCTCCCCTTCCTTGCAGAAATTATCGACCCTAGTAAGTTATAATAAATATTCATTAGTCTATAAAATGCACCCCAAAAGCTAGATAAACTTTGGAGGTGCATTTTTATGACAAAAAAGCAAAAGAGACCACGCAAAAGAAAAGTTTAATTGTCACGTAGGTTGTGTAGCGTGGACATTTGGCAAAATTAAAATAGCGACCCCATTGTTAAAAGATTAAGGAGAAATTTAAATGAAATGGTTAGATGAAGTAAAAGTTTTAACTGATAAATATGAAAATGAGGGCGTTAAAAAAGGGGCGATAGGCACAATTATTTTTGCGTGGCTTCGCAATGATTAATTTGAGGTTGTATTTAGCGATAAAGATGGTAGAGATTATGCTGAAATTATGATACACGTAAGTGATTTAGAAGCGGTAAAAAGCTCCAATATGACTGATAAAGATATTTTAGAAGATTTGCCAGGACGTAACCCTAATTGGTGGTGCAAAGTAGAGGACAGATATATAGTAAACTTAAAAGGAGAAAGGAAGAATAAAATTCCTTATGATTATAATTCTTAACGAGCTATATAAAATTATGTTTGGGGGCAACATTTAATTGAGTCTTAATCAATATTATAAGTTATTAAAATCATAAAAGCGTTAGAAATTTTCTAACGCTTTTATCTTTTTTCATTATAAACTACATTGCGAAGTTTTTGAAGTAGTTTTGAATTAAAATGATAGGAGTCCCCTTATCTCCACTGCCACTCGTTAAATCGGAAAGAGACGCAAGAAGATCGGTGAGTTGACGGGGAGTAGTTCCAAGGCTCTTGTTTTGAGCAAACAAGTCTCCCTCTTTATTTTTAATAAGTTCTTTTACTGCGTTCACTGCGTCTTCACCAGTTAAAGATGCAAGGTCGTTGTCGGCAATATACTTTAACTTAATTTCGTTAGGAACACCCTTTAATCCTGCAGTGTGTCCGGGAGAAGCAACAGGGTCAGCAAGTTCCCAAATGCCACAAACGGGATCCTTAAACGCACCGTCACCATAAACCATACACTCAATGTTTTTGCCTGTTCTTTCCTTTAACTCCTTAGCAAGAGCCTCAACAAATTTTTGCGCGTCCCTTGGGAAAAGCTTAACACTGTTTTCAGTAGCAAGGTTAGAACCTAGAACGCCGTATTCTGCGTTATAACCACTGCCATCAATACTCTCGTTTAAAATTTCATCTAAGGTAACAACCTTTTTAGCGCCACCTGCAAGGAGCATCTTTTTAGTTCTCTTTCTGGTGTGGATATCTGCTGCAATTACGTATTTGGTGTGCTTTAAGATTTCGCAGGGATTAGAAGCTAGAATTACTTCACAATTACCAACCTTTTCATAAAAATCTATATAGTCAACACCTGTAAAAGTGTGGCGAACGTCACCAAAAAGCTCGTGGAATTCCTTGCCAGTAAACACGTCCGTGTAAGGATTGACACCCTTTTCCATTATTTGCTCTAAGGTTACGAAACTATTTCCAACCTCGTCTGAGGGGTAAGAAAGCTGAACGATAAGCTTTTTAACGCCCTTAGAGATTCCTTGTAGGATTTTAGAAAAACGGTTTCTCGAGAAAATGGGGAAAACGAGACCAACGGTTTCTTCTCCAAACTTATTTTTAACGTCTTTTGCGATATGGTCGATAGTAGCGTAGTTGCCTTGCGATTTTGCAAGAACTGCCTCAGTTACCGCAACGATATCCCTATCTTGCAGAGGAAAACCTCCCTGATTAGACGCACCTACGACGCAATCTGCAGTGATTTTAACTAAGTCATCGCCCTGCCTAATGATGGGCGCTCTAATTCCTCTAGATATAGTACCTATGTAATCCATAATATACCTCGCAAATTTTTTTACAGTAAAATTTTACCCCTTTTTATTCTTTTTGTCAATTACTCTAAAAGCAATATTTTCTTATACCCTCAAAAAGTATAAGTTATAGCTTAATATTTAAAAAGCGTTTGAATATCCTTCAAGCGCTTTTTCTTTTTTATTCTTCTAATTCTCCACCGAGCGTGCCTTCGTAATCGTCAAAGAAGAATTCCGCCGCCTTAACGAGCGACACACCAACCTTTCTAAGGTCCTTAGTGAATCCCACGTGGATAAACAGATTACCTTTGTTAGTGTCCACGATGAAAGTTCTTATAAGCAACTTATCGCATATCCACTCTGCAGTGGTGTTTGCATTAAATTCTCTATTAGAGGGGGTGCGCACCTTTCTATCGTAGTAGTGCGTTTCGGGGAAAGTGGTCTGCATATATTCGCCCATAGCGAACTTTATGGTCTTTTCCCCCCTAGCGTTCTCATAGGTTATTGAACCCTCATCACCATTAAAATCTAGACGGAACCACTTCCAACCGGCAGCATTGTCTCTTAGGATATACTTTTTTCCGTTAACTTCCTTTTCAATATCAGAATGCTTTTCGCCAAAGCCCGTTTTAATCTTTAGGAAAGCAATTTTTTCTTTTAACTTTTCGTAGTCCTCTCCCGGCTCTTTTTTCTCGCCCAATCTTTCATAGATAAAATAATCCACAAGGTCGCCCATAACGTGCGCACTACTAAACCCTCCGTTCGTTTGAGTGTCTGCATTGCAAACGAACATTAAATTCTTGTCGGGATAACAAAAGATTGCCTGTCCACCTAAGCCGTTAAGCCAAAAGCCGTGTTTAGATTTCCAAATTTGATAGCCGTAGCCAGCTGTTGTAGAAGAGCCTGCTACGTTATACCTTTTGTTAGATATTAAAGATGCCGTTGCCCTTTCCATAAAATCTCTTGGAAGAAGTTGTTCACCTTTATAATTTCCCATATTGAGCAATAATTCGCCAAATTTAGCAAAATCTCTCGTGGTGCAAACAACGCCACTTCCACCCCAACTATATCCGTCTGGAGATTGAACGCACCAAATATCATTAGAAACACCAATTTTATCAAACAATGGGCGCATATATTCGAGCATAGGTTTGCCTGTAAGTTTTTCTACAAGCCTATTTAAAACCACCGTTCCACCTGTATCGTAAGCGTAAATGGAGCCTGCTGGCTTTAACACCTTATTTTCTTCAGCGAAGTAGTAGAGTCCCCAATCGTCGGTAGGCGTGTAGTTGCCTTGCCCGGGGCCTGCCATCATAAGCGTATCTTCTATCGTGCAGTTTGCAACCCATGGGTCCATATCGTCCCTCTTGCATTCGGGGAAGTATTCAATAAGCTTATCTTCAAGCTTAATTTTACCCTCTCCATAGAGCATTCCAACGGCTATGGCAACGTACGTTTTAGTACAGGAATACTGTCTGTGCATAAAGTTTTCATCCATAGGCTTATAATAGCCCTCGGCAAGGATATTGCCGTTTCTTGCTAGGATAAAGGAGTAAACGTTTGCATTTATTCTATCTAAGAAATTGAGAAGCTCTATTATGTTAGATGAGTCTACACCTTCTAATTCTGGGGCAACGTAATTAAAATCGTTAATCATAAATATCCCTCCCTTATTTTTCTAATGTTCCACCGAACATTCCACCGTAGTCCTCAAGGAAGAATTCTGCCGTTTTCGTCATAGAAACACCGATATTATTAAAGTCCTTAGTAAAGCCTAAGTTGATGGTTAAATTGCCCTTGTTGCTGTCAACGATATACGTTCTTATCAGTAAGTTTTTGCCCTGCCACTCTCCGATAGAGTTTGCATTGAATTCCCTATTAGAGGGGGTGCGAACTTTCCTGTCATAATAGTGCGTTTCTGGGAAAGTAGTCTGCAAATATTCGCCCATACCGAACTTTATAGTCTTTTCTCCCCTAGCGTTCTCATAGGTTATTGAACCCTCGTCACCGTTAAAATCTAAACGAAGCCATTTCCAACCTGCCGTATTCTCTCTTAAGATATACTTTTTGCCACCAACTTCCTTTTCAATATCAGAATGCTTGTCACCAAGTCCCGTCTTTAATTTGAGGGAAGCTAGCTTTTCTTTCAACTTTTGATAAGCCTCGCCCTCTTCCTTTTTCTCTCCCGTCCTTTCGTAGATAAAGTAATCAACGAGATCACCCATAATAGTTTTTCCGTCAAACCCACCTGCAACTTGGGTGTCTGAGTTATATGCAAAAATTATATTCTTTTCGGGATAGCAAAAGATTGCTTGCCCACCCATTCCTGCAAGCCAGAAACCGTGCTTAGACTTCCAAATTTGGTAGCCGTAGCCAGAGGTTGAATAGGTTCCACACGCATTAGATTTTTTGTTGGAAAAGTGCGCCTTAGTTGCCCTTTCCATATAGTCTCTTGGGAGAAGCTGTTCGCCCTTATAATTTCCCATATTCATTAAGAGTTCGCCAAACTTAGCAAAATCTCTCGTGGTACAAATAACGCCACTGCCACCCCAACTATGTCCGTCAGGCGTTTGAACGCACCAAATATCCTTTGACACGCCAATTTTGTCAAACACAGGGCGCATATATTCTAGCATAGGCTTGCCTGCAAGCTTTTCAACTAGTCTATTTAAGGTTACCGTTAAACTCGTATCGTAGGAGTAAATAGTACCTGCTGGTTTTTGAACGGGGGTGCCTGGAGTGAACATTGCTAAGCCCCAATCATCTGTCTTTGTATAACCTGGGGTTGAGGGACCTGCCATGCAGAGCGCTTGCTCTACCGTGCAATCTAGCACCCACGGGTCAACTCCTTCCTTTGTGCACTCGGGGAAGTAGTCGATCAGCTTATCCTCAAGCTTAACCTTGCCCTCTCCATAAAGAAGTCCAAGCGCAATAGAAACGTAGGTTTTTGAACAAGAATACTGCCTGTGCATAAAATTTTCGTCCATAGGCTTATAGTATCCCTCGGCAAGTATGTTGCCGTTTCTCGCCAAAATAAAGGAGTAGACGTTGATGTTAAGTCTATCTATAAAATCAATAAGTTCAAGAACGTCTGTTGAGCTCACGCCCTCCGATTCTGGGGAAACATAATTAAAGTCGTTAATCATAAATATCTCCTATAACTTTTAACTATAAAACATTCTACACTATTGCGAGTGCTTTTTCAAGAGAAAAAGTATAAAAAGTCGAGAAAAATTCTCGGCTTTTTATACTCTTATTTTAGCTTTACAACACCAAGCCCCTTTTCGTTAACGGTAATTTCCGTGCCGAACGGCTTAGACATTTCTGCGTATCTTTCTATTATACCTTTAGTTTTATCTACTCTTGGATTTCCGAGCCTATATCTTGGCTCTCCAAACCCTAACTCTATTGGGAGAAGCTCTAAATAGGTAAGCTCGCCAGCTTCCATTTCAAAGTAGGGAATAACTGCCTCCATCATACGGAGGTCAATGAGAAGTCCTGCAGTGTAATTTCTAGAGCGTTTACGGTAAATCTCGCAAAGTGGTTCGTCAGAAGTTAAGCCGTATTTTTCATACATATCCTCGGGGGCAAAGGTCACGCTTTCGTTATGGAGCATAAAGTCGCCTAAGGAATAGAAAATCGGTCGGTTTTTGTAAATTTCAAGAGGTCTTAAAAGATGAGGTCCGTGTCCTAAAACAGCGTGTGCGCCCATATCTATTGCACGGTGACAAAACTCTATTAAAAACTCTGCAGGGTTTTCTTTTTTGTCCCCCGTGAGCTCGTGCGCGTGGATGCTTACTAAAATATAGTCTGCTTGAGCCTTTGCTTCGGTTATAGCCTTTTGCAATCTTGACATATCCTTTTCGTTGAGCTCAACGTGATATTTAGTTTTGTCTCCCAAGCGATATTCCATCGTTGCGCCCATTTCTACAACGCCCTCGCCCTCTCTTAGTGGAACGTAACCCTCGGCTCTAGAAATTCTTCTAGCGTCGTTTACGCCACTAGTTTCTGCAACGGCTGACAACACGTCAAACTGCTCTTTAGTTACTTCAATATATTTCTTGGTGCGAAGCGCGTTAACACCAGGTCTCCCAGGGATTCTCCTCGATTGCTTGCCAGCCATAGCCGACGGGTCGGCAATAGAAGAAGCAAAGGAAATCAATGCAATTCTTCCGTTAGGCGCGTCGAGATAGGCAGGAGAGGAAGCCTCGTCCAAATTCATTCCCACGCCCGTGTGCACGAAATCCGTTTCCTTTAACGCTTCAAGGGTGGAGATTAAACCACCGTATCCCCAGTCAAAAGTGTGGTTGTTTGCAAAGCTCATCATATTAAAGCCGAACTCTTTTGCAATCTCTAGCGTTTTAGGATGGGAATTGTGATATGAGCCTCCGTTAAAGGCATTGCCCCAAAGCCCCTCTTTGTAGATTATAGATTCAAAGTTAAAAAAGCGTGCGTCACCCTTTTTTATATGCTCGCTAACTTCCTTAAACCCCTCGTATTCAGTGGAGATAACCCTCTGAATAAGCATATCTCCTACTGCCGTGAACTTCATTTTAGGTAATTTCATTTTTTCCTATCCTTTTTGCTTTATTTTGCCCTTAACTCAATACTCTTATATTCTATCATAGATTAAAAACTCTTTCAACACTATTTACTGATAAAAGGAAAACTTTCCAACCTTTTTTGACAAAAGCATATAAAAAACCACCCTCACTTGCCGATAAAAATTAAAAAAGCTATTGACAAACCTCCTGCAAATATAATAATATTATTTGTGTAAAAACCCTATTTTTGGAGGAACAAAGTATGGATGTTATATTAGCTAACGACGAGAAAATATTAAAATCGTGGGATTATTCAAAATCTGGTCACGCGCTTGACTCACACAAGACTCACAAATCTTTAACTGTAACCAATAAGCGTATAATCGCAACTGAAGAATCCACCTTTACTCTCAGACACGAAGAAATTCCCCTAAGTTGCGCTAAGGGTGTTACTGGATATTATCGCAAGAACGACGGTTTGTGGATGAAAATTAAACGCGTACTTGCTATTGCTTGGTGTTGTACAGGTATAGGAATGATACTCGGTGGTATTAAAGCCGTAAAATCTCTCACCCAACAGATTAACTCTTGCGTTTTCTATTTGAATATTACTACCGTAAATCTAGAGGGTTCTTCCTTCTCGGTTGGTGCAATGCCCGATACCGGCTTAAGTCAGCGTAAACAGGCTTTCTCTAATTCTATCAACAAAATGAAAGTTTTCGTTGACAAGGAACTCGGCAAGGAAATCGTTCGTGAAATGGGTGCAATCATACATAACAACGGCTTACCCCTAAAAAAGGACGCTGAAGAAAGCGAAGAATAGGTCGCTTATTTGCAAACAAAAAGCTTAATTTAATAGAAAAAAACTCCTGAAAAGGAGTTTTTTAGTTTGCCTTGCTTTTTCTAGCGTGAGAAATAATGCCAAATATGATTTGTATTATGGATAAAACCACTGCTATAGCTAAGGGAATAATCCCAAGCATATTTTTCTTTTCAAAAATTAAAACTATGCCCCATCCACCAAGAGCAAGAATAGCTATTGTGCATACTAGGGCAATAACCCACACCAAAAAACGATATCCTCTTGACGCCATTTTCCTTTCAGGAACAACAAGCATCATTAGTTCAGTGTAAACGTCTACAAGAATTTCGATTAAAATGTCCATGCCTTCACCTCTTTTTTATTTTACCACGCACAAAAAGGTTTTTCAATAATTATTTATGTTTTTGTTAGATTAATGTTTCGTGATGATATGCTAGGTCTGCGAGTAGGATAAAAAGCCGTATCAAAAATGATACGACTTTTTTGGTGCCGCTGGTCGGACGCATCTCCTCTACGTTACGATGGCAGAGCCGAACCTTCGGTTCGCCCCGACCATACAAGCAAAACAAAAAACGAGATAGGCATAAACCTATCTCTTTTTTTTGGTGCGCTATTGCATTTCAAATCCGAACCTGACGACGAACTATCCAGTTCCGAAAGGAAAACTGTCTTTGTTCCGTCCTTGTAATTAAAGGTAAACGTAATCTTGTCATCGTAAAGATATATGGCATTGATAAATCCGTCAATTAAGCGCTGTTTACCTTCTTTTGTGGATATATCTAAATCCTTAAATTTTTCTATGCCAAAACATATTTGTTCTTTTGTCAAAAAAGGTTTTTCAATTTCTTCTTGCATTATTGCTAAATCAAGCTCGCTTTTTGTTTTTTCAAGCTCAGCAAGTTTGTTTTTTGTAGAATCAAAAATAAGTCCTTCCTCAATTGCTTTAATAACGTTTTGAATTCGGTTTTCCACGTCTACTAATTGCTCACGCAATCTTGGTAAGCGTGGATTTTCTTCTTTTTGCAAATCAAAGATTTTATCAACGAGATAATCTATTACGTCTTTGTCATTAAGAATATCCATTGTCTTTTGAACGGCTAAATCTTCAATCCACAATTTACGAACAGTTTTTTTATCGCAAGTGTGCTTTTTAGCGTTTACACACTTGTAATAACGATGCACTTCACCGTGCCTTCCAGTACCCGTTTCTCCAACCATATAAGCGCCACATTTTCCACAAAACAACTTGGTCGTAAGCAAGTAGTCGTCTTCTGCCTTATGACGGGCAGGAGCGCGCTTATTCTTCTCCATTCGCTCTCTCACACGTTCAAACAATTCTTTACTTATAATTGCAGGGACAGCGTCGGGTAGCACAATATCGTTATAGCGATACTCACCGATATATCTGCGGTTGTTAAGCATATATTGAATAATATTGTATGACATTTTCTTTCCGTGTCTTGTTGTCATACCATTATTATTAAAATGGTTTACAATATCTTTGATAATATATCCGTCAGCATACATAGTAAATGCTTCAACGACGATAGGAGCAAGGGTTTGATCAATGGCGAGTTTTTGTTCTTCATCTATGTAATATCCAAACGGAACTTGTCCACCGTTTACTTTAGCTTTTAAGGCATTTTCTTTTAAGCCACGCTTTACCTTAACGGAAAGTTCTGCCGAATAATATTCAGCCATACCCTCAAGCATTGATTCAAGAATAATACCTTCAGGACCATCACTAATATTTTCTTTTGCCGAAACAACTTTAACACCGTTCTTTTTAAGGATATGTTTGTAATGAGCAGAGTCGTATCTATCGCGTGAAAAACGGTCTAATTTCCAAACGATAATCATATCAAAGCAGTGCTTATAACTATCTTTAATCATGCGTTGGAAATCGGGGCGATTATCCGACGTTGCCGTCATTGCGCGGTCTATGTAGTTTGCAACAACGTCAACGCCGATTTTATTCGCAAATTCTAAACACTCACGAAGTTGACCTTCAATAGATTCTTCACGTTGGCTATCCGAAGAATATCGTGCGTATATAACTGCTTTCATTTGACTTACCTCCTTCTATTAGATTTTTTGTGATAATTACGACTAACTTTCCAATATGCTTTCGTCAAGTAAGAAATCGTATAATCCTACGTGGTATATGCCGTTGTCATCAAACCAAGGTTTCATATATGATTTAGTTACGATTATTTTCTTGAAGAAATCCTTTGTTTCAAGGAATGGGCGAAGTTCCGTTTTTTCTTTATCGTCCGTGTTTAACGTTAAAGCCGATTGAATATAATATCTTCTCATCCCTTTGTTGATAACAAAGTCAATCTCACATTGTTTTTGATGACGTTTTCCATCTTCGCCAACGCTTACGACTTCAACAACGCCCACGTCAACGGAAAAACCACGAGCAAGCAACTCGTTATAAATAATATTTTCCATTGCGTGCGTTTCTTCTTGTTGTCTAAAATTCAAGCGTGTATTGCGTAATCCCATATCCGTGCAGTAGTATTTAGACGGATAAAGGAAATATTTTTTACCTTTAACGTCGTAACGCTTTGCTTGGTTAAATAAAAACGATTCTTCTAAATATTCCAAATAGGTAGCAATGGTTTGAGAATCAACTTTAACGTTTTTAGCCGATTTCAAAGCATTTGCTATTTTGGACGAGTTGGTAAGTGAACCGATTGCCGAACACAAATCATCCGTTAAAAGTTGTAAAACTTCGGGTAAATCAATACTATAACGTTCTTCTATGTCCTTGAAATACACTTCTTTGAAAAGGTCAGATAAATATTTTGCTTTATCTTCTGCCGTTTTTCTTGATAAGGTAAGTGGAAGCCCACCATATTGAGAGTATTCTTCAAAACGCTCTAACTTATCGCCACCTAAATAGCCGTAGTATTCCTTGAAAGTAAGGGGATAAACCCTAACTTCATCCCCACGCCCACGGAACTCGGTCATAACGTCTTTAGAAAGAAGTTTAGAGTTACTACCCGTAACGTAAACGTCAACATTTTGCATACGAAGTAAACCGTTTAATACTCCGTATAAAGGCAACGGCTTGTCGCTTTTAAGTTCTTCTTTTTTGATAGCGTATTGAACTTCATCAATAAATACGTAATATTGCTCGTCGTTATTAACGATTTTTGAACGAATATAAGCTGAAAGTTCTTTGGTCTCACGATATTTATCGTTTTCTTCTTCATCCAAAGCAATTGCTATAATATTTTCTTTCTTCACTCCGATAGAAAGCAAGTAATCGTAATACAAATGGAAAAGAAGATAACTTTTACCACATCTTCTAATACCCGTAATTACTTTTATCATCCCGTTTTCTTTACGGTCAATTAACTTTTGTAAATATCTTTCTCTTGCAATTACACCCATAATTCGCTCCTTTTTGCTTGAAAGTTGGTCGTAAAAACAATTTACTTTCAATTATTATACTTGAAACATAACCATTTGTCAAGTAATTTTATATATTTATTGAATAATTACATCAAAAAACCTCTGCACAAATTTCTTATATTATCATAAATATAGTTGACAATATAATAAAAATGTTTTATAATATAAAAAAATATTTTTACAAGGTGCGAAATGACTATTTCAGAACAGATTAAAGTTCTTTGCGTACGTTCAAATATCAGTTTAGCCGAATTGGCGCGTAGAATAGGAACGACCCCCCAATCATTTAATTCAAAATTAAAACGTTGCAGTTTTACAATAGAAGAATTAGATATGATAGCAGAAGCTGTACAAGCAAAATTTCTTAGAAAATTTGAATTAACGAATGGAGATGAGGTTTAATGGGACGCATTTTATTTTTTAATCATTCTAACTTAAAAATTAATTATCGATCTAGAATTTCCACTAAAGGCGATGAATTCGATTTGGTTAATAATTATATAGAATATATACAAGGAAAGTATCAAAAGAAAAAAACTAATTTAGCTATATTTATTGAACCTCAACTAGATTCTGGTTATCCAGATATAGTATTAATTGAATATAACGATTTAAAAAAGGAACGATGGAATTGTGAGAGAAGTAAATTAAATAATATTGATTTGAAAATTTTATTTGAAATTTATCGTGTTAACTCTATACAAACATCTAAGCTAAAGGAGCTTTTAGCTTTTTCCATAGAACAAATAAATTTATCCATACAAAAGCTAGAAAAAAGCAATCTAATAACAGTAACAACGACTAGAAATTGTGTTCGAAAAAAGAGATTAAATGACTTTTATAGAATAAGGAAAATTACGTCTATAGAAGCAAAAATTAATAAATGGCATGATGTGTTTGAACAATCATACACCAATCAATGGTTTGCAAATGAGTCGTATATTTTAATGAATAAAATATCCAATATTGCTTGTAATTATCAGTGCGAAGAAGCAGGCGTCGGTATAATTGTTAATAAGGCAAATAAATTTATTCAAATTATAAGTAGTAAACGATTGGATTTGCCTGTATCATTTATGGCACTGCTATTTAATGAGTGGATTTGGAGAAAAACCTTTGAGGAGAAAACTATTGAATAAGAAAGATTTTATTAATCGTTTTACAAACCTTTCTCGAGTGAAAAAAGGTGGACAAAAAGTTGTTTATAAAGCAATGGAAAACGGTAGATGGGTTGCCGTGAAACTAATATATAATTCAGACGATCCACGTATATTACAAGAAATAGAAATTGTACAAAATATGAATATACGAAATGTGCCACATATACTGGAAAAAGGATATATTACAGATGAATCAAGTGGAGAACAAGCTCTCTATATTATAGAAGAATTTATTATCGGGAACTCTTTAAGAGATTTGCTTAATCAAGGTAAAAAATTTAATTTAACTGAGGCGTATAAGCTTTTAGAAGAATTATTATTAATTGAAATTGAATTGGAAAATTCTTCTTTATTGCATCGTGATATAAATCCCAACAATATAATGATTGATAATGCGAATGGTTCTGTACATCTTATAGATTTTGGTTTGGCAAAAATATTAAATGGTAAACAAATTACATGTTCCAATGCGATAAATGGGCCCTTCACTCCTGGATATGCTCCTAACGAACAAATAGCAAACAAGCGTATGGAACAGGACGTAAGAACGGATTTATACCAAATAGGTGTAACGATATATGAAATGTGCTCCGGAATTAATCCTTTTGTTGAACAAGGAGATAATGTTTTAGAAATTGTTTATAAAACAATAACTGTTTCCCCTGCCTATTTAAAATTAAATGGTGATAAAAACGGATTATTTGCACAGCTAATCAATATCATGATGGCAAAATCGCCATCGCAAAGACCCGACACCGCACAAAAAGCTCTATCTTATTTAAGAGCTATTAAATCAAGTTTAGAATTGGAGGAATAAATTATGGATCTTTATTTACAAATGGGGCATGGGATGCAAAGTTTAGCAAAAGAATTTATCTCTCAATGGAATGGTGGAAATTTAATTATTAGCCCTGTAAATATCAAACAAACACAGCTTATTAAATACGCTAAAGAAATTAAACTATTAGGGGGCAAGTTACTATTTGACCCTCAACTGTTTACTCCAAGGGATGCTCATAGCAAGTTGCAAGAATACGATTACTGGCCCTCTGGTACAATTTCGAATGGAGATATACTAAACAATATAGATAAAGAATTATTAAGACTTAATGAACAAATTAACACTGAACATCTCATCTTACCAGGAACTCTTATAAAAGAAACCAATTTTGCAAACGTATACAATCAAATAACTTTCCATTCAAAATTTTTTAGGGATAAGACTAATAAAAAGCTTTTAGCAACCCTTTGTTTCTCTTCTGAAAGTTTACGAAATCATTCCTTTATTGAACAAAGCCTCTCTTATTTTAAGCTTTTAGATGTAGATGGGTTCTATGTTATCCCAGAACCTATAAAAGGATGTTATATTAATTCGGATGCTTTATGGGAAATGGGGTTATTAAAATTAATAACATGCTTAAAACTTTTAAATAAAATTGTAATACTTGGATATGCGCATCACCAATCTCTTATCGCTTCTTTAGCAAAAGTAGATGCAATTTGTTCTGGGACATATATGAATACTCGTGCTTTTAATCAAGAAAAATTTCAATCTTATAAAGATGATGACATAAAGCATCGTAGCACATGGTATTATTTACCAGATGCTTTTAGTGAATACAAAGCTACCTTGCTTGATATTGCTAATCAACGTAATTTTTTAAGTGAATTATTTTTACCAGCAAACGAGCTTACTAATAAATACTCCTCAATGTTGTTTTCAGGGGCAATCCCTTCTTCGACAAACTATAATGAAACAAACTCTTTTAAGCATTATCTGTTTTGCTTAAAAAAGCAATGTGAACTTTTAACAGCTAATAATTATGATGATGTTTATAATCGTTATGAATTTATGTTAAATGCTGCTGACTGTAAAATAAAGAAATTAAAAGCAAAAGGAATACGAGGTCAAAATAGAGACTTTGAGCCTGGATTAGAGGTTAATCGTATTGCAATGTGCGCATTAAATGAAGATTATGGCATGAAGTTGAAATTCGAGTGGAACAATATATGATATTAGTAACAGGAGATACTCATGGTATAATTGGATTAGACAAAATCCGTTTTGCATGTAAAACACATAAACTTTCAAATCGAGATTATATAATTATTGCTGGGGATTTTGGTTGTATTTGGGATGAAAAAAGTTTAAATTCTAATTTAATCCAATTATCTCTTGTTCCTTGCAATATTCTTTTCGTGGATGGAAATCACGAAAATTATGATTTACTAAATGGTTTTCCTTTAAGAAAATGGAACGGTGGGCTTGTACATCATATAACTAACAATGTTCTACATTTAACTAGGGGACAAATATTTAGCATAGAGGGTAAAAAGTTTTTATCATTAGGAGGCGCAGAAAGTTCAGATAAACATTTAAGGGCAAGGAACTTGAGCTGGTGGGAACAAGAATCTATAACACAACAGGACATCCAGTTGGCTTTATCGAATCTTGAGAAGTATAATAATATGGTTGATTATATTGTTTCACACACATGCCCTCTTAAATATTACACTAAAGAGTTATGTAAAGGAAATCCAAATAAAGAAGTGGGGCAAAGTGAGGGGTTTCTTGATTTTATAGAAAAGATTTGTCAATACAAAACATGGTTTTTTGGACATTGGCATAAGGATGTTAATATAATAAAAAATAAAGTAGTGTGTCTTTATCAAGATATTGTTAAACTCATATAAGAAAATCTCAACAAAATCTTATTCTTGACCAAACTTTTAATGAAATAAGTGAAATAAAAATTCATCACAGACTAAAGCTTGTGATGAATTTTTATTGTTTACTAGTTTTATTTTATAAATAAGGGAACATCTTCAATAAGATATTTTAAAAGTTTTGCCTTCAATTTTGAAACAATTAATGTCTCTAATTTAGTGCCAGTACAATATTTTATAGCGGCCTCAGAATTCATCAAAACTTCAAAGATGTCTTTTAAATATGGGAAATCCTCTTCATGATCCTCATTTTTGTAATCAAGTGTCTTAGGATACACAAAGAAATCATTCATTCCATTAACAAATGTAACAGGATCTATTTGCAATTCTCTGCGATAATGATATAAATAACGCCAAATAGTTATTACTGGGTCTATTCGGTCTAACATCTTGAAATACTTCATAAGTGGTGTATTTTGATGTGATATATTTCGATTTAATTCATCGATGGAAGCACGTTGCTGGTCATTTGCATACATCCATAAAAATTCATTTACAATTCTCGCTCTCTTATCATGAAGAATATTCTTAATTCTATTGTAATTTTTGGTTTTAGGAGAATTCCCTTCTATTTCAGTATACGCTGGAATGTCACCTATTAGCGATTCTCCAATTTCATGATAAGCTATTAATCTGCCTAAATTAGCATAATCACATTCTTTGATCAGCTTGTTTTTATCCAATACTAAAAATGAATCACCCAAATACGCCATAGATATTATATGGTCATAGATGCTTCTTGCTTTTATCCCATTCAAATCCATAGCCTCTATTCTAATCGCTTTCCCTGTTCTTGGAATTAACTTCAATCGTTCCACAGGGTTAAATGGATCTATTAAAGGCAAGGTTATAATTAACGATTTAATTTCTTCTAAGAATTTCTGAACATATTTATATATGTCTTGTTTGGGTTTATATAATTCTTTTTTACTTGTATTATTTATCGGATCTATTACATAACTTTTGTTTATCATTTTTTAGCTCCTGTACCGTATTGCATAATTCTAAAATTTTATTTATTTTTTGATAGAAGAAATTATCATCAAATGATTTAGGATTTAAAAGCTTTATTTCAATATATTTGTTATAATTTTGAACTTTGCAATAAATATTGCACAATTCTGCTAAATAATCATAAGGGAATAATTGTTGTATAGTAGAATTTTTTAAAAACGAATCGATTATAGGGATATTAATGAATGAAAATATATTATTTTTCTCTATGGAAGTTAAAGAATTTTTTAGTTGATTTAATTCTTTTGTTAAAAGACTTGTCCATTCTTTTTTTGTTGAATAGTTAGTAATTTTTTCTTGAATAATATAACCAATAAATCCAAGTAAGAAAGCAACAATAACCCCCGCTAATGTAGCAATAATATTGGGCAAAAATGAATTCCAATCCATAACCTTCTCTCCCGAAAATAAGTGTATTTAAATTTATAAACAGACAAGATTATTTATATTTTAACACAAATATCCATTTTTTGCAATAACTTGTGGCGACTTATAAAGCAAAAAAACGATTAGAACAATATTTTTATAATTGCTATCGATGTATTTTTTGTTATGTTAATTTTTCTAGAAACAATATTAAACAATTCATTTTTAGTTGAAAAAACCAATTCAAAACTGTATAATATAGAAAAAGACCTTTATAGGCATTTTTTCATATTTTCTTTTCAGCTTAACAATAACCCTTTCATTTAAACTTCAAATTCAAATTACTTTAAAAAGTGAGGTGTCGATGATGGTAAAATTATTGTTGATAGGTATTATGGGGATTTCTACCTTTAACTTTGGGTATTGTAGCATAGTGCTTAATGAAAAAATGTGACTAAATGCGTTAATTATATTGGTAAAGTAAAGTGAGGTTCGAATCCTCAAATACCCACCAAAAACGGCAGTTTGTACTGCCGTTTTTATCTTTATATAGCCTCTTTGGTTCAATATGTATTTTTGATTGTTTTATTTTTTAAATTATAATTTTTGCCAATTAATTTCTTATCAAATGACAATAAGATATAGGTATATTTATAAAAAATAGATATTAAAAACGGCAGATTAAAAAATCTGCCGTTTTTAATTACCAATTAATCAATTTGTAAACTAATTTTCAAAATCTATATCAGTTAGAACATCAAGGGGTTTTATTAATTTATTTAACCCATTTTCTTTAAAATTAAGTACACCATTTAAAATCACTACACATTTTAGTCTCAATAATACCTATTTCCAATACAACCATCTAAACAATAAATTGTAAAAAGGTAGCCATAATTCGATATATTAACATTACAGTTAGCCTTTGTACCATTAAATGTTATACTTGTTAAATTACTGCTACTAGAAAATGCCCAATCGTTTATATTTATTATACTACTGCGTATTGTTACATTTCTTAAGTCATAACAACGACCGAAAGCCCACTCACCTATACTTGTTACACTGCTCGCCATTGTTACACTTGTTAAGTAGTAGCAACCTTCAAATGCATTATTTCGTATACTTTTACCTCCCGTGATAATTACTTCTTTAAGCGAAGATGGAACAAGAATATAATTATTATTAGAAGTACTTGCACCAAATATATAACCGAAATGAGTATTCTCCGTTCCGTTTAATGTTGCGCCTACAAATGGTATTGAAATACTTTGTAAACTGCTGCAATGACCGAATGCCCATACACCTATACTTGTTACACTGTTTGGTATTTCTATACTTGTCAAACTACTACAGTAACAGAACGCACTATCACCTATACTTGTTACACTATTTGGTATTTCTATACTAGTTAAATTTGAGCAACCATAAAACGATTTTTCTCCTATACTTGTTACGTTGCTTGATAGTGTTACTTTTGTTAAACTCCCACAATCACTGAACGCATAAGAACTTATGCTTGTTACACCGTTTGGTATTACTAATTCTGATACAATTTTATTATTTAAATACAAATTCTTATTAGAAGAACCATTACTCATCAAATTAGATAATCCTGAAATATTACACCACGCTACC
>JAZUAF010000002.1:0-189508 GCA_045637865.1 Christensenellaceae bacterium
AGCCTGAAAATATACCATTGCGGTGACGTTAGCGATGAGGTCCCACCTGTTCTCATACCGAACACAGAAGTTAAGCTCATCAGCGCCGAAAATACTTAGCTGGCGACGGCTTGGGAAAATAGGTAGTTGCTGCATCCAAAAACAGGTTCCATACCATATGGAGCCTAAAATTGCCCCTTAGCTCAGCAGGTAGAGCATTCGGCTGTTAACCGAAGTGTCGTCAGTTCGAGTCTGTCAGGGGCAGCCAAAAAGAAGAGAACACCAAAAAAAGGTGTTCTCTTCTTTTTGCTTGCCTTTGCAAGGCCCAGGATAGCGCTGGAAACTGACGAACAACTTACTGTCGTAAGTTGCAGTCGTCGACGCTCATCCGTTCGCCTTGCTCACTACTGAGGGCTACACTTTGTTTCGCCCGAGTCTGTCAGGGGCAGCCAAGCAAAAAGCGAATCACGTAAATGGTTCGTTTTTTAGTTTAAAAAAAATCGGTATTGAAAAAGTAAAGGTGTTGTGATAAAATATAAAAAAATACTTCTTTAGGAGGACAGTTAAATGAACAAGGGAAATAAATTTTATATTTGTGAACACTGTGGAAATTTAATCGGAATGATACACGATGCAGGCGCTCCAATGATTTGTTGTGGACAGAAAATGAGTAAGTTAGAGGCTGGCGTTACTGACGCAAGCAAGGAAAAGCATGTTCCTGTAGTTAGTGTTAGTGAAAATATCGTTACCGTTACCATTGGTGAGGTTTTGCATCCTATGGTAGCAGAGCACAGTATTTTATGGGTGTATTTGCAAACGGATAAAGGTGGTCAACGCAAGTGTTTAGAAGTGGAGAGTGAACCCATCGTTAAATTTGCATTAGTAGATGAAAAACCTCTTGCCGTTTACGCTTATTGTAATCTTCACGGACTTTGGATGACGGAAATTAAGGAGCCTGTAGTTTGTAACCTTAAGCCCTTAAACGTTAAAAGCAACGAGGATTACGTAATTTGTAATTGTAACAACGTAAGTTACTTTGATATAATAAACGAGGTGCATAACCAAAGTGACATAACTAAGCTTATGGACCTTTTTGAAGAGGTTAAGAACACCACTCACTGCACTACCGGTTGTGGTGGTTGTTATGAAAAAGTTCTTGCTATTATCTCGGCAGAAATCTCGGGCAAATAAAGAAGATATAAGGATAAAATTTTGAGCAGAAATTTTAAACAAGAGTGAGGATTAAAAAATGGGGGCAGATAGTAAATTTGTAATAAGTGGAAGTAAGCTAAAAAAATACAACGGTATGGGGACTAAGGTATCTGTTCCCGAGGAAGTGAAGAAAATTCACGAAAAAGCCTTTTACGATTGCAAAACAATTATATCTGTTGAGCTCCCCGAAGGCATAACGGAAATTGGATACGGAGCGTTTTGGGGGTGTTCTAATTTAAAGACAATTAATATTCCCGATAGCGTGGTTAATTTTGGATGGAACGCTTTTTTAGGCTGTGCTAGTCTTACTTCGTTTACTATTCCAAGCAAATTAACTAACGTTACTCAGCGTCTGTTTAACGGGTGCAAGAGTCTAGCATCGGTTACTATTCCAAGCGAAGTTGTTTGGATTGGTGACGGAGCCTTTTCTTATTGTGAAAATTTAACCTCAATTACTATTCCAGAAAAGGTAAAAAGCATTGGCTCGTATGCTTTTTCAGGCTGCAAAAAGCTTTCAAACATCAATATTCCAGAAAGTGTTACTGTGATAGAGAACGGAGTTTTTGAAAATTGCCACAGTTTAACTACGCTCTCTATTCCTTTTGGTGTTTATAAAATTGAGAGAGGCGCGTTTCAAGGTTGCAAGGGGCTTACTTCTATTAAAATTCCAAAAACCGTTACGGAAATTGGCATAGACGTTTTCAAGGATTGCATAAGCTTACGCCACATTTATTTTGATGGTTCTGATGAAAAGTGGGCGAAAATAGATAAAGAAAGAGCAGGCATACCTGCTAAAACCACCGTGCATACAGTACTTCCAAAGGAAGAAATTTTAAACGATTGCTTGTGCGTGGAGGGAACGTTAAAAAAATATAACGGTGCAGGAGGCGAGGTGGTTGTTCCTAATGGGATTAAGACCATTGGGGAGGAGGCTTTTTCTGGCAGTAAAATTACCTCTATTACCATTCCTGCTTCAGTAAACACCATTCGAAGCAGAGCGTTTATGGATTGTTGCGACCTTGAAATGATTAAACTATCAGATAACGTTAACTATGTTGAAGATGAAGTATTTAAGGGATGTGCTTCTCTTAAGGAAGTTACTCTTCCAAAGACGTTGCCTAGGGTGGGAAAGGGCGTCTTTTCTAATTGCGACAACCTTAAAGACGTTTACGTTGACGTTACTAAAAGGAGATGGGAAATTTTTGGTTTTGAAATTCCCTCAAGAGTGACAATGCATTTTGCTGAAGAAAAGTGTGAGGTTTCAGACGGTCGCGTTCAAGGTGGTAACCAAGTTCCCATTTCGTTGGTAGAGTCTATTGCAAAAAATCTTGAGGGTTATTTGCTTAAAATAGAGGGAAGTGATTATTATAGTTACGATAACAGTGACGATGATAGGGCAGGTTCTTCAAGTAGCGAAACTCCTTTCGTTGTTTACAGGGAAATTAATGCACTAGAAAATAGCAAGGCTTTGCTAATTGTTAACAATGAGCTTAAAGGAGTTGTGTTTTCCGTTAAGTCGGGCTCGAGATGCTCATATTATAGATATTATCTTGACGGAAGCGTGAAATCTTCTATTCGTTTAGGATACAGTGCTTCGCACAGTTCTTCGTTTAAGTATATAGAACGTGTTACGTTGGTAAGAAAGGGGGGAAATGGTGCCCCTACCGAGGCAAGGAGCGTAAGATTTGAGTTTGTTGAAAGCGATACTTCAATATAAAATAAGAAACCAACCGAAAGGTTGGTTTTTTCGCGCTAAAATTTACCGAATAATTATAATTTTCTTCCGAATAGTAAAAAACTATGACAAAAGGGACAAAGTTTGCTATATTATGGGTGTATACAAAACAAATGGAGTAAGAGATATGAAATTCTTTCTAAAAATAGAAAAAGACGCAGAGCCATCGGTAACCGTCGTGTGTGATAAGGTTACCTCCACGGTTAAAAAAATAGAAGAGCTCTGCTTAGAGAATGAGACGGGGGAGGATATAGTGTACGGCTATGACGGAGACGAGGTCGTGCTCTTAAACCTAACGGAGGTCGCTTGCTTTTTTACCAAGGATAAAAGGGTGTGTGCTTCCCTTTTAGATAAGGAATATACAGTAAAATATCGCATAAAAGAGCTTGAGAGCATTCTTGACCATTCTTTTATAAAAATTAATCAAGGGTGCGTGGCAAACGTTAATCAAATAAAAAAATTCGCCGTATCAATCGGTGGTAGTTTGAAAGTTATCTTCAAAAACGGATTTGTCGACTACGTTTCGAGAAGAGAAACTATAAATGTAAAAAGGAGGTTTGGACTATGAACAAATACGTAAAAGATTATTTCTTAAGAGGCTTAATCTTCGGTGGGTTTGGACCCGTCGTTGCAGGAATCGTGCTCTTCATCTTGCAAATTTCGGGCGTTCCCGTTTCCTTAAATGGAATGGAGATTTTTATTGCAATAATTTCCACCTATATTTTAGCTTTCGTGCAGGCAGGAGCTAGTGTTTTTAATCAAATTGAAAACTGGTCAATTGCAAAAAGTATGTTGTTCCACTTTTTGTCAATCTATCTTGTCTACGTCGTTTGCTATTTAATTAATAGATGGATTCCTTTTGACTGGACTGTGATTGCAATATTTACAGCAATCTTTATCGTGGCATATTTAATTATTTGGCTGATCGTTTATTTTATCGTTAAAAGCGTGAGCAATAAGCTAAACAAATCCATTAGTGGATAGTAAAAAAAGGACCGTTTGCACGGTCCTTTTTTTAATCTTCCAAACCTAGAATATAGTCTGTGGAAACACTGTAAAACCTTGAAAGCTTAATTAAAGCTTCAATAGGGAGCTGGCGTTTGCCTGTTTCATATTGAGAATAGGTGTTTTGTTTTACGCTTAAGTAGGCTGCTATTTCTTTTTGGGAAACGTTATTTTCTTCCCTTAATTCCTTCAACTTCATACGAACATTATATGATATCTCAATTAGAGATATTGACAAATATCTCAAAATGTGATACAATGCCTTAAAATATTTAACAAAGGAGAAGTTATGTTTGAAAATATTGGTAAAAAGATAAAAGCGCTTTGCAAAATTGCGTTTATTGTTTTTTCGATTTTGTCCTTTATTATAGGGCTAGTAGTAGGTGTTCCTTTAATGGAGAGTGGTGATGAGGCTGGTGTGCTAGGGTTTTTCCTTATAATTTTAATCGGTGGTGGGGGAATGCTTTTTTCCTACCTACTTGTTATGGTGCTTTATGGGTTTGGGGAACTAGTTGATACTAATCAGACACAGGTTAAGCAAAATAAAAAAATCATTAGCCTACTTGGTGGGAAAAAGGAAGATAAGGAAGAGGAAATACACGATGAAAACTCCTCCGTTAAATATTTTTCAGACGGTAAGATGTAATCTGCACGGTAAGGACTTGTTTTAAGGAGAAACAGTTTATGTTTTATCGTTCAAAGGATTTTTCAGGTTGTATTTTCCCTCTCATTGTAATGGTTTTATCTGCCGTTGGTTTAGAGATAGTAAAAGGTTACGTGCCACAAGGGATTATAAGAGTTGTATTTACGGTTTTCCAAGTTATTTTTTTAATTCTTGCAATATTGTTTATCGTTTCGCTGATTAACAATAAAAAAGGGCTTAAGTTTACGGAGAAGATTGAGAGAGAAAAAACGGAAGAAATAGAAAGTGCAGGCAGAGAAATTTTTTTCACGTTTATTTCTCCATTATACGTATTTTACGTAACTTCTTTAGGGGTTGAGTGTTATTATAGAGAAAAGTTTCCAAAAGAGAAGACGGCTCTTGAATTTAGGGATTTTTACGTTGAAGCAGGAGAAATTAAAAAGGTTGAAATCGTCGGTGCATTTGCAATGCTACATTTAAATGATGGCACCAAGCTACCGTTATTATTTAACGCTAATAAAACTGCAGTATATCAGTTTAAGAAAGCGATAAATGATAGCAAAAAGACAAAGCAGACAACTACTATATAAAGGAGGAAAACCAATGAAATATCGCACAAAAGACATTCCCTATTTAGTTTTATCTATTATTTTCAGTATTGCGTGTGTGCCTCTTATGTGCCTTTATAAAAATTTTATGCCGTCAGAATTTCTCAACCTATATATTACTCTTGTGCAATTTATATGTGTGGGATACACTATTCTAGGAGCGTATCTTTTAGTTATTACTAAAAAAGGTTTAAAGGTTGCAGAAGAGCTTGAGAGGGTAAAAAGGGAGCAAATAGAAGAGGCTGGTAGAGAAATTTTATATACGTATATTGCATCTAATTGTGTGCTTTACGTAACCTCGCTAGGAATAGAATGTTATTATAGAGAAAAATTCTCTGGAGAGATTAGAATTAAGGAGTTAAAAGATTTTTATATAGAAAAGGGGGATATAATTGAGGTTAAGTTAAATTATTGCTTAGCAACGCTAACTTTAAGAGACGGCACAAATAAAAAGCTTGGCTTTTCAGGTAACAAAGACGCTGCCAATCAGTTTGAAAAAGAATTAATAAATATTAAAAAACAAAAAAGCTAATATAATTTTAATATAACTAAGGCACCACTCAAAAATGGTGTCTTTTTCACTTGCAAATATTATAATATTTTTTTATATTAGATATAAAAAGTGTTGACAAATAATGGCGCTTTATGTTACATTTTTATCGTTGCGAAAATCTTTTTTTCGATAAAAGTTTTTCGCATTGTTAATTTATAACTAGGGAGAATTGTTGGGGTAGAAATGGAGATTATACAGTTCATATACGATAATGTTTTGAGTATCGTTATGCTAGTTTTGCTTATTCTTGCAGGATTGTTTTTAACTTTAAGAACAAAGTTCTTTCAGTTTAGAAAATTCGGCTACACAATGAAAAACACCGTTGGTGGTTTGTTCGACAAAAGCCAACACGAAAAGGATAGAAAATCGGTAAGTCCATTTCAAGCTGTAACGACGGCTCTTGCAGGAACCATTGGTACAGGAAGCATTGCAGGCGTTGCAACGGCTTTAACGATGGGTGGCCCTGGTGCCATTTTCTGGATGTGGATAAGTGCACTTCTAGGAATGATTACAAAATATTCTGAAATAGTTCTTTCCTTAAAATACCGAGAAACTACTGAATTCGGCTCCCTAATCGGTGGCCCTATGTACTATATGCAGAACGGGCTTAAAAAGAAGTGGCTTGCAATAGTTTTTTCTATATTTGCTATGGTTGCTTGTATAGGAACGGGCAACGCAACGCAGTCTAATGCTATTTCTGAAGTTGCTTTTAAAACGCTCTCCATCTCTCCCTATATCACGGGTGCAGTTTTAACGGTTGTAGTTGCGCTTGTAATTTTGGGTGGCGTTAAGCGTATTGCTTCTATAAATGAAAAACTCGTGCCCTTTATGGCTATTTTATTTATAATAATTTCCATTGTAGCTCTTTGCTTTAATATTGCAAACGTTCCTTCTGCATTCAGTTTAATTTTTTCAGAGGCGTTCAACTTTAAATCAGCAGCAGGTGGTGTTGCAGGCTTTGGAATTTTCTCTGCTATGCGTTACGGCGTGGGTAGGGGTGTTTTTACTAATGAAGCTGGTTTAGGTAGCGCGCCTATCGCACACGCTGCTTCAAGCGAAAAGGACCCAGCTAAGCAAGGTCTTTGGGGTGTGTTTGAGGTGTTTATTACAACCATTATTATCTGCACGATGACGGCACTTGTAGTATTAAGTTCAGACGCATATTTAACTGGGCTTCCAACTGGTAAGTTTGAATACACGGGCGCTGCCCTTAGTAGCGAGGCTTTTAACGAGGCATTGCCTTATGTTGGTAATATAGGAATTTCACTTGCAACCGTTTTCTTTTCTCTATCGACCATTTTGGGTTGGGCGTATTACGGCGAAATTTGCGTTGGGTACGTGTTCAGCAAGAAAAGGGAATTTGCCATTGCTATTTACAGGTTCGTTTACGTTGCGTTTACCTTTGTTGGTGCAGTTGCAAGCCTTAAAACAGTTTGGCTTATTGCAGATATATTCAACGTATTAATGGCGCTTCCTAACCTAATTGCACTTGTTGCACTTTCTAAGGTTGTTATTGAAGTAACCAAGGAACACTTTGAAAAAAACAAAAAAGAAAAAACTCTTGAAGAGACGATTGAAGAGGCGTAATAAAAACAAAAGAAAAGCACCGATAACGGTGCTTTTTTGATATTAAAAGTGAATAGGTAAAATGTTAAAAAACTATTGACTAACCGTAATAAAAACAGTACAATATAATAACAAATAACATTAATTGGAGGCTGGTTGAAAATGGATATGCTAACAAAAAAAGTCTTAAATAAAACCGTTAGGCAATGGGTGGAAGAATACCCTTTAATTCAAGACATTATAAACCTTAAAGAAACTATCTGGCTAAACGACGGAACATTTTCTTTCGAGGACGCATTAAAATCTTCTGAACTTGGTGAAAAAGATATAAAGGATGCTTCTGATAGGCTTAAAAGGTTTTCTGCGTATTTTAGAAAGGTTTTCCCCGAAACGGAAAAGAACGGAGGGATGATAGAATCGCCTTTTAAGTTTATTCCTAATATGCAAAATGCGTTAGAAGAAAAGTATGGCGAAAAAATTAACGGCAAGTTGCTTGTAAAACTTGATAGCCACCTAGCCGTTTCTGGCTCAATTAAGGCTCGTGGTGGTATTTATGAAGTGCTTTCTGTTGCAGAAAAAATAGCTATGGAAGAAGGTGGGCTCAAGATTACCGATGACTATTCCGTTTTGGATGAGGAAAAATACAAAAAGCTTTTTTCTAAATATTCTATTGCAGTAGGCTCAACTGGGAATCTCGGTCTTTCAATTGGTATAATGAGCGCAAAGTTCGGTTTTAAGGTAACCGTGCATATGTCGGCAGATGCGAGACAGTGGAAAAAGGACCTTTTAAGGTCAAGGGGTGTTACCGTTATAGAATATGAACACGATTATTCGGTTGCCGTTGAAAGGGGCAGAAAAGAAGCTGAAAAGGATAAGTATTGTCACTTCGTTGATGATGAAAATTCTAGAACGCTTTTCCTTGGCTATTCGGTTGCGGCTGAACGCTTGAAGAGGCAATTTGACCAAGCTGGCGTTATAATTGACAAAGAAAATCCCTTGTACGTGTATTTGCCTTGTGGCGTAGGTGGTGGACCTGGAGGTGTTGCCTTTGGTCTTAAAATGCAGTTTGGGGACAACGTTCACTGCTTTTTTGCAGAGCCCACGCATTCTTGTTGTATGATGCTTGGAATGGCAACGGGCAAGCACAACAAATTATCGGTAAACGATTTTGGTGTAGACAATAAAACTATTGCAGACGGGCTTGCAGTAGGTAGAGCTTCTGGGTTTGTAGGTAAGCAAATGTATCCTTTTATCGACGGTTGCTATTCGGTGGCAGATGAAAGAATGAGTGCGCTTCTTAAAATGCTTGTTGATACAGAAGATATTCGCCTTGAGCCTAGTGCTCTAGCTGGTTTTTTCGGACCCATTATGCTATCTAAAAAATTGGGGGAACTTCCTAAGGGATATCATTTGGCGTGGGCTACGGGTGGAAGCATGGTGCCACCCGATGAACAGGAAAAATATTATAATCAAGGCATAATTGCAAGCGAAAAATATTAATATAAATATGGAAAAATTAACGGAAAACAATAGAACTAAATACGGAAAAATTGCAAGTCTAGTTGGGATTGCCGTTAACGTATTGCTTGCTACAGGGAAAATGGTTGTAGGAATTATCTTTGGGATGATTTCCGTTCTAGCAGACGGACTAAACAATCTAGCCGATTGTGGAAGTAGCGTTATCTCGATGATATCCTTTAAGCTCTCTTCAAAGCCTGCTGATAAAGAGCACCCCTATGGTCATGAACGCATAGAATACGTTTGCGCACTAGCAGTTGCCTTTATTATTTTGCTTGTGGCGTTTGAAACGATAAAGGAATCTATCGCTAAAATCGTTAATCCAACCGAGGTTTTCTTTTCCAGTATAGTAATAATTGTGCTTGCTATGTCTATCGTGCTTAAGTGTGCCCTTTATTTTTATTACAGGGCAACGGCAAAGAAGATTGATTCTTCTATACTAAAAGCGGCGTCAGTTGACAGTTTGAGCGATTGTATTTCCACCTCCGTTGTTTTAATTTCTTTTGTAGTGGGCAAACTAACAGGCGTTAATATCGATGGTTATGCGGGAATTTTTGTTTCCCTCTTTATTGGATATTCTGCAGTTGGTATTCTTAAAGAAGTTTTCTCTACACTTATCGGCAAGGCTCCGGATGAGGAAATGCTTTGTGAAATAAAGAAAAAGATTCTCTCTTATCCAAGTGTTTTAGGAGTTCACGATTTATCTATCTACAGTTATGGGCCGAACAAGTATTTTGCTAGTGCACATATAGAAGTTGACGCTAGGGTGGACGTTTTAGTTTCGCACGAGATAGTCGACCAAATAGAAAAGGATTTTATAGACGATTTAGGCATAATGCTCACAGGACACCTAGACCCCATTGTAACTGACGATGAAAGGGTTAACGAGTTAAAGGCTAAAATGGAGGCTATACTCCTTAAAATTGATTCGAGCTTTTCCATCCACGATTTTAGAATGGTTTTCGGGGAGGAAAGAACTAACGTTTTGTTTGACGTGGCTATACCTTACGATGCAAAATTATCTAAAAAGGAAATCAAGGACAAACTAACGGAAGAAATTGCCAAGATTGATAAAAAATACTGCCTAGTAATAACCGTGGAGCAGTGTATTTAAACAAGTCGAGGGGGAAATTATGAAAGATTTTATTTACTACGCACCAACAAAGGTGTATTTTGGAAAAGGGAAAGAGAGGGAAGTTGGCAAAATAATCTCCGAGCTTGGATATAAAAAAATCATGATGCAATACGGCAAGGAAAGCATCAAAAAAAGTGGACTCTATGACGTTGTTATGAACTCTCTTAAAGACTATGATATCGACGTTGTAGAGGCTGGTGGAGTTGAACCAAACCCTAAGCTTTCCTTCGTTAGAGAAGCAGGCAAAATCGCTAGGCAAGAACAGGTGGAAATGATACTTGCTGTCGGTGGTGGAAGCGTTATAGATTCTTCAAAAATGACTGCAATGGCAGCTGTAAACGACGAGGATGTTTGGGAGTTTTCGATGGGTAGAAGTAAGCCAAAAGGAGCACTTCCCGTAGGGTGCATTCTGACGCTTGCTGCGGCAGGAAGTGAAATGAGTGAATCGGCAGTTTTAACTAACGAGGAGCTCAATATGAAAAAGGGTTGCACGAGTGATTATAATAGGTGTGAATTCGCAATAGTTAACCCCGAGCTCACCTACACTGTTAACGCTTATCAAACGGCGTGTGGCGTTGTAGATATAATGTCGCATACGCTAGAGCGCTATTTCTCGGTGGCAGAGCCAACCGACCTTACCGATATGATAGGGGAGAGCGTGCTTAAAGGAACTTTAAACGCTGGCAAGGTATTAATAGAAAACCCCAAGGACTACAATGCAAGGGCAAATATGGTGTGGGCTTCTTCACTTTCTCACAACAACCTAACGGGGGTGGGGAGAGAGAACTATCTTTGCGTTCACCAGCTAGAACACGCGCTATCAGGTGAGTTTGACCATATAACCCACGGAGCCGGGCTTGCAGTTCTATTCCCTGCTTGGGCAAAATACATTTACAAATACAACACCCCTAGGTTTGCTCAGTTCGCTCGCCGTGTGTGGGGAGTTAGCGAAGAAGATAACGAAAAGGCGGCACTCCTTGGCATAGATGCAATGAGTGAGTATTTTATTTCACTCGGTATGCCGAGTGCTTTAAGGGATTTTAATATTCCAAGAGAGAGTATTGATAAACTGGTTAAGCTTTGTACCTTTAATTACACGAGAACAATTAAGAGTTATATTCCCCTTGGCGAAAAAGAGCTAAAAGAGATATTCGAAAGTTGTTATTAATAAAAAACCTACCCCAAGTCAGGGTAGGTTGATTTTTTATAGAGAGTTATCTCCATTCTTTTTCAAATTCGGATAATGCAGAAATATATTTTTGTTTATTCACAGGGTAAGCTAGTCCGTGACCGGCGTTTTCAATAATAGTTAATTTCTTTTTGCTTGAGGTTGCTTCAAATAAAATTCTGCTCATTTCGGTTGGAACGTAATCGTCTTTATCTCCGTGAATAAAAATAATGGGGAGGTTGGTCTGCTTAACGCACTCTAAGGGAGATGTCTCCTCTAGGTTGAACCTGCCAAATATTTTTGCACCAAGTTTAACAAAGGGATAAAATATACACGCTGGGAGCTTCATGTCCTTTGATATTACCTTTCTGATAATGTCTCTAGGGGAGGTGAAACCACAATCTGCAAGCACGCATTTAACGTTTGATGGCAATTTCTCCTTTGAAGCCATCATAACCGTTGAAGCGCCCATTGAAACGCCCGAGATAATTATGGGAGTGTCTTTCCCAAACTTTTCAGAGGCGAACTCAGCCCATTTCACACAGTCAAAACGTTCCTTTATGCCAAAGGTTATTACACTTCCTTGACTTGTGCCCGAAGCTCTTTGGTCAACGATAATAACGTTTCTCTCTAGGGCAAAGCAACGCTCTATTCCTGCGCTAACGTCCCTTTCGCCATCTCCTCGGTAACCGTGAAAAAGAATTTCTAAAGGTGCGCCTTTCTTACATTCGTAATATTTTCCACGAAGCTTTAATCCATCGAAAGAGGTTATCTCAAAATCATCCTTTTTAATTTTTCTTGCGTTTTCAATCCACGCAATAAGCTGGGCGTAATAGGGCTTGTATATCTTCTCTTTTGGAAGTGGATATTCTCCTTCTTTATATTTCTTTCGTGGTTTTGAGTAAAAAACTATGATAAAGCAAACGAGTGAAATTAGGAGAAATAATAGCAAAATGCCTATGAAACCAATAGTAAACCATAACCAAATCATAGAAAAAGTATAAACCTTTTTTTCTCTCTTGTCAATTGGTGGAAGTTAAAGCAAAAAAATAAAAATTTAATAATATTTATGTAAAAACGCACTAAAGTGGTAGAAAAAGTATTGAAAAACTTGTATTTTTGGTTAAAATATAAATGTAACTAAATTGTGGGGATGGATATGGAAGATAAAATAATTGAAAAGTCAATATTTATTGAGCCTACCTTTGACGTGCATTTTCACTGTGGTAGGCCACACGACGTGGAAGAAACGGTTAGCATCATAAACAAGGAAATGGCGCTGATAGGTCTAGAGAAAATTCTTCTTTTAAGCATAGGCTTTCACGGATTTGACAGGGTTGATTATGACCAAAACTTAAAGTGCATGACGTTGAAGAAGATTTTTAACGGCAAGGTATATTCTTCTGCTTGCATAAACCACACTCCAAATATGAGCGATGAAGAGGCATCTATAGACTATGCAAATCAGGCGGAAGAATATATTGAAGCAGGGTTTGACGGCATGAAGTTTCTAGAGGGGCATCCCTCTCAGAGAAAAATTTTCGGGCCTCTTTGTGGAAAGAGATGGGAGAAAATGTTTAAGGTGCTTGAAGAAAACGGCGTGCCCTTTACAATTCATAATGCAGACCCGAGAAACGGTTGGGATATAAACAAGGTTGATCAATACGCCTTAAAGCATGGAAGATTTTACGGCGACGGGACATATCCTTCTTTTGAGGAATGCCGTGACGACATACTGAACTTAATGAAGAAATTTCCAAAGTTAAATCTTTGCCTTGCACACGGGGGATTTTTAAATAACGAGATAGATAGACCAGTTTTTGAAAAATTTATGGACTATGAAAACACTAAGGTCGATATTTCGGCAACAGGGGCGGCGTATAATTGGAGTCAAGACCCCGAATATTTTATTCCATTTATTGAAAAATATCAAGATAAAATAATGAATGGTAGCGATACGCACAATGCAGCGCCATACGATTATGCTGATTGGGAATGGGATATTCAGTTTAGACCAAAGGTGCCTAGGAACGTTTTCTTAACAAACGGAAAGGATTTTGACCTTGCCGGTAGAAAATACAATGGTCTTAATATAGACAAGAAAATCTGCAGAAAGGTTTTCTATGATAACGCAATAAAAGAGTTTGGCGAAAGTCCAAAGGAAGTTAACCTTAAATGGGCAGAAAAAGAAGTAGACAAGCTTGAAAAAGTGTATAAAGAGCACGAGTTTAAGTCTAAGGATATTGCGCTTATGAAAAAGCATTTATTCTAAAGGCAAAAAATTGACAAACACCATAAAAGTAGGTATAATAAAAAAGTACCTGCTTTTATTTATATTTATAGGTGGGTTATAAGGAGAAATATGGCAAAGGAATTTCACGCTCTAGCACAAAAGCAAAATTTTATATGCGATATGGACGGTGTTATATATCACGGCAATAAGCTTATTCCTCACGTTAAGGAATTTGTAGAGTGGCTAGAGGAGGCTGGCAAAAATTATTTGTTTTTAACAAATTCTTCGGAAAGGTCTCCAAGGGAACTTGCAGAAAAGCTTAAAAGATTGGGGCTTCACGTGGGGGAGGAGCACTTTTACACCTCAGCTCTTGCAACTGCTTCCTTCTTAAAAACGCAATGCCCTAACGGTTCAGTCTACGTTATAGGTGAGCCGGGGCTCGTTAACGCTCTATATGAGGCAGGCTTTTCTATGAACGACGTTAACCCCGATTACGTGGTTTTTGGTGAAACTAGGTCATTAAGTTACGAAAAGATTGAAAAGGCCGTTAGCCTTATATTTAAGGGGGCAAAGCTTATCGGCACAAACCCCGATATAACTAGCCCAGGAGAATTTGGAATTATCCCTGCGTGCAAATCACTTATTGCACCGATTGAACTTACTACGGGCAAAAACGCATATTTTATCGGTAAGCCTAATCCACTTATGATGAGGCACGCTCTAAAGAAACTCAATTGTCACAGAGTTGATGCCGTTATGATAGGCGACAGAATGGATACCGATATTCTATCGGGATTAGAGAGTGAACTTGACACGGCTCTAGTGCTTACTGGCGTTACTAAAAGAGAGGACCTCGACAACTTTACCTATCGCCCCACTTTTGTTTTAGAAGACGTTGGCGAGATAATCGGCTTATAAAACAGAAAAAATTTATGAATTTTGCAACTTTTGTAAATACGGGTGATAAAAAGAATCCCGCAATGGTTACGGTTGGCAAAAACTCTACGCCCGTTTGGTGCCAATCAGAATGGACAGAGGGGGAGTATGCAAAGGTAATTAATGGCAGTGGTTGTGGGCATGCCTGTGTTGCAATGGCGTTAAGGCTTATGGGAATAGAGGACGTTGACCCACACGAAGAATACGTCCATTGTCTAGAGCTTTGGGGTGAGCCTAAAAAAACGGGAGAGGAGAAAACTCGTCAATATGCCTTTTTATCCGTTTCAGGAGTAGAGAAGTCGGTTAGAAGTTATGGCGTTCCTGCTAGGGCATATGGTGTCGAGAAGAATGGCTGTGCAAAAGCTGTTAGTCATATGATAGAGGAACTAAAAAATGGCAAAGTGATAATTTTTGATAGCGTGCCAAATTTCCCAGATAATCCCTTTTCTACTGGTGCGCATTACGTTCTTTTGTGTGGAATAACTAAAGAGGGCAAAATTTTAGTTGCCAACAGTGGAACGAAAGGCAAACTCGATTACCCTGGCATTAATTTAGTTTGTAGAGAAGATTTAGAAAAAGCAATGATAGACGATACTTTCGTTAGCGATATGACTTGGGGACAGTTGATTCCTGTTAGAGAAAAGTATGGTTACGTTATAGTTGGTTAAAATAGGAGTATATTATGGATATAGCAACGTTTAGAGTAAATGATGATGAATATATACCTGCCTACGTTAGTATTAGTGGCAAAGAAACTCCCGTGTGGATTCAACAAAGAACGCCCGAGGCAGAGTTTTCCACTGCGATTAAGCAAAGTGGCTGTGGGCATTCTTGCGTTGCAATGGCGCTAAGACTTTTGGGGGTTGAAGATATTACTCCTTACACAGAATTTCTCCGTTGCAGAGAACTTTTTGGTGCACCTAAGAGGGAGTCGGAATCTCCTAATGGGCTTCGCCAATACAATTTCTTAACGCCAAGTGGTGTTACTAAGGTGCTAAAAAGCTTTGGGGTAGAGTCGAAGGACTATTCTGTTCCCAAAGGAAAGAGGGGAGAATGTACTGAGCAAATAGTAAACGCTCTTAAAAAGGGAAAGCTTGTAATTATGGCATCTCACCCGAGCGCTGAATTCCCGGAAAATCCTTTCTCGAAAGGCGACCATTGGGTTTTATTGGTTGGCTTTAATAAGGATGGGAAGATATTGGTTGCAAACAGCTCTCTTAACGGTGTTACGCCCACTCTAGGTGTACACGAGGGAGTTGAAAAAGAGGTTATAGAGCGTGCCCTTTGGGACGGTGGCGAAAGTATTGACGCAACTTGGGGCAACCTTGAAATTTTAGATAAATTAACGGGATACGTTATCGTTGGCTAATTAAGGAAATGAATTTATGATTTGCGAAAATATATTAAAGGCGATAGGTAACACACCTATTATAAGGCTCAACCGTATGGTGGAGGAAGATTCTGCAGAGATACTTGTTAAGTTCGAGGGACTTAATGTTGGTGGCTCAATTAAAACGAGAACGGCACTAAATATGATTGAAGATGCCGAGGCAAAGGGGCTATTAAGCAAAGATTCTATCATTGTTGAGCCTACTAGTGGAAATCAGGGTATAGGCCTTGCCCTTGTTGGTGCAGTTAAGGGTTATAAGGTTAAAATCATTATGCCCGACTCTGTTAGTGAAGAGCGTAGGCTTCTAGTTGAACATTACGGGGCAGAAGTAATTCTAGTTCACGACGACGGAAATATTGGCGAGTGCATTGAGGAGTGCTTAAATATTGCCCTTAGAATGAAAGAGGAGAACGAAAAGGTTTTCGTTCCACAACAGTTTGAAAACCCTGCTAACCCCGATATTCAAAGAAAGGCAACGGGAAAGGAAATTTTAGAGCAGGTTGATAAGCCTATCCACGGTTTTTGTTCTGGTATAGGAACGGGTGGAACTATAACCGGCATTGGTGAAACCTTAAAAGAAAAAAATCCCGATATGCTTATTTGGGCTGTTGAACCAGAAAATGCCGCAATTCTCTCTGGTGGCTCTATAGGAACTCACGTTCAAATGGGAATTGGTGACGGGCTTATTCCCGACATATTGAATACGGAAATTTATGATGGCGTTTGCATTATTAAAGACGAAGAGGCAATTAAAACCTCTAAGGATTTAGCGTTAAAGGAGGGCATACTTTGTGGCATTAGTAGTGGCACCAATGTGGCGGCGGCAATTAAGCTTGCAAAGATGCTTGGAAAGGGAAAAACCGTTGTAACAGTGCTTCCCGATACAGCAGAGAGATATTTCTCCACACCATTATTTAAATAATGAAAAAGAGCAAAAAAACACCGACAAAACTTTGTCGGTGTTTTCTATTGCAGCGAAAATTTTATTCTTCAATGGGGAGCTGGGCTTCTTCGTCGTAAATAATACCATCTGTAACGTAAATAGGGTTCTCTTTAGTGCTGTTAACGGAATCGTATAAACCAAAATAATCTGTATCTAGTGTGGGAATTGTATCCCAATAGTTTACGCCAATATTAAACTTCGTGCCCAATTGCAGAGAGCCCTTAAAGAAATAAGCCGATACGGTGTTCATTGGCAGATAGAACTTGTTGTAAGAAATGTTCCAATTAACATCTGGTGCATTGTTAACGTTAAAACATCTTGCCCCTATGTTCTTATAGGTTGAATTGGTTAAGGTAACGTTTCCTTTAACTAAGCCAGAAAGCTGAGCTGCGTCATATTCAATGGTGTCAAATAGGCAGTTGTTTATAGTAACGTTCTCTAAGGTGCAACCTAGGTATATTGATGAAAGTGATTTACCATTTGAAACTTCTTCAAAGGTGCAACCATCTAACGTTAAATCTTTAATAACCTGTGGATTGCTTTCGTCGAGCACAACTCTCAAGTTTGAAAAATTAGTAAAGGTGCAGTTTTTGATGGTTAAACCGTTTACAGAATCTATTATCCTAACTCCACCCTCTTCCATAGAGTTGTTATGATTTTCAGGAACGGGTTTGTTAAAGGTTATTCCCTCGATGGTGATATTTTCGCAGTTACTGAAAATTTTTATATTGTCCTCAAAGATTACACCTTTTTGACCTAGCAAGGTGAGGTTTTTCTTTGAAGAGATATATCCTGCAGAATAGGTGCCTGGGGACAAGGTAATCGTTGCGCCGTCCTTTGCGTTTGCAAGAAGAGAGGCTAAGCTGTTGGCGTCAGCCGTTTTGTCGGAAGATTCTACGTACTTACAAATAGAGCAAGGACCGTTATTAAAAACGTGTTCACCGTAGAAGTTTTTTTCTGTGCATCCAGAAATTGTGCATTCTCTGTAGTGGTGCGTTTCCGTTTTAACCCATTCGCCAAACTGGTGTTCACTGTGCGAGCCACACGAAAGGAAAAGCCCCATAGACGCAGTCAACAATAGCGAAGCTAGTAAAATTAATACTTTTTTCATTTTCTTCTCCAAGATTTTTTATATATCAATAATAGCACAACCTCGTGTTTTTGTAAAGATTAATTTTTATAGGTTTAATTTTTCTTATTAGGGAGATAATAGCAAAAAAAGGAGAAAAAACAATGCAAAAAGTAAACCCGTTTTTAGAAAAAACAAAACCAATCACTAAAAGTTATGAAAACTGGAAAAAACTAGCTCCAGCTCCATACGACCCAGAGACAACCTCGCCCTTTACCAAGGTGCGAATTATTTTAATGAACGGCACCGAGTTTGAAGCCAATTGGTTTTCCCACCAATTTTCTCGTCACTGCACGGACAACGACCTTAGAAGGGAACTGGCTATTATTAGAAGAAGGGAACAGCAACAACAAAAAAAGATTGCTTCCCTAAAGCCGATATCAGAATCGGTTCTGCAACACACTATGGGCTACGAACAGCTTGCAGTTGAGCTCACGGCAATTTTAGCTAAGCACGTTAAAGACCCCAACGTTAAAAAGGCGCTTGATTTTGCACTCTTAGAGGATTTTGACCACGTATTTAGGTTTGCAAATCTTCTCGAGATGGACGAGGGGATTAAGGCAGAGACGCTTCTTGGGTGCTATACGGAAATTATGCCCGGTCGCCCCACGATTGCAGAGCACAGATATCCTGCCGATGAGATAAAAAAGTATATCAATTCCGACAAGGCAGACCTTTTCACCAAGCTCACAACACACATTATTACTGCTGCAGAACA
Source organism: Christensenellaceae bacterium (assembly GCA_045637865.1). Lineage (GTDB taxonomy): Bacteria > Bacillota > Clostridia > Christensenellales > Borkfalkiaceae > UBA1259. The sequence continues at coordinate 18,472 of JAZUAF010000002.1, forward strand.
GCAAACTATGAACTTTTATATGAACCAAGCTAACTTCTATCCAAACGATTTAGGAAGGAGACTTTTTTCGGAAATCGCTATGATAGAAGAACAGCACGTTACTCAATACGGAAGCCTTCTAGACACCACTTGCACCTGGCTTGAGTGCCTAGTTATGCACGAATACACCGAGTGTTATTTGTATTATTCTTGTGCGCTAGATGAAAGCAACGAAAGAATTAAGGATATGTGGAGAGATTTTTACCTTGAGGAATGCGCCCATCTTCAGAGCGCTGCTAAGCTTTTAGAAAAGTATGAAAAGAGGAGTTGGGAGGATATGTTTAAAGGGGATGCAAACTTCCCCGAGCCCTTAGTTTTCGGTGAAAATAAAGAATACGTTAGAAAGGTTATTAAGGAAAGCGCCGATTACACTGCTAATTTAGAGGAATACGTTAAACTTGCAAAGTTAGATGATAGTGCGCCTTACTTTAACTATAACGGCAAGGTTAATACTCCTGAGAGTGCAACGCCCAGTCACGAGGTTATAGAAAAGCATATAAAACGTTGTGGCGAAGATTATCGTTACGAAGAAAAAGCAAACCCCATTCCATCGTTAAGGGATAGAAAGAGCGACAACGTTACGTTTGCAAGAAAAAAGTAGAGAAAAAGGAGTAAAAAAAGGAATCTAGGAGTTTTCTTAGATTCTTTTTTTACCAAAAATTTGTTGAGTGTGACAACAATGTAAAAGTTTTACATAAACTCTAATATGATATATATGCCTAAAACTATTGCATTTATTGTGATAAGGTGTTACAATTAAGTAAAGAAAAAGTTTTTGGAGATGGAAATGGGTGCTAATCTAATTACTACAATAATTACAGGTATATCAATACTTGCTATAGTATTAGGTATAGTTTTCGGCTTGATAAGGGGCTTTAAGCGTTCACTTATAATGCTAATGCTCACGGCTATAACCTTCCTAATTGCTTGGATTTTGTGTGATGCTATTGCCGAAGCAGTGCTCGGCATACACATTGAAGAGGGGGTAAGCTTTGTTGATTCTCTTAAGGGAATGCTTTCAGAACAAGGTCTACCTTTTAGTGTTGTGCGCCTCGTAGCAAATACCATCGTAATAATGCTAGAAATAGTTGTTTTTGTAGCAATATTCTCAGCACTTTCTTTTATTATGTGGATTCTCTTTTTCCCAATCATCAAACTCATTATATTTGGCAAAAAGAATAAGGAGGAGCAAGAACCTAGAACGGCTGGGGATATCGTTGGTGGTATCGCTTTATCCTTAGTGTCTTCCATAATTTTTGCATACACCGTTTGTGCCCCACTTACAGGGCTTGCAGGCGAGGTGTCTAAAATCAGCAAGATTAACCTTAACGGAGAACAAGTTCTTCCCTTGGAGAGGACTTACGACGTAAACGAATATTTAGACACCTTCTTTGGAAAGATATATAAGACGACGGGTGGTTTATTATACAACCACGTTGCAATTACCGTTGATATAGAGTCTGGGGACCAAGTGCACCTTAGCGACAATGTTGATGCCGTTGTTGCCGCTTCCGACCTTTTAACTGAGGCGCAGAAGATTGTATCGGCAGATTATTCAGAGGGACTCAACGAAGAGAACGTTTCCGTTTTAGTAGAGAGTTTAACTAAGATGGAGGAAACGAAGAGTGCTCTTTCACAAAGCTCAGTAGAAATTTTTAACAAAGTATTAATTGATTTGTCGGCTACGCTCGGTGAAGACCTTCCTATAACTGTGCCCGATGATTTCGATTTTTCACAGGTGAACTTCCAAGAAGCGGCAGAAGCTATCGAGGTCGTTTACGATTATAGCCAAAGCGACGAGGAATCACTAACCGACGAGCAGGTTGACGTTATAGTTACAGCCTTTGCCGATAATATAATTATTGTGGAGTCTTTGCAAGGTCAAACCCTAGTTCAGCTAGATAGGGCTAGTCAAGAGATTGTAAGTGAAAAGCTTGAAACTATCGACAAATTGACCGATGAGCAGGTTGCCTTGCTTAAAGGGCTTCTAGGAATGGAGTAATGGTTAGGATAGCATTTGTTTGCCACGGAAATATTTGCAGAAGTCCACTTGCAGAGTTTCTATTCAAGGATAAAATTCAAAAGCTTGGCATTGCCGAGGAATTTTACGTGGAATCTTTTGGCACTAGTGGAGAGGAGCTCTATAATCCCGTATATCCACCAGTGAGAGCAATATTATCAAAGAGGGGAATTTCTTGCTTGAGCAAGAAAGCACAAAAGCTTAGCCCAATAGATTACGACAGGTTTGATTATTTTCTCTGTATGGAGGAAATGAATAAGAGAAATGCCTTGAGAATTTTTGGTGAGGATAAGGAGAAAAAGGTTTATAAGCTTCTTGATTTTGCTGGAGGGGGCGACGTTGCTGACCCATACTACTACGGTGGATTTGAGAGGGTGGAAGAGGATATAGAAAAGGGAATAGACGAGTTAATAAAATTTCTCAAAAAAATTCCCAATAGCTATTGACATTGATTTTCGCTAGTGATATACTGACGATGTAAGAGGATTTAACTATGATAAGGTTAAATCCTTTAATATTTTGCGAGGCGTCATTATGAAAAGAAAGGGCAAAGCAAAAGAGGTAGAGAGCACAAAGGTCTTGAGCGAAATTCCAGACTATGATTCACTGTTTCTTGAAGGGGAAAACGCACGGGGAAAGAAAAAATCGGGATTCATGAAAAGGATATTTTGTATGAATCGTATATCGATTATTCTTTCCCTTTTTATTAACTTTTTTCAGTGCTTACCAGTGTACGTTACACCTATTTTAACGGCTGAAATCATCAATCTCGTAACCACTGCTATTTCATTAGGCGAGATTACTAACGATACGCTTAATAGGCTTGTTATCTATACCCTTATAATTATTGTGTGTCTAATACAAAACGTTCCAACGACAAGGCTTCGCTTTGGAATAGTGAGCCGTATGCTTAGGCGTACTAGTGCAGGGATAAAAGCAGCCGTCGTTAGAAGATTGCAAAGCCTTTCTCTAACCTACCATAAAGATATGGAAACGGGCAGAGTGCAAGCTAAATTTATTAAGGATACCGAAGAGGTTGACAATTATCTAACCCATTTGTTTTTACATTTTCTTCCTACCCTAATGTCGACAATCGTGTATATATTTATCTCGGTGTATAAAAACGGGCTAATATCAATATTCTTCCTATTACTAGTTCCACTAAACGTTGCAGTTGGAATGAGCTTTAGAAAGAGAATTAGAAAGAGCAACCACGATTATAGGGTAAACGCAGAAGTGATGAGCGCTAAGCTGAACACTATGCTTGAAATGATTCCTGTAACCAAATCACACGGCTTAGAGCAAACGGAAATTTATTCTGTAGAAAACAGTATTAAAGAGGTCGCTGGTGCAGGAATAAAGGTGGATAAAAATACGGCAAACTTTGGTGCGTGGATGTATGTTGTTCCACACGGTTTATCGGCAGTTTGTTTAATATTTTGCTCGGTGCTCGCTCTTTATAGATATATATCGGTGGGAGAAATCGTGCTCTTTCAAACCATTTTTACTTCCCTTAGTGGATACGTAACCTCACTTGTTAATGCTATTCCAACTATGGCAAAAGGTGCAGAGGCAGTCAATTCTATTTCCGAGATTATGCACGCTGACGACGTGGAGATAAATATCGGCAAAATTGTTGTTCCTAGCATTGAGGGGAGGGTGGATTTTGAAAAGGTTAATTATCGTTATCCCGATAACGAGGTTGATACGATAAAAGAGTTCTCCCTTTCGGCAAAAAAGGGAGAGTGTATTGCAGTCGTCGGTGGTTCGGGCTCTGGCAAGACCACCCTTATGAATTTAATAATCGGCTTTATGATGCCAAGAACGGGGGATATCAGGATTGACGGAAAGTCGATAAAAGACTTAAATTTATCAGAGTACAGACATCACATTTCAGTGGTCCCACAAAACAGCATTTTATTTAACGGCACTATTAAAGATAATATAACCTACGGGCTTTCTAAATACACGGAAAAAGAACTGAACGACGTTGTGGAAATGGCAAACCTTAAAGAGTTTATCGAAGAGCTACCGGACGGGTTAAACACCGTTATAGGTGAGCACGGAAGCAAGCTTTCGGGTGGGCAAAAGCAAAGAATTACCATAGCACGTGCGCTAATAAGAAATCCCAAAATTTTAATTTTAGACGAGGCGACTTCGGCTCTCGATAATATTTCTGAGTATCACGTTCAAAAAGCTATAGCGTCCTCGATAAAGGGGAGAACGACTTTTATCGTTGCGCATAGACTTTCAACGATAAGAAACGCCGATAGAATTGTGGTTATGGATGATGGCAGAATTGCCGAAATTGGAACCTTTGATGAGCTTATGGAAAGGAAAGGCAAATTTTACGAGCTAAAACGCCTAAACGACGCCAACCAAAAAACGGCAACGGAAGAACTTGCGTAAAAAACACATTAAAAACCTCCCAAAGGCTTTCTTTTTGGGGTATTTAATTACATAAAAAAGAGCCGTAACACACGGCTCTTTTTCGTATTTTAGTTCAGATAATTATTTTGAGATAACTTCTTTAACTGCGTCAACTACAGCTTCGGTAGTGAAACCGAATTTCTCAAAGAGTTTTTTAGCTGGAGCGGAAGCACCGAACGTGTCGATACCAACCACCTTTCCGTCTAGGCCAACGTATTTGTACCAGCTCATTGATGCGCCTGCCTCAACTGCAACTCTTGCACGAACGGATGAGGGGAGAACGCTCTCTTTATATTTAGCGCTTTGTGCTTCAAAGTCCTCTACGCAAGGCATAGAAACGATTCTAACGTCAACGCCTTCTGCCTTAAGTGCGTCTTTTGCGCTGATTGCGAGAGAAACTTCAGAGCCCGTTGCGATAATAATTGCATCAGGAGTTTTCTTTTCGCTATCGCAAAGAATATATCCACCCTTAAATGCATTTTCGCCAGAGTTTTGAAGTCTTGGGAGATTCTGTCTTGATAAGAATAAGCAAGAAGGATTTTTGCCAGTTAAAGCGCTAATCCAAGCTGCAGTAGTTTCCTTTCCGTCAGCAGGTCTATAAACTCTAAGGTTTGGCATTGCTCTGAGACCTGCGAGATGTTCGATAGGTTGATGGGTAGGTCCGTCTTCGCCAACGCCGATAGAATCGTGCGTTAAGATGTAAATTACGGGGATTTCCATAATGGCAGACATTCTCATAGCATTCTTCATATAGTCGGAGAATACCGCAAAGGTTGCGCAGTAGGGGATAAGTCCACCGTGCAAGTACATACCGTTACAGATTGCGGCCATTGCGTGCTCTCTAATACCGAAAGCCATATTTGAACCACTCTTATCAACTGCAGAGTAGCCACCCCTTGCCTTAATGTTAGATTTGTTTGCAGGAGCTAAGTCTGCACTGCCACCAACGAGGTTGGGAACGTATTTTGCAATCTTATTGAGAACGGTGTTGCCATAGCCTCTAGAAGCATCGTCCTTTTCGAACTGCCATAATTCTTCAATCTTCTTAAGGTCGGGGAGTTTTCTTGATTTCCAAGCCTTGTATTCTTCTGCAAGTTCAGGATATTGTTCTGCATATGCCTTGAACATAGCTTTCCAAGCCTTTTGAGTTCTTCTGCCCTTAGCACCGAACTTTTTGCAGTGTTTAAATATTTCTTCGGGAACTTCGAAGGGAGCTTCCGTCCAACCGAGATTTTTCTTTAGGGTTGCAACGCCCTCTTCTCCTAAAGGTGCGCCGTGGCAACCTGCGTTGCCCTGTAAGTGAGAGCCGTAGCCGATTTCCGATTTAACGATAATAAGCGAGGGCTTTTCCGTTTCAGCCTTAGCCTTCTTGATTGCCCTGTTAAGAGCTTGAATATCGTTAGCGTCTTTAACCTTTATAACCTGCCAGCCCATAGCTTCGTGGCGTTTACCAACGTCCTCGGTAAAGGTGATATCGGTGCTACCTTCGATTGTGATATCGTTGTCGTCGTAGAAGACGATGAGTTTGCCGAGCTTTAATGCACCTGCAAGAGATGCTGCTTCGTTTTCAATACCTTCCTGCATACAACCGTCACCACAAAGAGCGTAGGTGTAGTGGTCAACGATGGGGAAGCCTTCCTTGTTAAATTTGTTTGCGAGGTAGTTTTCTGCAATAGCCATACCAACTGCGTTTGCAATGCCTTGTCCTAAAGGACCGGTAGAGGTTTCAACACCGGGGCAAACGCCGTATTCGGGGTGACCTGCAGTACGGCTACCTAATTGACGGAAGGACATGATATCTTCCTTAGTTAGACCGAAGCCAAAAAGATAATAAAGCGAATAATCAAGCATAGAAGCGTGACCTGCCGAAAGAACGAACCTATCTCTATTGTCGAAAGAGGTGTCTTTCGGGTTGAAAGTCATATTAGTGAAAATAGAATATCCGATAGGAGCAGAGCCTAAAGGCATGCCGGGGTGACCGGAGTTTGCCTTCTGAATTGCTTCAGCAGAGAGCACTCTTATCGAATTAACGGTAAGCTGTTTAACGTTGTCCATATAATTCCTCCTGAACTAGGGCAAAAAATAAAAGCCCATATATTTTGTTTCTAGTTATATTATATAGCAACCGTGCTTTATTTTCAAGCCTTTTTCAAGTCTTTTTGTGTAAATTATTATAAAAAACTTGACATTCCAGGTGTAGTCGTGTTTTAATTATTGTACTTAATATAATATTAAAATAGGGTTATTGTGCCCTATGGTTAGTTTGCTTGCAGTATATTTGATGCCCCTCTGAATAGAGAGTATAATTATAACAAACAAAGGATAAAATATTTGTTAAATTAATTTGTCCTATCAAGAATGGGTGGGCCTTTTAAGAACCACACGCTTGTAGCTTAAAAAGAGGTGCGTAGCGATATAATTTTGGAGAATTTATGAAAAATATTGTTTACTATTTTACCGATATGGAAAATATGGAAATTAAGCCAGCTGAAGTTATAACGGCTGTTTGTCTTAACGTTGCCGTAATTATATGCTTTTACGTGCTTCGCTCGATAGCACTTTACACCCTTGCAAAAAAGCAAGACGTGAAGAATCGTTGGCTTTGTTTTGTTCCTTTTTTGTGGCTTTACGTTGCGTCAAAGCTTATGGGAACAATAATTATTGGTGGAAAAACGTATAAGCATTTCACACTTGTTGCGACCATTGTGTTTGCACTTAGTGAAATTATTTCACTGGTTGTAATTTTCTTTGAATATTTCCCTCTTGTAGGATACTATTTGTCTGGTGGGGAAGTTAACGTTGCAAACATGACAGTTTACAAAAATAGTCTAAAGATACAGGGTTATGAGCCATATTATTTCGCGGCAGATTCAATATTTGTGAAAGGATATATGCACTATCCTTACGACCATATTACTACCGGCAAGGTGCTTACCATATTAAATTTATTCGGTGGCGTATTATCCCTTGCAAGCCTTGTTTTAGCTATACTTATCTATACCGGATTTTTCAGAAAGTTCTGGCCTGAACGTTACGTGCTTGCAACAGTTTTATCCGTTATGGGACTCTTCCCGATAATGGCGTTTGTTGTTAGAAAGAAAAAGCCTATTGATTTTAACGAATATATGCGTTCACGCTACTACGGGCACGGATATAATCCCTACGGAGGAGCGACTTATCACGGGCAGGGTAATCATTATGGGCAAACGCCTCCAAACGGAAGAGGTGAATATAGCCGTCCAGAGCCGGAAAGCCCGTTTGGTGAGTTTGAAGATAACAAAAAAGATGAAGACGACCCCTTCGGGTTTGACAATAGAGGAAAATAAATACACGATATTATGAAAAACGATAACATTGCTGCAATTTCCACTGCACTCGGTGCGGCTGGGGTTGCAGTTATTAGAATTAGTGGAGAAAATCCCTTATCGGTGGCAGAAAAGATATTCTTTCCAATAGAAAAGATTAAGGTAGGGAATTTTGTCCCGAATAAGATGTACGTTGGTGAAATTAAAACGGAGAAGTTTTCCGATTACGGAATGTGTGTTTACTTCAAGACTCCCAAATCCTTTACGGGGGAGGATACCGTTGAAATTCATTCTCACGGTGGTGTTGCCATCGTTAAGGGCATTTTAAGGGAAATACTTGCAAACGGAGCCCGTCTTGCAGATAATGGTGAATTTACTAGGCGTGCTTTTATCAACGGAAAGTTATCCTTATCCTCAGCTGAAGGGCTTATAGATATGATAAACGCTGAATCCTTAAGTGGGGTAAAGGCTGGTTATTCTCTCTATAGAGAAAAGTTAACCAATAAGATTTGCGCTCTTCAAGATTCGGTTACCGAAGTTTTATCGAGCATTGACGTGGATATGGATTATCCAGAGGAAAATCTCGATAAGCTTTCGGAGGAGACGCTGGTTAGTAATCTTAGCAAGGTTAACGAAGAGATAGAAAAGCTTTTAGCTACCTTTTCCACTGGTAGAGTACTCAAAGACGGCGTTAGCGTAGCTATTTGTGGAAAGCCAAACACTGGAAAAAGCTCTATCCTTAACGCACTATTGGGCTCGGACAAGGCAATCGTTTCAGACATTGCAGGAACGACGAGAGACGTGGTTGAGGGTTGTATTGATATTGACGGAGTTAGGTTTAACCTTTACGATACGGCTGGAATTAGAGAGAGTGGAGATAGAATTGAAGCTCTTGGGGTAATTCGTTCAAAAAAGATTTTAGACAGTGCCGATTTAGTGCTGTTTGTGCTTGACGGCAGTGAGATAAACGGTGACGACGATGAAATTTACAGCCTCGTTAAGGATAAAAATACTCTCACCGTAGTAAACAAGATTGACAAGGGCGATTTTAAGGATTCACGTGCAGAGCTTTATCTTTCGGCTGTGAACGGTGAAAATTTAGACGAGCTTAAAAGAGCTATGTTTAGTAAAACCGTAGGGGAAGGCGTTGACTATAACGGCGACTATCTTTCAGAGGAGAGACATTTTGAGGCTTTAAAGAGGGCAAGGGAGAAATTTGTGTTTGCTCTATCAATGGTTAAATGTGCCCCTTTAGATATTGTTGCAATAGATATTAAGGACGGCTGGGATGCTTTAGGGGAAATTTCTGGCAAAACGGCAACCGAGGAGATAATAAACGATATTTTTTCACGTTTTTGTGTGGGAAAATAGTTTTTTAGGAATAATTTATTATTCCGTTTTATAGGTTAATTATGGTGAATCTTGAACTGTATAGAGTGTTTTATACCGTTGCAAAGTGTGGGAGTTTAACTAAAGCTGCTGAGGAACTTTATATTTCCCAGCCAGCAGTATCTCAAGCGATTAGGCAACTGGAAAAAAACTTGGGTGGCAAATTATTTAATCGTACACACAAGGGAATGGAGCTTACAGAGAACGGTGGGAAACAAATTTTTGAAGAGGTAAGAGAGGCTCTTTCCCTTTTAGATAAGGCAGAAAAATCTTTTACCGAACTTAAAGACACTGCAACGGGAGTTATTAGAATTTGTGCTTCCGACACGGTTAGTACGCACTTTTTATTGCCTTATATAAAAGAATATCACGAAAAATATCCCGACGTTAAAATTGTTTTAGTAAACGGCACCACGGTGGAAACCCTAAAGGAATTAAAAGAAGGACGGGGGGACGTAGGGCTTGTTAACTTGCCTGTAGAGGAAGAGGGTGTAGAGGTTATAAACACCGTTATGAACATACACGACGTGTTTGTAGGTGGTGAGAAGTTTGCCCTCTTAAACGATAAAATAGTTCCCTTAAAAGCGCTTGAGGATTATCCACTTTTAATGCTAGAATCTCCCACGGTTAGCGTTCGCTCGGTGAACGAGTTCGCTCTATCTCACGGGATAAAATTAAACCCTGAAATCGAGCCCTCGTCAATAGAGCTTATGGTTAGCCTTGCAAAAAGCGGAATGGGCATTGCCTGTGTACCGAGAGAATTCGTTAAAGAAGAAATAGCTAGTGGAATACTAAAGGAAATAAGAACGGAGCCTTCGCTCCCCACAAGGGCAATAGGGCTTGCTGTTAATAGAAATGGAAATCTCACCTTCGCCGTTAAGGAATTTATAAAGCTTATTGGAGGAAGGGCTGAATAGGAGGAGAAGTTTTTGGAAATATGGCAAGCTATTGTCCTTGGAATGGTTCAAGGCTTTGCTGAGTTTCTGCCCATATCAAGCAGTGGTCACCTAATCTTATTGCAACATTGGTTTGGGGTTGAAAAGGGCGTTATATTTTTTACCGTAATACTTCACCTTGGAACGCTAGTTCCAATAGTAATTGTTTTGTATAAGGAAATACTTGCTCTCTTCAAAAAGCCTTTTACCGGAGTGAGGAATTTGTTAATTGCTACTCTTCCTGCAGGGCTAGTTGGTGTAATATTTGCCTTAGCCTTTGACCTTGATTCGCTCTTTACCGAAAATATCTGGCTTCTTGGTGTTAGCTTTTTGTTTACGGCAGGGGAAATGCTTTTTTCTGAAATTCGCTCTAAAAAAACCCCTCTAAATAACGCAATCACTCTTAAAAGCTCAATTATAATGGGTTGTGGGCAGGCAGTGGGCGTGTTTCCAGGTATATCGAGAAGTGGTTCAACGGTTACTGCCGGCACCATCGCAGGGGTGGAAAAGGAAAAAAACGCTAGTTTCACCTTTTTGATGAGTATCCCCATAATACTTGCGGCAGTTTTACTTCAAACGATAGACGGTGCTTTTGGTGGTAGCTTTGGAACTATCGGTGTACTCCCCTTGTTTTTTGGTTTTATAACGGCAACACTTACCGGTTATATTTCAATAACTTTTATGATGAAAGTTATAAAGAAGGCAAACTATAAATGGTTTTCGCTTTACTTAATTTTGCTCTCCATTGCAACCTTTATAACTGCCCTTATTAATAAATAATACAAAATAGGAAAAAAATAAAAAGAGAGGATAAACAAATGAAAAAGTTTTTTGAAGAATTCAAGAAATTTATCACAAAAGGCAACGTGCTGGATATGGCTGTCGGCGTTATCGTCGGCGGTGCGTTCACGGGAATTGTTAACGGACTTTCTAACTACATCTTAAAGCCAGTTATTAACTGGTTAATGTCCCTAGCTTTTAAAAAAGAAGGTTTGAGTGGTGCAATTACCTATCTTTCTAGGGTGGAAACCGATGGGGTTGTTGACCTTGCAAATTCTATTTATATTGACTGGGGCGCATTTATAAGTGCAATAATCAATTTCTTCATTATTGCATTCGCACTATTCAGTATCGTTAAGATTATGAATAAGCTTCGCGAAGAGAACAATGAGTTAAAAGAGGGAATAAAAAAGCTTGTAATTTCCAAGGAAGATAGGAAGGTTCTAAAGGCAAAGGGCATTAAGCTTTCTAACAAAGAAGCAGTTAAGCAGTATTTTGCAGAAAAGAAAGCAGAGGAAGAAAGGCTTGCCGAAGAAGCTAAAAAGGCGGCAGAGGAAAAGGCTAGGGCAGAACGCCTTGCAAACCCCACCACTGAGGACTTGTTAAAAGATATTAGGTCGTTACTTAAGAAGATGGATAAATCTTCCAATAAACAAAAAAATAATAAAAGATCTAAAAAGAACAATACAAAAAAAGAAAATAAAGAGGAAAAGAAAGAAGAAACTAAATAAAGAGAGAAAAAACCGTTGCAACTAGCAACGGTTTTTCTTTGAAATTTAATATTATTTTTTCATTTCTAAATACGGAAGATAGGTAAATCCACGCTTTTCGTATAGGGCTATGGCTTGCTCGTTTTCCTTTTCCACTTCCAAACGGAAAATTCCGTCCGTGTATTTGTTGAAAACAAAGTCAAAAAACTGGTTTCCTATTTTTTTGCCTCTAAACTCACTTAAAACGTAAAGGTCCTCAATCCAATAACAGGGCTTTCCGAACTCGGTAGAGAAGCTCTTTGCAATCATTCCATATCCAACAATACTGCCGTCAAGCTCAAAGACAAACCCATCTAAATATGGGCTATTGCTTATACAGGCAGAAATTGATGAGGAAAATATTTCCCTTGACCCATTGGTGAAAACGGCAGGAGAGGAATAAAACTCCTCCATCATATTAACTAGTGTTTCTTTATCTTCTTGTGTGATATTTCTTATAATAACTTTCATAATTTAACCGATGAACGCTATTGCGATTGCGCAGTAGATAATTAGCGACAAAACGTCGACTATAGTTGTCATTAGTGGGCTTGCTACAACTGCTGGGTCAAGCTTAATTTGTTTTGCGAAGAGTGGGAGAAAACAGCCCACGAGCTTAGCTAAAATTATGCTTATAGCACAAACGCTTGAAACTACCAGATTAGTCGTGAGGTCAATTGGGTTATATAGATTATCTATTAAGAGAATTTTCAAAAAACAAACCATGCCAACGGATAGTCCAATGCAAACTCCTATCAAAAATTCTCTGAGTAGCACCTTAAACGAATCCTTAAAGTTTATCTCTCCCACGGCTATTGAACGGATTATCGTAACGGAGGTTTGTCCACCGGCGTTGCCTGCTGCACCCATAAGCATTGGGATAAATGCCGTTGCGATTGTTGGAAGCGTGCCCTCGTAGTGGGATAAAATCATACTGGTAAAGGTGGATGCTACAAGCAGTAATATAAGCCAAGGAACCCTTGCCTTCCAAACGCTGAACACTGATTGTTTGAGATAGGGTTTTTCGCTAGGCAAAATAGCAGCCATTTTTTGGATATCTTCCGTCGCCTCTTCTTGTATAACGTCAACGGCATCGTCAACGGTTACAATGCCCACGATACAGCCTTCGTTGTCTATTACTGGCAGGGCAAGAAAATCGTATTTGGAGAGCTTTAGAGCAACGTCTTCTTTATCGTCAAGGGTGTGTGCAGTAATAACATTTGTGTCCATAACGTCTGCAACCTTGTCTCCTTTTTTGGCAAGCAAGAGGTCTCTAACTGTGGTCACACCAACCAAATGCTTTTTTCCGTCAGTTATATAGCAGGTGTAAATGGTTTCCTTATTTGGCCCGATTTCTCTTATTCTGTCGATAGCTTCTTCTATAGTAACGTGTTCGGATAGGGCAACGTATTCCGTTGTCATTATAGACCCTGCAGAATATTCTGGATACTTTAACAGTTCGTTGATAATTTTTCTGTTTTCTGGGTCAGAAGCTTTTAATATTCGCTTAACTACGTTAGCAGGCATTTCCTCTATAACGTCTACAGTGTCGTCGAGAAACATATCGTCTACAACGGCTTTAAGCTCCACGTCGGAAAAGGCGCGAATGAAATCTTCTTGCGTGTCCGAATCAAGCTCGATAAAAACGTCGGAAGCAAGCTCTTTTGGAATCAAGCGGAAGAAGAGGATTTGTTCTTTTTCCTCTAAATTGTCCTCCATAAAGGAGGCGATATCTGTTGGCTCAACGTTTGAAAGAGCTTCCTTTAATTTGGTAAACATTCTTTCTTCAAAAAAGTGGGATAACTTTTCAAATAAGACTTCTATTTTCTCCGTCATTTTTCGCTACCTCCTTTTAATGTTTTTTATTCTTTCTCTTCCTTTGTTTGTGAATATAAAATATTTATATTTTCCTCTTTTATGCGTTCGGCAAAGGAGGGGAATTTAGATTTGTTTATAACTATTCTCGTATATTCCTCGCCACTAAAGAACAAAACTAGCATGTTTTTATCGGTAAAGTGTGTAAGGTTTATAGCCTTATTTAATTGGTACGATGTTCTAACGAACCCAAAATAAAGGTGTAGTTTTCCTTCTTTTATCTTGTACTTGGAGTGTAGAATAACGGACAGGGTAAAAGCTGAGAGTATTAAACACAGCACGCTAAAGGAAATGTACCCGAAGGCCGAATCCAAAGGGGAAATAATTATTGCGTTGTATACGTTTATTGCTACGCCACCAATGGAAATGATTAATACTGCGATAAGTAAAATCCAAACGAGTGGGGTGAAGGCAAAACGAAATGAGTTTTTCATATCTAACCTATTATTTTAATTTCTGTTGTTTTAGCCAAACGTTCATAACGAGGGAGTGGGGGAGAATTTTAACGAGTAAAGCTTGCCCCCTAGCTTTAAATCCGAAAAAGCTTACGTCCTTTCTTTTTATCGCGTCACGGTATGCTCTTTTAACAATTTGTTCGGGCTCATATAGGGCGATATATTTCTTAACAACGGGTTCTTTTTCCTGTGCTACTGCGTGATTGAAAAATTCCGTTTTGGTCCAGAATGGACAAACGGCAGTAACGGATATTTTTCTATCCTTAAGCTCTCTGTTTAGTGCCCTGCTATAGCTTAACACGAAAGACTTTGTAGCCCCGTAAACACCAATATAGGGAACGGGTTGAAGGCCTGCAATGGAGGCAATGTTAATTATTCTTGCGCCACTACTCATATAGGGCAAGGTGACTGCGCAAGAGGAAACGACTGCTTTGCAGTTGAGGTCTATCATGTTTAAGTTTGTTGAAAGCTCCGTTTCGGTAAACTTTTCAAATTTCCCAAAACCACTGCAGTTTATTAAAAGCTCGACCTCTGGCCTTTCCGTCTCGAGTAGGGAGGAAAGGTGGTCAAAGGAAGCCTGCTCGGTTAGGTCTAGGGGAACAGGTCTTATTTTATATGGAAGCTCAGTCTGTAACTTTTCAAGATTTTCCTTTCTTCTCGCTATAACCCAAACCTCGTCAAATTTAAAATAATCGTTTAGCATTGTGCAAAAGGTTTTGCCTATTCCACTTGATGCACCGGTAATTATTGCTATCTTCATATATTTCTCCCAAAAATATCTTCTACTAATATTATAACCCTAAAAAGTAATAATTGCAAGAAAAAGAAATTATGGTAATTAAACCAAATAAAAAATCATAAAATTTTACAAGGTGTAATATGAGTTTTATTGACGAAATAAGTAATTTTTTTGGAGCAGGAGAAAGTTTCCCCTCTTTCAAGGCAACGCTTCTTGGGGGAAAGTGCATTTATATTGAAAACGTTAAGGAGATTAGGTGGTTCACTACGGAAAAAATTCAACTTCGGCTAGCAAGAGGAGAAATTATGGTGGAGGGAGAGGAGCTTTGTATAAAAAAATACTGCCGAGAGGACTTGGCAATATCGGGAAAAATAAAAAACATATCTCTAACCTAATAGGTAAGGGACTTGATGCCGTATATTCTGATTATAGGATTGAGGGGCTTAATCTTTCAGCACTATTAAACAAGCTTAAAAAATCGGAAGTTGGGGTGTATAGGTTGCGTTTCGTGTCGCAAAATGCCGTTACCCTACGGGTAAAAGTAATAGATGAGCAAAAATTTTTTGCAATTATAGATAATTTGTGTTATAATGTAAAAAAAATTAAAAATAGTGGAAAATTACTTCCACTCTACAAGCTTTTATTATCACCGTCTATCTTGCTTGGTGTTGCAGTTTTTATTGCCGTTTGCATATCTCTCTCTGGGATAATAATGGGAGTATCTTTTTCTGGAAGTGGCGTTCGTTATAAAGATAGGGTGGCAAACTATCTTGTGGACAGGGGCGTAGTGAAAAAAACGTCTTTTCACTGCGTCAATCTCGACGAACTTTCAAACGATATACTTTCAGCATTTAATGAGTTTTCCTTTGTGTCCTGCGCAAAAAGAGGGAATATGCTTTTAATAGAGCTTGTTTTAGCCGAGAACAAAACACACGTTGAAAGTAATTCTGAGCCAAATTTATATTCTAATTGTGCAGGCGTTGTCGAGGAAGTTAAAGTGTATCGTGGCACGGCAAACGTTAAGGTTGGCGACGAGGTTAACGTTGGTGACGCGTTAGTTTTCGGTTTTATGGAAATTAAGGGAAAGCGCGTAGAGGTCAATGCCTTGGCCGTGATAACCATAAGGGCAAGCAAACAGTTTAGTTATATTACTGAATGTGAAAATAACGAAGAAGAGGTAACGGCGTTTGCGATTGCTTCGTTGGGAGAAGAGTGCCTCGAGACTTTGGTGGATAAGGAAGAGAAAAACGGCAAATATTACTACAAAGTAACAGTTTATTATAAAAGGGTAATTTACACGGGGTGAAATTATGCAAAAGACTTCGGACAAACTCCTTAAGTGGGAGAAAAAAGATTATTTTCTAAATATTTTAACCTATATTCTCAACTTTTTTTTAATGGCTGGGATATTCGTATTTTTCTTGTTTTTAGAGCATAAGCAGGGAAGATATGACTTTGCTCAGTTTGGTGCGAGTGGCATAAAGTATTTTAATTTTTTAATATTGTTGTTTTTCTTGGTTGTTCTCATCTTCCTTTATTTTTTCTTTGAGGAGCGAGACTTTCTTAAGAATGCGATAAACTCTGAAATGATATTCCTTATTTTGGAGGTATCGTTAATAATTTGTTTCCTTTTTGGTGAATACGTTAACCTCTATTTTCGCCCCCTAGCGCTTTGCGCTATTCTCGTTTTATTCTTAACGGGAACGAAAACGGCAGTTTTTATGAACTTCGTGTTCTGTATTATGGTGCTACTGTTTGATTCTTTCCAAGGGATGTTTATCGGTACTGACGGGGGGCAACCTCAACAGCTTCACTACCTCTTCTTCCTTGCGATGGGCGTTTCATCTGGCATTATTGCCGTGTATTCAATGAAAGAGGTGTATTCTAGGTTAAGGCTTATATTGCTTGGCTTCTTTATTTCCGTTCCTGCAGTTATTTGTATTGTTATTCCGATTGTGGAATTTGGCGAAGGAAACATTGCAAACTACATCGTGTCGTCAATTGCTTCAGGTCCACTTTCCGTTGCCTTGTTTTTAATGTTACTTCCCTTCTTTGAAGTGGTGTTCAATAAGGTTTCAACCTTTAAGCTTGCCGAGCTTACCGACCACAAGTCGAGAATAGTTAGAAAGGTTATTGCCAAGGCTCCTGGAACCTTTAACCACTCAATAGTTGTTTCCAATATTGCAGAAGCGTGTGCAACAGCTATAGGAGAGGATGCGCTTCTTGCAAGAACGTGCGCTTACTATCACGATATAGGAAAGCTTCGTCGCCCCGAGTATTTTAAGGAAAATCAAATGGATGAAAAAAATCCTCACGATGACTTAACTCCAGAGCTTTCGGCAAACATAATAAGCGCGCACGCAAACGACGGCTATACTTTGGCGATTAAGAACAGATTGCCAAAGGAGATTGCAGAGGTTTGCCGTCAGCACCACGGAACTATGCCAATTCTGTTCTTCTATGATAAGGCTAAAAAGTTTACCGATGGTGAGGTCGATATAGCGCAGTATTGCTATCCCGGCCCCAAGCCACAAACAAAAATTGCTGCAATCATAATGATTGCCGACGGTTGCGAGGCTGTAACGAGAACTTTGGTTGACCGTTCGCGTGATTCCGTTAAAAAGGCTGTAAAAAAGATTGTAAACTCTAGAATGGAGCTCGGTCAGTTTGACGAGTGTGAAATTACACTAAAGGAACTTAATATCATAATTAATACCGTTGTAAACACCTTGTCTGGCGTTTACCATAACCGTATTGAATACCCAAAGGTAAGTCTTGACGGTATTGACCTTGATAAAATGAACGAAGAAACTGAAAACGCAAATTAAACTAAGGAAAAATTATGGGAAAACTAGTTATAGAAAGTATTGAAAAAAAACTTAACTTAAAAAAGATTGCTAAAGCCGTTTACGTTATTTTAGGACAAAAGGCAAAAATTAAAGCAGAGCTTGTTTTTGCTTCTGAGGAAGAGATACATAACCTCAACGCTTCTACAAGGGGAGTGGACAAGGTTACCGACGTGCTTTCCTATCCCACGCTCGACGGCATTAGGGGAAAGGTTTTAAAAGCTGATGAATGCGTTACCGAAATGGATAGAAATTATATCTTTTTAGGTTCGGTTGTCTTGTGTGAAGAAAAAATTAGAGAGCAAGCTATTGAGTTTGGCCACGGAGAGGAAGTGGAGAGAACCTATTTAATTATTCACGGACTTTTACACCTCTTTGGTTACGACCACGAAACGGAAGAAGACAAAAAGGAAATGAGAGATAAGGAAAAGGCAATCCTCGCATACTTGGAGAAGAATAGATGAGAAGTGGTTCGGTAGCTGTAATCGGTAGGGCAAATGCAGGTAAATCTACCCTCGTCAACGTGCTAGTGGGCGAAAAGGTTTCCATCGTTTCACCAAAGCCTCAAACGACTAGGGAAAGAATTATGGGCATCTTAAATGCCGATGATTATCAGATAGCATTTGTAGATACTCCGGGGTTATATAAAGCAGAAAGCTTACTCAATTCCTTTATGCAAAGGACGGCAGAGGCGTCCGTTGAGGACGTTGACCTCGTTTTGTTTGTTTTAGACGCGCACGACGGTATAGGTGAAAGGGATAGAAAGCTAGTGGAGAAATTCTCCTCTTTAGAGGTCCCTACCGTAGTTGTTTTATCAAAGATAGATATTACCCCTGAAACCCTTTTGATTTCCGAAATAAAGGAGCTTGGCGAGGTTTGCGATAACGTTGTGCCTATTTCAGCAAGAAAGGGTAAAAACCTTAAAGAATTAAAGAAGGTTATCGTTTCCTTGCTCCCTGAGGGCGACAGACTTTTTCCTGAGGACATTATCTCAGACAGGTCGGAAAAGTTTATGATTAGGGAGATTATGAGGGAAAAAATTCTGCTTAAATTTCAGGCAGAAATCCCCCACGGCATAGCAGTAATCGTAAACGAATTTGCACTTAGAGATGACGGTAAAGTTTACAACATAAGCCTTGATATAGTTTGTGAAAAGCCCAACCACAAGGCAATTTTAATAGGTAAGGGTGGCAAAGCGATAAGGGAGGTTTCCTCCTTTGCAAGGCAGGAGATGGAAAAGTTTTTAGGCAAAAAAGTGTTCCTCACGACCTACGTTAAGGTGGAAGAAGATTGGAGAAACAGTGCCTACCTATTAAAGGAACACGGATATAGCGAAAGTCAAAACTAGAAGCAGGAATTAAATTCAAAAAACCCCGCATACTAATGTAAAACGGGGGGATTATGAAGAAAAAATTTGAGAATATTTGCCCAGAGGATTCTGCGTGGGCATTGTTTGAAAAAACGGGCGAAATATCCTATTATTTACTTTATAAAAAACTGAAAGAGAAATAAAAATGGAAGAAAAACTTAGTGGAATAGTATTAAATGGCGTTTCTTTTGGAGAAAGCGATAAGATTTTAAATATCTTTACGCTAGAAAAGGGTACTGTTTCTGCTAAAATCAAAGGCGTGAAAAAGGCAGGGGCGAAACTAAAATTCGCATCCGAGCCTTTTTGTTTTGCCGAGTTTGTGCTTTCCGAGGTTTCGGGAAGAAGAACGGTAATTGGTGCAAGTCTATTAGAGAGCTTTTATCCTTTGAGAGAGGATATAGTAAAGTATTTTGCAGGTGGGACTATTCTAGAGTTTCTAAGAAAGTTTGCTAAAGAAAACATAGTGAGTAAGGAACTGTTTATGCTCGCTATTCAGTCGTTAAAAGAGCTTTGCTATTCGGATAAAGATACTATATACATTCTATGTAGATTTTTGCTTTTTGCACTGTCTCATTCAGGCTATGCACTAAACTTAAACGGGTGTGTTTGCTGTGGAAAAGAAATAAAAGGAAAGACTTTTTTCGATTATAATAGTGGTGGTTTCTTTTGCGAAGAATGTTTTGAGGGGCAGGGCAGGGAAATTAATCCGTCAACCCTTTTAGGGCTTAGCAGAATAGAAAGAGGGCAGGAGTTAGAAGATAAGCCTGTTAAACCACTAAGGCTTTTAGACTACTATGTTTCTAATAAGGCAGAAGAAAACCTAGCCTCGCTAAAAGAATTGCTAAAAATTGTATAATTTACGGCAAAAATACGTTCAGAACGGTTGAAAATTTTTTAGAATTGTTGTAAAATAAATAGGTTAAAAGAAAAAATTATTTCATTTAGAAAAATTAATGGAGGAGTATCAATGAAATACGTTTACTTATTCAGCGAAGGCGACGCAACAATGCGTGAAGTCCTTGGTGGAAAAGGCGCAAACCTTGCAGAGATGACTAAAATTGGTCTTCCCGTTCCTCAAGGTTTTACTATTAGTACCGAAGCTTGTACTAAGTATTATGAGGACGGCAAGCAAATCAACGAAAGCATCCAAGCAGAAATTATGGAAAACATCACTAAGATGGAAGCTATCACTGGCAAGAAGTTCGGCGATAAGGAAAATCCCCTTCTCGTATCCGTTCGTTCTGGTGCAAGAGCTTCAATGCCTGGCATGATGGACACCATCTTAAACCTTGGCTTAAACGAAGAGGTTGTTGAAGCAATTGCAGAAAAATCTGGCAACGCTAGATGGGCATATGATTGTTACAGAAGATTTATTCAAATGTATTCCGACGTTGTTATGGAAGTTGGTAAAAAATACTTTGAAGAATTAATCGATAAAATGAAAAAAGAAAAAGGCGTTACTCAAGACGTTGAACTTTCTGCAGAAGACTTAAAAGAACTTGCTGAACAATTCAAGGGTGAATATAAGGCAAAACTCGGCACTGATTTCCCATCAGACCCCAAAGAACAACTCTTTGGTGCAATTAAAGCCGTATTCCGTTCTTGGGACAACCCCAGAGCAAACATTTATAGAATGGACCACGATATCCCTTACAGCTGGGGTACTGCAGTTAACGTTCAGATGATGGCCTTCGGTAATATGGGTGACGATTGTGGTACCGGTGTTGCGTTTACTCGTAACCCTGCTACTGGTGAAAAAGGACTCATGGGTGAATTCTTAATGAATGCTCAAGGTGAAGATGTTGTTGCAGGTGTTAGAACCCCAATGCCTATTTCTCAAATGGCAGAAGTTCTTCCTGACGTCTACGCACAATTCTTAAATATTTGCAATACGCTTGAGAATCATTATAAAGATATGCAGGATATGGAATTCACCATTGAAAAAGGTAAACTCTATATGCTTCAGACCAGAAACGGTAAGAGAACTGCAGCTGCTGCTATCAGAATCGCTTGCGACCTTATCGACGAAGGTATGATTACTGAAGAGCAAGCTCTTTTACAAATCGATGCTAAAACGCTCGATATGTTATTGCACCCCACCTTTGACGCTGTTGCATTAAAGAAAGCAGACAAAGAAAACGTTGTAGGTAAGGGTATTGCAGCTTCTCCTGGTGCTGCTGCAGGTACTATCGTGTTCACTCCCGAAGATGCAGTAGAAAAGGGCAAGAACGGTGAAAAGGTTATCCTCGTTCGTCTTGAAACTTCTCCTGAGGATATCGAAGGTATGAAATATGCTCAAGGTATCTTAACAGTTAGAGGTGGACAAACTTCTCACGCAGCAGTTGTTGCACGTGGTATGGGTACCTGCTGTGTATCCGGTTGTGGCGACATTAAGATGCACGAAGAAGAAAAATACTTTGAACTTGCTGGCAAAATCTTCCGTGAGGGCGACGACCTCTCCTTAGACGGTTCTACTGGTAACATCTACGACGTTGCTATTAAAACCGTTCCTGCTGACCCCAACAGTGGTTACTTCGGAAGAATTATGAAGCTTGCTGATAAATATAAAGCACTTGGTGTTAGAACCAATGCTGACACCCCCGAAGATGCTGAAAGAGCTGCTGAGCTCGGCGCTCAGGGTATCGGTCTTTGCCGTACCGAGCATATGTTCTTCGGACCTGGCAGAATTGATAAGTTCCGTGAAATGATTTGTTCTGAAACGGCTGAAGAAAGAAAGGCTGCTCTCGACAAGATTGAGCCTATGCAACAGGCAGATTTCGAAGGCCTTATGGAAGCTCTTAAGGGCTACCCTGTAACCATTCGTTTCTTAGACCCACCGCTTCACGAGTTCGTTCCTACTGAAGAAGCTGAAATTAAGGCTTTAGCAGATGCTCAAGGCAAATCAGTAGAAGCTATCAAGCTTATCATCGCATCCTTACACGAAACCAACCCCATGATGGGTCACAGAGGTTGTCGTTTAGCAGTTACCTATCCTGAAATTGCTGCTATGCAGACTAAGGCTGTTATTAAGGCTGCTATCGCTGTTTCTAAGAGACACGCTGATTGGAAGGTTGTTCCTGAAATTATGATTCCATTAGTTGGCGAAATTAAGGAACTTGCTTTCGTTAAGAAAATCGTTGTTGATACTGCTGAAGCAGTTATCAAAGAAGCTGGCGTTGAATTAAAGTACGAAGTTGGTACTATGATTGAAATTCCCAGAGCTGCTTTAACTGCAGACGAAATTGCTAAAGAAGCTGAGTTCTTCTGTTTCGGTACTAACGACTTAACGCAGATGACCTTTGGTTTCTCTCGTGACGACGCTGGTAAATTCTTGCCCTCTTACTACAGTGCTAAGATTTACGAATCAGACCCATTTGCAAGACTTGACGCTACCGGTGTAGGTAAGCTTATGGATATGGCTGTTAAGATGGGTAAGGAAGCTAGAGACGATATTCACTGTGGTATCTGTGGTGAGCACGGTGGTGACCCCTCATCTATCGAATTCTGTCACGCTATCGGTTTAGATTACGTTTCTTGTTCACCCTTCAGAGTTCCAATTGCAAGACTCGCTGCTGCACAAGCTAACATTAAAAATCCAAGAAAGTAATTTTCTAAAAGTAATTAAAAAAGCGCTCTCAAACGGAGAGCGTTTTTTTCGTGTGTTAAAAGGGTTTAAGCACAAAAAGCGACAAAATTAGACAAAATTAGACAAAAGTAAGTGCCAATAAGTTTTTTCGTTTTGTTATAATTATTACAGATTATCATAAAAACCGTAAGATTTATGCATAGGAGGAAGTATGGAATACGTAACCAAAAATATTTTAGAGGAACACCATTTATCTCGCTTAATATTGTCGTTAACGGAAATACGGGAAGCTAGTGTCGACTTGGAGGATAAGGCTAAGGAAAACTTTAGAAATAAATTTTTGTCAAATCTAAAAAAAGACCCAGCTTTTGAGGGGATAACACTGGAAAAGAAGCTAGAGGACGCATACTTCTTTTCAAAAATTGAAGAAAATGAAAGGCTTATTAACTTTCTTCCAAACGAAATACTACGTAATCTTAAGAATAGCGAATTGCTAAAATTTGAATGCTGTTTAATAGAGGACAATAAAATTTTAACACCCTTTGTGGAAGCTCTGCTCGACGGCATAGAAGAAAGGTTGGAAAAAGCAAAAAAGGAAAGCGAAAAGGTGTTGTTAAAGCTAGAACAAAGATTAGAGCTTGACTTTTTCTTGGGGGAAATTGTAACGAAAATCACGGAGAATAACGAGTTTTTTATTCTTCATTTTGGTGACGTGTGTTTGGTCTTAAAAGGCTATAAAATACTAAAGAGAGATGATTTTGTTATAACCGAGTGGAATGAAGATGACCCTTTTTCTCCATACGCTATTCTACGTTTTGCCGAGGTCAAGGAGAACAACGGAAAACTTATAGTAAACCTTTTATTTACCTTGGCTGACGAGTTTGAAAAATTCACTCAGCACGAAATCGTTTTAGAATGCGAAACATTATATAAGAAATAAGAAAAACGGACTTAAACATTTAAGTCCGTTTTTGATTTATAATAAGGAGCTATCTTAAATTATCTAAGGTATAAAATTTCGGGGTTTAAGGGGGTGGCGGAATGGTTAATCGTTACTACACCGTCCTTTTGATTAAAATGAGCATCCCTCTTTTCTCCGTCGGGAGATAGCACTTTAACAGAAGAAATTCTCTTATTTACGCCTAATTTAATTTGCTCAATCTCATCGTAAGAGGTGGGGAAGATGGCAACAAATATAGAGCCGTCCTTCATTTTACCTGCCTTGCAGAAAACTTCTTCGTCACCTACGTAGCAAGCAGGGAGTGGGTTAATTTTGTTGGCAAGGCTAACGAGTTGCGCCTTTCTAGTTTGGTTAAGGAAACCGAATCCGTCACTAAACGTAAAGGGGCAAACGGGAGTTCCACTGAATGTTACGATAGTGCCACCGAGCTTGTTTTTGTATAACGTAACGGCAGGGAATAGCTTGGTCATTTTGGCACCGTGTACTTGGTTGATTGCCCAAGAAATAGTTTCCACTTCGTTAGATATGGGAACAAGTTCTTTGTTTTTGTATTGACAGTTAGAAACGTTGTCTTGTTCTATAAAATATTCGCTTGTAACTTTTAAGCCCGTCCACTCTCTAACGTTAACGCCTATTAAATCGCTAAACCCACGCTCACAAAGTTTTTCAGCTACGTCAGATGCGAGGAAGACGCTTCCTGACAACATCTTCTTTATATCCGTATCGAAATAGGAAGAAAGACAATCGCCCTCTAACGCTAAAATGCCACCCTCTTCATTGGAGAAATACACTGGAAGCCCAAGCCTTTCAAAACAGTGGTTAACCCAACCGATACTTTGCTTATCAACGTCGCTCGCGTCTTCTAAGGGGGTACTAGTTTCCTTCCAAATTAAAGGAATTCTAAAGCCGTTATAGGAAAGCTGGTCAAAATCTCTTGCAACTTGGTCGTCAAACTTTTTATATTTTGCAAACTTTTTCTTAAACGCAACGCCACTTTCAAGTTCAAAATGACTTCTTGTAAACCAATGTTTTGCACCCTTATAACCTTCTAAAAGGCTATTTACAAAGCACATATGAAAGGCTGAGGCAGACATTGAGTATCTGTTATGGGGGCAAGAGTCTGATTCTGCAATTGGAATGTCAACCTTATCTTTTATCTTATTAATTCGAAGTGCTGAGTAGAAAAAGTAGGTGGAATAATATCTAGTCGATAGGGGTGCATATCTACTGCCCGAGCCACGTGCGATAGCAGGGTTGCCTTTGCCTGCAAAAGGTCTTGCACAGTCGTGATTTTCTTTGTTGGTGCAAATTATACCTTGAATGGTGGGGTCAACGCTATCGATACCTGCACGGAGCACTTTTACTGCGTCGACAAGCGTTTTCTTTTGAACTTCTTGCCAAATTTTCCAGTATTTTTTACCCTCTTCGGTACCTGATGTGCAAATATCCCAAAGCTCTTCCCTCGTAAAAGAAGTGCTTGCAGTTTCGTTAAAAAGTTTTATATGAGCCTCGCAGGCACAACCCCTTTGAGCCCTTGATAGAGTGCGCCAATCGTCGTCAATCATTATAACCTTAGGTTTGTAGGAGGCAAGTTTTGCCATTGCGTCGTAGAAATACTGCTGAAAATCGGGGTCTAGGGGGCAGCAGCTACCCTTAGAGGGCTCACCCGTCTTAAAAGAGGTTAAAGGGGTGAAAGCGGGGCCAAGAGCAAGCTGACCTCCGTGACCGATAGTTGATTGAACTAACACGCCACTTGGGATATTAAGCGCGTCTAAGCGTTCTTTATATTTTTTATAAACTTCACATTGTGGAGTAACTTTATCGATAGAATTGTCTCCTTCAGGGGTGAAGAACAACATAAATAGTGGCATAACCGTTATGCCCGATTCATATTGCATCTTTATATCTTCAATATACTCGCCAATGTGCTCTTCGTGTGGTTTGATTATAGAATAAGTTAAAAGTTTTTCCGTCTCCATTTCTTTTCTCCTTTATCCTTATGGGTATATTATATAACGAAATAAAGAGCATTACAAGGCAAAAAGATTAAAATAATATTCAATTTGCGTCAAAATTACTCCGTTATCAAAACTATTAATTTTTCATATAATATGTTATGCGAAATCTTTGTTATATCGACCTTGTGGCGTTGAGAGAAAATGCTAAAAAGATAAGAAAGAGACTGCCCAGTGGTGTTAAGTTTAATGCCGTTGTAAAGGCAGATGGTTACGGGCACGGGGCAGAGAAAATTGCTTCAGCCCTTTACGATATTGTGGATAGTTTTTCCGTTTCCATTGTTGAGGAGGGAATCTCCTTGCGCAATTCTGGTATTGATAAGGAAATACTGACCCTTATTCCACCAAGGGATGGAGAACTATTTAGGGCAATTGAATATAATATTTCCCTCTCTTGCGATTCAATATACTTACTTAAAAAAATCAATACGGTGGCAAAAAAGCTAGGGAGGGTTGCTATTATTCACGTAAAATACGATACGGGAATGAATAGGCTTGGGATAAAAACCTTAAAGGAGCTGGAAAGACTGCTTGTTTTGTCGACCAAGTTAAAAAACGTAAAGATAGAGGGACTTTTTTCTCATTATTCTAATGCTGAGGATAAAAAATCTGTAAAAGAGGCAACGGATAAATTTTTACTTGCAATTCGGCTTGTTAAAATGTATAATATAAATGCAGTGTGCCATATTGCGGCTAGTGGTGGCTTTTTGCGTGGCAAATATTTTGATATGGTAAGGGTAGGAATTCTCCTTTACGGGTATAAGCCCTTTTCTTCTAGGATAATATCTGTTAAGCCCATTATGAAAATTTATACGGACGTGCTCGCTAGATTCACGCTGGGTAGAGGTGAGAACGCTCTATACGGCAATAAAAGGGCAGAAAAAACTATCGAGCTCACGCTCGTTCGATACGGATATGCAGATGGTGAGGAGAGAAGGGAAACTGAGGAAACCTTTAATAACCGTTGTATGGATATCACGGCCGTTAGGGGGAGAGTTAGAGGCAAAAAGTATTTGCTCTTAAAAAATGCCGACGACCTTTCTAAAAAATATAAAACGATTAGTTACGAAATTTTGGTAAAATCTGCAATTCGGGCAGAAAAAATATACTTAAATTAAAAATAAATTTATTGGAAGAAGGATATGAAATACTTGTTAAGACTCATCATAATACCTATGGTTTACCTTTTATTCTTTGCGTTCACAACCATTGGAATTGCAAGCATAGAAGCGTTTAGCCAGCTTGTTAAAAGCATAATTAGCTCATTGCTTTTAGTGTTCTATATTATAGTAATTGCCCCAATAATGATAAAGGAAGGGCAGGATGCTTACGGTATTTTACTTTCTAACGACGCACAGAGGAGACGCATTGTTGAAACGGGTATAGTGGTGGACTTTGACACGTCTAAAGAGTATAGACCTTGGAAAGGTTTTGCCGTTGGGCTTATTTGTTGTATCCCATTAGTTTTGATGGTGTTTTTCCATTTAATATCTTCTTCAGGGGACGTTAGCGCCCTTTCAAAGATTTGCGAAATGATTTACGGCGTGTTTTATTCCATCGCCAGAACGTATAAGAATACTAACGAATTAGGCTTTTATATAGGTGCTGGAATTATTCTTATCGTACTTCCCTTAATGACGGGTGTACCCTACGTTATCGGAGCACACAATCGCAGATTACAGCAGGAGAAAATTAAGAAAATAAACGACGAGCTTCACGGAGCAAAAAGGTGAGAGTAATTGGTGGACTTTACAAAGGGAGAAGACTCGTTGAGTTTAAGGGGAGTTCCGTTCGCCCCACTTCTGATATGGCGAGGGAAAGTCTTTTTAACATACTGCGTTTCAATGTTGCCTCTGCAACCGTTTTAGACGCTTTTTCTGGAACGGGTGCCGTGGGGATAGAGGCTCTCTCACAAGGGGCTAAGAGGGTGGTCTTTAACGACTTAAGCCTTGAGAGTGTTAAAATAATTAAGCAAAATATTGCTAAAATAGGCTCTCCAAGCAGTGCAGAGGTCCATCAAGGAGACGCTCTTTCTTTAATGAATAAAAGGGTTGGGGAATTCGATATAATTTTTTTAGATCCTCCCTATAATTTAGATATAAAAAAGGAAGCCCTAGATTGTGCTCTTGTTTCACTTAAAGAGGGTGGAATTGTAATTTTAGAGGATGAAAAGTTCTTTGACGGGCAAGTAGAGGGCTTAGATTTTTACGATAAAAGAAAATACGGACGGGTGCATTTTTCGTTTTTTAGAAAAGGAGAAGTAAGATGAAAGTTTGCCTCTTTGCAGGCACGTTTGACCCTGTGACAAAAGGTCATTTTGATACGGTGCTGAGCCTTAAAGGAAAATACGACAAGGTGGTTGTGGCAATCGGTGTTAATCCACAAAAAACCCCCTATTTTTCCCTAGAGGAAAGACTTTCTTTTTTAAGAGAAGCCTTTATCGAGCACCCTTTCGTTGAGGTGGATTTTTATAATTGCTTGACGGTGGAATATATGAAGCAAAAGGGGATAAAAGTGCTTGTTCGTGGTATTAGAAATTCCACCGACCTTGAGTATGAAAGGAAAAACGAGGCTCTCTCTAAAGGCATTTATCCCGAGCTTGTTACCGAATACGTTTCTGCAAAAAATGGAGAAGAGAATTTAAGCTCGACAAAGGTTAGAGAGGCTGTTAAAGAGGGGGAGGATTTTGGTGCTTTAGTGCCACCCCGTGTCTATTCGTTAATTAAAAAAGCAATAGAGAGAAGATAAAGGAATAAATTAAACTAAAAACTGCAGAAGTTGCTTTGGAGAGAAGGAACGGGGCAGTTTTTATTTTTGCTTTCTTTAGGTAAGCTATCGATTGGAGAATAACGCACACTCCGGAAAAACCACAAAGAAAGGCTGACACACAAAAAACAAGTCTTGACGGGGGCAGAAGGGATAGGCATTTTATTCCTTTGGTCGTTTCAAAGAGTCCAAACGTTACTGCTAGGCTAACCTCACTATTCCCTAGAATCAAGGAAAGAAGAGAGGATAATGGACGTAAGAAGCCTAGAGAGAAAAGTATTTCAGTAAACAGGTAAAAAAGTGTGATGAGCCCACCTACAAACAGAATGGAGTTTACCGAAGACACAATGCTGTCATACAAGACGTTGTCGGTTTTCTTTAAGGAAAGTTCGGTGAATTTAGAGGGAGAGCATTTCCCTCGCCTACAAAAAATAAGTCCTACGCTAAGAGAGGATAGCAGATGAGCAAGGTAGAGAAATAAACCTAATAACGTGCTAGAAAAACAAAGCTCTCCAATCACCATGATTAAAAAGGAGGGAGAAGATGTTGAGCAGAGCACGGCGCCATTTTCGGCTTCTTTTTCCGAGATAAGGTTTTGTTCTCTAAGCTCACAAATGAGCATTGAACCAACGGGGTAGCCAGATAGTAAGCTCATAATATATGCATACCCACAAGCTCCGTTAACCTTAAAGACTTTTGAAAAAATGGGAGAAAGTTTTTTTATAAGCTTTCCTGTGCCCCTCATAAAGGAAAGGAGGGTGGTGATAAATAGATAGGGGAATAGCGTTGGAAAAAGGGTGGCAAAATACATTTTTATACCCTCCACCGTATAGGTAGATAGCCCCTTATTACTTGATATGATTACTAGAAAAAAACAAGCGATAAAAACAGGGATAAAATCTTTGATTTTTGTTAACGATTTAATCATACTTTTATTATATTAACACTTGAAAAAAAATATGGGATATGTTAAAATATTTGTATGGATTTATTTGAGTTAACTAGGGAAAAAAAGAATATCCCTTTAGCAGAAAGAATGAGGGCGAGAAACATTTCCGAATACGTTGGGCAAAAGCACATCGTATCTGAAAATTCGCTCCTTAGACGTGCTATAAAAATGGATAATGTGGGGAGCTGTATATTTTGGGGACCACCAGGCAGTGGCAAAACTACGCTTGCAAACGTAATTGCCAACAGTACGTCTGGGCTATTTGTTAAACTTAACGCCGTATCTTCTGGTGTTTCCGACGTTAAGAGGGTGGTGGACGAGGCGAAAACCAATTTAAAGCTTTACGGAAAGAAAACTTACCTTTTGCTTGACGAGTGTCATAGGTTTAACAAAACACAATCGGATAGTTTGCTTCCGTCGATAGAGAGTGGTGATATAATATTTATAGGCTCAACTACCGAAAATCCCTATGCGTCGATGACCCCCGCAATAGTTTCCCGCCTGCGTGTGTTTGAACTAAAAAGGCTGTCAGAAGATGAGGTTAAGTCGGCACTTTACGGTGCACTTGCAGATAAGGAAAGAGGCCTAGGCAATTATTCGGTTAAGATTGACGAGGAAGCTATAGACCATATAGCAAGGCTTTCTGCAGGAGATTTAAGGGTGGCTTTTAACGCCCTAGAAATGGCAACTTTAACTACTGAGCCAAATCAAGAAGGGCTTATTCATATAACACTAAAGGATGCTGAAGAATCTATTCAGCAAAAGGCGCTCTCTTTTGATGAGCAAATGTATTACGATATGCTCTCTGCCTTTTGCAAGAGTCTTAGAGGAAGCGATTCTAATGCTGCCCTATACTATATGCAACGCTTAATTAAAGGTGGGTGTGACCCTGTGCTTATTGCAAGGCGTGTTATTGCACACTCATCCGAGGACGTTGGCATGGCTGACCCCATGGCAATGGTAGTTGCAACGAATGCTCTCGTTGCGTTTGAGAAAATGGGACTTCCCGAGGGATTGCTTCCACTGTCGCAAGCAATCATTTACGTTTGTGAAGCAGAGAAATCTAATTCAGTAGTTACGGCAATGGATATGGCTGGAGAAGATGCCGTTAAGGTTAAGGACGATAACGTTCCTCCGTGGGTGAAAAACGCCGTTTTCGGAAGCGAAAAGGATAAAGAACTCGCCTCAAATTATAAATACCCACACAACTATGGTGGATACGTAGAGCAACAGTATTTGCCAGACAGCTTAAAGGATAGGGTTTATTATACACCGTCAGACAACGGGTATGAAAAAACCGTTAAAGAAATAAGAATTAAAAAGGGGAAAAAGAAATAAATGACCGACTATTCAGTTAAACTAGCTAAGGAATTTACGTTAAAGGCAGAGCACGCACAAAACATAATCACGCTTATTGACGATGGAAATACTATTCCCTTTATTGCGCGTTATAGAAAGGAAGCGACGGGGTCTTGTAACGACCAAGTGCTTCGTGAGTTTGCAGATAGGCTTAAATATTTAAGAAATCTTGATGAGAAGAAGCAAAAGGTCGTTGATTCTATCACCGAGCAAGGCAAAATGACTGATGAAATTATGATTGCACTTGTTTCGGCAGAGACGGTTACGGAAGTTGACGATATTTATAGACCCTACAAGCAGAAAAAGAAGACGAGGGCTTCAGTTGCTATAGAAAAGGGGCTTTCACCTCTTGCCGATTTAATTTTGGAGCAAGGCAGTGTGGATATTAACGCAGAAGCAGAGAAGTATATTGACAAGGAAAAGGGCGTTTCCTCTATTAGAGA
This sequence comes from Christensenellaceae bacterium, assembly GCA_045637865.1. Classification (GTDB taxonomy): domain Bacteria; phylum Bacillota; class Clostridia; order Christensenellales; family Borkfalkiaceae; genus UBA1259. Next base: position 49,482 of record JAZUAF010000002.1, read on the forward strand.
TGCAGTGCAAGGCGCTTCTGATATTATTGCAGAGCGTGTTTCGGATAATGCGGAACTTAGAAAGACGCTTAGAAAGACCTTGTTTGCTAAAGGTGAAATCTCTTGCAAACTTTTGGACGCTGAAAATTCCAAAACCTACGATGGATATAAAGATTATTCAGAAAAAGCTGATAAAATTCCCTCACATAGAATACTTGCCGTTAACCGTGGCGAAAAGGAAGATTGCCTAAAGGTTACCATAGCAGTTGAAGAAAACCTTCTCACCGACATTATTAAAGGTGAATACGTAAAAGGTGGAGGAGAATGTGCAAATATTGTTGCGCTCGCTTGTGAAGATGCATACTCAAGGCTTATTTTTCCGTCGATAGAGAGGGAAATTAGAAGCGAACTTACCGATAACGCTAACGAGCAAGCAATAAAAATGTTTGAAGTTAATCTTCGCCCTCTACTTTTGCAACCCCCTCTTAAGGGTAAAACCATCTTAGGACTCGATCCTGCTTATAGAACGGGGTGCAAGATTGCAGTTATTAACGCTGAGGGCAACGTTTTAGATACGGCTGTCGTATTCCCAACGCCCCCTCAAAACAGGATAGACGAAGCCGAGGCAGTCTTAACCAAGCTTATAAACAAGCATAAAGTAGACGTAATTTCCATCGGTAACGGAACGGCAAGCAAGGAATCGGAGATATTCGTTGCAAATCTCGTTAAAAAGATAGAAAGACCAGTTGCTTATGCAGTGGTTAATGAGGCAGGTGCTTCCGTGTATAGTGCAAGTAAACTAGGAGCAGAGGAGTTTCCTGATTTTGAACCGGCTCAAAGAAGTGCCGTTTCCATTGCGAGAAGACTTTTAGACCCACTAGCAGAGCTTATTAAAATTGACGTTAAGTCAATAGGTGTAGGTCAGTATCAACACGATATGCCGGAAAAACGCCTTGAAGAGGTTTTAGGTGGCGTTGTTGAGGATTGCGTTAACAGTGTTGGCGTTGACCTTAATACGGCTTCTGCAAGTTTATTGTCCTTCGTTTCAGGATTGAATGCAGGCGTTGCTAAAAACATTGTGGAATATAGAAAGGATAAGCCGTTTAAGACGAGGAGCGAACTGTTAAAGGTTAAAAAACTAGGGGAAAAAGCTTACGAGCAGTGCGCAGGTTTTTTAAGAATAATCGGCGGTAATATTTTGGATAATACCGGTGTTCACCCCGAATCATACCCTGCAGTAGAAAAGCTATTAAAGGCGCTTGGATATAATCTTGATGACGTAGCTAACGGAAAAATAGGCGAAATCAGAGATAAAATTGAAAAGGCAGGTTGGGCAAATGTTGCGACTAAGTGCGAGGTGGGTGAGCCTACCTTAAGAGATATCGTAGCAGAGCTATTAAAACCGGGCAGGGATATTCGTGATAGTCTGCCAAAGCCAATATTGAGAAGCGACCTTATGGATTTATCCGACCTTAAAGAGGGAATGGAAATTATAGGAACCGTTAGAAACGTTATCGACTTCGGTGTGTTTGTGGATATCGGAGTGCATCAAGATGGTCTCGTGCACATTTCTCAAATTTCCGACAACTATATTAAGCACCCGTCAGACGTGTTGAAGGTTGGCGACGTGGTTAAGGTTAAAGTTCTTGGCGTTGACACGGTAAAGAAGAAAATTTCCCTCACCTTAAAAACGGCAGATTTGCCCCACGGAATAAACGCAGGCAACCAAAGAACGGATAGGGAAAGAAAGGAAGGAAGAAGAGAGGCTCAGAAAAGAAAAGCCGAAGCTCCACTTTCCAATGAAGAAATGAAACAGCTTCTCTTAAAGAAGTTCGGAAGATAATAATAAAAAAACACTTTATCAACTAAGATAAAGTGTTTTTTAAGTTTTATTTTTTAAGACTTCTGTTTAATCCTAGCAAAAAGAAGATGATTGCTAGAGACAGCATCGTTAAGAATATAATACAGTGTATATTATTCTCTAGAAATAGGTCTGGAGTCCAAGATGAAAAATTCGCCCGAAGAACGTTTAATGCATCAATTTCTTTTTGAACTTCTAGTGATTCGACATTAACAAATAGTGGGGGAAGATAGAGGAACAGATTTATTAGGGTTAGAATAATGCCTGTTTTGAACAACTTGTTTAGCCTTAAAAACCTTACGCATAATAGTATATTTAAGAACAAATAAACAACTAAGCTTATAGGCAAAGCTATGCTAAAACACCACCAAGAAGCAGATGATGTTTTTGCCAAGGTGTAGGCGTTAATAACTACAAAAAGTATGTTTAGCAGTATAAAATCTATTCCTATAGAAATGAAATCGTTATATTTCTTTATTCTAGAAAAAACGTTATATTTTGAAATGTAAATAGGCACAAAAATTATAACTAACCCAAAAAGAACGGAAACTACTGCGATAAAAAACCAATCCCCCTTTGTATAGATAGTGCAAACGCCCAAAAGCAAAGCTAAAGCTAGAAACGCTGAAAGTGGAAGAACAAGCAGTTTATTTTTCTTTATAAGCCACGGAAGAGAGGTAAAAGTAAATGCTAGAAGCAGAGAGGATAAAACAATCCAAAACCAGCTTAACTTCCCATTTATTGCTAAATTGCAGATAAAACAAACAAGAATTGTCGTAAGATAGGAAATATAGAAAAATAAGCTCCACGTAAGACTTAATGCTCGCCATTTTTTTGCTTGTGACTTTTCTTTTAGAGACTCTTGGTCGGTGCTTGCAGTTATAAGCTCGTGCTCGGTTACGCCTAGTAGTGCAGACAATTTAGGAAGCAAAGTTATATCTGGATAGCACGCGTTCTTTTCCCACTTACTCACGGCAGATTCCGTTACGAGCAAGACTTTAGCTAAATCTTTTTGAGTTAAGTTTTTTTCCTTGCGTTTTTCTTTTAGAAATTCACCAAAACTATTTTCCATAAAAATCTCCTTAACGTTAATTTAATTATATCATACAAATTGTACAGTTGCACTTTTTTTAAATAAATATACCACTTGAAAATTATTCAAGTGGATATTTTGCAAAGGTTAGTTAGGAAATTGATATAAAAAAACGGACCGAATAATTTCAGTCCGTTTTTAACTTTAAGTTTAACTATGCGTTCTTAACGATTTTCTTAACTTCAGACCTATCTGAGCCACTAACTGCATAAACTAAGCAGTTGCCGTTTGCCCAGCCCGATTCAACTAGTTTGTTGTAAGTTTCTTTAACGTCTTCGCTACTTAGAGCATCTTTTACGATACCACCTAAAGTGTTGCTCTCCTTGCAAGCTTTAACTAAATCATCAGTTGCCTTAAACTCTAAAACGATAACGTAATGAGGAATAATAGTAGAACCAGAGAGGTCTTCTTTTCTTTCTAAAACGTGAAACTCTACTGCAAGGTCATCTTTTTGAAGTTCCGTTTTAAGCGTGGTTAAAACTTTCTCAGCGTCTTGGTTAACAGCAAAACCAGCTTTGCCTAAAGCAGTTTCAATTTTTTTGTAGGAAGAACCACCACAAGCTCCAAATGCAAAGCAAAAAACGAATACTAAGCTAAGTGCGAGAATTTTTACTAATTTTTTCATAACTAATAACTCCTTATTTTATATAAGTCTATTTTAACAAAAAAACCGTGCTTTGTAAAGGCTTTTTTACTTTCTAGGGATAAATTTCTCAAAGATAATGTTATCGGCTAGTTTTTCAGCTATTGTTTGCTGTTCACTATCCGTCACCGTCCAACAGAGGAGTGGAAGCTTTTTCTTGTTTTTTATTGGAAGATTTTTTAGGTTGTAGCTTATGAAATCGGGTTTAGCGATAAAATTTAACGGCATTCTGCGCAAAACAAAACGCGTAAGTGCGCTGACCTTTCCTTTATATTTGGTTCCTAAAACGCCTCTAATAAATTGGGGAGCAAGCTTTTTAATCCTAATAATATAAAGGTGGTTAAAGCTTTGTATTGCAAATTCCCCTTTATACTCTTTTAATAAATTAACAGTGTCGTCTACGACGCTTTTATCTGGTTGGTTTTTAATTTCAATAAGGATGGGAACGTTTCCGTCAATCGTGTCCAAAACTTCTCTTAAGGTGGGAATTTTTTCCTCCGTTCCACCGAGGTTTAACGCCTTAATTTCTGAGGAGGTTTTTTCGTGAATTGGTGCTTGAACGCCCGTCATTCTCTCAAGATTGTCGTCGTGAAAGACAAAAAGCACTCCGTCACTACTCTTGTGCACGTCAATTTCAATGGGGTAGCCGTGTTCTATTGCGTTTTTGTACGCCTTAAGGGAGTTTTCTGGAACTTCATCGTTCCAAAGCCCCCTATGTGCGATAGGACGGGTTAGTAGCCAGTGAGAAGAATTTATTCTCATGCTTCACTCCTTTTTTATTTTGCTTGCAAAATGACCAGAATTAGTATATACTTTAATATGAATTTTATTATATATTAAAAAGGTTAGTATGTCAATTAATAAGGAAAATATCAGAAATTTTTGCATAGTAGCGCATATCGACCACGGCAAGTCAACCCTTGCCGATAGGCTTATGGAAAAAACCGGTCAGGTTAGCGAAAGGGAAATGGAAGAACAGCTTCTTGACTCTATGGATTTAGAGAGGGAGAGGGGCATTACTATTAAGCTCACTCCAGTTAGAATGTTCTATAAGGCAAGAGACGGCAAGGAATATATCTTCAACCTAATAGATACCCCTGGACACGTGGACTTTTCTTATGAAGTTTCAAGGTCGTTAAAGGCGTGTGAAGGTGCAATATTAATCGTAGATGCAACTCAAGGCGTGCAGGCACAAACGCTTGCAAACGCATACCTTGCCATTGATAACGATTTAGAGATAATGCCCGTAATCAATAAAATGGATCTAGCCTCTGCAAGACCTGACGAGGCTGTAGAAGAACTTGAAAATATCCTTGGCGTTTACGCTGAGGATGCGCCTAGAATCTCGGCAAAGAGTGGGCTTAATATCGAAGAAGTTTTAGAACAAGTTATAACAAAAATTCCCGCACCTAAGGGGGATGAAAATGCTCCCCTAAAGGCGCTTATATTTGATAGTTATTACGATAATTTTAAGGGCGTTATTTGTTTCGTGCGCATTATGGACGGCACGGTTAGGGTCGGAAATAAAATTAAAACCTTTATGTCGGACAAGGAATTTACCGTTACCGAGGTTGGCGTGTTTGCGCCCAAAATGTTGCCTACTGAAAATCTTTCTGCAGGAGAAGTTGGATATATTGCCGCAAGTGTTAAGAGTATTGAAGATACTGCCGTTGGCGACACGATAACCTCTGCCACAAATCCGGCAAGCGAGCCTTTGCCTGGATATAAAAAGGCGCTTCCTATGGTTTTCTCGGGCGTATTCCCACTAGACGGAAGCAAATATAACGACCTAAAGGACGCACTCTTAAAGCTTAAATTAAACGATGCGGCACTATCTATTGAACCTGATAATTCAGCAGCACTAGGTTTTGGGTTCCGTTGTGGATTTTTAGGGTTGTTGCATATGGACGTTATTCAGGAGCGAATTGAGAGAGAATTCGACCTTGATATTATTACCACTGCACCATCAGTTTCCTACAAGGTGTATAAAACGGACGGAACTATGATGATGGTGGAAAACCCAACCCACCTACCTTCTCCAACCGAGATAGATTATATGGAAGAGCCTGTAATTAACGCAAGTATTCTAACACCTCCCGAATTCGTTGGAGCCATAATGGAGCTTTGCCAATATAAGCGTGGCGTATATAAGGATATGGTGTACCTCGATAAAACGAGGGTGGAATTAAAATATACACTTCCCTTAAACGAGATTATTTACGATTTCTTTGATAGCTTGAAATCTAGAACTAAAGGCTACGCTTCCTTTGACTATGATATTGCAGGCTATGAGAAAAGTGATTTGGTTAAACTTGACATGCTCCTCAACGGAGATATTTGTGATGCACTCTCTATTATCGTCCATAAGGATAAGGCTTACGAGAGGGGCAGACAGATAGCAGAAAAGCTTAAAGACATTATTCCGAGGCAGATGTTTGAAATTCCTGTGCAGGCGGCAGTTGGCGGCAAAATAATCGCTAGAGAAACTGTTAAAGCGTTTAGAAAAGACGTACTTGCTAAGTGTTACGGTGGCGACGTTACGCGAAAAAAGAAACTTCTTGAAAAGCAGAAAGAGGGAAAAAAGAAGATGCGCTCCATCGGAACGGTTGAAATTCCCTCCGAGGCGTTTATTTCTATACTTAAAACGGACAATAACAATTAAGGAGAAAAAATGGCTGGAATATATATCCACGTTCCCTTTTGCAAAAGCAAGTGCACTTACTGTGACTTTGCGTCATACCCTAAAGAACTTGGCAAGGTGGAAAGCTACTTTGCCTGTCTTTATCGTGAAATAGAGGCAAGGGGCAGGGAGCTTTCAAACAAAACTTTTGATACTATATATATCGGTGGGGGCACTCCGTCTATCGTTCCCGCAAGTTATATTTTAGGGGCAATAAAACAGATTAGAAAATTCTTTTCTCTTTCTGAAAATCCTGAAATTACTATTGAAATTAACCCCGGCACTGTAGATGAAGAAAAAATTAAAACTTATAAAAGTGCAAAGATTAACCGTTTCTCTATCGGGCTTCAAACGGGGTATGACGAACAACTAAAAAGGCTTAACCGTGTACATACGGCAAAGGATTTTTTGATTGCTTGTAAACTTCTTAAAGGGGAGAATTTAAGCGCAGATATTCTCTTAGGTCTTGCAGGGCAGACGCTAGAGCAAGTTAAAAAGAGCATTGACCTTTGCCTTGCGGGGGAGGTTAAACATATTTCTATGTATGCGCTAACTCCTGAGGTTGGCACGCCTATTTATACCGATTATTTAAATGGTGAGCTTTTATCTGAAGACGAAGTTGCTGATATTTACGATGGTGCTAGGGCTTACCTAAAGGAAAAGGGGCTTTATAGATATGAAGTTTCTAACTTTGCAGTAAAGGGCTTTGAATCAAAACATAACTATAATTATTGGGAGAGGGGCGAATATATAGGCTTAGGCGTTTCTGCTTCTTCCTTTATTGACGGTAGAAGATTTACTAATACTTTCAAGATAGACGAATATCTGAACTGCATTATTTATAATAAAAGCCCTGAAATTTCTTCTGACGTTGTTGAGGGAGAGGACGCTAAATTTGAGTTTATTATGCTTGCGCTTCGTACTGAAAAAGGGATAGACGTTATAAAATACGATAAGGAATTTTCTTCTGATTTTTTCAGTGATTACGCTGATATTATCAAAAAGAACGAAAAATATCTTGATATTACTGATAAAACTATGAAAATAAAACAAGAATATCTATACGTTCAAAACGGCATTATTATGCAGTTTATGAAAAAATAAAGTTATTCTACAAAATATCCGAATAAAACATAAAAGCCCCTAAAAGGTTTAAATTCCCCCGTGGTAATCTATGCTTCCACGGGGGCTTTTTTATGACCGTATACGTTGAATACGTACTTATCAATAATTTAGTTATAGATTATCTATTATTAAAGCTTACATTTGTTCTAACCGGAAAAAATCATAAGAGATGGCGCGTTTTTCTCTGTGCCATTTTAGGAGGTGTTTTCTCTTTGATTTTTCCTTTGATAAAGATAGGGAAATTTTACCTTGCTGTTATTAAAGTTCTCTTTGGAATTTTACTGCTATTTTTGTCGGTAAATTTTAAGGGGCGAAAAGAATATTACGTTAATCTAGCAGTTTTTTGTATGCTTACGTTTTTGCTAGGTGGCGCAATTTTTGGCGTTTATTTTATTTTAGGGGTAAGCTATTCAAGTGAAATTGCGGTTGCGATGTGTTTTTTGCCTGCTTGGGGAATTATATATGCATTAAAAAACGTGGTAAGTTTTCTTTATCGCAGAAGGGAGGTTGAGAGGGTGCTCTATCCCTTTGAATTAACGCTAGAGGGAGAGAAATTGACGGGAAGAGGTTTTCTAGACACTGGCAACACGCTCTACTATAACGATATTCCCGTGGTGGTTTGTGAAATGAGCTTTATAAAAAAACTGCTTGGTGACGGAGGTGTGTATAAAAAGCTTAAGAAAATGAGAGTACAAACTGCAAATGGAGAGGGGGAGAGATTTTGTTTGCCATTAGAGGAAATAAAGATATTTATTGGGGATAAACCGAATATATATACTAGGGTAGTACTAATGATTGCAAGAATAGATATAACGGGCGCAGATTTAATACTTCACCCTGCGCTCGTGGGGGTGAAAGATGAAAGAGAGAATGATAGACAAGTTAAAGAAGTTTCTTAAAAGACTATCTTTAAGGGAAGAGGTTTTGCACTACATAAACGGAGGGGAAGTGTTGCCCTCGCCCTATTCTCCAGAGGAAGAGGCAGAGCTTATTTCCCTTATGGAAAGTGGACAAGAGGGGATAGCAGACAAACTCATTGAACATAACCTTAGGCTAGTTGTTTATATTGCAAAACGTTTTCAAAATACCGGTATTGACCTTGACGACTTAGTTTCCGTTGGTACTATTGGGCTTATTAAAGCAGTGGGTTCATTTTCCTCCGATAAAAAAGTTAAGCTAGCAACCTTTGCTTCTAGGTGTATTGAAAACGAAATATTAATGTTTTTAAGGAGAACGGCTAAGCTTAAGGCAGAGGTTTCTTTTGACGAGCCACTAAACACTGATAGCGAGGGCAACGAACTCGTTTTATCCGACGTTATGGGCACCGACCACGATTTGGTTTATAAAAAAATAGAAAGTGGGGTGGAGAGTGAACTGCTAAGGGTGGCGCTTGAAAAACTCAATGGCAGAGAGCGTGAGATAATGTCGCTTAGGTACGGGCTCGATGGAGAAGAAGAAAAAACGCAAAGGGAAGTTGCCGATATGCTTGGTATTTCACAAAGTTATATTTCCCGTTTGGAAAAGAAAATAATTTTAAGACTAAAAAAAGAGTTCGCCAAGATGGTTTAATTTAAAAAACCTCTTGAAATAAGTGAAAATTTGTGCTATATTTAATAAAACAATAAACGGAGGATTAATAAATGAACAAATATAAGGGAACCAAAACCGAGCAAAATTTGCTTTCTGCTTTTGCTGGAGAATCGCAGGCTAGAAACAAGTATACCTATTTTGCTTCTAAGGCAAAAAAGGAAGGATATGAGCAAATAGCAGCGCTGTTTTTAAAGACGGCTGATAACGAAAAGGAACACGCTAAATTATGGTTTAAGGAATTAGAGGGCATTGGCAACACTGCTGAAAATCTCGTTGCTGCTGCAGAGGGCGAAAATTATGAATGGACGGATATGTACGCTACCTTTGCAAAAGAAGCAGAGGAGGAAGGCTTTATAGAGCTTGCTGAAAGATTTAGGGCAGTTGCAAAAATTGAAAAGAGCCACGAGGAACGTTATCGCGCACTCTTGAAGAACGTTGAAACTTCCGAAGTGTTCAAAAAAGCTGGTGTTAAAGTCTGGGAATGCAGAAACTGTGGGCATTTCCATATCGGCGAAGCGGCTCCCGAAGTTTGCCCCGTATGTGTACATCCTCAGGCATACTTTGAAATTCACGAGGAAAATTATTAATCTTTTTAACTTAAAAAGGAGAATATAGTGGACCATAAAGCCATTAACAACGTAAGCTACGGTCTTTACGTGATAACCTCTTTCGACGGAAGCAAGCATAACGGCTTTATTTGCAATAGCGTTATGCAGGTAGCGTCTAGCCCTCAACGGTTTGCAGTTAGCATAAATAAACAAAACTACTCGCACGACGTTATAAAAAACACTGGGAAAATGAACGTTAATATCTTAACGGTGGATACGCCTTTTTCCACTTTTGAACGCTTCGGATTTAATAGTGGAAGAGATGTCGATAAATTTAAAGGACAAGATATAATAACTTCTGGTAACGGGCTAGCAATAATTACAAAAGATGTTAACGCCTGCCTTTGCCTAAAGGTGGAGGACTACGTTGATACTGGCACTCACGGTTTGTTTGTTTGCGTTTTGGAAGAATCTGCCGTGCTTTCTGGAAGAGAGAGTATGACCTATTCTTATTACCACAAAAGTGTTAAGGTTAAACCCAAAGTTAAAAACGCTTACGTCTGCAAGATTTGTGGCTACGTTTTCGAGGGGGAAACTTTTCCAACCGATTTTATCTGTCCACTTTGCAAGCACGGTGCAGAATATTTTGAAAAGAAATAATATTAAATAATGATTAAAGGAAAAAACGGCGAATGTTAGCCGTTTTTTTCCTTTTTAGAGGAAAAGACGGCATCAAAAAAATTTTTAGGAAAATTTAATAAAATTAAGAAAAAAACCTTGACAAAAGTGTATGTTCTAATTATAATAATAGTAATCATTACTGATAAGGAGGTGCCAAGATGCGTTATTCAAGACAGAGAGAGCTTATAACGGATATAATAAAGGGCAGGTGTGACCATCCTACTGCCGATATGATTTATTCCTCGGCTCGAAGAATCGAGCCAAGCATTAGCCTTGGTACCGTTTACAGGAATCTAAAGCTTTTAGCTGAAGAGGGAGTGATAGTTACCTTGGAAACGGAGGATAAAAGGCTTCATTATGATGGAGACACTTCTCGTCACAGTCATTTTATTTGCAGTGGTTGTGGAAAGATAATTGACTTGTTTCGCCCAGCTAAAACGCCCGATGAATTAAAGGAGATGGGGCTACGTGTGGCAAGTGAGAAATGTGTTTACTACGGGCTTTGCCCCGATTGTAATAAAAATTAAAAATATTTATAAATTAGGAGATAAAAATTATGAAAAAATGGAAATGTTTAGTATGTGGTCAAATCGTTGAATCGGAAACTCAACCTGAAAAGTGCCCCCTTTGCAAGGCACCTGCTGAAAAATTTGAAGAATTAGTAGAAACTGGTGAAAAATTTTGGGCAGCAGAGCACGTTGTTGGGGCAGGCAAAGAGGCAGGTGTTCCACAAGAAATCATTGAAGGTTTAAGGGAAAACTTCAACGGTGAATGTATGGAAGTTGGTATGTATCTTGCAATGGCAAGGGTTGCACATAGAGAGGGCTATCCTGAAATTGGTTTGTACTGGGAGAAAGCTGCTTTAGAGGAAGCTGAGCACGCTGCTAAGTTTGCTGAGCTTTTAGGTGAGGTGGTTACCGACTCTACCGAAAAGAACCTTGCAATGAGAGTTGAAGCAGAAAACGGTGCAACTGCAGGCAAGTTTGAGCTTGCTAAGATGGCTAAAATGCATAACCTTGACGCAATTCACGATACCGTGCACGAAATGGCTAGGGATGAAGCTCGTCACGGTAAGGCTTTTGAGGGTCTTCTCAAGAGATATTTTGGCAAATAAAAGGAGAGCGAAATGAAGTATATTTGTAAGGTGTGTGGTTACGTGTACGATGAGGATGCTGAAGGAACCCTTTTTGCAGACTTAGAGGACGATTATTTGTGCCCTCTATGTGCAGTGGGAAAGGAAGAATTCGAGCTCAGTGAGTAAATTATAATAAGGTTTCAAAATATAAAAAGGAAAACAGGCTACGGATGTTAGCCTGTTTTCCTTTGACAAAAAAAACAAAATATTATATTATTTTTATGTGATTTGACATTACGATACTTCATGTGTCGTAAATGTAATATGGTCTATCTAAAAGGAGAAAAGAGTTGAAAGGGCAGAGTTTTAAGCTTAAAAGATTTATAATCCTCGCAATTTCTATAATACTTGTTGCCCTTCAGTTCTGTTTTTCAGCGTGTGCACCTTTAACGGAAGGCTCGGCAGATGATTTATTAAACAATCCAGGTCTGTCTACCGATAAAGAAGTTGTAGAGACTCCCGACCAAATGGAAGAAGAGGAAGAAATAGTTAATATTCTTGGCGAAGTAGATAGCAATAACGATATCGTTATATACGAGGAGCTGGAGACAGGAAGTTATCTCCTAAAATACGAAGCCTTAGGTGTTGCATTAGACAATTATGCACCGATAACGTATATTGAAGCTAGTCAAACTAGTGAAAGAATAAAATATTGTGGGCTTATTCCAAAGAACGTGGCACCGTTAGAGGCAGATGCTATCGGCGTTTACAACCAATTAAACGAAAGAGTCGGATACATAGAACTTGGAAGCTTAAAAGCTAAAGAATTAGGAGAGAAGTTGTACTCGTTCGGGGCTATTTCTGATAGTCACGTTGGTAAATTTGACGGGGAGGAGGACTTAACTAACGCCCTTACCTTTTTTAGGGAGAGGGGAGACGTTGAGTTTATTGCACTTTGTGGTGACGCTGTTGATAACGCAAATAATTCTTTTCATTTAGAAGCTTACCAAAATATAGTTAAAGAATATAGCCTACCCGTGTATATCTCCTCAGGCAACCACGAGGGTGTTATTCTAAGTACGGGAGATAAAACTTACGACGACATTAAGGAGTATTTTACTCAGAGTCAGTATAAAGAAATAAACCAAAAGGTGTTCCACTCCTTTGAAAAGGCTGGCGACGTTTTTATAATGCTTGGAATTAACGGCAATTCTAACTACGGCAAAACCTTTTCAGAGGAAGAAGTTAAATGGCTTTACGAAACGTTAGAAGCAAATAAGGATAAAAGGTGTTTTCTATTCCACCACTATTTTCCTAAGGGTGGCAGTGGAGATGCTGTCGAATGCTATCCTTCAGACGGTTTGAGGGGAGAAAATGGTGAAGTGTTTTTTGAACTTCTAAGCCATTATCCGAACGTTATATACTTTCACGGGCACACTCACGCAAAATTTAGCGTGCAGGAATTAAACGAGCAAAATACCGTTGATACAAGTATTGGAATGTATAACGTGCATATTCCTTCGATAACGGCTCCGTCCTATCCTAATGAGGAAATGGAAAACTACGTAGAAACGCAAGAGGATGGAGAGGGATACGTAATAGAGGTATATGAGAAGGGAATATTGCTACTTGGGCGTGATTTTGAAAGGGACATATACTCTCCAATAGGCACCTATTTTTTAGAAACCTCTATTAAAGAAACGGAGGGAGCTTTTCACGATAAAACAGGGCTTATAATTACGGAAAAAAGCAATACAATCAAGGAAGCTTACACTTGGTATGAGTCTTTAATTGACAGAAGTGAAATAACCAAGGTTACCTTTACTAAAAGTTTTTCGGGTGAAGAATACGACGAAGTTTGGGATGCTAGCGCACACCAGAATGGACAAGTTATTGTTTATAGAGTAGGGACAGAGCTTTTTATTGTTGGCAACGAATACGGAGTTCTCGCTAACGCTAACTCTAAGGATATGTTTAAGAGCTTCGAACAACTTAAAGAGGTTGTGGGTTTTGAAAATTTTGACACTTATAATTTAGTAAGCTTTGAATCGGCATTTGAAAATTGCAGGGCACTAGAGGAGATTGACCTTTCTATGCTCAATCTGTCAAGGGCACAAAAATTTAACAAAATGTTTAAAAATTGTACGTTATTAAACGCTTTTAAATTGCCTGAGAGTATAGGTGATAACCAAATTAAAGACGGTGTGTTAATAAACTTTACAAGCACCTTTGAAAACTGCAAAAACTTAAATGAGGCTGATTTATCGGCACTATCAAACGAAAGGGGAAGCGTTTATTATTTAAGCTGTACCTTTATGGGGTGCACTTCTCTTAGAGACGTTAAATTGGGAGAAATAACAGTTACTACATTCGCTTATACTTTTTATGGAAATAAAGCGCTTGAGTATATAGATTTAGCTAGTGTAGATTTTTCTAGATGTGGGTCGATGATTGCCGTGTTTATGGGGTGTGGCAATTTGGAAGAGATAACTTTTTCAGAGGAATTCACAACCTCTACGGTTAAAGAAATGGACAAACTCTTTTACGGCTGTGAGAAATTAATTTTAGACTGTTCTAATTGGGATATAACTAACGTTAAGAGTATGGCAGATTTTAATTACAATGCTCCTTGTGTTATTTTGCCTGAAGTGGAATAAAAGTTAATAAAGCTATTGACAGAAAAGAAAAAATATTATAACATTATAAAGTAAATAAAATAATCAGGATAGAGGCGCGTCCTTCACGATAAGCACAGAAAGGGTTAAGATTCTGCGTGGAAAAAGGGAGGTCGCCGAAGAAACGGGAAGTGCCCAACCAACCGTTATCTGGGGCCGTGTAGAATATGCACGGAACTGTCACGAGAATTTTCTCGTGTTGAGCTATTAGATATTATGATAAATATTTATCACGGTATTTAATAGTGCCGTGATTTTTTTATTAGAGGCTTTTGTCTTAAAAATTTACAAAAGGAGAAGGTATGTTAACGAGTAAAAGTACCAACAAGAGGAAGATTATAACGATAATTGTTGCTGCAGTGCTAATATTAGGCTTGCTAATAGTGGCAGTTTCAACAAATTCAGTGCACAATTCTATGGTTTGTCAAGATTGTCATCAAGAGGTGTGTTCAACGTGCATGGGGCAAACGGAAATAATTCTTGTAGAGGCAACGGAGGATACCGAAGCGATAACGGTTGCGTGCCCAAGCTGTTGTGAAACCTGTGGTGGAACGGGTACCGTGCAGGGTTCGTTCTGGGCGATGCTTCCCCCAATAATTGCAATTGCGCTTGCGCTTATAACGAAAGAGGTATTTTCTTCACTGCTAATAGGTATCCTGTCTGGAGCAATATTGATGGCAGATTTTAACCCGTTAGGAACAATGGATGGAGTAATTTCCACCGGTCTTATCTCGGCAGTAAAGGGGACGGCTGGTATTTTCGTGTTCTTAATAGAATTGGGAATATTGGTTGCATTAGTTAATAGGGCAGGTGGCTCTAAGGCATTTGGCGAATGGGCAAAAACGCACGTAAAAACTAAGGTAGGGGCAGCGCTCGCTACTTTCGTGCTGGGTATTCTTATTTTTATTGACGACTATTTTAATTGTTTAACAGTCGGCTCGGTTATGCGCCCTGTTACCGATAAGCATAAAATTAGTAGAAGTAAGCTTGCCTTTATTATTGACGCAACGGCGGCTCCCATTTGTATGATTGCACCAATATCTTCTTGGGCTGCTGCTGTTTCCGATTACGCTAAGGAGGGACAAAACGGCTTAGCTTTGTTTATTTCTGCTATTCCATATAACTTCTATTCTATTTTAACCTTAGTATTTGTTCTTGCTATTACGCTGATGAAGTTTGACTTTGGACCAATGCGTCAGCACGAAATCAATGCTGAAAACGGAGACCTTTTCTCAGGAGCAAGAATTAAAGATACGGAAGAAACGCCTTCTACTAATGGCAGAGTTATAGACTTGATTCTTCCTATAATATTTTTACTAGTAGCAAGCGTTTTTGCACTAGTTTACGTCGGTGGAATATTTAGTGGTGAAACCTTTATTAACGCATTTGCTAATACTGATGCTACCATTGCACTACCTTGGGGTGGGCTTATTGCCTTGGTTATTACCATTATTTATCTAGCAGTTAGAAAAGCCGTTTCCTTTAAGGAGTCAATGGCTAGCGTTCCCAAAGGATTTATCGCAATGGTGCCTGCAATTTTAATTTTAACTTTTGCAACGGCTCTTAAAAACGTTACCGGTGAGCTCGGTGCAGCTTTCTTTGTTGGGGACCTTGTAAGTAATGCAGCTTCTGGACTAATGAGATTCTTGCCAGCAATCGTATTTTTGGTTGCTTGCGTTCTTTCTTTTGCTACAGGAACCTCGTGGGGAACTTTCGGTATTCTTATTCCAATAGTTACAGCCATGTTTGGAACAGGTGACGAGTTGGGTGTAGTTTGTATGTCAGCTTGCCTTGCAGGTGCAGTTTGTGGTGACCATTGCTCACCTATTTCCGATACGACCATTATGAGTAGCGCAGGGGCAGAGTGCGAGCATTTAAACCACGTTTCTACACAGATTCCATACGCTATATATATTGCTGTGATATCCTTTATCTGCTATATTTTTGCAGGGTTTGTTTCGAATTGGCTTATTACACTTCCCGTGAGTATAGTCGTTATGGTCGCATCACTTTTTGCTATGAAATATTTAACAAAAAAATATTACGCAAAAAAGGAAGAAAAAATATAATACCTTAATATAAAAAGAGGAAGGAGCCACCGAATTTTCGGTGGCTCCTTCCTCTTTACTTTCATTTAGGATTCTCGTTTATCTTGAGGCATTCAAATGTTAAGGTTTTCTTCACTAAATAGTGGGCTATCTAGAAAATCACTTACAGACATATTAAAGCCGTTTGCAATTAGAATAGTGGTTGATAAAAGGTTATCTTTAACCGTTTCGTGAATAATGTTTTTAAGCGTTGAATGGCTTACGCCACTATTCATAGAAAGTCTATATCTGGTAATATGCTTTTCCTTTAGCAATTCTTGAATTCTCAATGAAAGCGCGTGGTTTACGTTGTTTCCTTGCATATTTTCCTCCTTATATAGCCGTTTGCAACTATAATAATCGATAATTTAGACAAAATATGGTTGCACGCAACCATATTTTGTGCTATAATTAGTAAAAAATTCACCGAAAAACTAGTCGGTGAAAGCTAAAGGAGAAGAATATGAAAAAAACGTTTTTTGTAAAAATTTTATCCTTGTTGATTATTGTTTTAGTGTGTTTGTTTGGAAGTGCGTGCAGAGGTGCTGACGGAGAGGACGGTAGAGACGGAAAGGATGGTATTACTCCAACTATAGAGATTAACGAGGCAGGTTTTTGGGTTATTAACGGTGAAGTGACCAAGTACAATGCAATTGGAAACGTTAACGATTTGCCAACGATTGGGATTAGTTCTGACGGTTATTGGGAGATTAACGGGGTAGCTACTACTTGGAAGGCAGAGGGCGAGGACGGTACCTCGGCGGCAGTTCGCATTAACGAGTATTTTGACTATTGGGAAGTTTCTTATGACGGAGAAAAAACGTGGAAATCTCTTGGTGTAAAGGCTGATAATGAAAGGGATTTGCAGAACACGATATTTTCCGTCACAATTTCTGAAAGTAAATTGAACTTAGACTTTAGAGTGCTTGGCAGTAAATGTGAAGGAGCTAAGTTTATTGATTGGGGAGACGGAAATTACAATGCAATAGTTAGTGAAAGAGATTTACAGCATAAATATGTTTCTGCTGGAGAATACGATATTGAAGTTGTCGGCTTAACGAAGATTAACGAGCTAGCATTTAGAGAAAGGAGCGAGATAACTAGGCTTGTGGTTGGGGAGAGCGTTACATACATAGGTAGAATGGCTTTCTCTAACTGTTCAAAATTAACTGAGGTTACGTTTAATTCTGTAACTCCACCTGAGTTTGTAGAGCCTACTTCTTCTAATCCTGGACTGCCTTATTCAACCTTTACAATGACTTACGTTAAGAAAATAAACGTGCCAGAGGGAGCGTTGTATGATTATAAAAAGGCATATACTTGGTCGGTGGCTTCAGGTGATTTATCCTATGCTGGAATCTTAAATAATGGTGCTGGAGCGATTTTAGGTGATAAGACGGTTACGGTCGGTGCAAACGGTGATTTTACATCTATAGGCGATGCGATTGATTATTTGTCATTGTACTATCCAACTTATAAAAAGGGTGGTATTAAATGTGAAATTAAAATTCTTGCAGGCACAGTTATTAACGAACAGATATATGCAAGTCAAATTGATTTGTCCTTTATAACTATAGTCGCTGAAGCTTCAGGTAACAATACTGAAAAGGTAACTATTGACGGAAAAGAGTACTCTTTTGCAGTCGTTCCCGTAAATGCACGTGGATTTGCTTATACGGCAGATGCGCACGATTCTAGAGGCAATTATCCCTTTATTGCAGGCGAGAATTCTGCAAATTTACCTGCAATAGGTTGTGTTTTCCGTTTGATGCCGGAAACTGTAGAAAGTGGAATGACGGTGTGTGGACTTCTTTGTAACAGAGGGTCTTCTGCGGTAGTTCTTCCTGCAAGTGGTTTTGACGGATTTTACGATGGAGTTATTGCGAACAACGAGTCTTCTGTAACCATTAGAGAGGGAATCAGTAGAAATATGACGAGATGGGGTGTCCACGCAAGACACAACGGTGAAGTTTCAGCACGTTCCTGCGTAATAACTAATTGTGGGATTGCAGCGTACGCAGACAGAGTTGCAGATTTAGACATTAGAGAAGCCGTATTAGACGGAAGTATTGTGGCTATTGAAAGTAATAATCTCAGCAGGGTTAACGCTAACGGTACTCACGCGAAAAATTGTGGTGCTTTAGGAGGTTATGTAGTCAAGGTGGCAAACGGTGGTTTTGTAAACTGTGCTGATTTTGACGTTAGCAATTATGCAGGTAATCTCTATAACATTCAATTAAATACGTTAACTTCAGATGGTGTTATATTTGATTGATTGAGAGAAATTATTTATAAATGCAAAAAAAGTAGCGAGGAGTTCGCTACTTTTTTCTTTTCTTTTTGTTTATTATTTATAGAGTGGGCCGTAGGTAGAGCAAGCTCTAAAGTCTTGCCCTTCTTTATCCATTCCGAAGGCATTCCAACAAGCAGGGCGATATATATCCTTTTCATCAACGTTGTGCATACATACGGGAATTCTAAGCATTGAACAAAGGGTAATTATATCTGCGCCGATATGTCCGTAAGAGATTGCTCCATGGTTTGCGCCCCAGTTATTCATAACGTCGTATGCAGAGGTGAACGCACCCTTTCCGGTAATTCTCGGAGCAAACCAAGTACAGGGCCAAGTATAGTCTGTTCTTTTCCAAAGTTTATCGGTAACCTCATCGGGAAGAGCAACCGTCCAACCCTCGGCAAGTTGCATTACTGGTCCTAAGCCTTTAACCATATTAAGTCTCATCATAGTTACAGGCATTTCAGTTTTCGTCACGAATCTAGAAGAATATCCACCACCTCTAAAATATCCTAGGTCTGCGTATGGCCAAGTGGTTGCCTTCATACAAGCGTCGATATCCTTGTCCGTCATCTCCCACCATTTTTTCATAACGGCATTGCCGTTTTCATCTTTAACTTCGCCACACGCGTCAACACACGCTGCACCAGAGTTGATAAGGTGAATAAATCCGTCTGCCTTTTTTGCTTTTCCTTCAATCTCGTAGCCGGTCACTCTCTTAACTGCATCACCCGACCAGTAAGTTCTAACGTCTGCAAAAATTTGTGCTCTGCCTGTTAGAAGCTTACCAAACATCATACAAACACCGTTTAAGGTGTCGTTTTCAGTTGCTAAGATATATGGCTCTCTCTTTCCGTTCCAGTCGAAAGAGGAGTTTAGTATGCTCTCGGGGAAGTCACAGTTGGGGTAGAAGTCCGTCCACTGTCTTTGACCTTGGAAGCCTGCACAAAGGGCATTGTGTCCAACCTTTTCTTCTTCAGCCCCCTCTGGGAGATTAGCATTGCCGTTCATTAAATCTTTAATTATACAAGCCATTTTAGCTGTAAATTGCCAGTCTTTTTCCTTTTGTTCAGGGCTTCTTTGCAATTCTACAGGGTTTTTATCAAAATCCTCATTACATTTTTCCTTAATCCAAGCGTAAGCTTTTTGGTATTCTTTTTCATCAAAAATACCCTCGCTCATTCTACGGATAATTTCTACCTCATCAACGCTTTCAACCCTCATACCTAAATATTTTTCAAAAAGGTCGGTGTCGATAATGGAGCCTGCAATACCCATGCAGATTGAACCGATTTGAAGGTATGATTTACCTCTCATAGTACAAACGGCAACTGCGCTCCTTGCAAACCTTAAAATCTTTTCGGCAACGTCGGAGGGAATTGAGGTGTCATCTAAATCCTGAACGTCGTGTCCGTAAATGCCAAACGCTGGTAAGCCTTTCTGTGCGTGCCCTGCAAGAACTGCAGCAAGGTAAACTGCACCCGGTCTTTCCGTTCCGTTGAAGCCCCAAACGGCTTTAACGGTGTTTTTATCCATATCCATCGTTTCACTGCCATAGCACCAACAAGGTGTAACGCTGAGGGTGATATCTACACCAGCTTTCTTGAACTTGTCGGCACAAGCAGCAGCTTCTGCTACTCTTCCGATAGTGGTATCGGCAATTATAACCTTAACAGGTTCACCATTAGAATAAAACACGTTTTCTTCAATGAGCTTAGCTGCAGATTTTGCCATGTTCATAGTTTGAACTTCTAAGCTTTCTCTTACCTTTAACGGACCTCTTCTTCCGTCAATGGTGGGGCGAATACCTATAACCGGATAATCGCCGATAAGTCTTGATTTAGCCATAATTTCTTCTCCTTATCCTATAATATAATTTCAATAACGGGGGAAATAACGTTCGGTTTTACCACTGGTAAGTGGAAAACGACTTCGCCCGTCTCTTTTTCGGTAAATAAAATTTCGCTTCCGTCGTGCAGAAATTGAGAGTAGTTTACCTTGCCTTTCATATTCTTAAACACTAGCGTTTTAAAGGGATATTCTACTAGGTGAATATATAATCTCTTTCCGTCCTCGCTCTGAGTTAGTCTCGTGCCCTCGGGAGGGATAAACTCAGGCTCTGCCATCGTACAACCGTAAATGGATGGGGAATTATATTTCATCCACTTAGCGTAAGATGAGAGCGCATTATCGGCTCTTTCATCGAAAACGCCTCTCGGCGTAGGACCTACGTTCATAAGTAGGCTTCCACCACGGGAAACGGTTTTAACTAAGAGGTTTATAAGCATTTCTGCTGATTTCCAAGTAGTTTCGTCTCTAAAATATCCCCAGGAACCGGAGAATGTGTGGCAAGCTTCCCACACGATATGCTCGCCTGTTGCTTCGTCTTTCGGCCAGTCGGATAGCATAACTTGCTCGGGAGTTCTAGTGTCACCCTCAATTCCAAGTCTGTTGTTTACGACAATGTCGGGGGCAAGAGAGCGAACGAGCGCCATCATTTTTTCCGATTCCCACTCGTCCTTTCCTTTTCCACCACCGAACTGCATCCAAGACTTAGGCTCGGGGTCTGGTGGGGGATTGCTCTTGTCAAACGCTAAAAGCTGAACGGGGTCTGGATTTGGGTATGAAAAGTCAAACCAAAGCGCGTCAATCTTGCCGTAGTTAGATAATAGCTCGGTCACTTGATTGCGCATATATTCTGCGTAAATTTTCATATCCCTGTCTTTGTCCATTTGCTCTGCCATAGGGTCATCTCTCAAAGGGTGAATAACGTCTATGGGGAAATGGGGGTGGTGCCAATCTATTAATGAATAGTAAAGCCCGATTTTTAAGCCCTCAGCCCTAAAAGCTTCTACATATTCTTTAACGATGTCCTTGCCATAGGGGGTGTTAGTAACCTTGTAATTTGTATACTTGCTGTCAAAAAGGCAAAACCCTTCGTGATGCTTGGTGGTGAGAACAGCGTACTTCATGCCTGCTTCCTTTGCCTTTCTAGCCCACTCTTTAGCGTCTAACAAGTCGGGGTTAAATAGATTAAAATACTTGTCGTACTTTTCATCTTTAATCTTTTCCATAGTCTTTATCCACTCGTGCCTTGCGGGGAGTGAATATAGCCCGAAATGGATAAACATTCCAAACCTATCGCGTATTAGCCAAGAGGTGTTGCCCACGGTTTTTTTAATTTTGTAACTACTCATATAAAATTCCTTGATTTTTTTATTAGTATAACATATAATTAAAAAAGGATAAATTGAAAAAAGTGTAAATTTTATGGAGATTTGTATATGTTTCCTAGGGAAAATCGTGGTATATCCGTATCGGTTCAGAAAACTTCTTTTGAAATTTTAACCTTAAAAAAAGTAGGCCTTGACAAGAGCTGGAACTATCAAAACGTGTTTTCTCCATACACTAGAATTTATATTCCGATAGATGGAGAGGGAGAGGTTGTCTCAGGTGGCAAAACGTATACCCTGAAAAAGGGCAATATCTACGTTATTCCCACGATGACGGGGTTTAGTTGCAGTTGTGAAAAAAGTCTTGATAAAATTTTTGCCCACGTTTCACTGACCTGTGAGGATGGAGCAGACGTTTTCTGGGGAGTAGATAGAGTGCTTTCTATTCCTGACGAAAAAAATTATTTAGATAGGTTATTAACTCTCTTTGAAAGTGATTCAGTCAATGCAGTAATAGAAACAAGACACTTACTTTTATCAATTCTGGTTAAGGTTACAGAGGCTAACGGAGTAATGTTGGGGGGGATAAAAAACTATTCGCCCTTAGTTAAAAACGCAATGGAATATATAAACGAAAATCTTTCGGCTAGTTTAACTGTTAAAGAGGTTGCAGAAAAGCTTTTTATTTCAGTAATAACCTTGCAAAAGAGGTTCAAAAAGGAAACGCTCAAGTCTGTTGGTAAATATATTGACGAAAGGCTTTTAACGGCTTGTGCAAAGGAGCTTGCAGAGGGCAAACTCAACATAGGCGAAATCAGTGACAAATACGGCTTTTGCGATAGATTTTATTTCTCGAGGAAGTTTTCTGAGTTTTACGGAACTTCGCCAAAACGCTACGCTAAGCCTTCGAGAACGTAAAGGAGAGCAAAAATAATGTTTCAAAATGCTAAAGATTATATAAATAAGATTGTTAAAGAAAAAAATATTCCCTATATTGATGTTGCTGTAGTAAAAGACGGTTTTCCTATTTTTCGCTATCTAGCTGGAGACGGAAGGGAAGAACTTAACGGCAAGGAAAAACTTCTCATCTATTCTGCGACAAAGCCCTTAACGGTAGTTTCTGCAATTAGGCTGATTGAAGAGGGCAAGCTTTCCCTTAGTGACAAGGTTAGTAAATATTTGCCCGAGTTTAGAGAGGCTTATATCATAGAAAATGGCAAAAAGGTAAAGCCAAAAACGGATATGACTATTTTGCACCTTTTAACTATGACTGCAGGCTTCACTTATGATTGCGAGAGCTATCCTATTAGGGAGACTGTTAGTAATGGTGGTGGAGACGCTACTACTAGAGCGATAGTGTCTTGCCTAGTTAAAACGCCACTTGCCTTTTCCCCAGGAGAAGATAGAAGATATAGCCTCTGTCACGACGTTTTGGGCGCTGTAATTGAAGTAGTTAGTGGCAAAAAGCTATCTCAGTATATGGAAGAAATTATTTTTACTCCACTTGGAATGAAAAACACTAGTTTTATCGTTACAAGTGATATTGCACCTCAATACGAGTGTGATGAGGAGGGTAAAATATCAAAGAGAGTTCCCGACTTATGGATGAAATTCTCCACTTCCTACGAGAGTGGTGGAGCAGGGCTTATATCAACCGTCGATGATTATATAAACTTTGCTTCTTATCTTTCGGAAGGTGGTACCCTTAACGGCTATAGGCTATTAAAGAGGGAAACGATAGAAGAGATAAAAAAAGAGAGATTAAAGGGTTTTTCTTTAGAGAGCAAGTTTACTTGCGTGCAGGGAAGTGATTACGGCTACGGCTTGGGCGTTAGAGTGAGAAGCAAAAAAACCGAGTGGGGACTACCTGACGGCGAATTCGGTTGGGACGGAGCAGGGGGCGTATATCTTTTAGTTGATTTAGAAAATAGAATAAGCGTAGTTATGGGGATGCACCTAATTAATTGGCCTACCGTTTTTAAGGGAGAGCACTTAAAAATAGTAGAAAAAATTTACAAAGATATTTTAGGTTGAAAGCTAAGTATAAGGAAGTGATTTTGTTTTTAAGGAGTCACTTCTTTTTATAGAGAAAAAGTTTCCTTGTATAAAAATTTTTGCATTGTCGATACTTATATAACCTAAAGAAAGGAGGGTTTATGAGTAACAAGGTTGTAATTTGTGGAATTGACACGGCTTCGCTACCTAAAATTACAGATAAGGAAAGTGCAAAAATGCTTTTAGCAGTGAAGGAGGGAGATGAAGAGGCTAGAGAAAAGTTTATCGTTTGCAATATGAGGCTAGTGCTTTCGGTAATAAAGCGTTTCAAACTAAAGTCAGCCAATCCCGACGACGTTTTTCAAGCAGGGTGCATCGGACTGATTAAAGCCATTGATAACTTTGATTTATCGGTGGGGGTTAAATTTTCCACCTACGCAGTGCCTATGATTATAGGTGAAGTAAAAAGGTTTATCAGAGACGTTAACTCTATGCGCATTTCAAGGTCTATAAGGGACACTGCTTACAGAGTTTTGCAAACGAGAAACGAGCTGGAAAAGGAGGACGAGCAAGTAACCTTTCAAAAGATTGCCGACAGAATGAACGTGGCGCTAAAGGAAGTTGTTTACGCTATGGACGCTATTTCTGATACCGTTTCTCTATTTGACCCAGTGTACAACAAAAATGGAGACGAGCTTTTGCTCGTTGACCAAATTGGGGATGAGAAAAATACCGAAGAGCATTGGACGGAAAAGGTCGCACTCGATTCTGCTATAAATAGCCTTGGTGAGAGGGAGAGAAAAATTCTCTATCTTAGATATTACGAGGGGAAAACGCAAACGGAAATATCATCAGAAGTAGGAATATCTCAAGCGCAAGTCAGTAGGCTTGAAAAAACAGCCCTAAAAGAGATAAAACAGTTTATACAATAATATCAACCCCCTTGGCGAGTATGCCAAGGGGTAATTTTTTATATTCGGGAATAAGAAAAAAAATCCTTGCATAAGTTTATTGCGTATGGAATTGACTTTTTCTGAAATTAAAAAAAGGGATGTTATAAATATAACTGACGGAAAGTGTTTAGGGCGTGTTACCGATATGAAATTTCGTTTTCCCGAAGGGAAAATTGTGGGTATAATTGTTCCTGGTAAAAAAACGTGTTTTATAGGTGGCTTATTTTCTAAATCCACCCTATATATCCCTGAAAAAAACATACTTAGAATAGGGGGAGACGTAATACTTGTAGACCTTTCTTGTGGAAATCAATGTGCCGAGCACGTTGACGTGGGAAATAAAGGCTGTGACGATGAAAAAAAGGAAGGTAAGGCAAAGTGTCAGTCCCACTGCGTTCCCGTATGTCCACCACCTTGCAAGCCTAACTCTTACGAGCATAGCCGTGGAGGCGAGGGGTGCGAGCAAGAGGAGGAGAGGGGGTTTATTAACTTTGACGAATATTAAAAAAAGAGTAAGAAATTTTTAAAACCCCCTTGAAAAATGCCTGTTTGTGTTTTATAATTATTCTAATATATGATAAATGGCGAACACGGTTTGTCAAAATAAAACCATTAGGGGGATAAACATTATGGGCAAAATACAACCAAGTAACATCAGAAATATTGCCATTATAGGGCACAGTGGCGAAGGTAAAACTTCCCTTGCCGAAGCAATACTTTTTAACGGTAAGTCTATTGATAGGCTTGGCAACACTGCCGACAAAAACACCGTTATGGATTATGATAGTGAAGAACTCGCAAGAGGAATATCTATTTCCCTTTCTTGCGCTTATACATATTGGAACGACGTTAAAATAAATATCATTGACGTTCCTGGTTTTTTTGACTTCCAAGGCGAATTTGAACAGGCTATGCGTGCAGTTGGCTCTGCAGTTTTAGTTGCAGAAGCTAACGGACAGGTTTCCGTAGGTGCAGAAAAGGCAATAGAACACTGCTTGCGCCGTCGAATTCCGTTGATGATTTTCGTTAACGGTGTTGACAAAGAAAACGCTAACTACGTTGCAACTGCCAACGCATTCCGTGAAAAATACGGCAGAAAAATCTCTCCAACGCACCTTCCAATTATTAGGGACGGCAAAATGAAAGGCTACGTTTCTGTAATTTCAGGCAAGGCATTTGACTTTACGCCCGGTGGAAGGAATCCTATCGACGTGCCTGCTGATAGCAGGGCTGAGCTCGATGAATTGAAGTTTGCGCTCACAGAGGCTGCTGCTGAAACTTCCGAAGTGCTTCTTGATAAATATTTAATGGAAGGCACCTTAACTAACGAAGAAATCGTTGCCGGATTAAGACAAGGTCTCCTAATGGGCGATACTATCCCCATTATGGGTGGTTCTGCAACGCAAAACATGGGCGTTATCAACCTAATGTATGAAATTTGCGATTTGCTTCCTTCTCCTATGGATAGGGCGGCGCTTCTCGCAACTGACGAGGGTGGAAACATTCATTCTATCACTTGTGATGAGAATAAACCTTTCTCTGCTCAAGTATTTAAGACAGTTGCCGACCCCTTCGTTGGTAAACTCAATATGGTTAGAGTATTTACTGGTAGCTTAAAGAGTGGCATGACCGTTTATAACGCTACAACCGGTCAAAAGGAAAGAATTAACACCGTTTACGTTATGAAAGGCAAAAAGCAGGAGCCTGTAGACGAGCTTGTTGCGGGTGATATCGGTGCAGTTAATAAACTTACTTGTACGAATACTGGCGATACTCTTTGCGATGAATCGCTCAAAATTAAATATTATGAAATTCCATTGCCAACCCCCGTTCTTACTATGGCAATTTCAGCTGCTAAGAGTGGCGAAGAGGATAAGGTTTTCCAAGGTCTCAATAGGCTTGCAGAAGAGGACCTCACCTTTAAGGTGGAAAAGGATAAGGATACGGGTGAGCTTGTAATTCGTGGACAGGGAGAAACCCAGCTCGACGTTCTTTGTAAAAAATTAAAGGCTAAATTCGGTTGTGAAGCTGTGCTTAAAGAACCGAGAATTGCTTATAGAGAGACGATAACTTCTACCTCTCAGGCAGAGGGTAAACATAAGAAACAATCTGGTGGCGCAGGTCAGTTCGGCGTAGTTAATATTAAATTTGAGCCGGGTGCAGCTGACGGAGAGTTTGAATTCGTTAACGCAATCGTTGGTGGCGCAGTAAGTAAACCCTTTGCTGTTGCGGCTGAGAAAGGCTTAAAGGAAGCTATGCAAAAGGGCGTTTTGGCAGGATATCCTATGACAAATCTCAAGTGTACCCTATTCGATGGAAAGGAACACCCTGTTGACAGTAAGGAAGTTGCATTCGTTTCAGCTGCGAAGCTTGCTTACGATGAGGGCGTTCGCCTAGCATCGCCCACTATATTGGAGCCTGTTTATTCTTACAAAATTACCGTGCCCGATAACTACACGGGCGATATCCTTGGCGATATGAATAAGCGCAGAGGCAGAATTCTCGGAATGGAGCCGGTAGACGGCAAGCAACAAATTCTTGCAGAGGCACCCCTTGCAGAGATGTTAAAATACGCTACCGAGCTTCGCAGTATGACGCAGGGTAGAGGTAGCTTTGAGGGGACGTTTGCTCAGTATGAAGAAGTTCCCTTCGATACTAGAAAGAAGATTATAGCTGAATCTAACAAATAATTAGAGGAGATAAGGTTTTTTATAATGATACTTACAGTTTGCCCCAACCCAAGCATAGACCGTACTATTGAAGTTAACGCACTTAACGTGGGTTCGCTAAATAGAATTGATAGTAAGGTGGAAACTTACTCTGGGAAGGCGCTAAACGTTGCAATAGGCGTTGCAAGGCTTGGAGAAGCCTGCACCACGACAGGGTTTATGTTTGAAAATCATAAGCACATGTTTGAGCATACGTTGAATAAGGAAGGGGTAAACCACAAGTTCGTTCTAAATCCTGGTTCTGCTAGAGTAAATTATAAGATTATTGATAAGAGAGCTATGCTCACCGAAATCAACGATAGGGGCGAGGAAATTTCCAGAGAAAAACAGCTTGAGCTTTTGGAAAATATCAAAAAGCTATCAGAAGGTGTGGAAACTGTGGTGATTTCAGGTAGTCTACCTAAAGGCGTTGAGCCCTCCTTTTACGGAGAAATGGTCTCTGCCGTGTGGGAGCACTCTAAAATCATCATAGATACCGAAAAGGAAAATATGCTAGAGGCGTTGAAGGTGCGTAAGATTTTTATGGCAAAACCAAACGTTCACGAGCTAGAGGATTTTTCGGGAATGGCTGTTAGAACAAAAAAAGACATGGTGGTTGCTTCTAAAAAATATCTTAAATTAGGGGCGGAAAACGTGCTCGTTTCTATGGGAGCTGACGGAGCCGTGCTGACCGATGGAGAAGAGAGTTGGTACTGTAAGTCGGCATCCGTTGCAGTAAATTCAACCGTTGGCGCAGGGGATAGCATGGTTGCGGCAATTTGCGTTGCATTGTCTGTTGGTGTGCCTAATTCCGAACTCCTAAGGCGTGCCGTTGCCGCAGGCACTGCTGCCGTTACAACGAGTGGCACAAACCTCTTTTATAAGGATAAATATTCTGAAATTTACACTAAAATCAAGTCTGAACCAATTATCTAAGAAAGAATAAAAAGCATAAACAGTCTGTCATTTGCACAGACTGTTTTTAAATGGAAAAAAATGATAGTTTCTTCACTTCGTTAAGAGAAAAAAGGCTTTTAACAGTTACGGGGTGTTGGGTTTTTTATTTCTTAATGGCGCTTATTCCACTCGTTTTCTTGCTGATTACTGCTTTCGGGTTTTTCGGGGTTGATTTATCCCTAGAGCTTGCAGGTAGATTGCCTACTGAGTTTCGCGATGCCGTGGAAATAGTGGTCGGCACGGCTTCAAACGTAAGCAAATCGGTTACGGTTTTCTTTATAATAACCGTGTTAATTTCCTGTTCGACTCTTCTCAACCAAATGAGTAAGGACGGAGACCATATTTACGGTGAAGAGGGGGAAAGGAAAAGGGGCGTGTTTCGTAGACTTTGGGCACTTTTACTTTTATGCGTGCTCTTTTTACTTTTTATTGCCTTTGCGCTTTGTTTTTCTTTCAGAAACAGTTTGCTGTTAAGGTTTGGCGAGGACGTTAGAGGCGTTTTAACCATCGTTTCTTTTGCTGTGATTATTCTCTTTGGATATTCTATAATAATGCTTTTGAACAGTTTTATTAGCCCAATAAAACTAAAGGCATTCGCTCTGCTTTTTGGAAGCTTTATATCCCTCTGCATAATGGTTTTAGGAACTATTTTATTGATACTCTATATTAGATTTTTTACTGGGTTTAACGCCTTTTACGGAAGCCTTGCAGGGATTATCGTATTCTTTTTATGGGCGTTTATCTTAATGCTTGCGTTGTCTTTTGGCTCCTTTGTCTGTATGAGACTAACGAGAAGAAAAAAGACGGAAAATGAATAAAAATGTAATAATATGGCGTAAAATCTCATACGATATATTATCTTCTAAAGGGGGAATATATTGTGAGAGAGGACGTAACGGACAGAATTATCGCAGAAGCCGAATTTATTGCCGATACAGGGGCAACGGTTAGGGCGACTGCTAAAATATTTTTGTCGTCAAAATCGACTGTACATAAAGACGTTACCGAAAGGCTTATTAAAATTGATAAAGAGCTTTACGAAAGGGTTAGGGTAGTTTTAGACAAAAACCTAAAAGAACGCCATATTCGTGGTGGAGAGGCAACAAGGAGAAAATATAAAAAATAGAACAAATAGTAAGGCGAAGCAGTTTTTTGCTTCGCCTTTTAGTTTATTGCTTGACAAGGAGGCGGAGAATAGCATATAATAAAAATGCAAATACCTAAACTGAAAGGTTCGCCTGACGGGAAAGGGATTAAGAACAAAGTAACCTATTAAGGTGCAGTGCGCCTTATTAAATCACGTTCGTCCCTTTGCTGAATTGCTTAGGGACTTTTTCTTTAGGCAAATAAACTATTAAAGAGGAAAATCAAAATGAAAAGAATTCTAACCTTAATTCTTGCGTCAATTCTTTGCGCTTGTTCACTTTTAATTTCGGCTTGCGCTGAGCCTGAAAAGGACAAGGTTAACGTAAAATATTACGCTAACCCTGCAGACATTGTTAAAATATTTGGCAGTGAGGAAACTATAGGTCTTATTCCTGAGCCTGCAGCAACCAATTTAACTAAAAAAATTCAAAAACAGGGTGGAAGCATTTATAGATTAGATTTGCAAGCTCTTTACGATGAAACGGAAAAGGCATACCCACAGGCTGTCTTAATGGTAAAAAAGAGCGTGCTAGGTTCTAACCCCAACATAGTTAGCGTGCTTCAAGAAAAAATTACGGAAAGCGTTTCGTGGGTTAAAACTAACCCTATAAGTGCAGTTGAGGCGATAGGCAATCACGGTGTAACGACTTTAACTGCTAACACACTTTCCTCAGACGTTGTCGATGCCTGTAAAATTTACTGGCAGAGTGCAAACGAGGCAAAAACCTCGGTAAAAAACTATGTCGACGCTATAGTGGAAATAGATTCGGCTAAGGCAACAAAAGTCAATGATGATTTCTTTTATTCTGATTCTAGCTTGACGGAAGAAAAACAAGAATATTCTTTCGTTATGCCTGACGGTGCGCCTGCAATTGCTGTTGCTAAGCTTATGGCAGATGGAGATAGCTTATCTACAGGAAGAAAGGTTAATTACAGCGTAGTAGTTTCCGATATGATTAGGTCGCACCTCACTTCAGGCACGGCAGATTTTATCCTTGCTCCAGTTAATCTCGCAAGCAAATTTTATAAGACTGCAAACGAAACTGACCATTACGTTATGGCATCTGTAGTAACACACGGAAATTTCTATATAATGAGTACGGAGGAAATCTCTATAGGCGACCTTTGTGGAAAACAAATTGCCGTTCCTATGATGGGAGCAGTTCCCGATTGGACCCTTCAAATGGTATTAAAAAAACACGGACTATCTTTTGCCGTGGTTGAATAATGAAAAAATATGACAAATTACTAAACTTAATATTACCCTTAATTACCATAGCGTGTATTTTGCTTATTTGGATAGTTGGGGCATATTTTACTGACAACGAATATCTTTTGCCGTCGATAGGGTCAACTATAAAAGAGTTTTTTGCCTTGTTTGCAAGTGGTAGATTTTATTCTGCCCTTGCCTTTACGTTGCTAAGAAGCGTAATAGCGTTTTCCATTTCGTTTTTGATAGCCTCTCTTTTTGCCTATCTTGCAAGCAAAAGTAAAAAAGCCGAAAAACTGATTTTGCCAATAATAAGCATAATAAGGGCGTTGCCAACTTTAGCGATAGTTTTATTGTTGCTTATTTGGACAAACAATCAAATTGCTCCTATAGTGGTAACTTCTCTAGTAGTGATGCCAACTGCCTACACGCAGATAAAAAGCGCGCTTGATTCGGTTGATAAAACCTCTGTCGAGGCTGGAATGGTGGATGGAACGGATAAAAGAACTTCCTTTTTTATGATAGAGCTTCCACAAATTGCACCGTCAATTTACAGCGTGATAGGTAGTGGATTGTCGTTAAACTTAAAGCTTATGGTAGCTGCAGAGGTGATGAGTGCAACTGTTAAATCACTAGGAACGATGCTAAATATTTCCAACTATAACGGTGAGATTGCAAAGATGCTTGCCATCGTTTTAGTGGTGTTAATTTTGGGGCTGATAATAGAATTTTTATTCAATAAGTTTAGCAAAAAAACTGGAGAGTGGAAATAAAAAACCACGAAGTTCGTGGTTTAAGGTTAAACTTCAACAACGTTAAAGCTGTTGTCTAGCAGGGTGAAATCAACGCCCTGCTTTTTATTTGTTATTATTATTTTTTTATCACCTTTAGAGTATACGGCATAAACGGATGCGCATTCATCCTTAGTTATAATTTTATTAATAAAGCTAACTAATTCCGAGCTTTGGTAGTTTTCCTCGTTAACAGAGCATAAACATAGGGCAGTAGTCATTGCGTCTGCAAACGCACCGTCAGAGCATAGCACTGTTGCAGAAATAATTCCTGTAGAATAGGGTTCGCCTGACATAGGGTCAATTATATGCGAATATCTTTTACCCTCAAAGTCATAATACTTTTCGTAATTTCCACTGGTGGAAATAGATATGTTTTTTGTCGCATCACAGTTAATTTCAAGTAAATTTTCTAAGCCGTTTTGGGGGTGGCGAACGGCAAGCTTTTCCATTTTTATTAAGACCATACTGCTTGTGCCTAGGCTAACGTAACCCTTATCGTAGCCGTTTTTAGATAATATTTCTAAAAGCTTATTCGTAGCATAACCTTTAAGTATTCCGCCGAGGTCAATCTCTATATTTTCATTTTCCATATTTAGAGTTCCATTTTCTACCGTTAGTTTGCCAAAATCGAGCGCTCCACTCTCTAGAATAGCGTCAATTTCCAGTTTAGTAGGGGGAGTGAAATCTTCCCTTTTTACCTCGGTGCTTTTTGCAAAGTGCCAAAGCTTATTAAGTGGATATACTGCAGGGTTAAATTTCCCCGATGAAAATTGATAACATTCTTTTGCAAGCGATATTACTTCCTCAGCCCTTTCTGATAGTTGGCAGGACGTAGCAGAGTTTATTTTGCAAACCATGGAGGATGGCACGTTTACTGAAAACTCCCCCTCAAGCTTAGAGAGTTCATTTTGTATTTCTTGCTTTACCTCATTAGTTAAAGCCTTTTCGTAGACTTCAACGTGCACGGGGGAACCGAACGCCGAAAGATAAAAGGAATCTCTTTGAGTGCCACAGCCTACAAGAGAGGTTAGGCAAACAAGGGTTATTATCGTTGCGGTTAATAAGGATAATTTTCTCATAACTTTATTATATATAAAAGTCTTTTAAAAATCAAATTTATATTGACAAAATTATACCCGTTTGATAGAATATTATATGAATTGTAACTAAGGGGTGGGGGATAGGTATGCCAAAATATAAAATAGCAGATATTATATTTTCCTACACTCCTAAGTTTGATTATACGAAAAATTTGTGCTCTAATTATCTCTATCAAGGCGACTGCAGGGAGGAGGTTTCCTTTCAGGTGCAGGAGGCTGATATTGAGAAAGAAGCTATCCTCGCAGGTGAGCAAAAGTTTCCTATAGAATATTTAGAGAGTCTTGCGCTATACCGTAAGTTTTTGGAATACGCCTTTAATCACGACACTATAATTTTGCATTCCTCAGCTCTTTCGGTGGACGGGCAAGCGTATCTTTTTACTGCACCTAGTGGAACAGGCAAGTCCACCCACGCTAGGCTCTGGAGGGAAGCGTTTGATGACAAGGTAGTCATGATTAACGACGATAAGCCGGTTATTAGAAAAATAGGCGAAGAGTTTTTCGTTTTCGGAACGCCTTGGAACGGCAAGCATCATTTAGACAGTAACGTTAAAGTAAAAATAAAGGCGATATGCAATCTGAAGAGGGGCAAGGAGAATTCTGTAAGGGAAATTGCGCCAAGAGATATGCTGTTCGTGTTATTGAACCAAACCTTGCGCCCGTCAACAGAGGAACAGGCGCAAAACCTATTAGCACTTTTAGATAAATTACTTTGTTCTGTTTCTCTCTATGAAATGCATTGTAATATTTCAAAAGAGGCGGCAGAATTAGCATATAAGACAATGTCGGGGAATGCCAAAAATGAAAATTAAAAAGAATTTTATTTTAAGGGAAGTTGCAGGAACCTATTTGGTAGTTGCAGTGGGTGAAGCAGTAAAAAACTTTAACGCCGTTATCAATCTCAATGAGACGGGTGCGTTATTATGGAGAGCACTTGAAAAGGGCGTAAAGGAAGAAGAACTCGTCAATCTAATTACGAGCGAGTATGAAGTGGATAAAGATATTGCAGAAAAGGACGTTTCTGCGTTTGTACAAAAGCTAAAGGAGGCAAACCTTTTAGACTAAGGTTTCTTATTTTTGATATGGCACAGGTTGGTTTTGACAACAAAAAATATTTAGAGATGCAATCGGAAAAGATTTTAGAGCGTATCGAAATGTTTGGCGATAAGCTTTATCTTGAATTCGGTGGAAAACTTTTCGATGATTTCCATGCATCTAGGGTTTTGCCAGGTTTTGAGCCCGATAGTAAGATAAAAATGCTTTCAAACCTAAAAGATAAGGCAGAAATTCTTATTGTTATAAACGCTGGAGATATAGAGAAGAACAAAACTAGAAGCGACTACGGTATTACCTATGACGTGGAGGTTTTGCGCCTTATTGAGCTTTTTAGGAACAACGATTTTTATGTTGGAAGCGTCGTTTTAAATTGCTTTGCCGAACAACCTTCTGCCGTTGCGTTTAAGAAACGCCTTGAAATTTCCGGGGTAAAAGTTTATTGTCATTATCCTATCCCTGGGTATCCTTCTGAGGTTGAAAAGATTGTTAGTGAAGCAGGTTATGGAAAGAATGAATATATCGTAACGACTCGCCCCTTGGTGGTGGTTACGGCGCCTGGTCCTGGTAGTGGAAAGATGGCAACCTGTCTTTCTCAACTTTATCACGAGAATAAGAGAGGGGTTAAGGCAGGGTATGCAAAGTATGAAACTTTTCCTGTTTGGAATCTTCCCCTAACTCACCCTGTAAACGCAGCGTACGAAGCTGCTACAGCCGACCTTAACGACGTTAATATGATTGACCCTTATCATTTAGAGGCAAACGGCATAATGGCTGTAAATTATAATAGAGACATAGAAATTTTTCCCGTGCTTTCTTCAATAATGTCAAGAATTATGGGGAAATCGCCATATAAATCACCAACGGAGATGGGCGTTAATATGGCTGGATACTGCATAGTTGACGACGAGGAAGTTAAAAAGGCAAGCAAGCAGGAAATTCTTCGACGTTATTACGATGCGCAAATTGAAGTGCTTAAAGGAAATATCGGTAAGGACGTTGTTTCAAAAATAGATATTTTGATGCAAAAAATGAACATATCCCTAAACGATAGAAGAGTTGTTCCTATGGCTCTTGAAAAGGAAGCTGCTACAGGTGCTCCTTCTGCGGCGTTAGAGCTTCCCGACGGAAGGATAGTTACCGGCAAAACGAGAAAGCTTATGGGCGCATCTGCTGCAGTGCTTTTAAATTCACTAAAGGTGCTTGGCGATATTGACGACAGGGTGGACCTCATTTCTGCCTCCGTTATTGAGCCAGTGCAAATGCTTAAAGTAAACCACATGGGTAGTAAAAACCCTAGACTTCATACCGATGAAATACTTATTCTTCTCGCAATGAGTGCAGTTACTAATCCACACGCAAAAATAGCGCTTGACCAGCTTTCAAGGCTTAAGGGTTCGCAATTTCATTCTTCAGTGATTTTATCTCACGTTGATAAAAAGACCTTAAAGCAACTTGGCGTTTGCGTTACTATGGAGCCAAAACGCAAGAAAGATTAATTTCTTAAAAAATCTTTAACTATAAGGAAAAATTATGAGTTTAACGTTAAAAATTCTTTTAGCATCAGACGTTTTTTTCGCACTATTATTAGTTGTGTATCTTTTAGTAAAATACAGCAAAATATTCTCTAAAAAGCCAGAGGTTTTTAAGCCGGAAATAAAGGAGGGAGAACCTACCGAGCCTGAGGTTACTTATGAGGAAGAACCAGTAAAAGTTACCACTGAAACGGTTACTGCGCCAGAGACGAAAGAGGAAAAACCCGAGCCCAAGCCAGAAACGGAACAGGTGCAGCAGGGAGAGCCAAAAGAAAAGCTTACAATTGGTAGTTTTGAAGAGCTAGAAAATCTCGTAAAGAAAAAAAGCGAGGAAAATAGTTAAATATTCCATAATGTGACAAAAAACTTCTTCCGTGAGTATCTTACGGAAGATTTTTATAAAACTATTTTTACTTTTTTTCTTTTTAACGGCATATTTTATTGACAAATGGAAAATGTTGGATATAATAGAAGTTAGCAATCAAAACAAGAGAGTGCTAACCAAAACAAATTGGAGGATTTAGATAATGAAGGTAATACCCTTATTCGACAAAGTAGTAGTTGAGGCAGTGGAAACGGAAGAAAGAACGGGAAGTGGATTTATTCTACCCACGGCGTCACAGGAAAAACAACAAATGGCAAAAATAATTGCAGTAGGCCCCGGTGGAATTATCGACGGAAAGGAAACGGTAATGCAAGTTAAGGTTGGCGATACTGTGCTTTATTCTAAATACGCTGGTAGCGAATTTAAGGTGGACGGAAAGGAACTTACCATTATTCGTCAAAGCGACATACTCGCAATAGTTGAGTAATAAATTAAATAAGTAGGAGGCAATTCATATGGCAAAAGAATTAAGAAATGGAGAAGAAGCAAGAAAGGCGCTTCAAAACGGCGTAAACACCCTTGCTGATACTGTAAAAATAACAATTGGACCTAAGGGCAGAAACGTTGTACTTGCGCGTCAGTTCGGAGCGCCCCTTATCACTAACGACGGCGTTACTATCGCCAAAGAAATTGAGCTTAAGGACCCCTTTGAAAATATGGGGGCACAGCTTGTTAAAGAGGTTTCCACCAAGACTAACGACGTTGCTGGTGACGGAACGACCACTGCTGTAATCTTAGCGCAGGCTATGATTGGCGAAGGGTTAAAAAACGTAGCCGCAGGCGCAAACCCAGTTATTCTTAAAAAGGGTATCGCAGGCGCTGTAAACGTTGCCGTAGAAGAATTAAAGAAAATTTCTAAACCCGTAGAAGATAAGAATGCAATCGGTCAGGTAGCTTCTATCTCTGCAGGGGATGAAAATGTTGGCGCGCTTATTTCCGACGCAATGGAAAAGGTTGGCAAGGACGGCGTTATTACTATCGAAGAAAGCAAAACTATGAAAACGGAATTAACCACCGTTGAGGGTATGCAGTTCGACAGAGGCTACGCTTCTGCTTATATGGTAACCAATACCGATAAAATGGAGGCAGTTTTAGATAGTCCAGTTATTTTAATTACAGATAAAAAGATTTCTTCCATTCAAGAAATTTTACCACTTATCGAGCCACTTGCTCAACAGGGTATGAGACTTTTGATTATTGCTGAAGAGGTCGAGGGTGACGCTCTTGCAGCACTTGTAGTTAACAAACTTAAGGGCGTATTTAACTGTGTTGCAGTTAAGGCTCCTGGTTTTGGCGATAGAAGAAAGGCTATGCTTGAAGATATCGCAATCTTAACAGGTGGTACGGTAATTTCTTCTGAACTCGGTTACGAGCTTAAAGACGTTACTATGAATATGCTTGGCAGAGCAACCTCCGTTAAGGTTGATAAAGATAACACTACTATCGTTGGTGGAGCTGGAGACCCTGCTCAAATTGAGGCGAGGAAACAGGCTATTAAAGCGCAAATCGCAGTTACCCCCTCCGATTACGATAGAGAAAAGCTTCAAGAGCGTCTTGCTAAGCTTGCTGGTGGCGTAGCAGTTATCAACGTTGGTGCAGCAACTGAGATAGAAATGAAAGAAAAGAAACTCCGTATCGAGGATGCTCTTAACGCAACTAAGGCTGCCGTTCAAGAGGGTATCGTTCCCGGTGGTGGAATTGCTCTTATCTCCACTATCAACGCTTTAAAAGATTATGCTAACACTTTAGAGGGTGACGAGAGAACGGGTGCGCTTATCGTATTAAAATCAGTTGAGGCTCCCTTGAAACAGATTGCAACCAACGCAGGGCTTGACGGTTCGGTTATCTTAAACGAAGTATTAAAGGCTAATAAACCAAATTACGGATTTAACGCTCTTACTAACGAATACACCGATATGGTTGCTTCTGGCATTATCGACCCAACTAAGGTTACTAGGTCAGCATTAGAGAACGCAGCTTCCGTTGCAAGCGTATTTTTAACCACTGAAGCAGTTGTCGCGGATATTAAGGAAGAAACTCCTGCTCAAATGCCTGCAGGTGGAATGGGTGGAATGTACTAAAATTTAATCAAAAATAATGAAAAAAGGCGATTTTTAATCGCCTTTTTTCATTTAGTTTTTCATTTTTTGGTTGACAAATTAAGTAGAGATGCATATAATATGATTAAACAAACATTTAATCGTTTAAGTAAAGATGGACAATAATTTTTTCGACTAAGGAAAAAACTTATGAAGAAGACTTATAAAATTAAGGTAGATTGTGCTAATTGCGCCCTTAAAATGGAAGAGGCTACGAAAAAGACGGCAGGAGTAAAGGAAGCGAGCATAAATTTCGCAACTAAAAAAATTACCGTGGACTTTGTAGAGAACGCTAACCACCTCGAAGTATTGGAAGAGATTTTAACAAACTGTAAAAAGATAGAGCCAGGCGCAGAAATTTATTTTGGCGAAAAGCACGTGGATAAACATAATAGAAGTAATACTCTATATAGAATTATTATTTCTGCGCTTATAACGGTGGGAGCGTATTTCATACCAGTCTATGGTGTATATAAGCTTTTATTGTTCATTTTGCCATATTTAATTGTTGGATACGATATATTAATTAATGCAATTCGTGGTGTTATAAATAGACAAATACTAGACGAGAACTTTTTAATGGCGATTGCTTCCATCGGTGCGTTTATTGTTGGGTATTTCCGTACAGGAGAATATATAGAGGCAGTGGCTGTTATTCTACTATATCAGGTGGGTGAATATTTTCAAGGCTGTGCCGTTGAAAAGAGTAGAAGAAACATTGCTTCTCTTATGGATATTCGCCCAGATTACGCTAATATTTACGTGGACGGCAAGGTGGTTAAAGTTAGCCCCGAGACTGTTTCCGTTGGTGAAACGATAGTGGTATTGCCTGGTGAAAAGATTCCACTTGACGGAATTATAGAGGGTGGTGCTTGCACTTTAGATACTTCAGCTTTAACGGGGGAAAGCTTACCTAGAGAAGTAAAGGTTGGTGATGAGGTTTTGAGTGGTTCGATAAACCTCAGTGGTTTTTTGAAAATTAAAACGACAAAAGCTTTTGGTGAATCAACCGTATCAAGAATTCTAGACTTAGTGGAAAACGCCACGACTAAAAAAGCTCGTTCGGAAAAATTCATATCAAAATTTGCTAGATATTACACGCCTTTAGTTTGCATACTATCTTTGTGTGTTGGGCTATGTGTTCCGTTGTTTAGAATGGCGTTTTTAGGGCTTTCTGGTGAGTTTGGCGAATGGATATACAGAGCTTTAACCTTTTTAGTAATAAGCTGTCCATGTGCGTTGGTTATAAGCGTGCCCCTTTCGTTTTTTGCAGGAATCGGAGGGGCGAGTAAGGGTGGCATTTTAATTAAGGGTGCAGATACTCTAGAGGCGCTGTCAAAAGCTGAGTGTGCCGTTTTTGACAAAACGGGAACGCTAACCAAAGGCAATTTTGAGGTTACTAACGTTATTTACAGTGGCAAAGACAGAGAGTATTTTATAGAGATTTGTGCTATTCTTGAAAGCTTTTCCTCACACCCAATAGCAAAGCGCATTGCGAGCCTTTACAGTGGAGAAATAGATGAAAAGAGGGTTGAGGGAGTTGAAGAGATAGCTGGCGAAGGGATTAGTGCAACGATTGACGGAACAAAAATATCGCTTGGAAATGAAAAACTAGCAAAAAGGCTAGGGGCTTCCATCTCGCCATATCAAGGCGTGGGCACTCCAACCTATGCTATTATAGGAAACAAGATTTGTGGAGTCTTTGTTGTTTCAGATGAGGTTAAAGAGGGCTCTAAAGAGGCGATAAGAAGTTTAAAATCGCTAGGTGTTAAAAGGACGGTAATTTTAACGGGAGATAGTGAAAAGCCTGCAAGGGTGGTAGCAAGTTATTTAGAAGTTGACGAGGTTTACCATTCTCTTTTGCCACAAGAAAAGGTGCTAAAAACGGAGGAATTGATTGGGAAAAGGACCAAGGGTAGAACGCTCCTATTTATTGGTGACGGAATAAACGATGCACCCGTGCTTGCCCGTGCCGACGTTGGAGTTTCTATGGGGGCTTTGGGTTCGGATGCGGCAATAGAAGCCTCCGACGTGGTTATTATGGATGACGAGCCTAAAAAAGTTGCAAAGGCTATAAAAAGCTCTAAAAAGTGCATGAGAATAGTCTACCAAAACATAGTTTTTGCCTTAGGGGTAAAGCTTACTTGTATGATTTTAGGGGTTCTTGGAATTGGTGGAATGACTCTTGCTGTTTTTGCAGACGTTGGCGTAATGGTTTTAGCCGTTCTCAACGCAATGAGAGTAATGATTAATAAATAGGAGGAATTATGAAAAAAATTATTCTCCCACATAATCATGATGAAAAAAGTAAAAAAATTATCACTAATATGCCTTCTGATACTGAGTTTAGCACAATAGTTAACGAGTTTAAGATTTTAGCAGACGCTTCAAGGGTTAAAATTTTTTGGGTTTTGTGTCACACCGAGGAATGCGTTATAAATCTTTCTGCAATTACAGGGCTTAGTAGTCCACTTGTTTCTCACCACCTCAAAATGCTAAAATTAAACGGTTTAATAACTTCAAGAAGGGACGGAAAGGAAGTTTACTATAGGACAAGTGAAAGCATTGTGGCAAAGGTTTTACACAGTACGATTGAAAATATTTGGGAAATTTCCTGTCCGACGGAGGATTAACTGCTATAAATAATTGAAAAGAGCACTGCATCACGCAGTGCTCTTTTCAATTATATAATCAACATAAAATTTTCATTTTCCTTTTTGCTTGTCGCGAGGTTGTAAAGCTCTTGAGCTAAAACGTCCTTTTCAAAGCATTCTTTTGCAGTTTTAGTTAACTTTTCACCGTCACTCTTTCTCGTGAGAATGGGGATGGAGCTTTTTGTAGATAAAAGGGAAATAAGCTCTTTGCTATCCTCTGACACAGCCAAAATCTTAGCGTATAGAGGCTTAGAAAGACAATCGTTTTTAAGTTCTTCAGTTATGCCTAAAAGGTTAGCTAGGAGTATCCTCCTTATCCTTGACGAGGTATATCTCTTTGTCGTTGCTTTTGCAACCAAGTCCTCGACGGTATTGTTTTCTTTAGAAAGTGCCTTAATTCTGTTTTCTAGTCCTTCGGTGCAATCGGGTAACGTCTTTAGGCTTTCCTCGTTCTCGGTTATAACCTTGGTCATAATCATCTTATCAAAGGCGAAGGGGTAGGGCGTAAGGTCCTTATATACAAAGGGAGGTACGTTTGATTTTACCTTTTTTATTTTACCTGTCTTTATCATTTCTCTTATGCTTGAGGCACTGGTTATTCCCTTTTTGAGGGTTTTGTTATTATGGTCACCCTCCCTTAGCATTGGAAATATTTCAATAGCACTCTTTCTTTTAATAATTGCCTTGGTGTATTCAACGCCTAAAATATTGTTGGGTGAGGATAGCAAGTTTTCGTCAAATTCTCCCTCCGTTTCCCTTAGTGCTAAAAGCTTAGCTTTTGCTAGCGAAACACCCTTAGCTAGATGCTCTTTTACTGCTTTTTTATAAGCTTTACTTTCGTTTGCAAGTGCCGTTGCAATGCCTATGAAATCTTCTCTCTTTCCACTCTCCACCCCAAAGCATAGGGCGTTAATTTCGCCTAAATCCTCGATAAGCTTTATCGCACCGGAAGCGAAGGTTTCAGCGTTGCCAATGGAAAAAACGGTGGGAAGCTCGATAACCATATCTGCGCCTGCAATAATTGCCTGTTTAGCCCTGGTGAACTTGCTCAATACAGCAGGCTCGCCACGTTGACAAAAATTTCCACTCATAATTACAACGAGCTTTTCTGCCCCCAATTCGTTTTTTATATAATTGATGTGCTTGATGTGCCCAAGGTGAAGTGGGTTATATTCAGCAATGCAAGCGCAAATTTTCATAAAAAATTAAAAACTCCGTTTGATATAATTTACTTTTTTGAATAAATAGTGTAGAATATATTAGTAATTATTATTTTACACTATTTTGTGCCGAAAACAAACTAAAAACGGCAAAAAAATTAAAAAAGAAAAAAGTGAGGTTATTTATGTCAAACGTATTGGAGACTATCAAGAAGAATGCGAAGGCTAAAAACAAAAACATAGTTCTTCCCGAGGGTGAAGATTCAAGAGTAGTTAAGGCTGCTGCTGAAGCTGTTAAAGAGGGGCTTGCTACCGTAACGCTTCTCGGTAATCCAGATGAAATTAAAAAGGCTAACCCCGAGGTTGACCTCTCTAACGTGGTTATCGTTGACCCCGTTACTGATGAGAGAACTTCTAAATATGCAGAAATGCTCTTTGAAGCAAGAAAGGGCAAAATTAATAAAAAGACTGGTGCACCCGAATACGCTGACGTAGAGGAAGCCAAATCCGGCGTTCTTAAAGACTACACTATGTATGGTGCGTTGATGCTAAAAGCAGGCGACGTTGACGGTTTAGTTTCTGGTGCTTGTCACTCTACTGCTAACACCCTCCGTCCCGGACTTCAAGTAATTAAAACTGCTCCTGGAATCAACACCGTTTCCTCTAGCTTTGTAATGGTTGCACCCGAGGGCGAAAATAAATATAATCCAGACGGTGTTGCAGTTTTTGCAGACTGTGCTATCAATATTGAGCCAGACGCTCAGCAGATTGCAGATATCGCTATATCTTCGGCAGAAACGGCAAGAGATATTGCGGGCATCGAACCTAGAGTTGCTATGCTTTCCTTCTCAACCAAAGGTTCTGGTAACGATGACAAGTTCTTTAAATCCGTTCCCAAAATGCAAGAGGCAACTAGAATTGCTAAAGAAGCTGCTCCCGACCTTATTTTAGACGGTGAGTTCCAGTTTGACGCTGCAGTTGCTCCCGAGGTTGGCAAGCTTAAAGCTCCCGAATCTAAGGTTGCAGGCAATGCAAACGTATTCGTATTCCCCAACATCAACGCAGGTAATATCGGTTACAAAATTGCACAGCGTTTTGGTGGATATCTTGCACTCGGCCCCATTTGTCAGGGCTTTGCAAAACCCATTAACGACCTATCTCGTGGTTGCTCGGTTGAGGACGTTATCGCAGTTATCGCTATCACTGCTTTGCAAGCAAAGTAAGGTAGCTTATAGCCTTAAAACATAGAAAAAAATAAAAAGGAAAATACAAAAAATGAAAATTTTAGTTATTAACGCAGGAAGCTCTTCACTCAAATATCAGCTTATTGATATGACTAACGAGAGCGTTATCTTAAAAGGTCTTTGCGAGAGAATTACTTTTAGGGGTGGCAAACTCACCCAAAAAACCTTTGACGGCAAGGAAACTGTTATCGAAAAGGACATGCCTAGCCATAAAGAGGCAATGCAAATCGTTTTAGAAGCAATGCTCGACAAGGAAAAGGGCGCACTTTCTTCAGTTAGTGAAATTTCAGCAGTAGGACACAGAGTACTCCACTCTGCAGAAGATTTCCACGAATCAGTTGTTATTGACGACGAGGTTATTGCAATCTGCGAAAAGAACGCAGAGTTAGGGCCCCTTCACATGCCCGGCAATATCGCTTGTATTAAGAGCTGTAGAGAAGTTATGCCAGGCGTTCCTATGGTAGCAGTATTTGATACTACTTTCCACTCAACTATGCCTGCTAAAGCGTATATGTATGCTATTCCTTACGAAGTTTACGAAGAACATAAAATTAGAAAATACGGTTTCCACGGTACCTCTCACAAGTTCGTTTCTGAAGAAACAGGCAAGCTTCTTGGCAACAAGAATGCAAAGATGGTTATTTGTCACCTTGGAAACGGTTCTTCAATTTCAGCTGTTAAGGACGGCAAGTGTCAAGATACTTCTATGGGCTTTACCCCATTAGAGGGCTTAGTAATGGGCACCAGAAGTGGTGATATCGACCCTGCAGCAGTAGAATATTTAAGAGTTAAGGTTGGCTTAAAACCAGAAGAAGTTGTTGATTATCTCAATAAAAAATGTGGCATTATGGGTATTAGTGGCTTCAGTAGTGACTGTCGTGACCTTACTGCCGCAAGTGAAGAAGGCAACGAGAGAGCAACTCTCGCATTAGAGATGCTTGCTTACAGAGTTAAAAAGTACGTTGGTAGCTACATCGCAGTGCTCGGTGGGGTAGACGCTATAGTGTTTACTGGTGGTATTGGCGAAAACTCTGACCTTATCCGTCGTCTTGTTATGGAAGATATGGAATACTGTGGAGCTAAACTCGACACGGCTAAGAACGCTATTAGAGGCGAGATGTATATCAATACCGAAGATTCTAAGGTTAAGATTATGGTTGTTCCCACCAACGAAGAATTATCTATCGCAAGGGAAACAAAGGCTTTAACCTGCTAATACAAGGTTAAAAATAGCAAAATTTATAGAAAAATCGTTGACAAGTCTTGTTAAATGTTATATACTTGATAGGCTTGATTAAAGGAGTAAAATGATTCTTGATTTAAGGGATATTAAAAAAAGAGGGAAAGACAGTACTACATTCTTTTTTGAATACTCTCCCGAAAAAGAATTTTCCGAAGCTTCATTTTTAGAGGTGGCTTATCCCATTCTAGTAGAAGGGACGGCTACTTTGAGTGGAGAACACGGCGCTTTTATAGAGTGTGATATAACCTTTAGAATAAATGGAAATTGCACTAGGTGTCTTGCAGAAACCGAAAGGGAGTACGCACTAGAGGTAAGAGAGCTATGCGAGGAAGATATTGAGGACGGATATCCCGTCATCAACGATAGAATTGATTTATCCAAAATCGTAGACGATGCCGTTTTAATGAATTTACCCGTGAGTTTCCTTTGCAAGGAAGACTGCTTAGGACTATGCAGTGAATGTGGGGCGAATTTAAATAACGGCGAATGTAAATGTAAAAATTCATAGGGAAGGTATAATAAAATGGCAGTACAGCAAAGTAAAACGTCAAAACAGAGAACGAACAAAAGATTTGCACAGTGGAAAATTGATGCTCCAAATCTTTCCGAGTGCCCCCAGTGCCACGAGCTTAAGGCTTCTCACAGAGTATGCCCCAAGTGTGGTTACTATGATGGTGTTCAGGTAGTTGACACGGCTAAAAAAGAAAAGAAAGACTAATTATTTTTACACTTAAAAAATTAGGCGTACCTTTTGGCACGCCTTTTTTTCGTTTAAATTTATAGTGCTCTACAACACGTTTTCTATTCTTAATAAAAAGGTTTTGGGGATTTGTTCGGAGAGTTCCTTTAACACCTCTATTTTAGAGATTGCATCCTCCCATTCCTTGTCTCGAACGAGAGTTGCAGACTCTGATAGCCACAGGTCAATTTCCTTTATTTCGGTGTGGGGGATAAAGATGTGTAAATATTCTTTCTTTTTTAG
The DNA here is from genome assembly GCA_045637865.1 of Christensenellaceae bacterium. Lineage (GTDB taxonomy): Bacteria > Bacillota > Clostridia > Christensenellales > Borkfalkiaceae > UBA1259. The sequence goes on from JAZUAF010000002.1 coordinate 94,203, forward strand.
CCAGTGTTGTTGAACGGAATAAACGTCGTCAATCGTGGCACTCTCCTCGTCTACTTTTTCGTATAGAACGCATAAAACTTCGTTAAACTCGTCAAACTGCTTATTTATAAATCTAACCTCAAAAATTGCACCGACTAATAATATTAAGCCAACCGTTATCATTGAAACAAAGGTTTTTACCATTTTACGCCCTCCTCAAGGTTAAAGGATAGAATTTCAAACCTTTTATTTTTTTGCTTAAAATACACTCTCCCGTTGCCGTCGATAGTTAGTACCTCAGTTTTTTTAAGAGTGCCTCCAAAGCTTTCGATAAAGCTGACTATTGCTTCTTTTGTTGATTTAATTAGCTCTAGATTTTCCTTTATTTCCTTTCCATCGTCAACGATGAGTAGTGGCAGGGAAGTGGTGCATTGCACAGCTTCTTTATTTTCCATAGGGGAAAGCTTGCCGTTTGATTCAAAAATGGCGTAAGATAGTTGGTCCAAGGAAAAGTAGCCTAACGCCCTCATTGATTCAATTAAGTCGTCAACACCGAGGTTGTTTTTCTTAAGCTCAACTAAGTCTACACCGTTTTTATTAATTACTATACTGGGCTTACCCGAGATGATTTTTTTTGCCAAATGCCCACCCCTTTCAATTAATGATAATAATTGGTGTAATAAAAACAGGGTTAGCATTGCAACTATTCCGTAGATTAGTGGAATAGAAACGTCTGCCATAGGGATACAGGTTAAGTCTGCAATAATTAGAGTTACAATAAACTCAAACGGTTGCATTTCGCCTATTTGTCTTTTGCCCATTAGCCTCATAATTACGGCAAGGGTTAAATATATTATCAGCGTTCTTAAAAAAATTACCGTCATAAAACTAGTATTAATAAAAGATGAAGTTTTATTCCATAACTAATTGTTGACGAATGCGCATATATATGCTAAAATAAAAGCATAGAGTAGTAAAGATGCGTAAAGTGTTGCAAAATGGGATGTCGTTTGCAAACGAAAAGGTTTTTCCTTGCGGTATCTTTACGCGTCCGCTATGATTTAGCCGTATATTTACGGAAAAACTGTATCGGTCTCTCTAACTTATTTTAAGGGAGATTTTTTTATGCAAGAAAATACTTTTAAAAGGCTCTTTTTGTCCGACCTTTTATACGGAGCTACCAAAACGCAAAAGATTGCCTACGTTGGCGTTCTAACGGCACTACTTGTAGTCTGCAATATGTTTTTTGAAATTAGGTTTGCAGATATTCAATTTTCGCTAACTATTTTCTTTTCCGTTTTTGCAGGTGTTTTAATAGGCCCAATCTTCGGTTTTGTTTCCTCGTTTACAGGTGATTTGGTTGGATTTTTATATAATTCTGCAGGATATCCGTATATGCCGTGGATAGGTATTGCTATGGGGCTCGCTTCCTTTATTGCGGGACTTATAGTTAATGGAATTAAACTAAAATTTAAGGGTGCAATTTACGTTAAGCTTATAATAGTTTCCGTTGTTACTTTTTTGGTTTGCACGGTAGGTATTAACACCACTGCTTTTTGGATTTTATACGCTATGAATAAGGTGCCGTATCTTACTTATCTTAACACTAGACTCTTTGTTCAAGGTCAAATATATAACAGCATTGTAAACTATGCGCTACTTTTTATTGCCGTGCCGATAATTGGAAAGATAAAATATTTCAAACTTAATTTCTAATAAAAAAGCCCCGAAACGAATTTTCGTTTCGGGGCTGAAATTTTCTTTAGTTAAAGTATGCCTATTAAAGAGAATAAGGGGCAAAGGAGAAGTGGAAAAAACATTGCAGGTATTAGATTTGCCGTTTTTATATTGGTTACCTTCAGCATATTTAGTGAAATTGCAATAATTAATAGTGAGCCAACCGTTCCCACGTGATTAATTATAGTTATATAGGTCGCATTCGTTTGGTCCACCGAGTGAAGGATAAAGTAGAATATAAGGGTTAAAACTCCTTGATATAAAAAGGTGGTGACGGAAGCAAGAATACAGCCTATTCCAAGGCTCGTTGCAAAAACAGCGCAGGTAATTCCGTCAATAATAGCCTTTGCATATAAAACCGAATGGTCACCTTGGGCAGAAAGGAGCGCACCGTTTATCGCCATTGCTCCAACGCAGAAAATGAGCGTGCAGTTTACAAAGCCTTTTCCAAAGGTGCTCTCTTCTCCAGCATTTTTGGTCAGCTTGTTCTCAAAGAATTTTCCTAGTTTTTCCGTGCCACCGTCTATATTTAAAATCTCACCGACAATAACGCCAAGAGCCATAGAAAGAATAACGATTAACGCATTGATATCCTTATCTATGTTTAGTCCGGAAATCCCTATGTATAAAACGCAAAGTGCCATGGCAAAAATTAGTGCATCGGTAATTTTTTTAGGTATTCCTTTTTTTAACAGGCTCCCGAGAAGTGCGCCGATAACTATTGTTGCTAAATTGACAATTGAACCGAGAAGAATCATAAAAATTAACCTTTAGTAAAAGTATTTTCCTTAAAAGTATAGCACAATCGAATAATCTTTTAAAGCATTTGTGGGTGTTTTTTGGGCGCTTTTCTTATAGAGGGTAGGGCATTTTTTACTATATTCACGTCTAAAACGTTAAAACCTAAAAACAGTGCAGTGGAGAAAACTATCATAAGCGCCGAGCTTAATATCATAGTAAAGAAACTGCCTAAAAAGGGCAAAACTATAAGCTTTATCATTATTCCTATTAGCGAACTCGGCATAGCAAAAAGTAACGAATATATTAAAAAGGCAAAAATTTTAGGCTTTGACGGGCTTTTTTTATAAATTAAAATTAAGTTAAGTATAGTCGTTAAACCGTAAATAAAACAAAAGCCAATTAGAAGTGCATAAATTCCAATATACATTGGCAAGAGCCACACGCAAAGAAGTTCTAGCACGCCACTTATCATATAGAAAAACAGGACCTTATTTTCTGCACCGAGAGAATTGAGGATACTAGTGGTAATTCCCGCAAGACCCATAAATACTACTAGGAAAGCAGATATGGATAAAAAACTGCCACATTCGTGGCTTCCAAAAACGATAACGCCGAGCTCCTCTCCACATACCAAAAATACCGGTACGAAGAGAGAGGTCAAAAAGGTTGTGAAATTTATTGATTTTTCAATATCGTTTTTCAGCTCTGTATTGCGTTTTTTATAGTAATTTTCCGAAATTTCCGGTATTAACACCAGTGTAAAGGAGCTGATTAGTGACGATGGAATAAACAAAAGTGGCACTGCCTGACCGACTGCTGAGCCGTACAAACTCATTGCCTGAGCTTCGGAGAAACCAGCAGCAATTAAACCGAGGGGTAAAATTATCGCAACGAGGGAGTTCGTTAGCGAACCTACCGTGCGCATAATTGTGACGGGGGCAGAGGACAGAATAAGGGGTTTAAGCTCGGGCAAAGGATTTTTTAGTTTGTTTTTTCTAAAAAAGAATACGGCAACGGATAGGGCAAAGGAAAAAGCATAAGATAGAATTACAGCAATTCCAGCCTTAATTGCGCCCTCATATACGGAAACTGCTCCGTTTATCAGGACAACGCCAAATATAATCATACATATTTCTTCTAGCAGTTCAATTATAGAATAGGGAAGAAAATCCTTATTCCCCCAAAACACACCCCTTAGGACCGAGTAAACGGATGTAAATATTAGACCTGGGAGAATAATTAAAAATATTTTAATACATCTGTCATCTGCAAAAACTGTGGGTAGACAACCACGAAAAACGAATATTAAAATAGTAACTGGTATTGCGATAGTTAGCGACAGGGAAAGACCTGCAGTTATCACTCTTTGTACCTTTAGGTTTTTCCCCTCCGCTTTATATTTTGTCATCAACCTTGAAACGGTTATGGGAATACCAGAACTGACGAGGGTAAACAAAAAGCTGAACATAGAAAGAGAGGCTTGGTAAAGCCCCACACCCTCTGAACCGATGGTGTGCGACATATAAATTCTATAGATAAAGCCTAAAAATTTTTCACTTACCGAAAAAATGGTAACAATAGCGACGGTCTTAAAAAAATTACGCAAAATAATTGCTCCTTTTATGTTTAAAAAGGTAGATAACCCCTAAAGTATTCTATTCGCAGAGGATTGCAAATATAATAAGGGTATGAAAAAGATTTTATATAGAGTTGCAGAGGGGGACACCGTTCAATCGGTTTGTGCTATGTTTGGGCTTTCTCCACTCACCGTTATTGAAGAAAATATGCTTTCAAATGAAATTGAAGAAGGGGATATGCTTGTTTTAAATGAAAAAGACACCCTCTACTTTGCTTCACCTAAGGATACCTTCTTCTCGGTTGCAAAGAGATTTAATATGACGGAGGAAGAACTTAAAAGACTTAACAACACTCCATATTTATTTTACGGTTTAGGTGTAAAAATAAAATGAAACATGTCACCCAAGTAACAGGAGTTTTTTCTAGATGTGGGTCAAAAAATGCGAGTCGAAAAATTAACCACTTTTGTTTCTATACAAGGGTGGTTTTTTATTCCCTCACCTTGACTTTTTTACGTAATTCAAGTAAAATGGTAATATGGTAATTTTAGGGCTTGACCCGGGGCTTGCAACCTTAGGGTACGGAGTAATAAGAAAAGAGCCTAAAAAAAAGGCTGAAATGCTTGACTATGGCGTCATATCCACACCTAAGGATGAAAACCTTGCGGTGAGACTTTGTATGATTGAAAAGGGATTAAAGCAAATTATAGAAAAATTCAAGCCTAACGAGATTGCAGTAGAAGAATTATTCTTTGCAAAAAACGTTAAAACGGGTATTGCTGTTGCACACGCGAGGGGCGTTATTCTGCTTACTGCAAACAAGGAATGTGGCAGGCTATTTGAGTATACTCCTCTGCAAATAAAACAAGCCTTAACTGGATATGGCAGGGCAGAAAAAATTCAAATTCAGCAAATGGTAAAAACGCTTTTGGGCTTAAAGGGAATTCCAAAGCCTGATGACGCGGCAGACGCACTGGCAGTTGCCCTCACTCACGCTCAAACCAATAAGCTGGGTGGACTTTTCAGTATTTAAGGAGAATTATGATAGGATATATAAAGGGAAAGCTTCTCTCTGTTAATGAAAGTACGATAATTTTAGAAAACAACGGCATTGGTTACGAGATAACCTGCTCGTCTTCTGCACTTAACGAAATTATCAGTGGCAACGGTGGCGCAGTTTATACCTACATGGCTGTCAGAGAGGATGGGATTTATCTTTACGGCTTTGTAAGTATTGAAGAAAAGAATATGTTTTTAAAACTTATTTCCGTTTCCGGCGTTGGACCCAAAATGGGAATAACTGTGCTCTCTTCTATGACTATTGCAGACCTTGCAGTAAAGATTGCCACAAGTGACGTTAAGGGGTTGTCCTCTGTTAAAGGTCTTGGCAAAAAGACGGCAGAGAGAATAATTTTAGAGCTTCGCGAAAAAGTTTTAGAAGTGGATAAAGATACTGGAGAGGTTATGCTTGAAACCCCAGTTAAGTTAGATAAAGAAGACGATGATGCTGTGTTTGCACTTCTCAGTTTAGGCTTTACTAAAGCTGAGTGTGTTTCTGCAGTTAAGAAAGCTAAGGAGCAAGGAGCAAATTCTTTAGAGAAAATTATCTCTGTTGCCCTTAAGAATATAAGGTAGAAGTATGGAAGAAGAAAGATTGGTAACTAGCACTATGGGTGAAACGGAAGGGGAAATAGAAAACGTTCTTCGCCCTAAGTCTATGGATGGCTACGTTGGACAAGAGAAAATAAAAGATAATCTTGCCGTGTCAATTGCGGCTGCAAAGCTTAGGGAAGACGCTTTAGACCACGTTTTGCTATATGGTCCTGCAGGTCTCGGCAAAACGACGCTTGCACATATTATCGCAACGGAGCTAGGCACTCAAATTAAGGTGACGAGTGGACCTGCTATTGAAAGGGCAGGAGATTTAGCCGCGATACTTACAAATCTCAACGAACACGATGTCTTATTCATTGACGAGATACATCGACTAAACCATAACGTTGAGGAAATTTTATATCCTGCAATGGAGGATTTTACCCTAGATTTTATTATCGGTAAAGGTCCATCTGCTAGGAACGTTCAGCTCCCTCTTCCTAAATTCACCTTGATAGGTGCAACGACTAGGGCAGGTATGCTTTCTGCGCCCTTGAGGGATAGGTTTGGCATGCTTTTAAGACTAGAGAATTATTCTCTAGACGAGTTGACGGAGATAGTTACCCGTGCGGCAGAAATGCTTTCATTAAAGATTGAAAGGCTTGCGGCAATGGAAATTGCAAAGAGGAGTAGAGGAACGCCTCGTATTGCCAACAGGCTACTTAGAAGGGTTAGAGATTATTCTATAGTAAAGGGACATTCTGAGCTTATGCTTTCCGACGCTAAGGCTTCACTTGCAATGCTTGAGATAGACGACTTAGGGTTAGACGCTATCGACATTAAACTCTTAAGGTCTATGGCTGAAAAGTTTAACGGAGGTCCCTGTGGACTAGATACCCTTGCCGCAACTATAAATGAAGACAGCAATACTATTGAGGACGTTTATGAACCGTATCTAATGAGGCTCGGTTTTATTGGTAGAACGCCTAGGGGCAGGGTGCTCCTTAAAAAGGGTTACGAACATATAGGCTTAAAAATGCCAGAAGCGAGGGCGGAACAGCTTTCCGTGTTTGGATTAGATGAAAACAACTGATTTTGATTATTTTCTTCCTGAAGAGCTAATTGCTCAAACCCCAGTCTATCCAAGAGACTCTTCTAGAATGCTCGTTTACGATAGGGAAAAAGATTCTATATCACACAAGCATTTTTACGATATCAAAGCTTACCTTAAAAAAGGTGACGTTTTAGTTCGAAACAACACTAAGGTTTTGCCTGCAAGGTTGTTCGGCTATACTCCTCACGGTGGAAAGGTGGAGGTCTTGCTCCTAAAAAGGTTTGATTTAACCGAGTGGGAAGTTTTAGTAAAGCCCGGCAAAAAGGCAAAACCTGGTGCAAAGCTCGTTATATCAGAAGAGCTTAGCTTAGAGGTGTTATCTAACATAGAGGAATCTGGTGGAAGAAGAGTAAAATTTTATTTTAACGGCGTTTTCGAGGATATTATCTCTAGACTTGGAGAAATGCCACTTCCTCCATACATAACGGAAAAATTAAAGGATAAGGACAGATATCAAACGGTGTATGCAAACACCTCGGGCTCTGCCGCTGCACCCACTGCAGGACTTCATTTCACCCCTGAGATTCTAAAAGAAATAGAGGATATGGGCGTTGAGATTGTAGACGTTTTGCTCCACGTAGGGCTCGGCACCTTCCGTCCGGTAAAGGTGGATGACGTTAATAATCACCATATGCACTCTGAATATTTTGAGGTGAGCGAAGAAGCGGCTAGCAAAATTAACAAGGCTAAAAGAGAGGGCAGAAGAGTTATAGCCGTTGGCACTACGAGTGTTAGGACGTTAGAGAGTGCGACAAACGAAAAGGGCGAAATAATTCCTCAAAAAGCCGATACGGAAATTTTTATATACCCTGGTTATAAATTTAAGTGCGTCGATGCACTGCTTACTAATTTTCACTTGCCAAAATCTACCCTGATAATGCTTGTTTCAGCCTTGTCAAGCAGAGAGAAAATTTTAGAAATTTATGAAACGGCAGTTAGAGAGCGATACAGGTTTTTCTCTTTCGGGGATTGTATGCTGGTCATCTAAACGGCGCAATACTTCGTTTACTGCTTTGCGTTTTGACTTCGATAACCAAAAAGGTTAATCTCATCCAAAACGCTTCGCGAGCCTAGTCTTGCTTGTTTATATGCCCCGCATAACCCACGGAAAGAGGTCATCTAAACGGCAGTTACTGCTTTACAAATATAAAGACCAAAAAGAGTTATTAATGGAAAAATTTTATTTTACAGAATTAAAACAGGATAATAGAACGGGGGCGAGGGCAGGAATACTTCATACTCCTCACGGAGATATAATGACGCCTACCTATATGCCCGTAGGCACTCAAGCCACCGTCAAAGGGGTTTTGCCTAGGGATTTAAAGGAAGCTGGTAGTCAAATTATTTTATCTAACACCTACCACCTATATATGCGCCCTGGTGATGAAATCGTAAAAGATGCAGGGGGGCTTCACAAGTTTATGAACTGGGATAGACCCATTTTAACGGACAGCGGTGGATTCCAAGTTTTCTCACTTGCAAAACTTAATAAGATTAAAGACGAAGGCGTGTTTTTCAATTCTCATATAGACGGGAGTAAGCATTTTATCTCTCCCGAGAAAGCAATGGAAATAGAAAACAACCTCGGTGCAGACATAATTATGGCGTTTGACCAATGTTCCGAGTACGGCGCAGACTATGCTAAGAGTAAAGAGGCTATGGAGAGAACTCTCCGTTGGCTTGACAGGTGTAATAATTCGCATAAAAACGAAAATCAGGCGCTCTTTCCCATAGTTCAGGGCAACGTTTTTAAGGATTTAAGGCTTATATCCTTAAAAGAAACAATTCCCTATGCAAAATACGGCATAGGTATCGGAGGGCTTTCGGTTGGAGAGCCTAAGGATATTATGTACGACGTTATGGATGAAATGTTGCCTCACTACCCAACTAATATTCCTAGATATTTGATGGGCGTTGGTAGCCCCGACTGCCTTATCGAGGGCGTTCGCAGGGGAATAGATATGTTTGACTGTGTTTTGGCAACTAGAATTGCAAGAAACGGCACGGCATTAACCTCAAACGGCAAGGTGGTTGTTAGGAACGGTGTGTATAAAAACGACTTTACCCCACTTGACCCTGAGTGTGATTGTTATTGTTGTAGAAATTATTCTAAAGCTTACCTGCGCCACATGATTAACGCTGGCGAGATGATGGGGGGAATGCTTATAAGTCTTCACAATATAACCTACTTAAATTCGCTTATGGCAAAGGTTAGAGAGGCTATCATGGGCGATTATTTTACTGAGTTTGCTGAAGAGTTTTATAAAAAGACAGGGGATACCTATCCTAAATTTAGTTAATTTTTGTCGAAAAGTAAAAACTTTGTAAAAATACTTGCAAAAGAGGTTAAAATACTTTACAATTATTTAAACGAAATTTTGAAATTATTTTCAGGAGATAAATATGAAAAAGAAATTAGCACTAATTTTATCACTTATGCTCGCTTTAGTAGCATTATTTTCCTTTACAGTAGTAGGCGTTTCTGCAGAAGAGAGCCAGGATGAGGGCTGGAAGGTTACTACTAGCAATTCTTCCATTAGCGTTGTTAAGGGAAGTATCGTTAGCGTTGGCATGGGAAATAACGTTAGCGTTGCATACACCTTAACTTATAACGGTGAAGAAGCAGAGACCGTTAATAAAAAGACAGATGATGCTATGATTGAGTATGGTGGTAAACCCTACGTTGCACTCTATATAGATGGGACAAGGATTGATACCGTAACCGCTGGCATTATTGACACCAAGGATATGGAATATGGCGAAAAGACAGTAACAATCAAAGTTTTTATTGACAAGAGCGCAACTACTCAATTGGGCGAAGATGCAACTTTCGTGTTAAATGTTACTAAGAAAGATAATACTATGACGATAATTATGATTGTTATGATTGCACTTATCGTTGTATACTTCATTTGGTCTAGCCGTTCAGCAAAGAAGAAACAGCAAGCTGCTCAAACCCAGTCTGCTCAACTTAAGATTGGTGATAGGGTTATTACTATCGGTGGTATTTGTGGTTTTGTTTCTGAAATTAACGATTCAGAAAACACCTTCACCTTAGACGTTGGTGGAAATTCTACCGTTAAGTTTGATAAGGGCGCAATTTACAAAACTGGCCCTGCAGAAGGAACTGCTGCAGCTGAAGAAGTAAAAGCAGAAGAAGGAGCTAAGACCGAAGTGAAAACTGAGGAAACTAAGGTTGAAGCTAAGGCTGAAGAAGTAAAAACCGAAGAAGCTAAGGAAGAAAATAAAGAAGAGAAATAATCTTAGATATTCTAACTAGTTATTAAAATTAATTCCCTTGCATATCTTTTATAAAAAGAAGTGCGAGGGAATTTTTTGTGGATGGCTTTGTTAAAGGATTTTTGTTGCCTGTAATAAAGGCAACGTTATTTGCTGTTTTATTAACCTTAGCAACCGTTTTGTTGTTTGCAGTAGTGGTAAAACTCACTACTTTTTCATCGACTGCAGTTAAAATTGTAAACCAGTTTATAAAGATTTTATCAATATTCTTAGGATGCTTTATCTTCGTTAGGGAAGGTAAGGGAATTTATAAAGGCATGGCGTGTGGACTAGTGTACGTGCTTTTAATAAATTTAATATTTTCCTTGCTTTCCAGCGTTAGTCTAAAATTTTCTATAATAGAAATTATTCTCTGCTTAATCGTTGGCGCAATTTCAGGGATAATTTCAGTAAACCTAAAGGGAAAGGAATAGTTTTTTAATAAAATAAAGAAGCGAGAAAATTTTTCTCGCTTCTTTTCATATTAAAGTTAATTAGAATTTAATTTTTTCTTCGATATAAGATTTTAATTCATCGATAGGAATTCTAACTTGTTCCATAGTGTCTCTATCACGTACGGTTACGCAATTGTCAGTTTCAGAATCAAAGTCGTAGGTGATACAGAATGGAGTGCCGATTTCATCTTCACGCCTATAGCGTTTACCGATGGAACCACTTTCATCGAAATCAACGGGGAAGAACTTAGAAAGTTCGTCGTAAATCTCGCCAGCTTTAGCAGATAACTTCTTTGAAAGAGGAAGAATAGCCACCTTGTAGGGGGCGAGGGCAGGGTGGAGACGGAGAACTACTCTCACGTCGTTTTCGCCAACCTCTTCTTCGTCGTATGCGTCAACGAGGAAAGCAAGCGCAACTCTATCTGCACCGAGACTGGGTTCAACTACGTAGGGAACGTAGTGCTCACCAGTATCTTGGTCAAAATAGGTCATATCCTTGCCACTGTGTTCCTTGTGCTGGGAAAGGTCGTAATCGGTTCTGTCTGCAATACCCCAAAGTTCACCCCAACCGAATGGGAACAAGAACTCGAAGTCGGTAGTTGCTTTAGAATAGAAACAAAGCTCCTCAGGGTCGTGGTCACGAAGTCTTAAATGTTCCTTTTTCATTCCGAGATCAAGGAGGAATTGCAAGCAATAGTCTTTCCAGTAGCTAAACCACTCAAGGTCGGTGCCAGGTTTACAGAAAAACTCTAGCTCCATCTGTTCAAACTCTCTCGTTCTGAAAACAACGTTACCGGGGGTAATCTCGTTACGGAAAGATTTACCGATTTGGCAAATACCAAAGGGAAGTTTTTTCCTTGAAGCTCTTTGTACGTTGTTGAAGTTTACAAAAATACCTTGCGCCGTTTCGGGACGGAGATATACCGTGTTAGTAGAATCTTCCGTTACACCGATAAAGGTCTTAAACATAAGGTTAAACTTCTTTATATCGGTGAATTCGTGCCCACCACAATCGGGGCAAGCGATATTCTTTTCCTTAATGAATTCGGACATTTTCTTAAAATCCCAACCAGCAGGATTGTCGCTAGTGCCGTTTGCAAAAGCCCAATCCTCAATGAGCTTGTCTGCCCTGTGGCGTGATTTACACTGCTTGCAGTCCATAAGGGGGTCGGAAAAACCACCCAGGTGACCAGATGCTACCCACGTTTCAGGGTTCATTATAATTGCACTGTCAAGACCAACGTTGTATTTGTTTTCTTGAACGAATCTCTTCCACCAAGCCTTTTTAACGTTGTTTTTAAACTCAACACCTAAAGGACCGTAGTCCCAAGAATTAGCTAAGCCACCGTAAATTTCCGAGCCTGGGAATATGAAGCCTCTGCTTTTACACAAGTTTACGATTTTTTCCATCGTTGCTTTTATTTCCATTGTACAAAACCACCTGTAATTTTTTACGCATATTATTGTACAATATCTTTATTTTTTAGTCAAGCAAAAGCATACTGCCAAATAAAAAGAAAAAAGAAAGCCGTGTCTAGCGGCTTTTTCCTCTTAAATCATATTACTTCTCTTATGGCAAGCACTTCGCCCTTCTTTCCGTCAACTAAGAAAGCTTTTAAGGTTTTTCCGTTGCCAAAAGCGATATACCAATAGGCTTTGTCGTTCTTTACAATTATTCTCGCATAGATTTCGGCACTAAAGGATAGGTCCTCGAAATAACTGTTTACTAACGCAGATTGGGTTTTCTCCACCGAGGTGAGGACGTCGTTTAGGTTTAGTGTGCCGTCGGGAATAGTCGACACCATGTTTATTGTTTCACACTCAGAACTGTAGAGAAGAGATACTATAAATTCCTTTTCGTTAAAATTGTCAATGCAATAGGTTGCTTTAAGCGAGCCAGTTTCGGTTATTTCAAAGTCTATTACCTCGCTAACGTGTGGGAACTCTAATGAGAAAGAGATTGACTCAGCTTCAGCGCCAATGAGAATAAAGGTCAGTGTATGAGGGGAAAGCTCGCCAACCTTTCCGTCGTTTATATAGGGCGATTCTTTGTAACCGTAACTGGCTTTTATGCTGTACTTGTCGCCATGCCCCTCATAAACGTTTGAACGAAGTTCACTTACGTGGGGAAGAAGCAGTGAATTTTTTCTGCATCCTGAAAAAGAGAAGATGCAAGCAAAAGTTAAAACACAAATAAAAGGGATAAAAAAAAGTTTTTTCATATTTAATTTTTATGAGAAAACAAATTATATAATGCTAAAATAAAAAAAATTTAGGATAGAGGGTTGATTTTAATTGTAATGTTTGGTAAAATAAGACTAGGAGAGTACGGAATGAAGAAACTTATTTTAAAAACTGCGTTAATTACCCTTGGTACGATTATTGCCGTACTGTGTATTCTTTACGGGGTTTTTGCGTTGTTTTTTCCACTGAATATGGCAAGCTTCTTTGATAGCCTAGGCATGAGAGACGCCACGGTTTCTTTTTACGAGCTCCATTACGAAAACACCGGTGACATAGCTGACCTTGGTGTTTTGTGCGTTAAGGTTGACGAGTGTAACGACGCTGTGAGGGCAAAGAAATACCTCACCATTTTAACTAGCAGTGAAGATTTTGACAGTTATCTAGAAGATTTTGATAAACAGAGTAATAGTACGATAAGTGGCAAGGAATATTTTAACGGAAAGTTAGCAATTGCAATTCAAAAATCTCAAGGGGTTGAGGAGTTTTTAACCTTTGCAACAAAAGCCGTTGACGAGGGGTATACCGAGTTTAACTGTTTTTATCTAGCCCTCAGTATAGACGGGCTTTTTGAAGAGGAAGAGCTAGCACTAGTTGGAGACGCTCTATCCGGGCTAGAGGCTTCATTAACATCTAGCGAAAAAACTTATCTTGAGCGTGATTTAGAGTATACTAAGAATACGGATAATCAATAAAAAATCATAAAACAGGCTATGCCTGTTTTTTTGAAATCAGGGAAGAAATATGGTAGAAAGTACGGATTTATTTAATAGCAAAGAGGGGAGAAGTGGCGCTTCGTTTTCCCTTTTTGTTTTTCTATATTTAATTTTCTCGATAATATTTTCTGCAATTTGTATGGGAAGTGGGGCTAGTGAAAACGCAAGGGTTTTTCTTTCCTTTTTGTGTTATGCCCCTGCCGTTTTAGTGGCAATAGCATTGAAGAAAAAAAACGGGGATAAGGAGTTTAGGCTTTTTAGAAAGACCAGTTTGATATTTTATCTTCTTGCCCTTTTGCTTTCTTTAGGAATGCTACTTGGGTTTGGCTTTGTAAACCTTTTATTTAGTGAACTTTTAGCAAAGCTTAACGTAAACGTTTCATCCGTTTTGTTAGATTTAACCTCGCCTCTAAATTACTTCATTTATCTTGTTGCCTTGGCGTTTGCTCCAGCCCTTTTTGAGGAATGTTTTTTTAGGGGCGTACTTTTAGAGGAATTAAAGGGAGATATTATAGTAGCGTCACTACTTTCTGCCTTGTGTTTTTCCTTATACCACCTATCCCTTGCACAACTTATATATCAATTTATATACGGGTTTTTTCTCTCTACGTTAGCCGTTAAGTCTAAGAGTATTATTCCCTCGATAATAGCACATTTTCTAAACAATTTTATGGTGATAACTACAGAGTATCTTAAAGTGCAAATAAACTTTTTTTCGCCACTAATTATAGTTTTTGGGCTAACGTGTATCGGTATTTTCGTGTATTTTGTTCTTTTGCATAAGAAGAGCAAAGAGCAGATAACGTCAAATGAAAAAATAAACGCAACCCACTTTTTAGTTAGCGCAAGTGCAGGGCTTTTAATGTGTGTGATTTTGATGATTTTAGGGGCAGTGAAATGATTAAAGTAAATATAATTGCCGTTGGCAAGGTTAAAGAAAAATATTTTCAAGAGGGCATTGGAGAGTACGCAAAACGCTTAAAGGGAGTATGCGAGTTTAAGATTACGGAAATTGAGGAGGAAAACTATAAAAAGGTTTCAGACTCCTTGATAGAGGAAATTAAAAACAAAGAGGGTAAAAAAATTCTCTCGTCGATAGATTTTAAGGGATACGTCTTTGCAATGGCGATAGAAGGCAAAAAGTTTTCCAGCGTAGACTTTGCAAAGGAATTAAAGAAGTTAGGAGATAATGGAAACGGTGTTATAACTTTTGTTATAGGTGGTTCTTACGGACTTTCAGAGGAAGTTAAAACTAGGGCTAATAAACTAGTTTCCTTTTCTGAAATGACCTTTCCTCACACTCTCTTTCGCTTAATGCTCGTAGAACAAATTTATAGAGCTTTTTCCATAAACGGGGGCACGCCTTACCACAAGTAGCTCATACTATGAGAGTATGAATATTATTGAAAAAATATATGATTTCTACTCTCGGTACAAAGGTGAAAAGGGTATAATAGGTTGCACTGAAAAGGGTAGAGAGATTCCCTTTATAAAGGTGAAAAAAACCGAATTTCCAGTAGTATTAGTGCAGTATGGAATACACGCTAGAGAACACGTCACTTCGCATCTTGCCCTAGCTCAGATTAGAGATTTTATTGCTAGAGGGAGGGGTGGAACGGTGTATTTTGTCCCAGCTGTTAACGTTGACGGGATACTCATTTCCTTGAATGAAAAACCCTTTTACAAGGCTAACGCAAGAGGTGTAGATTTAAACGTCAATTTCGATGCGCGTTGGGGAACTGGCAGAGAAAATATTAACAAAAAGTCCTCGGAAAATTATGTGGGTGAAGCCCCGTTTTCAGAAAGTGAAACGAGGGCACTTAGAGATTTTACCTTGAAAGTTAAGCCAAACGCAACGATAAGCTACCACTCGAAGGGCGAGGAAATTTATTGGAAGTTTCATCAAGACGAGGAGAGGGAAAAGAGGGACTATCTTCTAGCTAAAGAGCTTGCTAGAAAGACGGGATATGCTATAAAGGAGACGCCATTTTCAGCAGGGGGATATAAGGACTGGTGCATAGATAAACTCAAAATTCCTGCGTTCACGATTGAAGTGGGGAGCGATGAATATTCTCACCCTGTTTGTAGCAAATATCTATTAGAAATTTTTCTTAAAAATAAGGAAGTATTAAATACTGTAGTTAAATATTTTGAGGGTTAATATGTTGGAAAAATTTATGCGACTGGCAATAAAGGAGGCATTAAAAGCTAAACTTAAAGACGAGGTGCCAATCGGTGCTGTTTTGGTTTTAGACGGAAAGGTTATTGCTAGGGCGCACAACCTTATGGAAAGCAGGCAAAAAGCTACTGCGCACGCAGAAATTTTATGTATTGAAAAGGCGTGTAAAAAATTAAAAAGCTGGAGAATTGAGGACGCTACTCTCTTCGTTACGGTTGAGCCGTGTGCAATGTGTGCAGGCGCAATTGTAAACGCCAGAATTAAAGAGGTTGTTTTTGGGGCATATGAAAAAAAGAGTGGCTGTGCTTTAAGTAAATATCCAGTACTAGAGGATAACGGGCTTAATCATTCGGTAGGTTATATAGGTGGTGTGTTAGAAGATGAATGCGCCCTATTATTAAAGGAATATTTTAAGCAGAAAAGAAAGGAAAAAAAGAAAGAGAAACAAAAGCATTGATAACGCTATAATAAAATGAAAACAAAAAAGAAATAAAGGCGAAAGGACATAGAGTTTTTTCGCTTTTATTATTACATAATAAAATTAATTCACTTTTAACTTGCAAAGGCAAGATAAATATGATATACTTACACTAGTATATATAAGTATAGGTGTACCCTATGCTAAAAGACAAGGATTACGACATGAAGAAAAAAGGATTTAGATACGGATGTTATTTGTTTATTAAACGAACCTTTGACTTAATTGCGTCAGGGTTGTTTCTCATATTATTTTCTTGGTTATATCTTATTCTAGCAATAGCAGTAAAGATAAGCGATGGGGGCAAGATTTTTTATTCCCATAAGCGCGTAGGAAAGGGTGGGAAGGAAATTCGTATTCCTAAATTCCGTAGTATGAAAAAGAATGCCGACAAGCTAGAAGAAATGCTCACCCCCGAACAGCTAGAGCAGTACAAAAAGGAATATAAAATTGACAACGACCCGAGAATTACCAAGATTGGCAATTTTCTTAGAAAAACTTCTCTTGACGAGCTTCCAAACGTATGGGCTATCTTTACCGGAAAAATTTCCGTCATAGGTCCCCGTCCTCTTATGAAAGAAGAGGTTGAAGAAAAGTATGGCGAAAACGCTGAAAAGCTTTTGTCCGTAAAGCCTGGAATGATAGGCTGGTGGGCTGCTAACGGCAGAAGCAACAGTACTTATGAGAGTGGGGAAAGACAGAAGCTTGAGCTTTACTACGTTGACCACTGTTCCATTTGGCTAGATATTAAAATAATTTTCAAAACAATAATTGGCGTATTTAAGAGAGAGGGTGCAAAGTAAATGAAAATTTTACAGGCTTGTAGTTATTTTTATCCAAATATCGGTGGTATCGAGCAGGTGGCTAGAGATTGTGCTTCGGCTTTTACTGAGCAGAATATTGAGCAAAAAATTATTTGTTTCAATCACGAAAAGGGAGACAAAGTTGACACTGTTGACGGTGTTGAGATAAATAGGGTAGGTTGCTTTGCTAAAATTGCTTCCCAATCACTTTCCACTCATTACGGCAAGGTGCTAAAAAAATTAATGAAAGAGTTTCAGCCGGACCTTTTAATTATGCACTACCCGAACCCCTTTATGGCGTATCATATCTTGAAGGTGCTAAAAAAATACAAAAACACTAAGCTTGTTTTATATTGGCACCTTGACATAATTAAACAAAAACTTTTAGGAAAGCTCTTTAAGGGACAAAATCAGAGACTTATAAAAAGGGCGTGTAAGATTGTTGCTACAAGCCCCAATTACATAGAGGGAAGCGAACTCTTGAGTTCTGCTAAGGATAAATGCATTGTCATTCCCAACTGCGCTAACGACGATAAGATTCTCCCAAGTGAGGCTAGCTCGGCTTTTGCCAAAAA
Organism: Christensenellaceae bacterium; assembly: GCA_045637865.1. GTDB lineage: Bacteria > Bacillota > Clostridia > Christensenellales > Borkfalkiaceae > UBA1259. The sequence continues at coordinate 111,670 of JAZUAF010000002.1, forward strand.
GGTTAGAGAAGAAGCTGAGGGTAAAATCATTTTGGTTGCGGCAGGTAGGCACGTGCCGTATAAGGGAATGGAATATCTGGTGCACGCAAGCAACTTTTTAGATGAAAGGTTTAAGATATTCATCTGTGGAAGTGGCCCCCTAACGCAAGAGTTAAAGGAAATGGCAAAGGGCGATGATAAAATTACCTTTACTGGTAGAATTTCCGATGACGAGCTTAAAGGGTATTTAGAAGCTTCCGATATTTTCTGCTTCCCGTCGATAACCAAAAACGAAGCGTTTGGCATTGCGCTTGCAGAGGCGATGGCGTATTCTAAGCCGGCAGTTACCTTTACCATTGAAGGGAGTGGCGTTAACTACGTAAACCTCAATTTTGGAACCGGATTAGAAGTGCCTAATTGTGACTACGAAGCTTACGCAAAAGCAATTGTTAAGCTTGCTGAGGATGACGAGCTTAGAGAGACTCTTGGAAAAAATGCTAGGGATAGAGTTTTAGGTAACTTCACCTATTCCATCTTCAAAGAAAATATTAAAAATCTAATTTCGGGATTATAAATATGAACGTTTACGGTGTGATAATGGCAGGCGGGGGTGGAACGAGGTTTTGGCCACTCTCAAGAAAAAATAAACCAAAACAGCTTCTTTCCTTGAGTGGAAAGGAGGTTATGATAAACGAAACGATTGCAAGGCTTTCGCTTTTTATTGAAAAGGATGGGCTATTCATCGTTACGGGTAAAAATCAATTTGATGAAATGGCTAGCGTTACTAGAGGGAGGCTACCCGTTTCCAACATTTTATCCGAGCCTGCTGCTAGAAACACTTCAGCTTGCATCGGCTATGCGGCAGTAAAAATATTAAAGGAAAAGGGAGACGGTGTTATGGTTGTTACGCCGTCCGATGCCTATATCAAGCAGGAAAAAGAGTATGCTAAAATATTGACCTTGGCAGTTGAAACTGCTGAGAGAGAGGATTGTATTGTCACTATTGGCATTACGCCAACCTTCCCTGCAACGGGCTACGGCTACATTCAGTACGAGGATAGCGATGCGCCTGCGAAAAGGGTGGAAAGATTTGTTGAAAAACCAAGCGAAGAAAAGGCTAAGGAATATTTAAGAGAGGGCAATTTCGTTTGGAATAGTGGCGTTTTCGTGTTTAAGGCATCGTTTATTCTCTCTTGCTTTGAAAGGTACCTGCCGGAAATTTATAGAGACCTTAAGAAGATTGAAGCTTCTATCGGCACGGAAAAGGAAGTGGAAGTTTTAGAAGAAGTTTATCCTCAAATTTACTCCGTTTCCGTTGACTACGGCATTATGGAAAAGGAAGAAAACATCAAGGTTATTCCCGGTGACTTCGGCTGGAGTGACGTTGGTAGCTGGGATATGATGGATGCTCTTCACTCACCTGACGAAAATGGCAACATCAGTCTTGGAGACAATATACTTTGTGATACGGTTAATTCTACCGTGTATTCTGAAAACAAGCTTATTGCCGTTGTGGGAATGGACGGGGTCGTTGTAGTTGAAGCAGGTGGTGCAATATTAGTTTGTCCTAAAGAAAAAGCGCAAGACGTTAAAAAGGCTGTAGAAAAGCTAAAAGAAAATTCGAGAGAAGATTTATTATGATAGATGGTTATAGAAAAGTATATGAAAAGTGGCTAACGGACCCCGTTTTCGACGAGGAAACCAAAGCTGAACTTAGGGCTATTTCCGATGAAAAGGAGATAGAAGATAGGTTTTATAAGGAGCTTTCCTTTGGCACGGGTGGGCTTCGTGGAGTGATTGGGGCAGGCACTAACCGTATGAATTATTACACGGTTGGCAAGGCTTCTCAAGGGTTAGCTAACTTTATACTTAAAAGTGGAGAAAAAAATAAAAGCGTTGCCATCGCTTACGACAGCAGAAATATGTCAAAGGAATTTGCACTTTCTTCTGCTTTAATTTTTGCAGGAAACGGCATTAAGGCGTATCTTTTTGAAGATTTACGCCCAACTCCGATGCTTTCCTTTGCCGTTAGGCACCTTAAAACTACTGCTGGAATAGTAATCACGGCAAGTCACAACCCTCCAGAGTATAACGGATATAAGGTTTATTGGAGCGACGGAGGTCAGGTTGTTCCTCCCTACGACAAGCTTATTATTGAACAAGTAAATGCCGTGCCAGACTATTCATCCATTAAAAAAATGGATAAGGACGAGGCGATAAATAAAGGTCTTTTAGAAATCATAGGCAAGGAAGTTGACGACGCTTACGTTTTAGAATTAAAGAAGAACGTACTTTGTCCTGACGTTATTAAGGCACAGGCTGAAGAGATTAAAATAGTTTATTCGCCACTAAACGGTGCGGGGAAGGAGCCCGTTTTGAGGATTTTAAGAGAACTGGGCTTTAAGAAAGTGTGGACGGTTAAAGAACAAGAGGCACCCGACGGTAATTTCCCCACGCTAAAGTACCCAAATCCAGAGGACCCAGCCGCCTTTTCACTTGCACTCAAGCTAGCTAAGGAGGTGAATGCCGATATAGTAATGGCTACCGACCCCGACGCTGACAGGCTGGGTATTTACGCGTATGACAAGGAGAGTAGGGAATATTTGCCATTCACTGGAAATATGAGTGGGCTTTTAATTGCCGAATATCAGCTTTCAATAAAAAGAGAAAAGGGATTGCTTCCCAAAGAAAGCAAGGCAGGTGCTATTGTAACGACGATAGTTTCATCCAATATGGCAAGCGAGCTTGCAAATGAATACGGCTTAACCCTTATTGAAACGCTTACGGGCTTTAAGTATATTGGCGAACAAATTAAACTCTTTGAAGAAGCCAAAGAAAAAAACGGCAACCAGTTTAGTAGCAAAGCGTATGCCTACGATTACTTGTTTGGCTACGAAGAAAGCTACGGCTGTTTAGTTGGTACTCACGCAAGGGATAAAGATGCCGTTATGGCAGTTACTGCCCTTTCAGAGGCGGCGGCATACTACAAGAGCAAAGGGCTAACGCTAGTTGACCAAATGAAGAATATGTACGAGAAGTACGGATATTATAAAGAGGGGTTATCCACAAAAGTCTTAAAAGGGGCTGACGGTGCCGATAAGATTAAAGCTATTATGGATAAGCTTCGCAATAAACCTCTAACCCATATTGGGCGAGACAAGGTTTTAGCTATAAGGGACTACAAGATAGATGAAAGGCTTGATTTAGCGACGGGGGAAAAGACTAAGACAGCTCTTCCAAGCAGTAACGTTTTGTATTATGAACTAGAAAATAATGGTTGGTGCTGTGTTCGCCCCTCAGGAACGGAGCCTAAGATAAAATTCTATTATGGTGTTAAGGCAAAGGATATTGACACTGCTAATAAAAAAATTCAAGAAAAAGAAAGAGAATTATTTGAGATTACGGATAAATAGAGTATGAAATGTTTAATACTTGCCGGTGGTAGTGGCGACAGATTGTGGCCCTTATCAAGGAAAAATTACCCAAAACAATTTATGGAAATTAGAAAAGGAAGGTCAATGTTTCAAGAAGCAGTGCTTAGGAACATTCCTTTTTGCGATGAATTTATAGTTATAACCAATAAACGTCACGAAAGTATCGTTAAAGGTCAACTTCAGGATTTCCAAGATTTAAAATATTCGATACTTATGGAGGAGTCGCCTCTAAAAACAGCACCCTCCATAGTTACCATCGCCCTTAACTATGACAGTGAGGATGAGTTTTTAATTGTTTCTACGGATAATATTATCGACGGTGAGTACAACACCTGCATCACACACTTAAAGGAAGTAATTAAACAAAATAAAATTGCTCTCGTCGTAAGCGAGCCCAAGGGAAAGCCCTCGGGGAATCATTACATAGAGAACGTTAACGGAAGATATAAATTTGTTTCTAACTGGGGCAAGAATAGTTTTATCGACTGTGGTATATACGGTGGAAAGGTTTCGGTATTACTAGAAAATATTGATAGAAGCATTATCGAGCAGTGCAAAAACATTCAAATTAAGGAAAATGTTTTTGTAGAAGCAAGAGAAAGTAGCGCTATAAGAAGAGGCATTGCAGACGTTCTTAATACTAGGGTGGTTGAGCTTGTAAAAGCAAAGATTTCTTGTGAGCGTATTACTGACATTCCTTCATACTACAACCTCACGACAAAGGGCATTCCTGTAAAGAGTGGCAATGTTATAGAAAAGGATTGTAGAGACGTTAAAATTATCAACACGGCATCAGATAGGCTTGTGGTTGCAAATAATCTTAAGGACGTGATTATTGCAAACACTAGAGACGCTGTTTTTGTAACCAAAGCAGACGGAAAGACTACTATTAAGGATATCGTGCAGAAGATTACGCCGGAAAATGCTTCGTATTTTGAAGATTATCCCGTATTGTATCAAGATTGGGGTGTTGAGGAATATCTTTCCGTTTCAGAAGATTATAGGGTTAGTAAGCTATCTCTCTATGCGGGGAGCACTCTTACGGATAAAGTTATGAAGGGCTTGCACGTAAACTATTTCGTTATAGAAGGCTCGGTTGTTTGTAAGGTGAAAAATAAGGAAGAACAGACTCTTAAGACGAACGAAAATATTTCACTTAATTCTAATCAAAGTTATGAAATAACTAACAAATTAAAGAGAAATATTACCTTAATTAAAACGGAAAATAAAAAAACGTCTACCTTACGTTCCACAGAGGTAGCTGACGATACAGGATGCTTTGTTAAACTCAAACCTGTTTTCAAAGAGTTTATTTGGGGTGGAACAAAGATAAGAGACGTGCTTAAAAAGAACGCTGGTAGGTTTGAAACGATTGCCGAAAGCTGGGAGTTATCTGCCCATTCAGCTGGGCAATCAAAGGTTGCTACAGGTAGATTTAAGGGATATACCTTGGATAAGTATATAAAGCAAATCGGCAAGGAAAACCTTGGATGGAAAGTTCAAGACTACGAGAGATTCCCATTGCTTATTAAGTTTATTGATGCAACGCAAAATCTATCTGTGCAGGTACACCCAGACGATGATTATGCTTTTTCTAACGAGGGTGATTACGGAAAAAACGAGATGTGGTACGTTATGGAAGCTGATAAAAATGCGTGCATCTATATCGGCTTCAATAAGGACGTAACCAAGCAGGAAATAAAGGAAAGAATTAAAGATAACACCATTTTAGAAGTGCTTAACAGAATCCCCATAAAAAAGGGTGAAACGTACTTTCTCAAGGCTGGTACTGTGCACGCAATAGGCGCAGGTTGCGTTATGTGTGAAATTCAGCAGTCGTCAAACGTTACCTATCGCTTATATGATTACGGCAGGGTTGGTAAGAATGGGAAGCCTAGGGAAATGCACCTTGAAAAAGCTTTAGAGGTTGCAAACCTCAAAAAGATGAATTCGCTTGCATTCACTAAGTATTCACAGCTTGAATTCCCAGGATACACGAAACAGCTTTTAGGACAATGTAAATACTTCGTTGCTACCAAGTATAAAGTTAACGGTATGCTCAATTTAACGCCTACGGGTTCGTCGTTTAAGACAGCCGTTGTTATTGAGGGTAGTGGCAAGATTGGAAACGGACATACTATGAATACCACTCAGGTTGGTGACACTTGGTTCTTCGGAAGTAAGGAAACTATTTCTGTAAAGGGTAAACTAACGATAATTATTGCAAACATTTAAGGGGAACATCTTGAAAGTTTTAATTGATTGCAGATACCTAGGAATGTCTGGTATCGGTAGAGTCTGCGAAGGTATTTTAGACCATCTAGACTATAGTAAAAACGAATACTATTTGCTTGGCAAAAGAGAAAAACTTGAAAAATATGCTCAAGCCACGATTGTTGAGGATAATACTAACCCCTTTTCTTTTTCTGCGCTTAGGTCGTATAAAAAGGAATATAATAAGCTTTTTGATGCGTTTTTTATTCCCAACTATCTAGTGCCGTTCGGCGTAAAAATTCCCGTTATTTCCATTATGCACGACCTTATATTTTTGGATATTAAGGCAACGACTAGAGGCTTTGTCGACAGACTTATAAAGAAGATTCTGTTAAAGAGGGGAATTAAAAAGTCTAAAAGGGTGGCGTGTGTTTCTAAGTTTACCTTGGATAGATGCGCACATTATTACGGCAAGCTTGCAAACAAATGCTTTGTTAATTATAATGGCATTTCCGATAATATTTCAGGTTACGATTGGAGTGGCGTGGAAAAAAGTAGTGGAGCACTCGTTTTTGTTGGCAACGTAAAGGTGCATAAGGGACTTCAAACCCTAACCGACGCTTATGCAGAGCTTGACAAAAATAAATACACCTTAAAGATAATTGGCGAAAGGGAAAATTTCTTAACTGGTCTTGATGAAAACAGCCTAAAGCTTGACGGGGTAGTATTTACCGGTAAGCTTTCTGACGATGCATTAATAGATGAGATCTCAAAAGCAGAGTTTTTAATTCAACCTTCTTTCTACGAAGGGTTTGGCATTCCTCCACTTGAAGCACTTTGCCTTGGAACAAAACCTATAGTGAGCGATATCGACGTTTTCAAGGAAGTGTACGAAGGTTTCCCCGTGGAGTTCTTTAAGGTGGGGGACAAGGAAGAGCTCAAAAAGGCAATTCTTAATTCTAGTGGTAAAATTAAAAAGTGCAATGAACAGATAAAAGAAAAATACAACTATCGTAATACGGCAAGACGTATTGAAGAAGAATTAGATAAACTAGTAAAATAATTTAACTTAGAAAAATAACAAACCCCGTTCCAGTATTTTGGAACGGGGTTTTGAATATTAACATTGCTTAAATTTTACGCTTTTGCTTCCGTTTGAGCTTCAAGCTCTGTTTCTTTTTTAACCTGGTTTAAGGTTTTGAAGAATGCAACGCAGTAAGCAAGGATTGCAGCAAGAATAACAATTACGATAACGAGCCCATCGCTAAACACAGCATCGGTTTTTGCAACTGCAGAGGAAGTTATTACAACAGTTGAAGAGAGGTAGGAGGAATGGTTGTATTCTTTAGCCATTTCCTTATATTCTTCTACTATTGAAGTAAGGTTTTGAGAGTATTCTTTAAGTTTTTTCTCAGCAAAGTCTTTAGCTGCCCCGGTTGTTGTGATAGTAGTGGAATCATAGAGGGAGGAGTAGAAGCCTATATTGCTCTTTTCTTCTTGATGTCTAGCGAGTGCAGCAGAGTAGGTGTTTACGTCGGTTATAATTTTTAGTACAATTTCAGAGTCCTTAGAAGAAACTATCAAATTACCGTCTTTATCGTAACTAGAGTCGGCGGTGTAGCTGTCTAAGAGATATTTAGCGTTAGTAAGCTGTGCTTGGTAGTTAGCAATCTTGGAATCTAAAAGACCGTCTGCAACGGAGAGATAATCTTTTATGCCCGTTTTAGAAAGTTCAGCTTTATTATAAACTATATAATGCTTAATTGATTCAAGGTCGTCCTCTAGAAGCTCTAGTGAGATAATAATATCGGAGAAGGTCTTGTTGGTAACGGAGGACCTAAAGTCATCTGAATAATTAAAATCAACAAGATAATCTGAAAGAACAACGTTTAACGAACGAGTTAAAGAGGAGAGTTTGTCTGCAATTTGGAAATATTCTATATTTCCAAAATCGGAAGAAGCATCGTAAGATTGCGCATAGGTAGACATTTCTGCGATAGAGAAGATTTTAACGTACTGTCTAGAAATGGAATCTAAAAGCTCCTTATATTCATTACTAGTGAAGTTTAGCTTGTTGCTCGTCCTCAAGGAAAGTTCAAACGTAGTGGGGAGATAAGCTTCTGTTTCCGTAACGTTTTTCTTTTTCGTGCTAGCGGCAATGGATAGGTTTTTAACGAGCTCTGTAGAATTATCTAACGATTTTCTTGTTTCGGCTAAAGCCTTTCCAACGGCGTTTGATTTATTGTAGTTGAGAGAGTCCAAGGTTTGTTCGGTTACCTCGGTAAATGAGATGGTGGTTCTGTAAACCTTTTTATCTGTAACTCCCTTTATAAAGATTAACACGCTGGTTACCGCAACGACGGTAATAAGCATGTAAACTACTGCTTTTTTTAATGATTTTTTGAATATTGATAGCAACTGTCCGAAAGTGATTTCGTTTTCACTATTTGCCATTTCAATTCCTCCAAATTATTTTTTTACATATTCTATCATAAAAAAGTTAAGTTTGCAATTGTTTTGGGAAATATTATTGACTATTGCAGAAAAAATGGTATAATAATACTGACGTGCAGATAGCAATGTGAGGAGATAAAGTGTATGCAGAAAGCAATTCCTCAAAAGGAAGGTTATGTAAAAAACCCACTTACAGTTACGGGTTTTTTGTGTTTTGCCACCCTTTTTTGCTTTATTGTTTTTGGAAACTCCTTAACATTTAACCTTGGGGAAAGGCTTCCGATAAAAGTGGCTGAATTAATGCTGATAATTACAGCTGTTCCACTTGTTCTGAGGCAATTTCTTTTGCCCGTTATAAACGGTAAAAAAGTCTTTTCAAAGCCTATCACTGTGCTACTTGTTTGGGTGGGCGTTTCCATATTTCTAAGCATTATCTCTTTCTTTAGATATTCTATCTCGTTTTCCTCGTTTTTTTCAGGTTTTCTATACCTGTTGAGGTTCGTTTTAGTAGTTGTTGTAGCCTATCTTATGGTGCAATATTTTAAGGATAGATACAGCGTTAAAAAGCTTTTTTCTTTTATGATTAAATGCTATGTAATCGTTTGCATTATAGGAATATTTCAGTGGATATTTTTCCCTATCGCTAACGATTGGTATTCTTTGTTTTATAAAATTGGCGTCTATTTCCCAGATGCCGACCCTCACAAGGGAAGGCTTGTTTCAACCTATTTTGACCCAAATTATTTAGCTAGCTGTTTGATTATTCCTATCTCCATAATTTTATATTCGTTTGATAGAGACGTTATTAACGGAGAGGACCTAAGGCTAGCTAACGTGGTGAACTATTTAGTTGGTTTTTTCTTTTTTGCAGTTATAATTTTGCTAACCGAATCACGCAGTGGAATTTTGGGCGTTGGCGTTTTGTTTTTTTTGTATATTCTTTTTAATGCCGTAAGTAGAAGGGGGGTAAACCTCACGGTAACCTTGCTTTTGTTGGCGTTTTGCATTTTGGTGCTTATTCTAGTTTTTTTCTCGAATATTTCCGTGTTCGTGAGGATAAGAGAAATATTTGACGACCCCTCTGCTCAGGCTAGGTTTAACAACTGGAAAAAGAGTTTTACGCTGATTAAAGATACTGATTATATGGGCGTTGGATATAACCTTTTGGGGGGATATTTAGAAAGCATTGGGCAGGAGCCTTCTGCAGCTACGGGGTATGGGCTTGATTCCTCCCTGCTTCTTATCACTGTTACGACGGGCATAATTGGAATCATACTATTTTTGACACACTATTTTTCCCTTTCCTTCGGAGGAAAGATACCAAAGCCGTTTAGGGCGATAATTATAGCCGCCCTTGTTATGTGCAACACAAACAATCTGCTCTTTTATGGCTTGTGGGTTATGCCGTTTTACTTTTTAATTTTTACTGGAGATACAATTACTAGTGGGAAAGAGCATTAAAACTAATTTTATCTACAATTTAATATGTCAGTTGATAGTTTTAGTTATCCCCTTGGTTACTATTCCATATCTTTCGAGGGTACTGTTAGAGGAGGGGATAGGTGCGTATAGCTATGCCGAGGCAATGGTAACCTATTTTACTATGTTTGCTCTACTTGGCAGCTCGGTGTATGCTCAGCGTGAGGTTAGCTCTAAGAGGGGGAGCGTAGAAGAAACTAGCAGGGTATTTTTTGAAATGCTCGTTTTTCGCACCGTTACTATGTTTGTCGCTATTGCTATTTATGTTGTCTACGTATACGCTAGTGGGGCAGACACAACACTTTCCTTTATCGTCAGCTTGCAGATTATAAATTGCGCAGTAGATATTAGCTGGTTCTATCAAGGGAACGAGGAGTTTAAGATTACTGCGATTGTTTCTACTATTTTTAGAGTTTTTTCGGCTGTTTGTATTTTCACGCTTGTAAAACAGAAAGACCAAGTGTGGGTTTATGCATTAATTACCTCTCTAACCATTTTATTGACCTCGCTAACATATTGGTTTTTCTTAAGGAAGCGTATAGTTAAAGTTGACGGTGTAAAACCATTCCGTCATCTAAAGGGAGTTTTTGCACTATTTCTTCCAACCATTGCCACTCAAATTTATATGGTTTTAGATAAATCAATGATTGGCTGGTTTACGGTGACGGATGCTGAAAACGGCTATTACGAATACGCTGAAAAAATTATTCGCATTTGTATGACGCTTATAATGTCGCTAAGCACCATTTTGCTCTCCCGCAATGCTTCAGCTTTTGCAGAAAAAGATATGGAAGCAGTAAAAAACAACGTGTATAAAGGCGTTTCTTATACCTTTATGGTAACCTTTCCAATATGCCTTGGCTTAATTGCCGTGGCAGACGTGTTTGTGCCAGTATATTTCGGTGAAGATTTTATGAAATCTGCCCAACTGCTTAAACTGTTTGCACCACTCATAATTTTTATGGGTTTCCAAAACGTTATAGGAATGTCTCTTCTTTTGCCGATAAAAAAACAAAATGTATACATAATATCGGTTGTTGTTTCGGCAGTAGTTAATATTGTGCTAAACTTAATCTTAATACCCAAGTTTTATTCAGAGGGAGCAGTTGTAGCTACGGTTATTGCAGAATTCTTATGCTTGTGCGTTCAGCTTAGCTACGTGTTCAAAAACAAGTATTTGAGTGTAAAAGAATTTTTAGGAAGAAGCGTAAAATATCTTATTTCTGCAGTTGTAATGTTTGCAGCCGTTTGGGGAATAGGGCTCGTGCTCACTGAGGTTGGGCTTATTTCATTGCTTCTTAAAGTTGCAGTGGGGGGAGTTGTTTATTTCTTGATGCTACTTCTTCTTAGGGATAAATTTTTCGTTGGGATATTAAAACAAGCAATTTCCTTTGTAAAAGGAAAGAAATAAAACCAAATATACTTGACTATTTTTGAGTTTTGGTTTAGAATAAATTTAGGTACCAATATGTACAAAAAGTTACATTAGGAGAAAATTAAATGATTACACACGGCAACGAAATTGAAATCTTATGTGGAAACGCTAACAGACCTTTGGCTGAAGCTGTTGCAAAGGAGCTTAAAATACCCCTTTCGGAAGCTGAAGTAAGCAAGTTTTCAGATGGAGAGATAAGCATTACTCTTCCCCAAACGGTTAGAGGAAAGGATATCTTTATTATCCAATCTACATCATCGCCTGTAAACGACAATCTTATGGAACTTCTAATTCTAATTGACGCTTGTAAGAGGGCTTCTGCAGGTAGAATTACGGCAGTTATTCCTTATTTTGGATACGCTCGCCAGGATAGAAAAGCTCGTCCTAGAGACCCAATTACGGCAAAACTCGTTGCAGATATTTTAACCACTGCTGGTGCTGACAGGGTTATGACTATGGATTTACACGCAGCACAAATTCAGGGATTCTTTGATATTCCCGTTGACCATCTCTACGGTGCGCCCTTACTTGCTAAATATTACAAAAAGAGAATGGACGAGAACTGGACGGTTGTTTCCCCAGACGTTGGTAGCGTAGGTAGGGCAAGGAACTTTGCTTCAAGAGTAAACGCTTCACTTGCTATCGTTGACAAGAGAAGACCTAAGGCTAACGCAATCGAAGTTATGAACGTTATCGGTGATGTTGAGGGGAAAACCTGCCTTATGGTTGACGATATGATTGATACTGCAGGTACTATCGTTCAAGGTGCAGAAGCGCTCGTTAAGAACGGTGCAAAGGAGGTTTATGCTTGTTGCACGCACGGTGTTCTTTCAGGCCCTGCAATGAAGCGTCTTACCGAATCTCCCATTAAGGAAATTGCCGTTTTAGATACTATCAATATTCCCGAAGAAATCAAAAATCATCCTAAGATTAAGATTCTTCCCACGGCAAAGTATTTTGCAAGAGCAATAAAAACGGTATTCTCGGATACTTCGCTTTCGGCAATTTACGAAGACTAATAATTGTTTAACAAAAGCCGTTATTTTTAACGGCTTTTTCATTTGGTGTATATGAAGCTAATAGTAGGACTTGGAAATCCCGATAAAGAGTATTTAAACACCTTTCACAATCTCGGATTTATGAGCATTGACAAAACGGCTGAAAAGCTCGGTGTGGAATTTTCCAAAGAAAAGTGTAGAGCGTTAATTGCAGAGGCAAGGGTTGGAGGGGAAAAAGTTATTCTCGCCAAGCCTTTAACATATATGAATTTAAGTGGCGAAAGTGTTAGAGAACTTGTTTCCTATTATAAAATCGACCTTTCGGATATTTTAGTAATTTATGACGATTACGACCTTAAAAAGGGCTTTATAAGAATTAGAAAAGATGGGTCTGCTGGTACGCATAACGGTATGAAAAACATCGTTAAGGAATTATCTAGCGAAAAATTCAAACGTGTGCGCATAGGTTTTATGCAAGACGGGGAAGTTAAAATTCCCCTAATAAACTACGTTCTATCGGGCATAAAAAAGGAAGAGGCAGAGCTTTTTGCTAGGGCTACGGCTAGTGCAGGAGAGATAGCGAAGGAATTTGCTTTAGGCGAGGACTTCGATAAAATTATGCAAAAATATAACGGCAAGGTATAACTTCTCCTTGCCGTGAGATATATATGCTTGATTTCGTAAAACAAATTAAAAACGGGAACAACTCCGTTAAGGAGTTCAACGAGTGCATCCGCCAAGGTATACCTTCGGCGGCGTTTGGCGTTAATAAAGCTTTTAAAAATTATCTCATCTCAACTATTGAATCCCCAGTTCTTTACGTTGTAAAAGATTCTATTACGGGCTTGCAGTCGGCTAAGGAAATTAGGGAATTTTCCGGCAAGGAGACGGTGTTTATCCCGCCAAAGGACTTTAACTTAGTCTTGGTTAAAGCATTCTCTAAGGATTCTCTCTTTAGTCGTCTAAATGCGATAGATAAAATGGTGAATGCAGAGGTGATAGTCGTTACACCAGAGACGCTTATGCAGGCATTCCCAAAGCCTCTTAAAAGCATTAGCCTTAAGAGAGGCGAGGAGTGTAAACTTACCATTTTAATAAGGGAACTCACGAGAATTGGTTACGAAAGAGTGGAACAATGTTCGGCAAAGGGCACATTTTCTCTTCGCGGCGACATTCTGGATATTTTTCCTGTAAACAGTCAAACGCCGATAAGGGTGGATTTTTTTGGTGACGAAGTTGAAAGTATTAAAGCTTACGACGGAGAAACGAGGGAAACTGTAGAGTCGCTTTTAGATATTAAAATTCTCCAAGCGTGTGAATTTATTTTGACCAATGAAAGCGTTTCGGATATTGAAAAGATACTAGATAGGGAAATTGCAACTTCCAAAAAGGAAAATGCAGTTAGGCTAAGGACTATAAGAAACGACATTATTAGTGCTTTTGAAAATGGTGACTTAGATACCTTGTCTTGCGTACCCTATCTATTAAATAGTGCTATAGATTTTTTTTCTTCTCTTAAAGAAAACACTGTAGTGGTTTACGATGAAGCAAAGAGTGTTAACGAGCTTTTTAACCTTTTGGAAAAGGAGTTTACCGAAAGGTTTAACTCGCTTGTTTGTTCAGGCGAGGTGTTTTCTATAGCAAGAAGTGGTTTTTATTCTAAGGAAGAAGTTGTAGTTAAGCTAAAAAAATACCGTGAAAGTGCCGTTCAAACCCTATCTACTGCTATACCCTTTTTTAATCCACTTAAAATCATTAACCCTCAAAATTCGGGAATAGCAAGCTATCATCTTGATTTTAAGGAAGTTTATTCAGATATAGAAAATTGGGTGTATTCGGGTTATAGAATTCTAGTATTCTGTGGCAACACTAAGAGGGCTGAAATTTTTTCTTCAGAACTTTCGGAAAAAGGAGTTGCATCGACTCTAACTAAACCACAAGTTTTTAACGGCGTTTGTGTATCAAGCGTTAACTTATCTTACGGCTTTGTTTTCCACGAGGAGAAAATAGTAGTTGTCGGCAGTAAAAATTTATACGCTAGAAGTACCGATAAAAGGAAACTTAAGGCTAAAAGGCAAAACTTTTTCTCTGCACCCGAGGCAGGGGATTATTGCGTTCACGAAACACACGGCATAGGCAAGGTGCTAGGCGCTAAGCGAATTTCCAGTACCGAAAGCACTAAAGACTACGTTGCAGTTCTCTACGCTGGGGGAGACGTTTTATACGTTCCCGTCGAGCAGATGGACGTTTTAACGAGATATCTTGGTGGTGAAAAAACGCCGCGTCTTTCAAAGATTGGTGGCGCTGATTTTGAAAGGGTTAAGAGGGCAGTTAAGGAAAGTATTAAAAGAATGTCCTTTGACCTTAAAAAACTGTACAGTGAAAGAAATGCAGAACAAGGTTATAAATTTATTGCAGACGCAGAGCTAGAGAATGCATTTAGTAATGCCTTTCCATTTGAGGAAACTCCTGACCAAGAGGAAGCAGACAAGGAAATTTCCATTGATATGCAAAGTGGAAAGGTGATGGATAGGCTTATTTGTGGGGACGTTGGTTTTGGAAAAACCGAGGTTGCCCTCCGTGCCGTATTCCGTGCAGTTGTCAACGGCAAACAAGCAGTACTTTTAGCTCCTACAACTATTTTAACTGAACAACATTTTAATACAGCCGTAAAAAGGTTTGAGGGATTTGGTGTAAAAATTGCTTGCTTAAACAGGTTTAGAACGAGTGCTCAACAAAAGCAAATTGTAGAAGGACTAAAAAATGGTGAAATTGATTTCGTTATAGGGACTCATAGACTCTTAAGCAAGGATATCGGTTTTAAGGATTTAGGACTTTTGGTGCTTGACGAAGAGCAACGCTTTGGCGTTGAGCACAAAGAGAAGATTAAGTTGTTAAAAAAGAACGTTGACACGCTAACGTTAACGGCAACACCTATTCCGAGAACACTTCATATGTCGCTATCTGGTATTAGGTCAATCAGCACGATAAATACGCCCCCTAAGAAACGACTTCCGGTGCAAACCTACGTCACAGAGGAGACGGAAACGCTAATAAAAGATGCAGTTCTCCGTGAAATTAATAGGGGTGGGCAGGCGTTCATCCTTTACAACAGGGTGGAGAGCATTTTTACCTTTGCAGAAAAGGTGAGAAAGCTTATTCCTAATATAAAAATGACTGTTGTTCACGGGCAGATGGATGAGAGGACGATGGAAAAAAACATTCTCTCATTTTACAGTGGGGAAACCCAGCTTTTAATTTCAACTACCATAATAGAGAACGGAATAGATTTGCCTAAGGCAAATACGCTTATAGTTGTTGACGCTGACAAAATGGGGCTTTCCACTCTTTATCAGTTAAAGGGAAGAGTTGGTAGGAGCGATAGGCTAGCATACGCATATTTTACCTTTAAGAGGGATAAAATTTTATCTCAAACGGCGTATGAAAGGTTAAACGCTATAATAGAGTTTGCTGAAATGGGCAGTGGCATTAAAATTGCTATGCGTGACCTTGAGATAAGGGGTGCTGGAAATATTCTTGGAGCAGAGCAACACGGGCATATGGATAAAATAGGTTACGAGCTTTATTCTAAGCTTTTGAAAGAAGAACTGTCGGGCGAAGAAGAGAGAGTGCCTGATTTAGATATTAGGATAAACGCCTTTATCCCCGAGGGATATATTGAAAGACCAAGTGCAAGAATGGATGCTTACAAGCGCATTGCGGAAATCAAGGGAGTAAAAGAGGAAAGACAATTTATAGAGGAAATTACTGATATTTTTGGCAAGATTCCAGAAGAGGTGGAAAACCTTATTGGTATTGCCGTCTTAAAATATTTGGCAATGAAGATTGGTGCTGAAAAAATTGTTATAAACAAGGAAAAGTGCGCTATTTTATTTGACAACCTAGCATTGTTTAAAAACGGCAAAATTATCTCTGCAGTGGAAAATTCTAATGGCGAGGCAGTGATAAACGTTTCAGACAAGGTGGGCATAGAGTTTGCTAGCAATGGAAAAAGCAACAAAGAAATGCTCTTTAAAATGCGTTCCTTTTTGGAAAATTCAAAAAATTAAAGCTTTTTTAAATATTAATGGTTTAAAATATGTGAAAATCTATTGCAATTTTTGCATTTTTACGCTATACTTAATAAATGCAATATTATGCAATCTTATAACGTTTTATAAATTTTGGAGATAATATATGAAAAAGAGATTTACGGCGTTTATATCCTTAATACTATCCGTTTTAATAGGTATGGCTTGCCTCTCTGGGTGTAGGCTTGTTACCGTTGATAATCAAAGGGATATGGACCAAATCATAGCTACAATTAAAGTTAACGATGGGGAGGAGCATATCTATAAGAAGGACCTCGTTATGGAATACCTTAACTATGGCTACCTTTACGTTCAATATTACGGTTATACTGCTGAAAAGACGTATAATATGCTCTTTGATGAGATGGTAACCTCCAGAATTTTAGCACAAGGCGCAATGAAGTATTTTGAGGAAGAAGCTGATAAGCCTGAAGCTGAGGAAGAAAGGTTTATTGCAGATTCTTCAAAAGCTGCATACGACATTGAAAGATACGTTGATGCACAAGCTGTTAAGGATGCAGAATATAACACCTACAAGGCTATAAATTCTCTCCTTGAATCTGCTGAGCCCAATCAAGAAGACAAGGTGCAGGATTCTATTATTGATACTGTAAGAACAACTCCTGAGGGGGCAGCTGTTTCCGAGAGTGAATTTACTCCAGAAGAAAAGGATACTTACGTTAAAAAAGGCTTTAGCGAATACACCAGTGAAAATGCTTCTTCTGATAAAAAGGAAGCTTTCAACAACGTTATCAAAATTTTAGTAGAAAACGAACTTTTAGGTAGTGAGTTTAAGGACAATAGGCTTGAAACCACTGAATATTTTATCAACACCAAAAATAGCTATCTCGAGGCAGAGCTTTTAGAGAAGTTAGAAGAGCACCTCTCTCTCGAAGCAAGAAAGAGCGTAACCTTTGAAAAACTTGCTGGCAAATATATAGATGAATACAACAAACAGAAAGATTGGAGTAATGCTGATTTCGTTGAAGCATTAAGAAATGCAAGTGTAAGTTCACCTATGGTTTATTCTAAGTTTGGTGGCTACGGCTACGTTTACAACCTATTATTAGGCGCGACTGAGGAACAAACGGAAAAAATAAATGCTATCAGAGAAGATAACCCAAATATTTCTGATGCTGATTATGCAATAAAGAGAGCTGAAATTCTCAACTCCTCACTTATAAAGGACCTACGTTCCGGTTGGATTCTTTCTGGTTACGATACGAAGGAAGTCGTTAATGGAGAAGATAAAAATTTAGTATTTACAGGCGATTATACTTTTGCTAAAGATGAGAAAAATTCTCTTGCTTTCCAAGGCGAATATAAATTGCTTAAAGAGGCAGATGAAGAAAATAAAACTCCTGCTAAGTACTCGGTGACGGACGTTAAGAATTTTGAGCTTAATGGATTCATTGATTTTATGGATGCTTATCTTGGTGGAAGCAGTGAAGAGCTTAAGGATACCGTTGAGGGCTATAAAGAACTCGGTATAGATGTATATAGCGCAAAGAAGCTCACTGGCGTTGAAGAATATAAGGCAAAAATTAATGAATTGTTATTTGCATTCTCTACTGACGATGGTTCGCTCAACACCTACAACGGTTACGTTATTAAACCTGCTGTTGACGGTTCTAATACTGAAGAGTACGTTAAGACCTTTGGTGATGCTGGTAGAGTTTTATTAGAACAGGGCACCGATGGTTACGTTATCGTTGCTTCCGACTTTGGTTATCACGTAATGTTCTATTCTGAAAAGTTCGGTGCAGATTTCGAGATTAAAGACCTGGTTGCTTATCTTAATGCAGAAAGTGGCTTAAATAAGGAGGAAGCTGGATGGACAGAATACTACAACAAGATGATTCAGAATTGGGAAGAATTTGAAAAGGAAGATAACTATCTCTATCACTTAGCAGAAAAGCTTACTTCGGCAAAGGTTACCAATGCGCTTGACGGAATTAAGAGAGACATTATCAACACTAACCGTTATGAAGAATCTGATAAAGTTCTTCTTTACAAAAACTTGTTTGAAGACCTTTACAAATAACGGCAAAACACTATGAAAATACAGGGCATAACGAAAAGTTCTGCCCTGTTTTAATTACTAATTATGGTACTTTATTTCGATACTGAAACAACGGGGCTTCGCCCTGGGAATATTTGTCAACTTTCCTATATCTTGCAAAGAGGCACGGCTATAAAGTCTAAAAATTTCTTTTTCACCGTTGATTTTGTTGAATTCGGTGCTCTTGCCGTCCACGGCTTCTCCGTGCCGTTATTAAAGAGATTGTCAGATGGCAAACGTTTTGCCGATTTTATCGACGAGATTGAGGAAGATTTTAATCTTGCCGATTTATTAGTTGCCCACAACACTTCCTTTGATTTTGGCTTTTTAAGGGCAGAGTTTGAAAGGGAGGGTAGGTTTTTTAATTCTGAAAAGGGCTTTTGCACGATGAAAAATTCGGTAACTTTTTGCAAGCTTTTAAGAAGTAGCCACGTAGGTTATAAATACCCCAAACTCTCTGAGCTTTGCGCTCAGCTTGAAATTAGTGACACAGATATTTTATCATTTGCAAGGCGTACCTTTGGTGCCGATTGTGGCTATCACGACGCGCGCTTCGATACCTCTGCACTTTTCCTTGTTTCAAATAAAGGCATTAATCAAATAGAAAGCTACAAAAAAATAAAAAAATACATATAAAAAATAACGCCCCTAAATTTGGGGGCGTGATTTTTTTATAGCGTTTCTTTTCGTAAATTACGGTATTTTGAAGGAGTCATATTTGTTACTGAACGAAATGCCCTTATAAAGGTGGAAAGGGAACCGAATCCAACTTGATAGGCTACGTCTGTTAACTGGAGCCCTTGCATAATAAGAATTTGGCTTTTAGAAATTCTTCGTTTCATAATATAATCTGATATGGTTGTGTCAAAATATTTTCTAAATAATCTTGAAACGTGTTCTCTGCTATAAAAGAAGTGCTTTGCAACATCTGAGGTTGAGGAGAGTTGGTGAAAATTATCGTCAACATAGCGTTGCAATTTTAGAATGTTTTCGGGCAGAGCTTGTGAGTCCGTTTTAGGCACGCAACTTTCTTGATTAAGAAGATAAAAAAGCTGAATCACGTAGGAAAGCCCCAATGCCTTTTCCAGTCTAGTTGATGATTTTCGAAAGGTGTTCTTTAATTCCTCAAGCACGTTCATGCATTTTTGACGTGACTCTAAGGAGGAAAAAGCGAACATTTCACTCTTTTTAATTTTATCTAAAAAGTCAGTGAGTGCACCGTGACTAATATCGTCAAACGCAGAGGGATATAGATAGAAAACGTGGCGTTTATAACGTGTTTTTTCAAGGTTTATTACCGACATGTGAAATTCGCCTGGTGGAATTAAAATTATATCTCCACGGTTAGGCTTGTAAACACGCCCCTCGCAGACGTAGGAAATATCTCCCTCCTCAAAAACAACTAGCTCGTAGTAGTCGTGATAGTGCAAGCTTGAAGGATATGTGTGCCTATCGTAAAAGGTGTCTCTAAAGGAATAGAAAAGCATATCTACTATATTATGGTTTCGCCAATTCGAGATGCTCTGATTTAAATTGTTTTGTTGTTCAATATAGTGGGAAAGAAGTTTCATGTTTTCTCCAAAGTAATCACAAAATAAAATATAATAATCACACAATAGAAAGTTTTTTAGTTTGTGATACGATATAATGTATTATATCAAAATAAAGTTATTTGTCAAGGGAGTATGAAATGAATCAAGGGTTAAAGGTTAAAAAACACTCGGTAGACCTTTGCGTTGTAGGTGGTGGAATCGGCGGAATGTTTACGGCAATATCTGCCGCAAGACGTGGTGCAAAGGTTGCACTAATGCACGATAGACCCGTTCTCGGTGGAAATGCGAGCAGTGAAATTAGAATGTGGATATCCGGTGCAGGTACGCGTGTTCGTGACCTTCAAGAAACGGGTATTATGGAAGAAATTCAGCTTGAAAATATGTACCGTAACCCAAAAAGAAATTGGAGCACGTGGGATGCGCTTCTTTACGAAAAGGTTCGCTTTGAGCCTAACATAGATTTAATTCTTAATTGTGCTTGTAGTGAAGCTAACACGGAAAACGGAGTAATTAAAAGCGTTAAAGGTTTTCAAACCACGACCTATACTTGGCACGAGGTTGAGGCAAGAATATTTGTTGACAGTTCTGGAGACAGTATTTTAGCTCCTCTTACTGGTGCCGAATATAAAGTGGGTAGGGAAGCAAGAAGCGAGTATGGCGAGGAGTTTGGGCTTGACGTAGCAGATAAACACACTATGGGAATGAGCCTTTTGCTTCAATGCCGAGAAACCGAGCACCCCGTGAAATTTACCCCACCTGTGTGGGCATATGACTTCCCTGATGATGAGGCTATGAACAATAAGCCCCACAATATTTACGCAATCAATACCAACTTTTACTGGATTGAGCTAGGTGGTATGCAAAACAGCATTGACGACACGGAGGAAATACGTGACGAGCTTTTGAAAATTGCTTTCGGTGTTTGGGACCACATGAAAAATCACGGAGACCACGGTGTGGAAAACTGGGAGCTCGAATGGGTAGGTTTTCTTCCTGGCAAGCGGGAAAGCCGTAGATATGTTGGAGATTACGTTCTAACTCAAATGGACGTTGAAAAATGCCCACGTCTTGAAGATACTGTGGCGTATGGTGGCTGGCAAATTGACAATCACTTGCCCGGTGGCTTTTATATGAATGCAAAGGGAGAAGGGCATCTTCAAAAACGCAGACTTTCTGAGCCTTATAGTATTCCCTTACGTTCTCTTTATTCTAAAAACATTTCTAACCTTATGTTTGCAGGTAGAAATATCAGCGCTTCACACGTGGCGTTTAGTTCGACTAGGGTAATGGGAACGATAGGCTTGATTGGTCAAGCAGTAGGAACGGCAGCCTCGATTGCAATAAAATATCGACTTACTCCACGAGAGGTGGCAAAAAATAAAATAGCTGAAGTGCAAAGGGCGTTGATGGATGACGATTGTTTCTTGCCGGGATTCCGTCGTGAAACTTCTAATCTTTCTAAAGGGGCAACGCTAACTGCCGAGTACGGAGACGCTAGTGCGCTTCTAAACGGCATTGACCGAAGAATATGGGGAAACGATAACGGATACTACGGCAAAACTAACAAGGCTATTTCTTATACCTTTGAATCACCTGTAAGGATTTCTGGAGTTAGATTGGTTTTCGATAGTGACCTCGATAGAGAATATACTGACGGAAACCCTGATGCTTTGCATACTTCCTCAACGCTTTTTTATCCAAAGAGCTACGATAATACAACCTTTGGTTTCCCTAAGTGTTTGATTAAGCGTTACAAAATTGAGGTTATGGATGAACTAGGCGAATGGAGGACGGAAATAGAGGTTACTGATAATCACCAGCGCTTTGTTAAGCACGAGCTAGACGTGGTTACAAAAGGTGTTAGGCTTATTCCTATCAGCACATATCACAGTGAAAGAAAAACAAACGATTACGGCTCGTCTACTGCGCACCTATTCAATTTTGAAATATTCTAGGACCTAATATAGTAAAAAGGACTATGAGATAAAAACTCTTCGTCCTTTTTGCATTTTTGATTATAACCTTTATATTAAAGGGAAGTTTTTATTTTGACTTTTGCATTTTTCGGCGCATTCTGTTTAGGTGGCGTTCAAAACTGCCACTCTTTATAAATTCTGCCAAGGCGTATTGTTCCATAACAGGCACCGAGCAAGAAAATTCGCCAAGCTCCTTATCGTATACTTCTAAAAGATTGTCAGGCAGTATCATATATCCCATTCGCATTGAGGGGGAAAGGCTCTTAGAAAAGGTGTTTATATATATGACGTTATTATCGCCACTTAGCGTATAAAGTGAATCTATGGGGTTACCCGGCTTAAAAAATTCACTTGCAAAATCGTCCTCTATAATATATCCAGAGCGTTTCTTCATCAGGCTTAAATATTCGTGCCTCTTCTTTGCTGTTGCCGTAACGTTTGACGGAAAGCTGTTAAAGGGGGTGACGTGCAGAACGGAAAATTCATTGCCGTCTAGCTCTTCACTTTCTATTCCCTCTTTACCCATTTTTAGGGAGGCTGTTTTAACGCCTAAGCCACTATATACTGAGTTTATCATTTGATAGCACGGCTCCTCTATTCCGTAAGTTCTATGCCTGCCCAGAATTTTAACGGCGCTCTCGTATAACTGCTCTGCGCCAGAGCCTATGATAATGTTTCTCGGCTGAACCAACATTTTTCTATATCTTAAAAGATAATCGGAAAGTGCGTTTCTCAAAACTCCAAGCCCCTTGTTTGGTGACTTTATAAACAGCTTTTCGCCCTTTTCCGTTATAACCTTTCTAATCGTCTTAAACCACACCGAATATTCAAAATCAAAATTTCTTTCCACGGGGGCATCTTTAATATAATCAATTGAAAGGTGTTGTTCTTCTTTAGTTGGAGAGGAAATTTCTAACTTGCAGACGAAATAACCCTTTTTTTCCTCAGGATAGATATATCCCTCTTCAAATAGCATAGAGTATGCATTCTCTACCGTTATCACGCTTACGCCATATTTATCTGCCGTTACTCTCTTAGAGGGGAGCTTGTCTCCTGAATGATAAACTCCGCTCAGTATTTTTTCCTTCACTTCTTCGTAAATAGTATAATACTTCTTCATTTCTGCCTCGCATCTGGTATTATATAATTTATTGTTTTTGGTTATTTACATAATACCACATTTGTGCTATGATGTAAAGGAAATGAGGTGAGAATATGTATTCTAAGATATTAACAATTCAAGATATTTCCTGTGTAGGGCAGTGCTCGCTTACCGTGGCGCTACCAATAATTTCGGCCTGTGGGGTGGAAACGGCAGTGCTTCCGTCGGCAGTATTATCTACGCATACTGCAGGATTTAAGGGGTTTACCTTTAGGGACTTATCTTCCGATATGCAAGGTATATGTGAACATTGGGTAAAGGAAAACATTAAGTTTGACGGAATTTATACCGGATATCTCGGCAGTACTGAGCAAATAGCAACCGTTAAGGATATAGTTAAAAAAACCTTGAAGGAGGGTTCGCCTTTTATCGTTGACCCAGCTATGGCAGATAACGGCAAGCTTTATCCTGCGTTTGACCTTGCTTATGCTAATGAGATGAAGGGGCTTTGTAGTGTTGCTAATTACGTTATTCCCAACATTACCGAAGCTTGTTATTTAACAGGTATAGAGTATAAGGAAGAATATGATGAGGAATACGTAAACTGCTTAGTTAAAGGCATTTTAGACTTAGGTGCAAAATGCGTTGTAATGACTGGGGTTTCCTATGAGAGGGGAAAGACTGGTGTGCTAGTTGCAACGCGTGAGCATACGTACTATTATCAGCACGAAAAGCTTGCAAACAGCTGTCACGGAACGGGCGATATTTATGCTTCGGCATTTGTTGGTTCGCTAGTTCGTGGGAAATCTCCTGAGGAGTCTGCAAAAATTGCAGCTGATTACACCGTTGAATGCATAAGAGAAACGGCTAAACACGATGGACACTGGTACGGGGCTTGTTTTGAGCCTGTTATCGGCAAGCTTATAAAAAGCATAGAAAAATAAGAATATAAAAACAAGAAAAACGGACTGAAAATCAGTCCGTTTTTCATATATAAAAAATGATTATTCGTTTACTTCGATATCAAAGAAGTTAACATAAGATTCGCCTGCAGGGAGGTGAGTGAATTCTTTTTTATCCTTAAAGTCTTCGATAACACCGTCAAGCCCGGGTACGCCAGACCAAGGTTCTATGCAAACAAAGGGTGCTTCCGTTTTAGGGGTGTGCCAGAAACCAACGTGTGCCATTTCAGGATATTTCACCTTTACGTATCTTTCCGTTTTATCACTTTTTAAGGTAACCGTTTTATCCATTCCCGTAAGGAATATTGCGTCCTTATCAAACATAGAGTGCTTTAAGGGAATAATTTTGCTTGCCTTTAGGCTAAACGCTTCGTCTTCACCGGTGTAAAAGCAAGTTTCAGATAGGGTTAGTTTTTTAACCTTGCATTTGTTTTCAAATTCAAGATAATGCTCGTCAAACTCAATTCCGTCGCCAAGGGGAAGGTTAAAGCCAGGGTGACCACCCAAGGAGAAGGGCAAATCTCCCTCGCCTGTATTTTCTACTTTGTATTCGGTTTTTAGGGTGTTGCCTAACAGTGAATAGGTGATAGTGAGGGCGAAAGAGAATGGGTAAACTTTTTTCGTTTCTTCGTTTGCTTCAAGCCTTAAAACAATTTTGGTGGGGGAAAATGTAACAACTTCAAATTCGTAAAGCTTTGCAAACCCGTGACAGGGAAGCTCGTAAGTGTTGCCTTGATAGGTGTATTTGCCCTCCCAAAGCCTTCCACAGTTTGGGAAAACGTTGGTCGCCCTACCTTTCCAAAAATTTTCATTACCTTGCCAAAGGTATTCAAAAGAGGTAGTTTTTCCATAAACGGAATAAAGCTCGGCACCTAGGGTGGATACTATTACTTTAAGTTTTTCATTTTCAATAGCGTAATTCATAATTTGCTCCTAATAAGATATCGTGAAATATTTTATCACGAGTAAAAGGTTTTGTCAATAGAGATAATGATGTAAAATTCAATATTGACAAATGGCGATTCCTATGTTAAAATAAAGAAAAAGGAGAGCAAAATGGGTAACACGATTATTACTATAGGCAGAGAATTTGGTAGTGGAGGTAGAGAACTCGGCAGGCGCCTTGCAGAGGAACTCGGCTTTGATTATTACGATAGGGAAATTGTTTCTGAAATTGCTAAAAAAACTACTTTTTCCGAGCAATATATTCAACAGGTAGTTGAAAAGAGTCCTCACGCACTTTATCCAATTACCATAGGGCATTCTTTCTCTTACGTTGATTCTTATGCACTGCAACAAAAGCAAGCAATTTTTGTCGAGCAGGAAAACGTTATAAAAGAAATGGCCACAAAATCTAACTGTGTTATCGTTGGGCGTTGTGCCGACTATATTTTAAGGGATTTTAATCCTTACCGTATTTTCGTGTATTCGGATATGAAAAGCAAAGTTGCACGTTGCGTTGCAAGGAACGACCACGAGGACGGAAAACTTTCTGAAAAGAAGTTGATTAAACACATTAAGAAAATTGACAAGCAAAGAAAGGCTTATTATGAATTCTTTACCGGTAGAGATTGGGGAAACAAGTTAAACTATGATATATGTATAAATACTTCCTCTGTAAACGTTAAAGAAATCGTTCCCCATCTTGCAGGAATGTTTAAGTAGAAAAATTGAAGATACTATTAAAAAACCTAAATTTTTAATCAATTCATCACCACTATAGGCTTAAGTGGTGATGTTTTTTTAGTTAAAAGATAATACTTTTTTCAAACAGTTGCTAAATATCGTATAATATGGTAAAATTACTGTGTTACTTTTATAATGGAGCAGGGTTGCTTTTTTTGTGATATAGAGGAGAAGATTATGAAAATTAAAAAACTGGTTGTCTTGCTATTAGCTCTTGTTTTGTGTCTAGGCACAACCTCCCTTTTTGCTTGTGATTTGACAGGGCATAAGCACGATTATTTCTATACGTGTGATAGTGTTCAACACTGGCAGGAATGTTTATGTGGCAACGTTAAGAAGGGGAGCGAAACAAACCATAACTTTGTGAAGGGAGAATGTACTGGGTGTACGCAAACGGAATTCACAAGTGGGTTGGAGTTTATTAAGGTCACTAAGGGTGATGATATAGTTTATCGTGTTAGTAAATATACTGGTAGCGATACTGAAGTAATTATTCCATCAAATATATGTGGAAAGGTTGTAGACGGCATTGCTCAAGGTGGATTTAAGGGCTGTGATAAAGTGACTAAGGTAGTTCTTCCCGACACGATTACCTACGTTGGCGACTATGCGTTTGAAGGGTGCACTTCCTTAACTTACAATAGCCAAAACGGTTTATTATATCTTGGTAACGATTGGGCGCCTTATATTTACCTTGCTAAATCTACCAACAAAACTATTAAATCTGCTACGATTGATAGCACTTGCCAAGTAGTTGGTTCTGGTGTGTTTGAGAGTCATCAATCCCTTAGTACGGTGGAAATACCTACCAGTGTTAAGTGTTTTGCGAAGGATGCGTTTAAGGGCTGTGTTCTCACCTACGTTAGGTTTGCTGGTACGGCTGATGAATGGGCGCAAATTTCCTTCTCTGAACCATCTGCAAACCCAATATTCTATTCGAAGAAATTATATGTTGGAGGCTCTCTTTTGGTTGACCTCGTGCTTTCCACCCCGGTTATTTCCGATTATGCTTTCTTTGATTGTGATTCACTTGAAACGGTAGAGTTTAAGGAGGGTGTTACTCATATCGGCGTATCTTCCTTTGAGGGTTGTAATAAGCTTGTTAAGGATAGCTTAGAAGGCTACACTTATTACTTTACTAGTATAGTATTCCCACAGTCGTTAGTTTCTATTGGACACAGTGCGTTTAGATATTGCGCTAACATTAATAACGTCACTATTCCTGAGACGATAGAGGAAATAGGCACTCATGCCTTTGCAAACTGTATTAAGCTTGGAAAAATTATCTATAAGGGGACCAAAGAAAATTGGAATAAAGTAAAGATTGGTCTTCAATGGAATTGGCTTGCAAAAGCAACACAGCTTCAGTGTAGTAACGGTTTAATTTCTTTAGAAGAAAATTAAGAAAACAGCAAGTTAAAAGGCTAGCATTTGCTAGCCTTTTCTAGTATATAATATTGAAAATAAAAAGAGGGCAGTTCAAAAATCTGCTCCCCTTTTTTCGTTATGTTATTTAATTTATTTTATGATTTCTTGACCACCCATAAAAGGTCTTAAAACTTCTGGAATGGTGATAGAGCCGTCTGCATTCTGATACTGTTCTATAAGTGCTGGGAATACTCTCGAGGTTGCAAGTCCAGAGCCGTTGAGGGTGTGAAGGAAGGCAGGTTTACCCGTTTTGCTATCTCTATACTTAGTATTATTTCTTCTTGCTTGATAGTCGTTAGCATTAGAAACCGAGCTTACTTCCTTATATATGCCCATAGATGGAATCCAAACTTCAATATCGTAGGTCCTAGCCATTGAATGTGAACAATCTCCTGCAGCGAGTTTGCTTACACGGAAGTGTAGACCGAGTTTTTCAATTAATGACGCAGCCTTGTTAACAAGCTCGTCAAAAGCTTCCTTGCTCTTTTCGGGGTGAGCGTATTGCACCATTTCCACTTTATTGAACTGGTGACCTCTAATCATACCACGTTCTTCTGCTCTATACGAGCCTGCTTCTTTTCTGTAGCAGGGAGTGTAGGCAAAGAACTTCATAGGAAGCTTGCTTTCGTCGATAATTTCACCTGAGTAAAGGTTTACGAGTGCTGTTTCAGCAGTAGGAAGCATAAAACGGTTTTTCTTTTTATCCTCATCACAGTCAAGCCAATAAACTTCATCTGAGAATTTGGGGAATTGACCTGCGCCAAAGCCACAGTCATATCCTAGCTGATGGGGAGGAAGAACAAATTCATAGCCATCTTTTAAATGCTCTGAAATAAAGAAGTTGAGAAGCGCCCATTCCAGCCTTGCGCCATCGCCTCTATACAACCAGAAGCCCCCCCCAGAGAGTTTGGTCCCTCTAGTGTAGTCTATAATTCCAAGCTTGGTGCAAAGGTCAACATGGTTTTGCATTGGGAATGCGAATTCTGGCTTTTCGCCAACGACCCTAATAACCTCGTTAGCCTCCTTCTCACCAGCAACCAAATCTTCGTCGGGAACGTTTGGCATAACGGCAAGGGAGGAGAATATTTTTTCGTCAAGCTCTTTTACTTTAGCGTCTCCCTCGGCAATTTTGTCACCAAGTGCTCTCATTTCGGCAAAAATACCGTCAACAGGCTTTCCTTCTTTTTTGAGTGCAGGAATAGTGGAAGAAACCCTGTTTCTTTCAGCCTTTAATGATTCAACGTCTGAAATAACTTTTCTTCTCTCAGCGTCAAGTGCAATAATGGGGTCAAAATCAGCAACGTAGCCCTTTCTGGCGAGCAACTCTACTATTTTTTCTTTGTTTTCTTGAATCTTTCTTAAATCAAGCATTCTTCCACCTCGGAAAACTTTTTTTGTACCTTAATATTATAACTTTATTTTTACTTAAAATCAATGATTTTACTTGAACATTTTTCATTTTTTACTTTTTAGTGTTAAAAAGATGAAAAAAATTAACAGAACTATTAAATTTTATCACCATCCGTTTGCAAAAAAACATATAAAGTGGTAAAATATTTCAAAAGGGAGGTGTGTCTTTTATGAAAGATAGACTTTTTCACATAAAAGAATTTATAGATAAGAATGGAAAAATTTCCTTTCACGAACTTGAGTGTGCATTTCCTAACGTTTCATCCATGACCTTGCGTAGAGACCTAAATCGTTTGGAAGAAGAGAATGCAGTTATTAGAATTTCAGGTGGTGCTCTATCGGTTGATACGGTGCTTCGCGCAAAGGAAGCAGACTTTGCCGAGCGAACTAATTATAATATCGCAGAAAAGCTGGAAATTGCAGATAAAGCAGTTAGACTTGTGGACCCTAAAAGTTGTGTGTTTATTGACGGTGGGTCTACTACTACTTATTTTGCGAGGGCTCTTCCCGATGAAAACTATTACGTTATAACAAACGCGCTAATAGTGGCTGAAACGGTTATGAGAAAGCAGAAGCCAACGGTTGCGCTTCTCGGTGGAGATTTAAAGAAGAACAATTTTATTACAGTTGGTAAAAGCTGTACCGATTTTATAAAGGACTTAAATATTCAAACTGCCGTTATGACAGCAACGGGATTTATCAAGGATACCGGCAACTTTACTTGTGGAAGCCAATCTGAAGCTGAGGTTAAACGTAGCGTTATTAAAAAGGCAGACCTAGTTATTATGCTTCTTGACAGTTCAAAGGTTAACAAGAAAACTCCCTACACTTTCGCGAACCTTACCGACGTAAACTGTATGGTAGTTGATAAAAATTTCCCGAGAGAAATTAAGACGACTATGGAAGAAAACGGAATTAAGGTTATCTAGTTTTAAGGAGTATTATGTTTAAGAATCTTCGTGCCGATATAAGGGCTGCAAAACAGTTTGACCCTGCGGCGAGAAACAAGTTTGAAATTTGGCTAACCTACTCTGGTGTTAAGGCACTAGCTTGGCATAGATGGGCAAATTTCTTATATAAAATTAAATTAAAAACGCTTGCGCGTTTAACCAGCCAATATGCTAAATTTTTGACGGGAATTGAAATTCATCCAGCGGCGAAGATTGCAGGTGGCGTATTTATTGACCACGGTGCAGGAGTTGTTATTGGTGAAACGGCTGAAATAGAGGAAGGTGTAGTAATTTACCAAGGCGTAACGCTCGGGGGTACCGGCAAGGAAAAGGGAAAAAGACACCCTACGATAAAAAAAGGTGCAATGATAAGCGCAGGCGCAAAGGTTCTTGGTGGCTTCACCGTTGGTGAATACGCTAAAATCGGTGCAGGTGCAGTAGTTCTTAAGGAGGTGCCACCCTATGCAACGGTTGTTGGTGTTCCGGGCAACGTAGTTAGGGTAAACGGTGAAAAAGTCGGGGTGGACCTTGAACAGGAAAAGAGAGATCCCGTTCACGAGGAGATTTGCCATTTAAGAGAAACAGTTTACGGGCTTAGCAAAAAGGTTGAGGAACTTGAGAAACAGACAAAAAAAGAGGATTAGGCTATGAAAATTTATAACACGCTTACTGGTACAAAACAGGAATTTAAGCCTTTAGAGGAAGGCAAGGTAAATATGTATGCTTGTGGTATTACCGTTTCAGGGGAGGCTCATATCGGGCACGCATATCAAGCGCTTATTTACGATATCATAAGAAAATATCTTGAGAAATCAGGTTATGAGGTTACGTATGCAAGAAACTATACCGACGTTGACGATAAGATTATTGCTAAATCTAACGAAACGGGCATTCCTGCTGAAAAATACGCCCAGGATATGATTAAAAATATTGATGAGCAGATGAGAAGGCTCAACGTTGACGACCCCACTATTTGGATAAAGGCAACCGAAAGTATGGATGATATTATCGGCTTTATTTCTGCTCTTATTGAAAAGGGCCACGCATATTCCACCGAAAAGGGTGACGTATATTTTTCTGTAGATAGTTTTCCTTCATATGGCAAGCTTTCTCACAGAAACTTAGAGGACGCTATGAATGGTGTTAGAGTGGAAAACGACGAGATGAAGCAAAATCCTTTAGACTTTGCTCTTTGGAAATCGGCAAAACCTGGTGAGCCTATGTGGGATTCACCCTGGGGACAGGGTAGACCCGGTTGGCATATTGAATGCTCTGCTATGAACAAAAAGGCTTTCGGCGAGAGAATTGATATTCACGGTGGTGGCAGAGATTTAATTTTCCCTCATCACGAAAATGAAATCGCTCAAACTGAGGCGCTTACTGGGAAACAGTTCGTTAACTATTGGATTCATAACGGTCTTATCAAAGTCAACGGTCAGAAGATGAGTAAATCTTTAGGCAACAGCTTGCTCTTAAAGGATTTGCTTGATAAGTATTCGGATGAAACTATTAAGCTTGCTCTTTTAGAAACCAACTATAGGGGAGATATCAACGTAACTGATAAGCTGTTCCCCGAGGCAGAAAAGCATTTAATTGATTTCTACAAGGTGTTTAGCTTAGCTGAAGAAAAGGGAATTAAGTTAGAGGGCGAAAATCTCGAGATTGATGCAGAGTTTAACAAAGCTATGGACGATGATTTTAACACTGCGCTCGCGATAAGCAACTTATACGGACTTTTCAAAAAGATTAAGGCTAAAATTAACGCTGGCGATTTAAGTGCCGGGGCTGACCTCAATCAAGTGAGAAAAACCTATTCACTACTTGGACTTTTTAAAAAGGACGCTAAGGCTTTTGCTAGAACGGAAGAAAAGGACGAGGGAGATATCCCTGCTGAAATTAAGGCTATAGCAGAAGAAAGACTTGTTGCAAGAGCTAATAAAGATTGGGCTAAATCAGACCTTTTGAGGGCTGAACTTTCAGACAAAGGATACGAGATTAAAGACTCAAAAGACGGTTACACTTTAATAAAGAAATAGAGGGCTTACTATGATTACTTCTAAAGAATTAAGAGATAAATGGATAAAATTTTATGAGGGGAAAGGGCACGTTAATATCGGTGCAGTTTCCCTTATTGGTGACGGAACTACCGGCGTTATGTTTAACGTTGCAGGTATGCAACCTTTAATGCCTTATCTTCTCGGAAAAAAGCACCCCCAGGGAACGAGGCTTTGCAACGTTCAGGGTTGTGTTCGTACCGTAGATATTGATTCGGTTGGTGATGAAACGCATTTTACTTTCTTTGAAATGATGGGAAACTGGTCGCTTGGCGATTACTTCAAAAAGGAAAAAACTGCGTGGACTTTTGAGCTGTTAACTGAAGTTTTCGGTTTTGATAAAGAAAAGATTTGCTCCACCGTTTTCGAGGGCAATGATTTAGTTCCGAGAGATGAAGAAACGGCAAGCTATCTCAAAGCCCTTGGAGTTAAGGAGGAAAACATTTTCTATCTCCCCAAAAAAGATAACTGGTGGGAGTTAGAGGGGACTGTTGGCACGCCTTGTGGACCTGATAACGAATGGTTTTATCCTAGAGAGGACGGGGCAGATTCTTCTGACTTTTTAACCTCTGATAGATTTGTTGAAATCGGTAACGACGTTTATATGCAATACAAGAAAAAAGCTGATGGATACGAGGAGTTAGAGAGCAAAAACGTTGATACTGGCTTTGGTCTTGATAGGCTTTTGGTATTCCTCAACGGTCTTTCCGACGGATATAAAACAGACCTTTTTGCAGGTGCAATTTCCTTACTTGAAGAACTTTCTGGAAAGAAGTACGACGAGGATGAAAAGGCAAAAAAAGCTATGCGTATTATTGCAGACCACACGAGAACTGCAGTTATGCTTATAGGCGATAAAAACGGTATCGTTCCCTCAAACACGGGCGCAGGCTATATCTTAAGAAGATTGCTTCGCCGTGCAATTAGATATTGTAGAGATTTAGAGGTTAGTTCTTCCGTTATAGGCGAGGTCGCTAAAATCTTTATTGAAAGGATTTACGACAAGGCTTATCCTATGCTTGTAGAAAAGGAAGAGTATATCCTATCCGAGCTCGATAAGGAGGCTAAAAAGTTTGAAGCTACTCTAGTTTCCGGTATGAAAGAGTTTGATAAGTGCTTAACTGGTATGGAAAGGAAAAACGCCTTTATGGCTCAAAAAGACCCAAGCTACGTACCAGAAACGGAAATTAACGGCAAACAAGCGTTTAGACTTTATGATACGTTTGGTTTCCCATTAGAGCTCACCATGGAGCTTGCAAGCGAGAGGGGAATCACCGTTGATGAAAAGGGATTTAACGAAGCGTTCAAGGCTCACCAAGAACTTTCTAAAGCTCAAGCTCTGGCAGCTAAGGGTGGGTTAACCGAGCAGAGCGAGAAAACTATTAAATACCACACTGCAACCCATATTATGCTTGCAGGACTTCGTAAAATGTTTGGGCTTGAAACGGAACAAAAGGGCTCTAACATTACTGAAGAAAGACTTCGTTTCGATTTTAATTTAGACCATAAAATGACGGTGGAGGAAATTGCAGAGTTAGAAAACTACGTTAACGAGGTTATCGCAAAGAAAATTCCCGTGGTTAAAACGGAGGAAGCTTACAAAAAGGCGATAGAGTCAGGGGCGTACGGAGTATTCCACGCAGAGAGTGACGACCAGTTAGTTACTATCTATACCATTGAGGGCGTAGATAAGCAAATCTGTGGTGGACCTCACGTGGCAAACACCGGTGATTTAGGCGTATTTAAGATTAAAAAGGAAGAAAGCTCTTCCTCTGGCGTTAGAAGAATTAAAGCAGTATTAAATTAAAAATAAAATCTCGCTTCCGTTGAAGCGAGATTTTATTTTTATGTCAATGTTATGTGTTGCTTTCTATATATAAAACCGTATTTGCTTGATAATGACAACGTTAGTTTATCACCTTTTACAAAAATGCCGTTAGAATTATTGTTTTGCGCAACGATTACATAAGAAGTGTTTTCTTGTAATTTGAAATTGGAAGATATTTCTTCATACTTTTTTAGTAATGTAGTTTTTAAAACACTATGATTTTCATCAAATTCTTGTAACCGTACGTATTCTACGTTGTTATTAAAAACGACGTTTAGATTGCATGTTTGATATCTGCTTTTACTATACTTTGGGTCCATTTTTGTAGTATCTTCCTCGTATGATAGACAGGGAATCGTTATAATAGTGTCAGTATTAACTTCCGAATAGAAAGTGAACCCTTTTTCGCTATTGTCGATTATGTATATAAAAAGGCTATTTGTTTCACTTGATAAATTTACAGGGACATTATAAACGTATTCAAGAACGCAATCGTTGGCAGGGTTGTTCATTTTTTGTGGTGATGTATACCACCAAAATCCGTCTGTAAAATATCCTGAATCAAACCATATCGTATATGGATATCTAAATCCTGGACCATAATATATTCCGTCGACACAATATTCATAGTAGTCACTCGCTCCTGGAAGTTGGTTAGGCTTATAATCAGTATATCCAATTGATTTATTGTATATAGGTATTACGTCTCCATTATATGCCTCGGTTGATAGGAAATAGCCTTTTATGTAATAGTCTCCTTGCACGAAATCATCAATAATTTCAATTTTATTCACGGTAACGTCGTTTTTTGAATTGTCTGGATAGGAATAGGTGATTTTTACCGAATATCCTGACTTAAGTAAGGAGATATCAGTTTCATTTCCTCGCCTGTCAAAGCAAGAAACGTTACTGTGTAAAGCTATTTCACTCAAATTATTCCCTAACCTCCAAGAGTATTTTTCATTGAATTTATCGTAATTGTAAAAGGTAATCGTGTCATTATTAACGTCAATATACGTATAATCTGATTCGGTAATAATGTTAGGGTGTTCGTTTTTAGTTGGGAAGCAAAAGAATAAAACGATTAGGGAGATAGACATTACGCCTATTATAATAAAAATTAGTAGGTTGCTTCTTTTTTGTTTGCTAACAGTGTTGGCAGTTTCGATGGTGATATTTCGAAGTTCTTTTTGTGAGAGGAGTTCTTCTTCGGGAACACCTAGCATAGCAGACAACGACTTTTGAGTATATTTATCGGGTAAGCCACGTCCTTGTTCCCATTTTGCAACGGCAGAACGTGAAACAAACAACTTGTTTGCAAGGTCTTGTTGTGTCAAATTATTATCCCGACGGTATTGTTTAATCCTGTCACATAGTTTCATTAAATCACCTCCTAAGTTTGTAGATTAATTATACTATTTGATTGGTCTTTTTTTCAACGGTTGCATTGATACTTTTACTAAAAACAAAAAAGAGTATCAAAAAAAATAAAATCTTTTAATAATTTAAGGCAATTATTTGACAAAGCCTGAAAATTATTTTATAATGTTTAGGCTTTGGTATGCACCGTTAGCTCAATTGGATAGAGCGTTGCGCTACGGACGCAAAGGTTAGGGGTTCGAGTCCCTTACGGTGTGCCAACAAAAAAGATAGGTAAAAACCTATCTTTTTTTGTTGTTTTTTTGTAATAAAGAAAGGGGACTCGAACGGGTAGGAATCGTAAGCCTAAAAGTTGATTGTAATTTGAAAAGGCTTGCGATGAAAGGTGGACACCCACCTTTCACTACCCAGGCGTGAAAGTAAGGCAAAGCCATGCGGAGCAATCGACTAGCGTCGGACGGCAACCCTTTTGTCAACCTAAAGTTGACATTTCCCCTAATAGGGGAATCCCCCTTACGGTGTGTCATCGAAAAAATTAGGTTTTATCGCTCTGTCTATAGACATTTTAATTTAATGAGAAATAGCACATTTAATCATTTTGACTAGATGTGCTATTTTTATTTACTTTTGATAATATTCTTCAAACAAATCATTTGGCGTACACTCTAGAATATCGCAGATTGATTTTAAGTTTTCAAATTTGATACCTGAAGTTTGGTTGTTTACTATTTTATTAAAATTCTGATAACTCAATCCTAATTGAATATAAAGCCAATATTTTGTCCTGCCTTTTTGCTCCAATATTTCTTTTATTCTTAATTTCATAATTAACCCTCACATTATATATTGTTCACATTATATATAAAAAAATTTCTTGACAAATAGACTTGTGAATTATATAATGTATACAATAGATATATAAACACAAGGAGATGTAAAAATGAGGAAAAGGTTTTTTTGCATTATAGTATGCTTGTTCTCGCTATTATTATGTTTTTCCGGATTGTTTGCATGTGGAACTTCGGCAAGCAAAGAGGAGAATTCTAGCGAAAAATATGTGGGGATTGAGAATATTAAAATTTCTGAAGACCTGCATTTAATAATTTACTTAAACAATGGTGAGGTAATTGACGCTGGATATTTAGGTGTGTCTTTTCAAGACGTTTACATAGTTGATGATACTGTATATTATTTTAATGACGACCACGTTAGGGAAAATAAAGATAATGAGTTCATTTATATCAATGGTAATGTTTACTATGCTGAAAACAACACGGTAGTAAAAGGTTTAAAACTGATTGGGGATAGGGTGTATGATTTTGGTGATGACGGAAAAATGAAGGACACCTTGTTTAATAATGTGTTTTTAACAATAGGAGGAAGTAAATATTACGTTGTTAACAACTATATTGTTAAAAATTATTACATTATTGAAGATAAGGTATATGATTTTGGTGATGATGGAAAGTTAGTAGATAGAGTAATAAATGACGAGTTCATAACTATTGATTCAAAAACTTACTATATAGTTAACAACTACATCACTAAAAATTATTATATTATCGAAAATAAGGTATATGATTTTGGTGATGATGGTGTATTAAAAGATGAAACATTTGATAAAATATTCCTAACAATAGGAGGAAGCAAATATTACGTTGTTAACAACTATATTGTTAAAAATTATTACATTATTGAAGATAAGGTATATGATTTTGGTGATGACGGAAAGTTAGTAGATAGAGTAATAAATGACGAGTTTATAACTATTGATTCAAAAACTTACTATATAGTTAACAACTACATCACTAAAAATTATTATATTATTGAAGATAAGGTATATGATTTTGGTGATGACGGTGTATTAAAAGATACAGAATTTAATGAAGATTTTATTGTTATTAATGGGGATACATATTATGTTGTAAACAATTATATTACACTAAACTATCTAATTATAGATGGAAGAGTGTATTATTTCGGTACAGACGGCATAATGAGGAAAAATACAACTATTGACGGTTATTGCTTTGGTGACAATGGATATATTACGGACGATAACAAATTAATAACAATCGACGGAAAGACCTGTTTTTTAATGAATGGGGTTGCAGTTGATACATACAGCTATAGCGTTGAAATATTAGTTTCTGATGCAGATGATAACAATTCAAACAATCAGAAGCTTGAAGGTGCTAAAATAAGTATTACATATAGGGGATACAGCTTTGTTGAAATTAGCGATTCTGACGGAAGATTTTACTTTACTAATCTGCCTTCTCTAGAATTGACAATAACCATAGAAAAAGATGGATATATTACAACAACATATACGTTAAATCTAGTTGAGGAAACGACTGAAATAATAGTAATGGATATTGAAGTGTCGAACAATCTGCAGGGAAAAATCTCCATAGCAGACAGCGATACTAATTCTGCAAATAATTCAAGTTTGTCAGGTGTTCAAATTAAACTTGTTAGAACAAGCAGTACAAACAGTTGGGTGTATACTACAACTAGTGATGCTAATGGAATTTATGTGTTTACAGGTTTGACAGCAGGAACTTATGTTTTAACAGCTAGCAAAGAGGGATATATTCCCTTAACGCAAACTATATATGTACACTACAATCAATCATCCATATATAATTTTTCATTAGAAATGATAGCAAGTACCGTTGAAGCCGTTGGAAGTGCAAGTGGAAGTGTTTACGATAACAGCACGGGGAATACTATAGGGGGATTGACGCTTTACGTTAGAAAAGGTGTTAACTCTACGAGAGGTGAGGTTGTTTATACAACAAGCACATCTTCAACAGGACAATATGTAATAACCGACCTAATACCAGGTAACTATTCTGTTCAGGTGGTCGATGAAAGAGCGGGAATTGATGAAGAAGAGAGATATGGTAATGGTGTCTTCTCTATCAAAATTCTTGCTAATAAAACAATTTCAAATCAAAATGGATATATAGGTAACACTGACGGGTTAGGTGCTAATTCAATGAGAATTGTTTTGACTTGGGGCGAAACTCCTAGAGATTTGGATTCGCACCTAGTTATAGACAGGAGTACAGGTACAGATGAACACGTTTATTATAGTGATAAAATAGCGAATAATGCTAACCTTGACGTGGACGATACTTCCAGTTATGGTCCCGAAACTATAACAATAACGCAAATAGAAGAGAATACCAAATACTATTATTATGTTCACAATTACAGTGGTGGAGGTACGAGCGTATTATCATCTTCAGGAGCAATCATAAGCGTTTATATTGGAGCTTCCTCAACACCATACTACAGCTTTAGTGTGCCGACAGGAAGTGGGTTATATTGGAATGTGTTTACTTATGATTCTACCACGGGATTGTTTGGGTTTGTTAATACCATTACCAGCAGTGCTACGATAAACTAATAAAAAAACCAAATATAATAAAAGTAATTTTTTTACAAAAGGAAGCTGTGCGAAATTTACACGGCTTTCTTTATTGTGTCTAAATATAATTCTTTCGGGTAGGAATCGCAAATGAGTATAATTATTTTTTATTTACATTGCAAGCATTGTGTGTTAAAATATAATATATGAAAAAAGCGATCGTTTGTTTATCTATTGATGACGCGAGGGAGAATATGCTCCCCCTAATAGAGGAAAAGTTAATTCCGTTAAAAATGCCAGCAACCATTAACGTGGTTACCGGCTTTATTGACGGAACGGCAGAAAACAGGGGTTACCCGTGCATAACAAAGGAAAAACTTATAGAAATTTATAATACGGGTCTTTTTGAAATAGCAAACCACGGCGATAGCCACAAAAATGACCTTGAGGACATTAAAAAGGGCAGAGAAAAGCTCATATCTTGGTTAGAACTTGACGCTGATACAGCCCTTGGATTTGCTTCGCCTGGGTCGGGTATGACTATTGAACAGGCGAACAAAATTGAGAAAAAACTAAAAGACATAGGTATTTTATACGTTAGAACGAGGGATAACACTTTTGCTTTTAGTGAAGATGAAAAGGATAGACACGTTTTTTTATCGGAATATTCTTTTGCATTTTCTTCAGTTGTAGTATATAAAGGGGTAACTCCTAAAGAAAGGTTAGTTGAGCTTACCGAATACGCTATAAAAAACAACCTCACCTTAATTCTTATGTTACACAATTTTGCTAAAGAAAGAGAAGAAATATATAGTGGCGATTGGACCTACGATTTAGATGAGTTTAACGAGTATATTGATTATCTTCAGAAAATGAGGGAAGAAGGGAACCTTTTAGTGCTAACTAATAGAGAAGCCCTTTCGAGGCTTGCCAAATAATTATAAAAAAATAAAAAAATATTTAAAAAAATGTTGACACTGAAAACAAATAGTAATATAATTTAACGGTAACAAGGAGCAAAAAACAATGAAAAAAGCATACTTTTTTTATTTTGGATATTACTTTAAGGCGGATATAGATTAATATCGGTTGTTTTTTGCTGTATAAAAAAGTAATTTTAGAGATGACCGATTTTAGTTAATCGGTCATTTTTTATTGTAGGAGTTATTTTATGATTATCGTTATTAAAAAGGGAAGCGACAAAAAGCAAGTAGACAATCTCTTAAAATGGATTCAAATGCAAGGCTTAAAAGTAGATATGAGCTTTGGACAGAATTCCACCATTATAGGTTTGGTTGGCGACACTTCTAAGATAGACATTGATTTAGTACATTCAATGGATATTGTTGAAAAGGTGAACAGGATTCAAGAACCGTACAAATGCGTAAACAGAAAATTTCACCCAGAGGATAGCGTAATAGACGTTGGGGGGCACAAGTTTGGTGGTGGCACCTTCCAAATGATTGCAGGTCCCTGCTCTGTTGAGAGTGAAAAACAGATAGTTGAAATTGCTAAGGCTGTAAAGGAGGCTGGTGCAACCGTTTTAAGAGGTGGTGCTTTTAAGCCTAGAACTTCGCCTTACGCTTTCCAAGGGCTTCGAGAAGGAGGGCTTGACCTATTGCTTCGTGCCAAGAAAGAAACGGGAATGCCTATCGTTACCGAGATTATGAGTGTTCGCCATATCGACCTCTTTAAGGATGTAGATATAGTTCAAATCGGTGCTAGAGATATGCAAAACTTTGAATTGTTAAAAGAGGTGGGAAAAATGGATAAGCCCATTATGTTAAAGAGGGGGCTTGCAAACACGGTTGAAGAATGGCTTATGAGTGCCGAATATATAATGAGCGAGGGCAACAAGCAAATTATTCTCTGCGAAAGAGGAATAAGAACTTTTGAGCCCTTAACAAGAAATACCTTAGACCTTTCGGCGATACCACTTTTGAGAGAACTTACTCATCTACCCGTTATTGTTGACCCTAGCCACGCGTCAGGTCTTTCAAGGTTAGTTAAACCCTTGTCGCTTGCGTCGGTTGGCGTCGGTGCTGACGGACTAATGATTGAAGTTCATAACGACCCTTCAAAAGCACTTTGCGACGGCGCACAGTCAATCAAACCCGAGCAGTTTAAAGATATCGTAGGTAATATCGACGTAATGCTTCCACTCGTAAATAAAAAGAGAGGCTAAAATGAATATCGGAATAGTAGGCTTAGGGCTTATGGGTGCGTCGTTTGGGCGTACAATCAAAAGTAAAACGGAAGACAAAGTTTTCGGGTTTGACTGTGACGAAACGGTTATGCTTAAGGCATCCCTCATCGGATGTATTGACGGTGAGCTAAACGAGGAAACCACCAAAAACATTGATATCCTAGTTATAACCGTTTATCCAAGAGATTTTTATTCGGTCGCAAAAAAATACTTACCCTATATGAAAGAGGGTGCTGTGGTTATAGACTTTTGTGGAAACAAAGCAAAGGTTTGCGAGGCGATGAAAAAGCTTTCATTGGAATATGAAACAATCAACTTCTTTGGTGGGCACCCTATGGCAGGTAGGGAATATAGTGGCATTGACCATTCGGTAAAAACACTTTTTGAACGGGCGCCAATGTTATTAGTTCCTATAAAAACGGATATTTTTACTGGGGAGAGGGTGAAAAAATACTTTCTTTCTCTTGGCTTTGGCGAGGTTATCTTTACCGATGCTGAAACCCACGATAAAACTATCGCATTTACTTCTCAACTTTGCCATATAGTTTCCAACGCTTTTATCAAAAGCGAAACGGCAAGAGAGCACCACGGCTATTCTGCAGGCAGTTATAGAGATTTAACCAGAGTTGCTCGCCTAAATTCCACTATGTGGAGTCAGCTTATGACGGATAATTCCGAAAAATTATCCCTTGAGCTTGGAATTTTAATTAATAATCTTCAAAAATACCAAAAGGCACTAGAGAAAAAGGATGAAGAGGGGCTTGCAAGCCTCCTTGAGGAAGGAAATAAATTAAAGCTGGAAATCGACACGAGGAAAAAATAAATGAGATTAACTATAAACGCTTCTAAAAAGTACGATATTGTAACGGAAAAATCCTTTCTTTTCTTAAAAGATGAAATAGGAAAGTTTTTTAACGGAAGAAAAATTTTAATCGTTACCGATTCTAACGTGGCAAAGCTTTATCTTGACGAGGTTAAAGCCGTGCTTAGCGAGTATTCGGTTTTTACTTACGTTTTAGAAGCTGGAGAGGAATCAAAAAATATAAATAACTACGTTAAAATACTTACTTTCCTTGCTGAGAATGGATTCTATAGAAACGACCTTGTCGTTGCTTTAGGCGGCGGGGTTGTTGGGGACCTTGCGGGGTTTGTTGCCGCATCGTATATGAGAGGTGTTCAGCTCGTTCAATGTCCTACGACGTTACTTTCTGGAGTTGATTCATCAGTTGGTGGAAAAACGGCAGTTGACCTTCCACAAGGTAAAAATCTTGTTGGTGCATTCTATCAGCCTTCGTTAACATATATAAATCTTTCCACTTTTAGCACGCTCCCTGAAAGGGAAGTTAAGTGTGGCATGGGCGAAGTAGTGAAGTATGCATACATATCTACTACCATTTCTCCTGAATTACTTAAGGGTGGCATAAGTGAAGAGCTAGTTATGGAATGTATCAAGATAAAGGCAAAAATCGTTGAGGAGGATGAATTTGATAATGGCAAGAGGGCGCTTCTCAATTTAGGACATACGATAGGACACGCAATTGAAACGCTAGCATCCTTTTCTCTTTCTCACGGAAGCTGTGTTAGTAAGGGCATTGCAAAGGTTATCGAAATGTCAAAAAAATACTATTCGTTAGCCGAAGAAAAGTGTGAAAGTCTTAAAAAAATATTAACCTATTCTGGGGAAGACGAAAGTATCCCTTTTAAGGATGAAGATATTCTAGAGCAAATTAAACACGATAAAAAATCAGCAAACGATGGTGTTAGTTTTCTTCTCATAAAAGATTTTGGAGACGTGAGAATTGAGAAGCTTACCGTTGATAAAATTAGAGAGTTGTTGTAAAAATAATGAACGTTACGGTAACAAAAACTGAATATTTTGGAGAGGTTGAGGCAGTGCCTTCTAAATCGTATGCGCACAGGCTAATAATATCAGCTTGCCTAAAAAAAGGCAAAACGATTATTAAAGGTGTTGGCAATAGTGAGGACGTTTTAGCCACTGCTAGGTGTATGAATGCGCTTGGTGCTACCGTGGAATTAAAAGACGGTGACGCAATTATAAGTGGAATAGATAAGCTCAATAAGGACGCAATTTTAGACGCTGGTGAAAGTGGTTCTACGTTGAGGTTTTTGCTTCCTATAGTCGTGGCGCTTGGTGCTGAGGCAAAGTTTACGGGCAGAGGAAAGCTTTTATCTCGTCCCAACGATGCTTTAGTTAAAGCACTTAACGAGAATGGTGGAAAGGTTGATGGTGTTAATGCTTTCGGGAAACTCAAAAGTGGCGTTTACGAAATAGACGCAACTGTTAGTTCTCAATACATTACTGGGTTACTTTATGCACTTCCTTTGCTTGAAGGAGATAGTAAAATTGTATTTATCGGCGAGCCTGTAAGTAAAAGTTATCTCGATATAACCAAGGAGATTTTAATTCTTTCAGGTATTAAATTTGCCGAGGAAAAGAATGGCTATATTGTTTACGGAGGACAATCCTTTAATCTTCCAAAGGAGGTTGTTTGCGAGGGGGATTGGTCTAGTGCAGCCTTTATGTTAGTTGCAGGTGCAATAGGTGAAAGCGTGAAGATAAAAGGGCTCAACCTAAATTCTGGGCAAGGAGACAAGATTGTATTAGACGTTTTAAATTCTTTTGGTGCAAGCGTAACAGTAGAAGAAAATACAATTAACGTTAGCAAGGGAGCGAACAAGGCTTTTTATATAAATCTTGAAAACGCTCCAGACCTTGCTCCTATACTTTCCGTGCTTGGCGCGTGTGCCGAGGGGGAGAGTAGACTCTACGGTGTAGAGAGACTAAGGATAAAGGAAAGCGACAGAATAAGTGCTATTTTAGATATGCTAAAAGGCGCTAAGATTGAAGCCTTTTATAACGGCGAATATCTAAGTATTACAGGCAGAAAGCCGAGCGCTTCAATTTTTAACGGATATAACGACCACAGAATAGTTATGTCGGCA
Source organism: Christensenellaceae bacterium (assembly GCA_045637865.1). Taxonomy (GTDB): domain Bacteria; phylum Bacillota; class Clostridia; order Christensenellales; family Borkfalkiaceae; genus UBA1259. The sequence continues at coordinate 154,694 of JAZUAF010000002.1, forward strand.
GTAATTCTTTCGGGGCTTGCCGAGGGAAAATCTACCGTTACGGATAGTGAGGCAGTTAATAAATCATACCCAACGTTTTATGAGGATTTGAAAAGAATAGGGGGAAAATTTAATGTCTAGATGGTTAGGCGATAATATTTACGTGGAAATTTACGGCACTTCGCATGGTGAGGCAGTTGGCGTTAAGTGTGAAAAGTTTCCGTCCGTTGTGATAGATGAGGAAAAGCTACTAGCCTTTATGAGGAGAAGGCAAGGTGGGCAGGGCATTGGCACTACTTCAAGAAAAGAAGACGACGTTCCGGAATTTATATCGGGATATGAAGATGGGCAAATTAAGGAAGGTAATTTCGAGGCGATTATAAAAAATCAAAATAAAAAAAGTTCAGACTATAACGAGCTTTACGGAAAGCCCCGTCCCTCCCACGCAGATTATTGTGATTACGTTAAAAGTGGCAACCTAGATTACAGAGGAGGAGGAAGATTTTCTGCAAGATTAACGGCTCCTATATGTGTTGCAGGCTTTGTCGCAAAGGAATACCTTAACAAAAAAGGCATATATGCGCATGCGTACGTTAGTTCAGTTGGCAAGGTAAACGGCAAAAGCTACAAAGATGGAGTAAAGAGAAAACAGCTTGAAAATATTAGTGGATTTCCTTCACTGACGAAGAAAAACAGAATGATAAAGGAAATTCAAAAAGCCGTGAGCAAGGGAGATAGCGTTGGTGCAACTTGTGAATGTGTAGTTTACGGCGTAAAGGCAGGTGTTGGAAACGATTATTTTGACGGACTTGAAGGAAAAATTGCTTCCTTGCTTTACTCAATTCCGGCAGTAAAGGGCGTGGAGTTTGGACTTGGTTTTGACCTAGCCAAAATGAATGGAAGTAAAAGTAACGATGCCTTTTATTTTGACGGGAACGAGGTAAAAACTAAAACTAATAATGCAGGTGGAATAAATGGTGGAATCACAAACGGAATGCCTATCACCATGAGGGTAGCGTTTAGACCAACTCCATCTATTTCAATGGAACAAGATACTGTTGATTTAGTTAATAAAACTAACGTAAAAATACAAATTAAAGGCAGGCACGACGGTTGCGTTGCAGTAAGGGCACTTCCCGTTATTGAAAGCGTAGTTTATCTCGCGTTGCTTGACCTAGGAGATATTTATGAGGATAGATGATTTAAGAAAGGAAATTGATACTATTGACGACGAGATTTCAGCTCTCTACGTAAAAAGAATGAATTGTTGCAGAGAAATTGGCGAAGAAAAGGCAAAGTCAAACGCTTCTGTTAACGTGCCCAGTAGAGAAAACGCCATTTTGGCAAGGGTAACTAAGACGGTTCCTGATGAGCTTAAAATTTACGTTAAGCAGTTATACGATAATATTTTTATTCAAAGTAAAAATTATCAAAACGCTTTATCAAAAATCAGTTCGCCCACAAGTGATGTAATTAGGGAGCACCTTGCAGAGGAAAGAAAAAGTTTTCCAATAAGTGCAACCGTTGCTTGCCAGGGCGTTGACGGAGCGTTTAGTGGAATCGCAGCAAAGAAGCTTTTTGAAATAAGCGACATTACCTACTTCAAAAATTTTGACGGGGTTTTTAATGCCGTAGAGAAAGGGCTTTGCGATTACGGTGTGTTGCCCATTGAAAACAGTACGGCAGGTTCGGTTTTATCAGTGTACGACCTTATGAAAAAGCACAACTTCTACATCGTTAGAAGTATTAGAATTAAGGTTTGCCATTGTCTCGTCGGCAAGAGCACGAGTGGGGAAATTAAAAAGATTTACTCTCACGAGCAAGCTCTTTCACAGTGTGCAGAATTTATTAAGAGTATTGGGGCAACCCCCGTTGCAGTAGACAACACCGCTATGGCAGCACAACTCGTTGCAAACAGTGATGAGGAGGGAGCTTACGCTATCTGCAGTGAAGAGTGTGCAGGACTTTACAATCTTAAGGTTGTTAGAAAGGATATCCAGGATAGTGGACTCAATTTCACTAGGTTTATTTGCATTTCCAAAAAGCTTAAAATCTTTAAAGGGGCAGATAAAATTAGCGTTATGACGGCGTTAGAGCACAAGGTTGGTACACTTAATAACCTTCTTTCAAGGTTCTATACGCAAGGGCTAAACCTCACTAAGCTTGAATCTCGACCTATCGGTGGGGGGGAATTTGAGTTTATGTTCTATTTCGATTTCGTTGGCGACGTGGAGGCAGAGGGAGTGCTCAATCTTCTTGCCGATTTAGAGCGTACGTCGGATAAATTCGTGTTCCTAGGTAGTTACAAAGAAAATATATGAGATACTGTCTTATCGGGGAAAAATTAGGGCATAGCTTTTCTAAGGAGGTTCATACCCTTTCGGGTCTTGATTATTCCTTAGTTGAGTTAAAGGAAGAGGAACTCGGTGCATTTGTTAAAAGCAGAGAGTTCGAGGGCTTTAACGTAACCATTCCCTACAAAACGGAGATAATTAAATATCTAGACGTGGTAGACGAGTCTGCAAAAGAAATTGGAGCAGTAAACACCGTTGTCAATAAGGGTGGCAAGCTTTGGGGCTACAATACCGATATTTTTGGTATGGAAAAAATGGCAGAGAGAATAGGCGTAAGCTTAAGCGACAAGGTGGTTATGATTCTTGGCAGTGGTGGCACCTCAAAAACTGCCACTGCTCTAGCTTTGAATCAGGGCGCAAAAAAAATTTACCTAGTTTCAAGGTCAGGGGAAGTGAATTATCAAAACTGTTATAATAAAGTAGACACAGAGGTTATTATCAATACAACGCCTGTAGGAATGTATCCGAACAATTTTGACAGGGTTATTGATTTAGCAAAATTCCCTTCTCTTATAGGCGTTTTAGATTGCATTTATAATCCGTTAAAAACGCCGTTAATCTTGCAAGCTGAAAGCCTTAATATACCTGCTTCAGGTGGTTTATATATGTTGGTTGGACAAGCTTTTGGTAGTCAAAAGCTATGGCTTAAAAAGGAAATTTCTCTCTCTTTAGTTGACGAGGCTTATGAGACTATATATAAGGGAAAGAGAAATATTGTTCTATCAGGTATGCCAGCGTGTGGCAAGAGTACGATAGGCAAGCTCGTTTCAAAAAAACTCGGTTTAGAATTTGTTGATACGGACGTACTTATCGAGGAAAGAGCAGGCAAAAAGATAAAAGACATTTTTGCTGAGGACGGAGAGGGCTCGTTTAGAGATTTAGAAACGAAAATAATAAAAGAAGTTTCTAAAAAGAGCGCATCGGTAATTTCCATTGGTGGGGGTGCACCCTTAAGAGAGGAAAACAGGAACGCCTTAAAACAAAACGGCGTAATAGTTTACCTTAAGAGAGACTTAAAGTTATTGGTTGACGATGATAGACCTCTCAGTCAAAAGGAGGGCGTAAGCGCTCTCTATGAAAAGAGAAAGGCGATATACGAGGAATTTGCCGACGTTGTTGTTATTAATGACGGAGAGATTGAAGAGGCGGCAGAGGAGATAATAAAACTATGAAAATTTTATTGATTAACGGACCAAACCTAAATATGCTTGGAATTAGAGAACCTGGTCTTTATGGAAAAAACGATTATAAAGGGTTAGTTAAACTAGTTAAAGATTACGCCAAGAAAAATGACGTAAAGATAGAGGCTTTTCAATCTAATTATGAGGGTGATATCGTTACAAAAATTCAAAAGGCTTATAAAAAGGTGGATGGCATTATAATCAATGCAGGGGCATACACGCACACTAGTGTTGCCATTTTAGATGCGCTTAAGAGCGTTGCAATTAGAACGGTTGAAGTGCACATTACCGACATTAAGTCAAGAGAGGAGTTTAGGCACGTAAGTTACGTTTCCCTTTATGCAGAAAAGATTATCGTGGGGAAAGGCTTTAATGGTTATTTAGAGGCGATAGATTTTCTAAAGGAAAGTAAATAAAAACCAGATTACGACTACAATATTGTATTTGAAGCAACTAGTTCGAAGGTGACCTTTATGGTAGTATATGGATAAACATTTGTAGCAACAAAAAATGCGTTGAAATTCAACGCATTTTTTTCTTAGTTTAATTTCTATTTAGAACCTACAATACTGTCCTTACGCTTATCTTCTTCTGAAAGGTCGTCAAACTTAACAAGGTTGTGGTGAACTTTTCCGAGGTCGTTTCTTGCTTCACCACAAACGTATCCCTCAGAACGCATATAGGTATTCCAACGCTTGTGCTCTAATTTTTCAATAATGTCCCTTTCTTCTAAGGTTAAATCACCTTCCTTTTTGTCAGAACCTTTAATGCCACACTTTATCCTTGCTTTCATATGGAGGGCAGAGGCAGTTGAAGAACGGTAGTTATATTCATATCTCCAAAAATCTTCTTCCTCGCCGTATTTTTTGTGGCGTGAGAGGGCGTCTTCTTCAAGCTCTGAGTCGATAATAACTGCTTCACTATACGTTTCCTCTATGCTACCGAGGAAGTTGAAATTGTACTTTTGATGCTTAAAGTTTTCTGCGTTAATGAGAGCTTCTTTTTGGTCGTTGTCGTAAACAATAGTATTTATTATGGGGTTGACACCATATCTTTCAAACAGTGTGCGAAGTTTAACTGAACAATCTATATTAGCCGCATCTGAACCTAAGCTTACGAAAACGAAAGTAGCATCGTCAATTTGCTTTATTAAATCGTCAAACTCTTTGGTTTTGTAGTCGATGCCTGAGTGAATAGTGATACTATATTCCGATTCACCCTCAACGTATACGCCGTTGTATGCTGGGTCCATAAGCTCAGGGCATTCGGAGGAGAATATTGATTCAGCCTTATCGTTATTATCAAAGGCGTTAATTTTAATTTTATACCCGTCCATTTGGCAATACCAAGCAAGTGTTTTTGCCATTGCACTACCGTATCTTCCAAGACCTATCACTACTGCAGATATAACCTTTACTTCAGGGTTGTTCTTATCCGGTTTTGCCGATTCAAATAACAATTCGTATCCGTTATCGTAAAGGGTGCGATAGGTTAGCGACTGAGCGTAGTTAACTCTTCTAATTTTAACCTTTGTGCTTGGGAAGGAGCTTATTAGTAGATTGCTTATAACGTGCTTGGAGAAAACAAAAATCTCTGTATTTTCTCTATCCTTGTACGTCTTGTTAAGGTGCATAAAACTCTTGCTGTTTTCATCTTCCGTTTCGTTTAGGATAAAGAACATTATCCTACTTTTTTTACTGTGTTTAGCAAAATTTATTAGTGTAATATCCTTTTTAAAACAGATTGCGTTAATAAATTCAGCCCTTTCTCTCAGCTCAGATGAAATCTCGTCTTCAGTATTATAAACGTCGGTAAATACGATGAGTGCTTTTTTATGGTTGTTGTAAATATCTGTTGCTAAAGTAACGGAATATTCGTTGAGTTCGCTAAAAATATAAGCATCTCTTCGATAAGCCAGCCTGTATCTTGCGATGGCAACGAGGTTTTTGAAGAAGGATAAGATAAACCCAAAGGTGAGTATGGGAGATAGGATAAAGAGAATAGAAGCAAGTACCGGGTATGCATTTTTTAGGATTGGGTCAAGCTCTCTTACGGCTTCTTTAATCATCTCAAAATCACTATCTACAACGAACAACCTTACCGTGTTATGGAAGGAGAGAAGCACCGTCTTAAACCATTGAATGGCAACCTCAGCAGTTTCTGCAAAAAAATCTGCATAGATGGGAATAAACATGGAAAAACCGGATAAGAAAATGAAAATCATCATCAGAGTAAACGGTTTTATCGTGGGGTGTTGTTTCTTCTTTTTGGGTTTTATAAACCAAATTGTAATTGATGAAATAAAAAATAATACTGATAGTGCAAAACAAACGTACCAAATCATAATATGTTACCTAACCTATTTTTTTGTAATTTGCAATAACCTTATAAATCATAATAACACAAATGAAACGCTAAATCAACTTTTTTTAAAATATTATAGACTATAAAACAATACATAATAAGGGGAAAAACCCTTGAAAAAAAGTGGATAAGATGATATAATTATTAATAAAGATAAATATTGTGTGATTTTTTGTGATAGGAGGAGACGTTGTGGTTAAGCATACAGTTTGTTTTAAGCTAAAAAAGGGTGAAGATATTGATTATGCCGTTGCACTTCTAAGGACGATGAAGGGCAAGGTTCCTGCGGTAGTAGACCTTGAGGTCGGGAAGGATTTTCTTCATTCGGAGAGGTCGTACGATATTATCTTAACGGTTATATTGAAAGACAGAAAGGCATTAGACGAGTATCAAGAGGACGCTTATCATTGCGAAGTTATAAAAGCACATATGCATAAGGTTAGAGAAAGCTCTGTTGCGATAGACGTTGAAATTGATTAATATAAGGGCGAGGACTAGATGAAAAAAAACAGCGTATACGTAGATAAAACTGTGGTAAACGCAAAGATGAGGGAATCACTTTCCTCAGTTTTGCCGGTTGCTTTGATAGTCGTTCTACTCTGCTTTACATTAATTCCCGTGGAGAGTGACAAGCTATTATCCTTCATGCTGGGTGCAGTATTAACTGTAGTTGGTATGGGGTTATTTACGCTTGGTGCAGATACTGCAATGACACCTATTGGCGAATACGTTGGTAAAACGGTTATTAATACTAAAAGACTTTGGATAATTTTACCCATATTTCTTATAGTAGGTATTTTTATAACTATTTCCGAGCCCGACCTTGCAGTGCTAGCAGAACAACTTGCAGAGTCCTTCGGTAAATGGACGCTTATTATTACAGTTGGCGTTGGCGTTGGCGTGTTCTTGGTTGTGGCAATTTTAAGAATAGTGCTTAAAATTAAGTTTTCATACCTTTTGATTTTCTTATACGTTACAATATTCGTTCTATCCTTCTTTGTTCCTGCAGAGTTAGTGCCACTAGCTTTTGACTCCGGTGGTGTAACGACAGGACCTATGAGTGTGCCATTCATTATTGCTATCGGTACAGGTGTTGCGTTGCTAAGAAATGATAAGGATGCTGAAAACGACGGCTTTGGTTTAACGGCTTTGTGTTCGGTTGGCCCAATTCTTTCCGTTATGATACTAGGCATTATTTCGGATGCTAGCGTTTCTATTTCTCCGAAGGAGATTCTAATTTTTAAGGATTCTAGGGAAATAGTGGGGTCATTCCTCGTAGAGGTCCCAAAATACATTGGTGAAGTAGGGCTGGCTCTGTTGCCGATGGTCGCATTCTTCTTTATAACACTCCTCTTCGGTACTAAGGTGGGAAGAAACGGCATTATAAAAGTGGTTGTCGGTGTAGTATATACCTACATAGGATTAGTTCTTTTCCTAACTGGTGTTAACTGTGGATTCTATCCTATGGGTATGTTTATAGGAAGCGAGCTTACTTCTAAATTCGGAGCGTTAATTATCCCAACAGGAATGCTTATAGGTTATTTCGTTGTAGCAGCTGAACCTGCCGTGCATGTTTTGACAACTCAGGTTTATGAAATTACCTCGGGCATGATTCCTAAGAAGGCGCTTCGAGTTAGTTTGATGATTGGCACGGCGATTTCCGTAGGACTTGCGATGATTAGAATTTTAATAGGCGCAAACATAATGTACTTTTTAATCCCCGGATATTTTATAGCGTTGATTTTAACCTTCTTCGTTCCGGAAATATTTACGGCAATTGCGTTCGACTCGGGTGGCGTTGCATCTGGCGCAATGACCTCGGGGTTCCTGCTTCCAATGGCTATAGGTGTTTGTAATGCCGTTGGTGGAAACGTTGCTACCGAAGGCTTCGGCTTAGTTGCCTTCGTTGCGATGACGCCACTTATAACAATTCAAATTTTAGGTTTACTTTATAAGATTAAGGTTGACCGTCTCAAAAAGAAACAGGCAGAAGAAAAGCCTGCAGTGGAAAGTATTATAGATTAGGAGGAGAGTTTATGCAAGGAATTAAATATTTAATAACAATAACTCACAGAGAGTTTTCCGAGCAATACGTTGACTCTCTTAAGAAAATTGGCGTAAATACAATTTTAACAAAACTTTGTCAAGGCACTGCCACTGACAACGTGCTTAACCTTTTAGACCTAGAAAAAACGGAAAAAATTATGTTTGAAGCAATGATTCGTTCAGAGAAGGTCAAGGAGGTAAAAGAAAAGCTAATTAGTGAACTTAATATTTACACTCCTGGCAATGGCATAGCAATGTTTCTGCCTGTGGACGGGATTGGTGGCGTTTCGGCAAAAAAACATTTTTTGGGTGATGAGGAAACTCAAAAGGAGGAAGTTAAAATGGAAGAAAAGGTTTCAAAAGCCGTATTGATTATTACGGTGTGTGATAAAGGAAATACCGACTTAGTTATGGACGCTGCCAGAAGCGCGGGCGCAACCGGTGGTACCGTTGTGAGGGCGCAAGGCACGGGTGCTGAAATTGCTAAATTCTTTGGCGTAACCATTTGCGAGGAAAAGGAAATGGTTTATATTGTTGCTAAGAGAGAAGAGCGTGACAAGATTATGCTTGCAATTATGGAAAAAGCTGGCAGAGAAACTGATGCACACGGCGTAGTATTCTCACTTCCTGTTGACAGCGTGGTTGGCATAAGAAGCTTAGAGGATATCTAATGGGTACGGAAGAGGGAAAAACCGTTGATTTTATAGAACAGCTTAACAAGTTTAACACGGTTGCCTTTGTTCCAAAAGGGAACAGTATGTATCCTTTTATTAAAAACAAGGCGCAAACGGTTTATATAACAAAAAAGCAGGGTAGATTAATGCCCTATGATATAGCTCTCTATATTAGAAGTAACGGAGGCTACGTGCTTCACAGGGTGCTTGAGATTAAAGAGAAAGGATACGTTTTTTGTGGGGATAGTCAATTCAATCTTGAAGAGGTTAAAGAAGAACAAGTTGTTGGGCTTCTTTCAGCCTTTCAGAGGGGCAAAAGAACGGTAGAATTTACCCAAAAGCATCGCGAAAAAGCAAAAAAATGGCACGCAAAAAAAGCTTGTAGAAAAATTAGGCTTGGCTTTTACTTTTTTGGAGTAAAGGTTAAAGCAAAGTTAAAGAAAATTTTTTCCAAGGAAGGAAATTTAAATGACGATTAAAGAACTTGGTGCGCTTGCAAAAAGAGCTTGCCCCGATTTATTTTTAACAGATGACGACAAATTAAATAATGCCCTTTTATCTATTGCAGATAGGCTTCAAGAGGAAAGGGAATTTATTAAAAAAGAGAATTCTATTGACCTTGAAAACGCCAGAAAAAAAGGAATGGCTGAATCTTTTATTGATAGGCTTGCTTTAACCGATAAGGTTATCGACGGAATGGCCGAGGGGCTAAGGGAGGTTGCACTTCTTCCTTCTCCTGTTGGAGAGGTCGTATACGAATACGAAAATAAGCTTCAGGATATTAAAATTAAAAAGGTGGCAGTTCCGTTTGGCGTTATTGGCATAATATATGAATCTCGCCCTAATGTTACGGTAGATGCGTTTGCTCTTTGTTTTAAAACCAAGAACGCTGTTTTATTAAAGGGTGGAAGCGACGGACTGTATTCTAATATTGCGCTCGTTAAAATTATCAAGAAAGTATTAAAAGAGAAGGGCATAAATGAAAATGCCATCTCGTTAATTACCGACACTTCTAGGGAAAACACCGTTCTCTTTATGAGGATGAGGGAATATTTAGACCTCTTAATTCCGAGAGGTGGGGCAGGGCTTATACGCTCGGTTGTGGAAAATGCGACAGTGCCTATTATTGAAACGGGCACTGGCAACTGTCATATTTTTGTAGATAAATATGCAGATATTGATATGGCGTCTAGGATTATATTTAACGCAAAAACTCAGCGATACAGTGTTTGCAACGCTTGTGAATCATTAGTTATTCACAGTGAAATTCTAGAAAAAGCTCTACCTATAATAGCAAAAAGATTACAAGAAAAAGCAGTGGAAATTCGTGCTGATGAAAGGTCGTATGATGCGATAAAGGATTATCCGTACCTAAAAAGGGCAACGGAGGAGGACTTTGCTACTGAATACACGGCAGGGATAATCTCCGTTAAAACGGTGGATTCTATTGACGAGGCGATTATTCATATTAATAAAAACTCCACTTCTCACTCTGAAAGCATCATTACTGCTTGCGAAGAAAGGGCAAAAAAGTTTATGGACTTAGTGGATTCTTCTGCCGTTTACCATAACGCCTCTACTAGATTTTCCGATGGATTTGTGTTTGGACTTGGTGCAGAAATAGGCATATCTACGCAGAAACTTCACGCAAGGGGACCTATGGGGCTTAATGCCTTAGTTACTACAAAATACGTAATTAAAGGTAACGGCTCGGTTAGAAAATAATAAATTAAAGTTTGCCTTCAGGAGAAAAAGTATGGCAAAGCTTTGCGAATTAAAGGTTGAAAAATTAATAAATCCCACAGGGATTGACGTGCGTTTTCCAAGATTTTCATGGAAAATTTTAGCTGAGGAAAAAAACGTTTATCAAAGTTCGTATCGCGTAACCGTTGCAACGGCTTACGGTGATAAGGTGTGGGATAGTGGAGAGGTAAACTCTTCATCCACCCTCGTTAATTATAATGGCGAGGGACTTTTTATTGGGTGTGATTACCTTTTTGACGTTAGCGTTATCTTAAATAACGGCGAAAAGTTGTCTAGTAAAACTTCCTTTTCTACAGGTCAAAACGGAGAAGGTCTGTTGACGGAAGCTAGGTGGATAGCTTATCCTATAAAGGGAGAGGAAGATTATAAAATTTGCCCTGCATTTAGAAAGGAATTTAAGGTAAAATCCAAGGTTCTATGTGCTAAAGCATATACTTCGGGTCTAGGTGTTTACGAGTCGTTTATTAATGGGGAAAGAATATCTAGCCTCTCGCCAAACGGTGAGCAAGAGACGATTGAATTAAAGCCAGGATATACCCAAATTTTAGAGAGAAAGTTGTATAATTCATTTGATATAACTCACCTTGTGAAAGAGGGAATGAACTGTATTTCTGCAATATCCTCTCACGGTTGGTGGGCAGACGATATTGCTGATAACATCGGTAGATATCCTTGCTTTTTAGCTGCAGTTTGCATTTATTATGAAAACGGCAAGGGAGAATATTTTGTAACGGATAGTTCTTGGAAGGTTAGTGAGAATTCACCCTTAATTTCTGCATCTATTTATGGTGGTGAAAAATACGATGCCAGAGTTTCGCTTGATTTTATGAAGTCAGGCTTTGATGATAAAGAATGGAAAAACGCCTTTATTTCTCATCAATATTTAGGCAAACTAACCTCTCTTGAGGGGGCAAACGCAATAGAGAGAAAGGATTTAATAAGGAAGCCCATTAAAGCTTACACTTACAGCAAAACGGAAAATCAAACGGAAGAGGCTTTCGGTGTAATTAGTGACGTAAAATTAATAGAAAAATTTCCGTTCACGCTTAAAAAAGGACAAACGCTCGTTGTGGATTTTGGGCAGAATGCTTCGGGAAGAGAACGCTTTGAGGTGGAAGGAAAAACAGGAACGGTGATAACCATTCGCCACGCAGAGATGCTTAACGACAATAACGGCTTAAAAGCTAGAGGTAACGACGGGGCAGAGGGCACGCTCTATCTTGCCAATTTGCGCAGTGCAAAGGCAACGACTGAATACATACTGTCTGGGAAAGGCAGAGAAAAATACGCCCCTTTGTTTACCTATTATGGGTTTAGATATATTGACGTAACTGCAACTGAGGACGTAACCTTATATTCTATTGTGGGAGAGGTGATAACCTCGGTTAGAGAGGATAGTGGTTTTATAAAAACGGGCAGTGAGCTCGTTAATAGATTAATTGAAAACGGCAGATGGGGAATGTATTCGAACTATTTAAGCATTCCCACCGATTGCCCTCAACGAGACGAGAGGTACGGGTGGTCAGCTGACACGCAAATTTTTTCTGCAACGGCAGGATATTTGTCTGCGTCGGCGGTGCCATTCCTTGAAAAATGGATGGTTGATGTTAGAGATGCTAGCGACCCTGGTGGAGCGTTTCCTGCAATCGCGCCAAGGGCGAGGTTTGGCAATACTATGGGTGATTTGGGATGGGCTGATGCAGGCATAATCGTTCCGTATAACGTTTGGAAGGCTTCGGGAGACAATACTATTGTTAGGGACAATTACCCTGCGATGAAAAAGTATATGGATTTCTTTCTAAAGCGAAGAAAGTTTTCTGGACCCCTCCCAAGATATGGAGACTGGCTCTCTTTTGAAGATAATGATGATGCACTTCAGGAATATTTAGGAGTTTGCTTCTACGCTTACGATGCGTTTCTGATGACAGAAATGGCTAGAGAAATGGGAATAGAAGAGGATGAAGGGCTTTATTTTTCCGTTTATGAAAAACAAAAGGAATACTTTGCTGAAAGGTATTTAAATGAAGTTGGAGAGTTAAAACTTACCCAACAAACTGCGCTATTATATGCTCTAAAATTAAAGCTTTTGCCAAACGAAAATTCATTAGAAAAAGTTAAAGCACAACTTAAAAATAATTTTAGTAGGGACGGAGGCAGGCTTCAAACGGGTTTTTTGGGAACTGCAATATTGCTTCCCACACTGTCTGAAGTGGGGTTAAATGACCTTGCGTATTCATTGCTCCTTTCAGAGGAAATGCCCTCGTGGTTGTTTTCGGTAAAATCTGGCGCAACCACCATTTGGGAAAGGTGGAATAGCTATTCTGTTGACGATGGTTTTGGCGAAGTGGGGATGAATTCTTTTAACCATTATGCTTACGGTTGTGTGGCTGAGTGGTTGTTTTCCTATTCTGCTGGTATTCGCACAGAGAGCGCTGGCTTTGAAAGGTTTATCCTTGCCCCATTGCCGGACAAGAGGCTTGGCTATTGCGAGGCTGAATATAATTCTGAACAGGGCTTAATAAAGTCGGCTTGGCAGTACGATGGGAATAGGGTTAAATACAAGTTCCAAATTCCACCAAACACAACTGCAATTTTTATCAACCCTAAAACTGGGGAGAGAAAGGAACTTTCAAACGGCATTTATAAATTTACAATATAAAACTGAAAAAACCGACGGGGAATCCGTCGGTTTTTCTATATAAAAAGTCAGAGGAAAATGCCACTGAACTTATATAGTCCTAACATAATTAAAACGAGGGGTGCTATAAAGGTATATTTGCTGATTTTTGAAAGGATGGGAAGGTCTGGCAGGGAAACGCCTATAAAAATCATAACGCCGTGGAAAAGTGCAATGGTGAGTGGAACGTAAAAGGCGTTTATTCCCATAATGGATAGTGAGAGGTTTGCAACTGCTCCGTCAAGCCCAACGGCAAAGCCAGATATTAAAGTTTGTTTATACAGGCTACCATCTTTTAGCTCTTTTTTGTTCTTTTTAACAAGGTTGTAAACGCCAACGGCAACGAGAATGAGTCCACCTAGGCAAGCTGTTTGCTCCGTTAAAAGGTGGGCAAAATACATAGCTGAATAGTTAGCTATTATGCACATTACAAGCACCGTTAAAGTTATTCCTATAACAATGGGGATTTTTTTTGGCTTCATTAGGGATAGGGAAAATCCACACACCATTGAATCAATGCTGACGGTGAGAGCAGTGAGTAATAAAAAGTAAATCATATCATTTTATCCTTTGCGTTTAATACAATATATTCTTAAAGGGTTGAAAAAAGTGACTGATAGCAGGAAAACAGGTCTGAAAAGTAAATTAAATGGCATTTATTTGCAAAAATGCTTAAAAGTAAATTGACAAAGCCGTTCTTTTCGTGTAAAATACAATAGATATAGTATGAAAAGGAGTATCAGGCTCAAAGATGAGAACGGCTAAATCCTCTAAAATTGTTTTATTATTAATAACGATGGCGTTATCGCTCATCGCATTTTGTTTTTGCTTATCGGGGGCACAAAGCGTTTTAGCTGCCAACCCTAACGATGCAAGAGATTATTTTTCTTCCTCAGATTCTACTGCTTCGGCAGAGTTTAAGGACGATGGCGTAAGTTTAAAGGTTAAGGAGGAGGGCGCTCTCGTTGTTGATTCCGACCTCGCACTCGACAACCTCGGTTTTGAAATTAAAGCAAACGCTTCTATCAAAACCCTTAACGTTAAAGTTTCCACTCTCCCTTATGTTGTTAGTGGCAACCTTAAAGTTTCCGGTGAGGAAAAATCTTTAGTTAAAACGATAGAACACGTGCTTTCTATCACTGCTAACGGCAGTTCGCTTTCCCTTTCCTTTAACGGTGAAACGGCAAGCGCAACCCTTTCTGGCGATCTAAACGTTAATTTTAACGTAGAAAACAACGTTCTCACTGCTAGCGTTGAGGGAGTAGAACTTTCTAGCAATAAGACAGAGTACAAGGTTTACGACGTTGATACTTGTGTTGCTAATGAAGTATCGTTTGAAGCTGCTGCTCTTGCTGACGGAGTTACCGAAACGGAAATTTTAATTCTTTCAGTTGACCAAGACGTTACTGATGTTACCGGAAAATATAAACAGCTTTTCAAACTTAACGACAAGGGCGAAGTTGAAAAATTAGCAACCCCTTACGCTGTTGTTTCAAGCGAGCACTATGCTGAAGATGGCAAAATCTACGTTAAGAGTTCTTATAAAACGACCATTGCTATGAGAGGCTTATCCGTTCTTGGTGAGATTAAGAACGCTAACTTAGGATTAGTTAAAATCGACGAAGATGATTCAGATATTTGGCTTGAAAGCGTTATTAATCCCAAATCTGTTGTTTTCAATAGCGTCGGCGTTAAGAAAATAAATATTGAAACCAACAAGCCCGAATATAGCGACAAGGTTTTAAGAACCATTGAAGTTAATGCCTATAAAGAGGATACTGTTGCTCCTACTTACAACACTGCTCTCGTAGATACAGAAATATACGAGGCATATTGGCTAGCTGTTAAGGAAGCTGCTTGCAGTGTGAATGAGGACGGAGAAGAGGTTTATATTGAACTTGGTGAAGATTATCAAGTTCCGTCACTTGAAAATTTTGTTGGCGATAACAGAATTTCATACAGCAACCTAAAGGCAACCGTTCACTACAAGACTCCTACTGACGATGAGGGAACAAACTCCAATTTTGAAATTCCTATTGAAAGCGCTGGTGACTACATTTTCTACGTTACCTTTGAAGATTTGATGGGTAACAAAATTGAAGAGGACGATTTCTTTACTATAGATGAAGATGACGTTAACAACAAGGTTGATGGAGTTTACGGTAAATTTGTATTCTCCTTCCACGTTGAAGACGACGCAGACTTTAACGTAGACGCTTCTAAGCGTTTAGGTAAAGGTTACGTTGGTGAACTTTATTCTGCAACCGACTTTATATTTAATGCTAGCAACTACACCAAAACTTACAAGCTTTTCTATAACTCAAAGTTAGATGCTGCGGCTGAAGATGACGGCTGGGTGGAAATCATCGCATCTGAAGAGCTTACCGATTCTTATGAGAATGAAGTGTTCAGTGCAGACGATATTAAAAATATCGAATACAACGGAAGGTTGAGCTTCACACCCGATAGGGCTGGAAGATACAAAATCACTTGCACAATCGTTTCTGATAACAGCACTCGTTCAGATGAAGCTTCTGCTGTGTTTACGGTTGATAAGCCACTTGTGGTTAAACCTTATCTACCTATGCCGACAAGAGAAGTTCTAGCAATCGTATTCCTTTCGGTTGGTGGCGTTTGCCTCGTTGGTATCATCGCCCTAATCTTTGTTAAACCTAAGGAAAAATCTGACGAAGAATAGGACTAAATTAGATTAATAAAGGGGACTTCGATATGCCGAAGTCCCTTTTTAACCCCAAGGGAAAACTTATATTATATGAAATCTTTTATTGTAGATAAAAACAAAAAACTATCAAAAGCAGTTTTTTCATACGTAGAGGATATTTCCTTCTCCTCCTTTCAAAAGGCACTGAGGAATAGAGACGTAAAGGTGAACGGAAAACGTGTAGCAAAGGACGTTGAAGTATCTGAGGGTGACCTTGTTGAGGTGTATTATACTCCAAAGTCAGATTCGCTATTTGACGAGATTTTTTCTGACGATAATATTATTGTCGTTAACAAAAAACAAGGTATAACTTCTGAGGCTGTTTACGAGAATATTAAAAAGCAGTATCCCTTTGCAGGGTTTATTCACCGTCTTGACAGGAATACTTCTGGCATAATGATTTTCTCCCTTAACGAGAGGGCTGAAGAAGAACTTTTGCTCGGATTTAAAAACCACGCGTTTAAGAAGGAGTACAGGGCAGAGGTTGTTGGTTTTCCAAAAAAAGAAAAGGCTATCTTAGAGGGGTATCTTATTAAGAATGAAAAGACATCTACAGTTACCGTTGAGGATAAGCCGTTTAAGGGTGCAGTGTATATTAAAACGGGATATGAAGTGGTGGAAAAAAGGGAAAAAACTTCTCTCTTAAAAGTTACGCTATACACTGGAAAAACGCATCAGATTAGAGCGCATCTCGCTCATATCGGACACCCGATTTTAGGCGATGGAAAGTATGGGCTTGAAAGGATTAATAAGGAATTCAAAAAGAGTAAGCAGGAGCTTTGTGCAAATAGGCTAGTGCTAAATTTCAACAAAGAAGATTATTTGTATTATTTAAACGGCAAGGAGTTTGTCGTTTAGGAGATTTGTATGCCACAGGACGCATTTACCTTAAATCATCTATGTTTTGAGCTTAACGATACCTTTAGTGGTGGCAAGATAAACAAGATTGTTCAGCCAAGCAAGGACACCGTGGTTCTAACAGTTTACACGGGAAAAAGGACGGAGAGGTTGCTTTTAGACGTTAACCCTGGTAGCCCTAGAATAGGTGTTACAGAGGAGAATTTTGAAAGCCCCCTAACTGCGCCAAACTTTTGTATGCTTTTAAGAAAACACCTCCTTTCTGCAACGATTGAGCATATATCTATTGTAGGATTTGATAGAATTGTTAAAATAGAATTATCTCCCTCTGAAGAATATTTTGACAGTGAAAAAAAGGTTCTATACGTAGAACTAATGGGCAGATATAGTAATATTATTTTAACGGAAAAGGGCAAGGTTTTAGGTGGAAACAGGGGTGTAAATTTTTTCGATAATGGCGTTCGCCCGTTAATCGTTGGCAGAGATTATATTCTCCCCCCTAAAGGCGAAAAAAGGGAACCTTGGGATAATGCGCTCATTGAAATTTTCAACAATAATAAAGGTGAAAAGGTTAGCTTTTTGATAACCTCATTAGTGCAAGGCTTTGCCACTTCAACGGCTGATGAGGTGGAGAGAAAATTTATAGAAAAATACAGCGAAAAAGCTGATTTTGGAAGGCAGTTGCACGAGACCTTGAATTCCTTTATTGAAGAAGAGGAAAAGAACCCTTGCGTTATCTTGAGCGACGGTGTATATTCTGACGTTTGCGCTTTCCCCTATAAGGCAAAAAAGGGTGAGCTAATATTTTTCGATAAACTCTATCTTGCCGAGGAATATTATTTTTCAGGGAAACAAAAACAAAAAAAGAAGAGGGAACTTTTTGAGAGACTGCAAAGCGTCGTAAACACTGCTGAAAAGAAAATTAAAAAAAGGCTTGTTGCCATTTGCTCTAGAGAAAAAGAGTCAGATAAGGCTGAGGAGAATAGACTTTTTGGAGAATTGATTCTAGCCAATCTCTACAAAATTAAGCAGGGTGAGGAAAAGGTCGTTTTAGACAATTATTACGATGGAGGCAAGGTGCAAATCACATTGGATAAAAACCTTTCTCCGTCTAAAAATGCTGAAAATTTTTATAAAAAATACAATAAGCAGAAAAGAGCCAAGGAAATGCTTTTAATTCAGAGAGAGCAGGCTGAGAGTGAGGCTAATTATCTGTCTAGCGTAAAAGAGGAAATTGCACTTTGCGAAACCATTGAAGAGCTTTTTCTCGTCAAGGATGAATTGGAAGCCGAAGGCATTCTAAAAGAGCAAAAAAACATTAGAAAGAAGGGAATAAGTCAGAAATTTAGATTGTATGAAATTGAGGGCTTTATCGTAAAAGTGGGGAGAAACAACACGGAAAACGACGAGGTTACGTTGTCTGCTAAGGGCAGTGACGTTTGGGTGCATTCTAAAGATTATCACTCTGCCCACGCCATCATCGAGAATCGTGGGAGGGAAGTGCCTCTCTTTGTTATCTTAAAGGTCGCCTCCATTTGCGCGTACTATTCAAAGGCGAGAAATAGTGGCAAGACGGAAGTGGTTTATACCGAGAGAAAATTCGTGAAAAAACCAAAAAAATCAAAGGCTGGTTTTTTTACTTACACTGATTACAATACGGTTGTCGTGTCGCCAAACAGATGCGAAGAATATTTAAAATAGATTAAAATAGCGTTTAGTGGCGCAAAAACCTTGCGTTTTGGCGTTTGTTATGATAAAATAGTTTAGAATTTAAATAGGTATAGGAGAACACTATGAAATACACTTATTCAAAAGCAGAAAAAAGCACGGTAAAAGTTACTATTGAGCTTACCAAAGAAGAATGGAAAGAAGCTAATGACAAAGCTTACGAAAAGACTAAGGGCAGATATTCTATGCCCGGTTTTAGAAAGGGCAAAGTACCCAAAAAAGTTTTAGAGGGCGCTTACGGCACCGGTCTTTTTTATGAAGAAGCAATTAACTATTCTTTCCCCAAATACTTTGGTGAAGTTTTAGATAAAGAACCTTCTATTGAAGCTATTGCTCAGCCTGAACTTGATATTCAGGATATCTCAGACGAAGGCATTACTATGATTGCTATTGTTCCCGTTAAGCCCGAAGTTAAAATCGGCGCTTACAAGGGTTTAACCTTTAAGGAGAATAAATATAGGGTTAAAGTTGACGATGTCAAGGAAGAGCTTACCCGTCTTCAGGAAAGAAACTCTAGACTCGTTGAAGTTGAAGATAGAGCCGTTGAAAACGGAGACACCGTTACTATCGACTATTCCGGCAGTGTTGACGGCGTTAAGTTTGAAGGAGGCACGGCAGAAGCTCAAACTCTCGTTATCGGAAGTAAGACCTTTATCCCTGGCTTTGAAGAACAGTTAGTGGGTATGAAGAAGGGCGAAGAAAAGGATATTTCTGTTAAATTCCCCGAGGAATATCACGCTGAAAATCTTAAGGGTAAGGATGCAATTTTTGCTATTAAACTTCATAAGATTGAAAAGAAAGAACTTCCTGAAATCAACGATGAGTTTATTAAGGATGCCGTTGGTGCAGAGAGCGTTGATGCTTATAAGGATGAAGTTCGTGAACGCTTAAAGAAGCAAAACAAGGATAGAACTCAAAGAGAACTAGAAGATGCTATCATTAAGAAAGTAACCGAAACCACTGAGGTTGAAATCCCCGAAGCTATGATTGAGGGGCAGATTGATCGTATGGTTCAAGAAATGGAATACAGGCTTTCTTATCAAGGCTTAAAGCTTGAGGATTACCTAAAATACTTTGATAAATCTATGGAAGATTACAGGGCAGAATTTAAGGAGCAGGCAACAGAAATCGTTAAGTCTCAACTTGTAATTGAAAAGATTATTGAAGATGAAAAGATTGAAGCAACTGAAGAAGACGTTGAAGAAAGAGTAAAGGAAATGGCTAAGTCTCAAAATAAGCCTGCTCCTGACGTTAAGAAGAATATTAATGCTCGTCAGCTTGATTACATCAAGAACGAAATTATCATCAAAAAACTTTTCGAGCTTCTTAAAAAAGAAAACGTAATTGAGTAATAAAAAGGAAATAAAAGGATATAATTTACAAGGAGGTTAAAAATGGAAATTAAAAACACCGTAGTGCCCTACGTTATTGAGCAAACTGGAAAGGGTGAAAGAAGCTACGATATTTATTCAAGGCTATTAGAGGATAGAATTATATTTTTAACCGGTGAAATAAATGATGCTGTTGCAGACACCGTTGTGGCTCAGCTTATCTATCTAGAGGGAAAAGACCCCGATAAGGACATTTGTCTTTATATAAACAGCCCCGGTGGAAGCGTAAGCGCTGGTCTTGCTATTTATGACACCATGAATTATATCAAGTGTGACGTAAGCACTATTTGTATTGGTCTTGCTGCAAGCATGGGTGCATTTCTTCTCTCTAGTGGAACTAAGGGAAAGAGATATGCGCTTCCCAACAGTGAAATTATGATTCACCAGCCTTTGGGTGGTGCCCAAGGGCAAGCAAGTGATATTAAAATTCAGGCAGAACACATCTTAAAAACTAAGAAGCGCCTAAATACTATCCTTGCAATGAACAGTGGAAAGCCCTACGAACAATTAGAGAAGGACACCGATAGAGATAATTATTTATCGGCAGAAGAAGCAAAAGAATACGGGCTTATCGACGAGATTTTCGTTAAGCGTCCGTAAAGTAGACGGAGAGATATGAAAGACAACGAACAATTAATTTGCTCCTTTTGCGGCAAGCCGAAGGAATTAACACGTAGGCTGATAGCAGGTCCTAATGGTATTTATATTTGCGACGAGTGCGTAGAGGTTTGCCGTGAGGTAATGAATGAGGATGACGCGAAAGGGGAAAGTATAGGAGAGGTTAAGCTCTTAAAACCTGCTGAAATAAAGTCAAAGCTTGACGAGTATATAGTTGGACAGGATGAGGCTAAAAAGGTTTTATCTGTTGCTGTTTACAACCATTATAAACGCATAAAATTCACGGGCAGTAAAGACGACGTTGAACTTGACAAAAGTAATATTCTACTTTTAGGTCCTACGGGGAGTGGAAAGACTTTGCTTGCAAAAACGCTCGCAAGAATTTTAGACGTGCCTTTTGCTGTTGCTGATGCGACTACTCTAACTGAGGCTGGTTACGTCGGTGAGGATGTGGAGAATATTCTCTTAAAGCTCATCCAAAATGCAGATTATAATATTGAAAAAGCGCAAAAAGGCATAATCTATATAGATGAAATTGATAAGATAGCTAGGAAAAGTCAAAACGTTTCTATCACGCGTGACGTTTCTGGTGAGGGTGTCCAGCAGGCACTTCTTAAAATTATCGAAAGTACCGTGGCTAGCGTTCCTCCTCAGGGTGGAAGAAAAAATCCTCAGCAGGAAATGATTAGAATTGATACTTCTAATATATTGTTTATCTGTGGTGGTGCTTTTGTTGGGCTTGATGAAATCATCTCCAAGAGAAAGGAGAAGTCTTCTCTCGGATTCGGTGGAAGTGTTGCTAAAAAACTTTCAGAAGAGCAAAAGGATTCTTATATTAGAGACGTTCAGCCACAAGATTTGATTAAATACGGGCTTATCCCAGAGTTTGTAGGTAGAATACCAATTACCGTTGGGCTTCATCCGTTAGATGAAAAAGCGCTTGTAAACATTATGACTGAGCCAAAGAATGCGCTGGTTAAACAGTATAAAAAGCTTATCGGCATGGATAACGTAGAACTTGAAATTACAGACGGTGCCGTTTCAGCCGTTGCAAGAAAGGCAATTGAGCTTAAAACGGGTGCTAGGGGGCTAAGAACGATATTCGAAAACCTTATGATAGACACTATGTACGACATCCCAGGGGGCGAGGATATAGAAAAAGTAGTGGTTGACGAGGGTGTGGTTATGAATGGAGAAAGCCCCAAAATCATTAAAAAACAAATTGCATAAAAAAATAAAAAAGTTTTAAAATAGTTAGGAAAAACGTTTGACAATCTAGAAAAAATTGCTTATAATATGTAGGCTGTGTAATCTGGGTTGATACTGGAAGTTACTTAAACTGTATAAAAACAGAAGATAATTTCGGTTGACAAGTGTGGAGGCAAGACCTCTGCGACTAACTTCAATAAGAATTAGTAAAGTCATTCGCAGCGACTTAAAAAATTTAAGTATCAGCGAATGATTTTTTATTTTACTAATTTCGACACACACGGCGGAGTTTACAGCACACACAGTAAAAGTTAGGTAAAAAAGGAGAAACAGAAAATGGCAAGTCAAAAAATCAGAATTAAACTCATGTCTTATGACGTGGAAATGCTTGACCAGGCAGCTGCAAAAATCGTAGAAACTATGCAAAAGTCTGGCGCAAAGATTAGTGGACCTATTCCACTACCTACCGAGAAGGAAATCGTAACGATTCTTCGTTCTCCCCACAAATATAAAGATTCTAGAGAACAATTCGAAATTAGAACTCACAAAAGACTTATTGACATCTATTCACCCAACGTTAAGCTTTTGGACAGCATCCATTTGCCTGCTGGCGTAGATATCAAAATCAAATTGTAAAAAATTTAAAACATTATATATTATACGGAGGTGAACTTTATCTATGAATAAAGCAATCATTGGAAGAAAGTTAGGTATGACTCAACTTTTTTCAGCAGACGGCAAAGTTATTCCCGTAACGGTAATCGAGGCTGGTCCTTGTCCCGTAGTACAGGTTAAGACTTTGGAACGCGACGGTTATTCAGCAGTAAAACTTGGTTTTAACGAGGTTGCTGAAAAGGACGTAGAAAGATTTCTTAATAAACCCGAAGCTGGTTTATTCAAGAAGACGGGCGTTAAACCCGTAAGAGTTTTGAAGGAATTCAGAACTGAAGACGCAGAAACCAAGACGGTTGGCGACGTTATTACTTGTGACATTTTCACAGCAGGTGACAAGATTGACGTTACTGGAACTTCTAAGGGTCACGGTTTCTCTGGCGTTATCAAAAGATGGAACAACCACAGACTTAAAGAAACCCACGGTGTAGGTCCTGTGCATAGGGAAGTTGGTTCGCTCGGTGCAATCAGCTCACCGTCAAGAGTATTTAAGAATCACCACATGCCTGGTCAGTATGGTCACGAAAAGGTTACCGTATTGAATCTTGAGGTAGTTAAAGTCGACAAGGAAAGGAACGTAATCCTCGTAAAGGGTGCTGTTCCCGGTCCCGTAAAAGGAATCGTTACCTTGAGAAACACTGTTAAAGCGTAAGGAGAAAGATCATGCCAAGTGTTAAATTATATGATATGAAGAAAAACGAAGTTGGTAGTCTTGAGCTTTCCGAAGTTTTATTTGGCGCTGAATACAACGAGCCCGTTATTCATCAGGCAGTAGTTACCAGACTCTGCAACGAAAGACAGGGAACCAAGAGTACCCTCACTAGAAGCGAAGTTCGTGGTGGTGGTGCTAAACCTTGGAGACAGAAGGGTACCGGTAGAGCAAGGCAAGGTTCCATCAGAAGTCCTCAGTGGATTAAAGGTGGCGTAGTATTTGCACCCAAGCCCAGAGACTTCTCTAAGAAGATGAACGTAAAGGCAAAAGAAGTTGCACTCTTCTCTGCTCTTTCTCAGAAGGTTAGAGACGATGAAATTTTCTTCATTGACGAAATCAAATCTGCAGGAAAGACCAAAGAGATGGTTGCTTTCTTAAAAGCTTTCGAAATGGATAAGAGCGTGCTCATCGTTATGGACAACAGCGACGAAATGGTATTAAGAGCTTGTGCAAACATTAAAGCGATTACCACTATTCCCGCTAACATGCTCAGCACTTACGAAGTAGTTAGAAATGCTAAAATCGTAATGTCTAAGAAAGCTGTAGAACAAATCGAGGAGGCTTACGGAAAATAATGGCTGCACACGATATCATAATTAAACCGCTTCTTTCAGAAAAGAGCTATGCGGGTATTCAAGATAAGAAATATTACTTTATAGTAAAAAAGAGTGCCAACAAAACTGAAATCAAGCTTGCTGTTGAAGAAATCTTCGGCGTAAAGGTAGATAAAGTTACTACTGCAAACTGCAAAGGCAAACTCAAAAGACAGGGTAGATACGAAGGTTATACTCCCGACTACAAAAAGGCTGCCGTTTCTCTCAAGAAAGACAGCAAGTCGATTGAATTCTTCGATTCATTGTCCTAATTAAAACGGAGGAACAAAAAATGGCTATTAAAAGATATAAACCGACTTCGTCTGCTCGCCGTTTCATGACGGTTAGTGCGTTTGACGAAATTACGGCAAAAAAGCCTGAGAAATCCCTTCTCGAAGACCAAAGAAAGAGTGGTGGTAGAAACTCTCAGGGTAAAATAACCGTTCGTCATATCGGCGGCGGTAACAAAAGAAAATATCGTATCATCGACTTTAAACGTGCTAAGGACGGTGTTCCTGCAACCGTTAAGTCCATTGAATACGACCCCAATCGTAGCGCAAACATCCCACTCCTTTACTATGCAGATGGCGCAAAGACTTATATCCTTGCTCCTGTAGGATTAAAGGTTGGCGATAAGGTTCTTTCAGGACCCACGGCTGATATCAAGGCAGGTAACGCACTTGCATTAAAGGATATCCCCGTAGGTACCATGGTACACAATATCGAAATGCAACCTGGTAAAGGTGGTCAGATTGCTCGTGCAGCTGGTATGAGCGCGCAGATTATGGCAAGAGACGAAAAATACGTTACCATTAAGATGCCTAGTGGTGAAATGAGATATATTCTTGCAACCTGTAAGGCAACTGTTGGTCAGGTAGGTAACTTAGAACACGAAATTATCAGAATTGGTAAGGCTGGTAAGACAAGATACTTAGGTATCCGTCCCACCGTTCGTGGTGTAGTTATGAACCCCTGTGACCACCCCCACGGTGGTGGTGAAGGTAAGTCACCCGTTGGTATGCCCGGACCTGTTACTCCTTGGGGTAAACCTGCTCTCGGTTACAAGACCAGAAAGCATAAGAAAGCGTCCAATAAACTTATCATTACCAGGATAAATTAAGGAGAGCAAGATGAGTAGAAGTGTTAAAAAAGGTCCTTACGTAGAACCTAAGCTCTTAAAAAGAGTAGAAGAATTAAACGAAAAGAACGAAAAGAAGGTCTTAAAGACTTGGTCTAGATCTTCTACGATATTCCCCCAAATGGTAGGACATACTATCGCTGTTTATGATGGCAGAAAGCACGTTCCTGTATACGTAACCGAAGATATGGTAGGTTGCAAGCTCGGTGAGTTTGCTCCCACCAGAACCTTTAAGGGACACGCAGGTTCTGAAAAGTCTACCGGGGCAAGATAGGAGGCTGAAAGATGGCTAAGAATTTAAGAGAAAAAACCGCAAGAATCGCGGAAAATAAAGACAGACGCCCCAAAGCAATTGCAAGACACGTTAGAATTTCTCCCTACAAGGTAAGAATCGTGCTCAACATCATTAGAGGCAAAGGCTACAGAGAAGCGCTTGCTATCTTAGAGAATACTCCTAAGGCTGCTTCTGAGCCCATCAGAAAGGTATTGATGAGCGCAGCTGCAAACGCAGAAAACAACCTTGGAATGAGCAAAGACAACTTGTTCGTTGCTGCTTGCTATGCAGACCAGGGCCCCACTCTTAAGAGAGTACAGCCCGTTTCCAAAGGCAGAGCGTACAGAATTTTGAAACGCACCAGCCACATCACCGTGGTTTTGGATGCAAAGGCATAGGAGGAGCACTATGGGACAAAAAGTTAATCCGCACGGTTTAAGAGTCGGAATCAATAAAGATTGGGATTCTCATTGGTTTGTTGACAAGAAGGATTTTGCTGCAAACATCAAAGAAGACAATGAAATTCGTAACTTATTAAAGAAAAAATATTATCAAGCTGCTATCTCCAAAATCGTTATTGAAAAGATTGCAGAAAAGGTTATAATCAAAATATATACTGCTAGACCCGGTGTTTTAATCGGAAAACAGGGCAGTGAAATCGAGGTTATCAAAAAGTCGGTTGCTAAAATTTGCAAAGGTAAAACCATTTCCGTTAATATTACGGAAGTTAAGAAACCCGATGCAGATGCTCAGCTCGTAGCAGAAGGTATTGCTGCTCAGCTCGAAAAGCGTGTATCGTTCAGAAGAGCTATGAAGCAGGCTATTTCCAGAAGTATGAGAAGTGGCATCAAAGGTATCAAGGTTTCTGTAAGCGGCAGACTTGACGGTGCAGAAATTGCACGTAGCGAACATTATCACGAGGGCTCCATTCCCCTTCAGACTTTGAGAGCAGACATCGAATATGGTCTTGCAGAAGCACACACCACTTTCGGCGTTATTGGCATCAAATGCTGGATTTACAAGGGCGAAATTATCGGCGCTCCCAAGAAGAAAGTTGCTGAAGGAGGCGAAGCTTAATTATGTTAATGCCTAAAAGAGTTAAAAGAAGAAGAGTGCATCGTGGCAGAATGACCGGTAAGTGCACCAAGGGCAATAAGATTGCTTACGGTGAATACGGTTTAGTGGCTACCGAACCCGGTTGGATTAAATCTAACCAGATTGAAGCAGCCCGTGTTGCAATGACTAGATTTATTAAACGTGGTGGTAAGGTATGGATTGACATATTCCCCCACAAACCAGTAACAAAGAAACCTGCTGACAGCCGTATGGGTAGTGGTAAAGGTTCAGTTGAATACTGGGTAGCAGTAGTTAAACCCGGCAGAGTTCTTTTTGAAATGTCTGGCGTTTCAGAAGAAATTGCTAAAGAAGCTATGCGTCTTGCTGGTCACAAACTTCCCGTTAAAACCAAGTTTGTGAAGAAGGAAGTTGTAGCTGAAGAAATAATTGAAGAAGGCGGTGAAGGTTAATGAAAACGAAAGAACTTCACGAATTAACGGTAGAAGAATTAAACACCAAACTTA
Source organism: Christensenellaceae bacterium (assembly GCA_045637865.1). Taxonomy (GTDB): domain Bacteria; phylum Bacillota; class Clostridia; order Christensenellales; family Borkfalkiaceae; genus UBA1259. The sequence continues at coordinate 181,228 of JAZUAF010000002.1, forward strand.
AAGAACTTTCTGAAGAATTGTTTAACCTTCGTTTCCGTCACGCAATAGGACAGCTTGAGAATCCTGCATCTATCAAAAACTGCAAGAAGGATATTGCAAAGGTTAAAACCATTTTGAGAGAAAGGGAAATTAAGGCAAAGGCGTAGGGAGTAGATAGATATGGAAAGAAATTTAAGAAAAGAAAGAGTTGGAATCGTAGTTTCCGACAAGATGGATAAAACGGTAGTTGTAGCCATCGAAGAAAGATACAAACACCCTTTGTATAAGAAAACTGTAAAGAAAACCCATAAGTTTAAGGCACACGACGAAATCAATGCGTGTGGCGTAGGCGATAAGGTTAGAATCGTTGAAACCAGAAAGCTCTCTAAGGACAAGAACTGGAGAGTAGCTGAAATCATCGAAAAGGCTAAGTAAGGAGGCGCAAAATGATACAACCTTTTACTAGATTAAAAGCAGCGGACAACTCCGGTGCTAAGGAAATAATGTGTATTAAAGTATTGGGCGGCTCTTTCAGGAGAAGCGGAAACATTGGTGACGTTATCGTTGCCAGTGTTAAAACTGCTACCCCCGGTGGCGCTGTAAAGAAGGGCGACGTTGTTAAGGCAGTTATCGTAAGGTCTACTTCAGGTGTTAGAAGAAATGACGGCACCTGCGTAAGATTTGACGAAAATGCTGCAGTTATCATCGACAATCAGAAACAGCCGAGAGGCACGCGTATTTTTGGGCCGATAGCAAGAGAACTTCGCGATAAAGATTATATGCGTATCATTTCGCTTGCACCCGAAGTGTTATAAGGAGAAAACTCATGAAAGTTAAAAAGAACGACACGGTTTTAGTTATAACTGGCAAGGACGCAGGCAAAACGGCTAAAGTTTTGGTTGCTCTTCCCAAGGATAACAAAGTAGTAGTTGACGGAATTAACGTACAAAAGAAACATAAAAAAGCTAGGTCTGCTCAGGAAGTAAGTTCTATTCAGAACCAATCCGGTGCAATCGACGCTTCAAACGTTATGGTTGTTTGCCCCACATGTGAAAAGGCAGTTAGAGTTGCCTACAAGGTTGAGGGAGATAAGAAGGTTCGCGTTTGCAAAAAGTGCGGTGCTTTCTTAGACGCAAGCAAGGAAGTTAAAGAAGTTAAAAAAGCTACGAAGAAGAAAACGAAAAAGGCTGCTGCGGAAGCTCCCGCAGAAGCAAACTAACGGAGGTAACTAACAATGGCAGATAAAACTCCGAACAGAATTAAAGTGCTCTACAAGGAAACTGTAGTACCTGCTTTAATCAAGAAATTTAATTATAGTAACGTAAACCAAGTTCCTAAGCTTGTTAAGATTACCATTAACTCTGGTCTTGGCGACGTTAAAGACAACAACAAGAGCGTTCAAATCGCTCAGGAAGAATTAAAGCAAATCTCCGGTCAAAAGCCCGTACTTACCCAGGCTAAAAAGTCTGTAGCAAACTTCAAAATTAGAGAAGGTATGAGCGTAGGTATGAAGGTTACTTTAAGAGGCGAGAGAATGTACGAATTCTTTGATAAATTCGTATCTATCGCACCCCCCAGAGTAAGAGACTTCAGGGGCGTTCCCACCAAGTCTTTTGACGGCAGAGGCAACTACGCAATGGGCGTTAAAGAACAACTTATCTTCCCAGAAATTTCCTACGACCAAGTAGAAACTATCAGAGGATTTGATATTTGTATTACCACCACTGCTAACACCGACGAAGAAGCAAGAGAATTGCTTGCTCTCCTCGGAATGCCCTTCGCTAACAAGTAAGGTTAAAGGAGAAACAAAATGGCTAAGAAAGCAATGATAAACAAGCAGCAAAAGCCTGCTAAATTTTCCACCAGAGCCTACACGAGATGCAGCATTTGTGGTCGCCCCCACGCTGTTCTCAAGAAGTACGGAATTTGTCGTATTTGCTTCAGAAATCTTGCTTACAAGGGCGAGATTCCCGGAGTAAAGAAGGCAAGCTGGTAAAGGAGGAATTAAAAAATGACAGACGTTATTGCAGATATGCTTACCAGAATCAGAAATGCTATTTCTGCTAAGCACGAAACGGTTGAAATTCCCGCTTCTAACACCAAGAAGGCAATTGCAAACATCCTTTTAGAAGAAGGTTACGTTGCAGGTGTTGAAATTCTTGAAGGTGTTCAGGGAACAATCAAAATCACCTTAAAGTATGACGGAAAGAACAGAGTTATTTCCGGTCTCAAGAGAGTAAGTAAGCCCGGTCTTAGAATCTACGTTGGAGCTGAAGAAATTCCTCAGGTTCTCGGTGGACTCGGCATCGCAATTCTTTCTACTTCCAAAGGCATTATGACTGGTAAGGAAGCAAAGAAAGCACATCAGGGCGGGGAAGTACTCGCTTACGTTTGGTAAGGAGGAGAGGTTATGTCTAGAATAGGAAATGCTATCATCAATCTTCCCGCAGGCGTTACTGTTGAGGCAAAAGATAAGGTAATTACCGTTAAGGGACCTAAGGGAACCTTAACTCAAACTTACGACCCCGTAATCACCCCCATTATCGAGGGCAATACGGTAAAATTCGTAAGAGCAAACGAACTTGGAACCACCAAAGCAAAGCACGGTTTATATAGAGCGCTTACTGCTAATATGGTTAAGGGTGTAACCGAAGGTTTCAAAAAGACTCTTATCGTAAACGGTGTAGGTTGGAAGGTTGCTAAACAGGGCAAGAAACTCGTTATGAACGTTGGTTTCTCTCACCCCGTTGAACTTGAAGAAATCGAAGGAATCTCCATCGAGTGCACTAGCCAAACTGAAATCGTTATCAGTGGTATTGACAAAGATAAGGTTGGTCAATTCGCTGCAGTAGTAAGAGGCGTTAGAGAACCCGAACCCTACCACGGATATGGAATTCGTTATAGCGATGAAGTTATTGAGCGTAAGGTTGGTAAGGCTGCCGGTGGCAAAGGCTAAGATTTAAAATGCTTTTAGTGGATGCGCTAAAAACGTTCGGCGCATCTGCCGAGTGCATCTTTTGATGCGAAAAGTTATTAAAACAGGAGTTATAAAATGATTAAACAAATCAATAAGAACGAAGAAAGATTAAAAAGACATAAGAGAGTAAGGGCAAAAGTTAAAGGCACTGCTGAAACTCCCAGACTTTCTGTTTACAGAACCTTAAATCACATTTATGTTCAGATTATCGACGACGTTAAGGGAAACACCTTGGTTACGGCGTCCACGCTCGATAAGGAAATTAAAGCTTCCATAGAGGGCAAAGACAAGAAGGCACAGGCATTTGCAGTTGGCGAACTTATCGCTAAGAAAGCAAAAGCAAAAAAGATTAAAGCTATTGTATTTGACAGAGGCGGATATCTTTACACGGGTCGCGTTCAGAGTTTAGCTGAAGGCGCTAGGAAGGGTGGCCTTCAATTCTAATAAATCAAGGAGAAAACGAAAATGGCAAGAGATAATAACAGAGCACCCAAACGTGTTGAAGAAAACGACGGCTTAATTAAAAAGCTTATTTGCGTTAACCGTGTAACCAAGACCGTTAAGGGTGGTAGAAACATGAGATTTGCCGCACTCGTAGTTGTAGGCGACGGCAACGGCAAAATCGGCGTTGCAATGGGTAAGGCAAAAGAAGTTCCCGAAGCAATCGATAAGGCAACTGCAAGAGCAAAGAAAGGCATGTTTGCAGTATCCTTACTCGGAACTAGTATTCCTCACCAGGTTATTGGTAAATTCGGCAGAGGTTCAGTATTAATGATGCCTGCTGAAGAAGGTACTGGTGTTATCGCAGGTGGTCCTGTTCGTGCAGTTATGGAAGCTGTTGGTATTACCAACATCAGAACCAAATCACACGGCACCAACAACAAAATCAACTGCGTTAAGGCTGCTATCGAAGGCTTAAAAGAACTCAGAACGGCTGAACAGGTTGCTGCTGTTCGTGGCAAAACTGTAGAAGAAATCAACGGTTAAGGAGGAACTATCAATGGCTAAAAAGAAAGTAACCGAAACCGCTAAGATTAAGGTAACGCTCGTTAAGAGTACGATAGCGGTGCTCCCCCAGCACAAGAAAATAATTGCTGCTTTGGGACTCACGAAACTCAATTCTTTCAAAATTCATAGCGAAACCCCATCAATCATGGGTATGATTTCAAAGGTTAACTACCTTTTGAACGTTGAAAAAATTGAAGGTTAAGACAGTAAATTCAAGGAGTAACTAATATGAGATTAGGAAATTTAAGTCCTGCTGAAGGCGCTAAGACTGAAGCTAAGAGACTCGGTAGAGGTATTGGTTCTGGTCTCGGCAAAACCAGTGGTAAAGGACATAAAGGACAATGGGCAAGAAGTGGTGGCGGTGTTCGTCCCGGATTTGAAGGTGGTCAAATGCCTTTAATTAGACGTATCCCTAAGCGTGGCTTCAACAATCACTTCAGAAAGGAATACAGTATCGTTAACCTTTCCGTGCTCGAAAACTTTGAAGCAGGTTCTGTAGTTGATATTGAAATTCTCAACGAAAAAGGACTTATTAAACTCGTTAAGGGTAGCGTAGGTTTGAAGGTTCTCGGCAACGGAACTCTCACCAAGGCTTTAACCGTTAAAGCTGCAAGCTTCTCTGCATCTGCAAAAGAAGCTATCGAAAAGGCTGGCGGTAAGGCAGAACAAATCTAACAACCCCTGACAGGAGGTCAAAATGTGGCAAACGATAGTAAATGCGTTTAAGATTAAGGACGTTCGTAGAAAAATTCTTATAACCATCGCTTTGTTGTTTATATACAGACTAGGATGTGTTATTCCTGTTCCTGGTGTAAACTTCATGGTAGGACTTGAGGAATTTAAGTTCTTAGAAATTATGAGTGCCGTATCCGGTGGTGCGCTCCAACAGGGTGCATTCTTCGCAATGGGTATTGGCCCTTACATTAACGCATCGATTATTATTCAACTTCTAACGGTAGCTATTCCCGCTTTAGAGAGACTCTCTAAGCAGGGTGAAGAGGGTAGAAAGAAAATTAACGCCTATACTAGGGCTTTAACCCTCGTTCTCGCTATTGTTCAATCAATCGGTATCATTCTCGCATTCAAGGGTAATTCCAACCAAAGTGGTATGTTCTCAATTGAATTTAATAAGATATTCGGAGACACTGGCTTTGGGCTTGCAATGAGCTATATCTTCCTTGTAACTGCCTATACTGCAGGTGCAGCGTTCACTATGTGGCTTGGCGAGAGAATTACCGACTACGGCGTATCTAACGGTATCTCACTTCTAATTTTCGCAGGTATTTTATCTACTGCAGGTAATGCTATTTTAGGCGTTATTGGTGAAATTGGTTCAAACGCTGTGGCAATTTGGAATCTTTTAGGTTTCATCTTAGTAGCAGTTCTAATTTTCGCTGCAATCGTTACAGTATCTAGCGCAGAGAGAAAGATACCCGTTCAGTATGCTAAACAGGTAAAGGGTAGAAAAATGTATGGTGGTCAATCCACCCACATTCCGATTAAGGTTAACTCTTCTGGTGTTATGCCTCTAATCTTTGCTTATTCTATTCTTTCCTTCCCTGATTTGGTTTTAGCTTTAGTTGGCGTAGGTAGTCAAAACTGGTGGTCAGCTAATATGGGTACGGGAAGCATTCCATATATGGTTATACTCTGTATATTGATTTTATTCTTCTCATACTTCTATAATCAAATTCAGTTTAATCCAGACGACGTAAGTAAGAGCATTCAGGGTAATGGTGGATTCATCCCCGGTACGAGACCTGGTAAACCCACTGCAGATTATCTAAAGAAGATTTCCAACAGAATTACCTTGTTCGGTGCAATTTATTTAGCACTTGTAGCTCTTGTTCCTTCAATCGCTTTCAGTTTTATCAAAGAAAGCTTAATCAACGTATTTAGTGCAACCGGTCTTCTCATCGTAGTATCTGTAGCGCTTGAATTTGAACAGGCTCTTCAATCACAAATAATGATGAAGAACTACAAAGGTTTCTTAAAGTAAAGATAAAAGAAAATGAAAATAGTATTACTCGGAGCGCCGGGAAGTGGCAAAGGCACGCAGGCATCACGCATTTCCGAAAAATATAATCTTCCACACATATCTACGGGAGATATTTTCAGAGAGATAACCAAGAGCAGGACTCCTCTCGGAAACATGGTAAAAGAATTGATTGACGGTGGGAACATGTGTCCCGACCATCTCACTGTGGAAATCGTTAAGGAAAGGCTTTCTAGGCCAGACTGTAAAAACGGTTATATCCTTGACGGTTTTCCCCGTGACATTGCTCAAGCAAAAGCTTTTGAAGGTTTTGGAGACCCGAATCCTGACTTCGTTATAAATCTCGACGTTGACTTAAATAAAATCGAAAAGAGAATAACAGGTAGAAGAAATTGTAGTAAATGCAATAATTCTTTCCACGTAGACCATATAGGGGATGTAAAGTTTTGCCCCCATTGTGGAGGGGAGCTCGTAATAAGAAAGGACGACAATCCCGAAGCCGTTAAGGAAAGATTGAAGGTTTACAAAACGAGCACAGAGCCGTTAATTGACTACTATAGAGAGAAAGGTTTGTTAACCACTATCGATGGAGACAAGGCTATCGACGAAGTGCTTGAAGATATCGTAAAGGTTCTTGGATAATTATGATAAAGATTAAAACCGAGTTTGAAATCGGCAAAATGAGAGAGAGTGGAAAGTTTACTCGAGACGTTCTTGATTATTTAAAATCTGAAATTAAACCCGGTATGACAACCTACGACCTCGACAAGCTTGCCTACGAGTTTATCGTAAGCGGGGGAGGATATCCATCCTTTTTGGGATATTCTGGCTACCCAGCGTCAACCTGTATATCAATTGACGACATGGTGGTGCACGGAATACCCTCAAAAGATATCGTAATTCGTGAGGGGCAAATAGTTAGCGTTGATGTTGGCGTTATTTACAACGACTGGCAGGGTGACGCAGCGAGGTCCTTCCTAATTGGTGAAGTATCAGAAGAAAAAAGGAAGCTTGTAGAGGTTACCGAGCAGTGCTTTTTCAAGGCGATTGAAAACTTATACGACGGCACGCCACTCGGGAATATAGGATACGCAGTGCAAACACACGCAGAAAACAATGGGTTTTCTGTTGTTAGAGCGTTAACGGGGCACGGTATCGGTAGGGAAATGCATGAAGACCCGTCCGTTCCTAACTATGGGAGAAGAGGCACGGGTGTACGCCTTAAAAAGGGGACGGTAATTGCAATAGAGCCCATGATAAACGCAGGGACGTACGAAGTGAAATTCTTAAAGGATGGTTGGGGCGTAGTTACCAAAGACGGCAAGCCATCTGCTCACTATGAAAACACCGTTGCAATAACCGAAAATGGCGTAGAAATATTAACACTTTAATTTTATCGGGCTTGCCCGTAAAATACGGTTGCTAAAAGCAACACACTCAAAAAAAGGAGGAAGAGTTTGTGTCAAAAGAGGACGTAATTGAAACCGAAGGCGTGATAGTGGAAACGCTACCTAACGCAATGTTCAAAGTTAAATTGTCTAACGGACATATAATAACTGCACATATATCGGGTAAACTCCGTCAGCATTATATCAAGATTATAATCGGCGATAGCGTTAAACTTGAGATGAGCCCATACGATTTAACCAAGGGCAGAATAACTTGGCGTAGTAAATCCTAACTCAAACAATTCCAAAAAAGGAGAGAAAAAATGAAAGTAAGACCTTCAGTAAAACCCATGTGTGATAAATGCAAGGTAATTAAGAGAAACGGTAAAGTAATGGTAATTTGTTCTAAGAATAAAAACCATAAACAGAGACAGGGTTAATTCCCACTTACCTTCGGGTAAGAACGAAAACAACGGTTTAAGAGTTTATCAATCATTCCAAAGAGAAAAATTCTTAAGCATTTACATAAACAAAAAAATATAAAAAAAGGAAAAAATACGGAGGTATTTAATGGCACGTATAGCCGGCGTTGATTTGCCAAACAACAAAAGAGTCGAAATCGGTCTTACCTATATTTACGGTATCGGACTTCCGACTGCGAGGAAAATCATCAAAGAAACGGGCGTAGATCCCGACACAAGAGTTAAAGATTTGAGTGAAAGCGACGTAGCTAAGCTCAGAGAGTATATCGAACACAACCTTCACGTAGAAGGTGACTTAAGGTCCGAAGTAAACCTCAACATCAAGAGGCTTATCGAAATCGGATGCTTTAGAGGTGTTCGCCACAGAAAGAACCTTCCCGTTCGTGGACAGAGTTCCAAGAGAAACGCAAGGACGAGAAAAGGTCCTCGTCGTACCGTTGCTAAGAAGAAG
>JAZUAF010000003.1:0-26072 GCA_045637865.1 Christensenellaceae bacterium
AGGGTGGCGGACACGGTGACTACAAACTTATCGTTTTAGCACCCGCATCAGTTCAAGAAATGGTAGACCTTGCCTTCAAGGGCTTTGACTTAGCTGATAAATATAGAGTTCCCGCTATGATTTTAGCAGACGGAACTTTGGGACAAATGATGGAACCCGTTTCGTTAGATAAGGGTGTAGTTAACGAATACGATAAGCCTTGGGCAACTAAGGGTACTCGTTATCACGAAGGTAGAAACGTTGTTAACTCCCTTTCACTTTCTCCCGCTCAACTTGAAGAATGGAATATTCGTAGATAGGACCGCTATAAGGTTATCGAAGAAAACGAAGTAATGTTTGAAGAATTTATCATGGTAGACGCTGTAACTTGTATCGTAGCCTTCGGCATCACTTCAAGAATTTGTAAAAACGCTATTATCGAAGCGAGAAAGAAGGGAATTAAGGTTGGTATGATTAGACCTATAACTCTTTGGCCTTTCCCCGTTGATGCACTTAAAAAGGCCGCAGGAAAGGTTAAAAATTTCCTCACTGTTGAACTCAATATGGGGCAGATGGTGGATGACGTTAAGCTTGCTATTAACTGTGCTAAGCCCGTATATTTCTACGGAAGAACGGGTGGCGTATTGATGACTCCCGACGAGGTTTTAGTTGAGCTTGAAAAAATTGAAAAAGGAGAGGCAAAACAATGGTAGTATTTGAAAAAACCAAAGGTTTAACCGATGCGCAGCTTCACTATTGTCCCGGTTGTACGCACGGCATTATTCACAGACTCGTTGCAGAGTGCTTAGAAGAGCTTGGCGTTCTTGATAAAACGGTAGGCGTTGCAAGTGTAGGTTGTTCGGTATTCTCTTATAATTATTTTAATTGTGATATGATTCAAGCAGCACACGGAAGGGCGCCTGCAGTTGCTACCGGTGCAAAGGGGGCAAACCCCGATAACGTAGTATTTACCTATCAGGGAGATGGTGACCTTGCTGCTATCGGTACAGCTGAAACGGTGCACTCGGCTGCAAGAAACGAAAATATTACGGTAATTTTCGTAAACAACGCTATTTACGCTATGACGGGTGGACAAATGGCTCCCACTACGCTCCCCAATCAGGTTACACAAACTTCCCCCTATGGAAGGGACGTAACCGTTGTTGGTTATCCTGTTAAGGTTTGTGAAATGCTTTCTCAGGTTGAGGGTGCAAGCTATTTAGAACGTGTTGCAGTTAATAATGTTGCCAACATCAGAAAGGCTAAAAAAGCTATAATGAAAGCTTTCAAAAACCAAATAGAGGGCAAGGGCTTCTCTCTTATCGAGGTGCTATCTACTTGTCCTACAAACTGGGGTTTATCACCGAAGGATGCATTAAAGTGGCTTAACGAAAACATGGAAAAGCAATATCCTCTCGGTGTATATAAAGACAAATACAAGGAGGAACAGTAATGGCATCGACAAAGATTCTAATTGCAGGCTTTGGTGGTCAAGGAATCCTTTTCTCGGGTAAAGCAATCGCTTACACTGGGTTAAAGGCCAATAAGGAAGTATCTTGGCTTCCTTCCTATGGTCCTGAAATGCGTGGTGGTACGGCTAACTGCAGCGTTATAATCTCCGATGAACCAGTGGGCTCTCCCATCGTGGAAAAACCGGACGTTCTCGTTGCAATGAACTTACCGTCTTTGGAAAAATATTTTTACGAAACAGTTAAGGGTGGATATATTATATTCGACAGTTCGCTGATTATGAGGCAGGATACCAGAGATGATGTTATCACCGTTGGTATACCTGCGACAAAACTAGCAAGTGATAACGGGCTTAACGGACTGGCTAATATGATTATCCTCGGAAAAGTGATAAAAGAAACTAATATTTTCACTATGGAGCAGATAAAAACCAGCCTATCGCAGATGGTTCCTGCTAAAAAAGCAGAACTTTTAGATAAAAACATCAAGGCGATAGAATTAGGTTATAACTATTAAAAAGGAGGTAGGCAAATGGAAGAGCAGTTGAAGGAAATGGGGCAACGCCTAGCAGGTCTTCGTGAAATCAAAGGGTTTTCTCAACAAGAGGTTGCAGATAATCTAGGTATGGATTTAGACGAGTACGTTGCTTTCGAAGAGGGCAAAAAAGATTTTTCTTTTAGCTTTATGTATAACGTTGCAGCGATGTTTGAAATAGACGTGTTTAATCTTCTTTCGGGGAATTCTCCCACTCTTACCGATTGTGCTGTCGTTCGCAAAGGACACGAGTTCTTTATAAAAAAAGAGGGCGAATACGACTATAAGCATCTTGCATACACCTTTAAGGACAAAAAAGCCGAGCCGTTTTTCGTTATGAGTATGTCTGGAAAGGAAGACGGCAAACTTCATTCCCACGCAGGGCAGGAATTTAATTTCGTGTTGTCTGGCAAAATGGAGCTTAAAATCGGCGAACTTTCTTATGAGCTTAATAAGGGAGACAGCGTTTATTTTAACGCTAGCATCCCTCACGCTATCAAAGTGCTCGGTGAAAAACCGGTAAAGTTTATTGCAGTAGTTATAAAGTAATTTTTTGCGCCTAATTCAAAAGGAGTAAAAAAATGGTTATATACGAAAAATATTTAGGAAGAAATAGAGATTCATTCAAGGATTTAAGCGATTTACAGGATAACTTTAAGATAAGTTACCCAGAAGATTTTAACTTTGCATACGACGTTGTTGATGAGCTTGGCAAAACTAAGCCTGAAAAAGTGGCTATGGTTTGGCTTTCAAACACTAAAGAAAAAAAAGTTTTCACCTTTAGGGATATGATGCTTTGGTCAAACAAGGCGGCAAACTTTTTTAAGAGTGTGGGAATCAAAAAGGGCGATAAGGTAATGCTCGTTTTGAAGCGCAGTTACTTCTTTTGGTTTTGTATGCTCGGTCTTCATAAGCTCGGCGCTGTTGCAATTCAAGCAACGAACATGCTAGTGGGTAAGGACTATACTTATCGTTGTAACAAAGGTGAGGTAAAGGCAATCGTTGCTACTGGCGATGATAAGGTTACCGAATATTTTGACGAGGTAGAAGCACTGTGTCCTACCGTTGCATATAAATTCGTAACCAAGCACAAAAAACCTGCTGGAGGCAATTGGATTGATTTTGAGGACGGTATCGAGGCCGCGTCCGACGAGTGGACAAGACCCACTGGGGCAGACGCTATTAAGGCTACCGATATGATGCTTACGGCATTCTCTTCGGGAACTACGGGCTATCCAAAAATGATAATGCACGATTTCACTTATCCTTTAGGACATATCGCAACGGGCGTTTTCTGGCATAGAGTAGTTGATGGTGGTTTGCATTTTACTATTTCCGATACAGGCTGGCTTAAGTCTTTGTGGGGTAAATTCTACGGTCAATGGTTTGGCGAATCGGCAGTTTTAGTTTACGATTTCGATAAGTTTGACGGTGCAGATATTTTAGGCGTTTTAGCAGATAATAGGGTAACTACTTTCTGCGTTCCTCCCACAATGTATCGCTTTATGCTTCAGAACGACGTAAAGGAATATGACCTTTCTTATCTCACTCATTGTTGTTCGGCAGGAGAAGCGCTTAACCCTGAAATCTTTAATAAGTGGAAAGAGGGTACGGGCTTAGAGATATACGAGGGTTTTGGACAAACGGAAACCACGTTGTGTTTAGCAACTCTCAGAGGATATACCGAACCAATTCCAGGATTTATGGGAAAACCTGTTCCCGGCTACGATATGTGCATAATGCATCCCACGGGAAGAAATTGCTTGCCTGGTGAAGAGGGTGAGGTTTGTATTAAAACCACCCTAAAAACTAGACCTTGTGGTTTAACGTACGGATATTATAACGATGATCAAGCTAATAAAAAGAGCTGGGCAAACGGATATTTCCACACGGGCGATACAGCTTATATTGATGAGCGTGGGAATTTCAAATACGTTGGAAGAAACGATGACGTTATAAAGTCTTCAGGATACAGAATAGGTCCATTCGAGGTGGAGAGTGTTCTTATGGAACACCCTGCAGTTTTGGAGGTTGCAGTAACTGGTGTGCCCGATGAAAAAAGGGGATTTGCCGTTAAGGCGACAATAGTTTTGAAGCCTGGGTACGTAGGCTCGCCTGAACTCGTAACTGAACTTCAGAACTACGTTAAGACGCACACGGCACCTTACAAGTACCCAAGAATCGTTGAGTTTGTTGCATCACTTCCTAAGACAATAAGTGGTAAAATAAGAAGAACGGAAATAAGAGAAAACGATAAGGCCAAGTATGGCAATGGAGAAGAGAGCTAAGAGCTCTTTTTTCTTTTTGTGTCATAAACGGCTATTTACTTCATATATTAAAATAGAATCTTAATAAGGAGGATAAAAATGTCGTTTTTCTGTAATTTTCAGTCTGACAGGGCTCCGGGACCCATTAACGGCAACCCGATTAACGGTTTGTGCGAAAAGGTGTGCATAGAGGCTAAAAAGGTCTTTGACGCTTGTATGCAGCAAAGTCAACTTACCGATATAGTTTTGTCTATTTCTAATTTAACGCCTGCAAATCCTACATATCCATTGACTTTTATTAGTGCAAAAAGTACCGTTTCAAAGGGAGTGATTAGTAATCTATTGATTGAACCTCTACCTGAACGCCCTAATTGTTCTAGGGTAAAGGCTGATATAATCGTGCCCGTTTCCGTTGCTTATACTGACGCAAACGGGGTGGAGGGGGTTGCGACTTCTACCGTGATTATTCCCAAAGACGTAATACTTAACATTCCCTCTGCTTCTATTATGCCCTATGAGGTTGAAGCAGTTGTTTCGCTTGTTTCAACCCTTGGTGAGTATACGGGGGAAAATCAGTTTACTATCGATGCTTGCGTAAGCATTATCATAAAAATAGTAATGGAGGTTGAGCTATTAGTTCCCTCGTATGGCTATGCTGCAATTCCACCCTGTCAGGATTATACCCAAGAGGTTTGTGCAGGATTTTTCGAACTTCCTATATACCCTCAGCAATAAAATAGGAAAAACAAAAAAGGCTACGATAGTAGCCTTTTTTAGCGTGTAATTTTAATTAGTCTTTTATAAGTCCGAAAAGCTTAGCTAATTCCATAACAACAATAGGGAGGAGAGTTAAGCCGACAGCGAGCAAGTAGTATATAGGTTCAAGATATTTCAAGCCAAACACCATATTTACGCCGGGGGTTAATAGTACGAATGCCATTAGAACTATTGCTGCAAGAGACGCTAAGTTAAGCGTTTTGTTTGAGAAGGGGTTAATCTTGAATAGCGACCTGTGTGAGCGTAAATTGTAGGCGTGGAACACTTGTGATAAAGCTAAAATGATAAACGCCATAGTTCTTGCTTGTTCAATCTCGCCCGTTTGATGAAGCGTATAATAGAATCCGAATAGAGTAAGTGCAGTAAACATTATGCCTTGCAAGAAAATTCTAAGTCCCATTCCACCAGCGAAAAGACCTTCGTTTTTGGGCTTGGGTTTTTTAAGCATAACGTCTTTTTCTAGAGCTTCCATACCTAATGCGATAGCTGGAAGACTGTCACTAACGAGGTTTACCCACAATAATTGCATAGAAAGAAGTGGGGAGATGTTAGAAACTAGCATACATATAAACACCGTTAAAACTTCACTTATATTCGTGCCTAATAGGAAGTTAACAACCTTTTTTATATTGTCGTAAATTCCACGTCCCTCTTTAACAGCGTCAACTATTGTCGCAAAATTATCGTCTGTTAAGGTCATGTCTGAAGCGCCTTTAGCAACGTCCGTTCCAGTGATGCCCATTGCACAGCCTATATCTGCAGCTTTAAGTGCGGGAGCGTCGTTAACACCGTCACCAGTCATAGCAACGACTTTGCCTTTTTTCTGCCAAGCCTTAACTATTCTTATCTTGTTTTCGGGGGATACCCTTGCGTAAACGGAGATAAGCTCTATCTTTGCGTCTAGCTCTTCATCAGTATAAGCGTCAAGCTCGGTGCCTGTAATAGCAAGGTCACCTTCATTTAAGATGCCAAGCTCTTTTGCTATTGCTGAAGCCGTTATAACGTGGTCGCCTGTAATCATAATCGGACGAATGCCTGCCTTTTTGCAGACTTCAACAGCGTCTTTAACTTCAGGCCTCGGTGGGTCAATCATTCCCACTAATCCCATAAAAGTTAAACCGTATTCGAAATCTTTAGATGTGGGTTCGGAAGGTATCTCGTCAATTTCCTTATAAGCTATTGCTAAAACTCTTAACGCGTCGGCTCCTAATTTGTCGGTAACTAATCGAGCTTTTTCAATATCGCCTTTAACACATCTAGTTGCCATAACATCGAACGCACCCTTTACTATGACGATATTTTTGCCATCAATCCTGTTTACGGTTGACATAAGCTTTCTATCCGAATCGAATGGGAGGCAGGCGAGACGGGGGAATTTTTCGTTCAAATCGTCCTTTTTGTTGCCTTTTATATGTGAAGCGTAAACAATGGCTGTTTCAGTTGGGTCGCCTATGTGATTTATGCCAGTTTCCGTTTCTACTACCGAGCCGTCTGAACAGAGCGTGCCGTATGAGAGAAGTGTTTTAACTGCTTCGCCTTGTGTGTCAGAAAGAGTTTCAATTTCACCACCGTCAACGTACGTTTTGGTGAGAGTCATTCTATTTTGTGTTAAGGTGCCCGTTTTATCTGAACATATAACTGAAGCGCCACCAAGCGTTTCTACTGCGGGGAGTCTCCTTATTAGCGCGTTTCTTTTTGCCATTCTGGTTACACCGATAGAAAGAACGATTGTAACAACTACGGGCAGTCCTTCTGGAATTGCCGAAACTGCTAGGGATACGGAAACCATAAATAATTCCATTGGTTTCATTGAATTCGTCGCGAGACCGACAATGAAAATTACTAAGCAGGCAAGAAGGGCAACTAAGCCGAGTGTCTTGCCAAGCTTGGCAAGTTTTCTCTGCAAGGGGGTAGAAGAATCGTCCTCATTAGTTAAAAGGTTTGCGATTTTACCCATTTCCGTATTCATGCCTGTTGCAATAACAATTGCTTTTGCCGTACCGTAAGCAACTGAGCAACCGGAGAAAACCATATTTGTTCTGTCTCCAAGCGGTGCATTTTCTTTTACGGGGGTTAATGCGTTTTTCTCGGAAGGAACGCTTTCGCCCGTGAGTGCAGATTCTTCACATTTTAAGCTTGCGCTTTCAATAAGTCTAGCGTCTGCAGGAACGAAATCGCCTGCCTCAAGCAAAATTATATCGCCCGGAACAAGGCTGGTAGCATCAATTATTTGTTCTACACCGTCCCTTATAACCTTAGCGTGAGGAGCGGCAAGATTTTTTAGTGCATCAAGCGCATTTTCTGCTTTGTTTTCTTGAATTACACCCATTATGGCGTTAAGAATAACTATTCCTAAAATGAGTGCAGGTTCAAAAAATTCCATCGGGTCGTGCCCTGTACAAGCAATTACGAAGGAGATTGCTGCCGCAATAATGAGTATTATAATCATTATGTCCTTAAATTGGTCGAAGAATTTGCCGATAAGCGTTTTCTTCTTCTTTTCTTTTAAGGCGTTTGCGCCGTACTCTTCTTTTAGCGAATTAACTTGTTCGCTAGTAAGCCCGTCGTGTGTGTTTGAGCCTAGTTTTTGAACTACTTCATCAAGTGGTTCGTGGTAAGACATTTTTCCCTCCAAAAATTTATATTTTCCACATAAACATTATATATAATGTGGAATTATTACAAAAATAAAAGCGAAAACTATTAAGTCTTCGCCTAAAAACTATTATACAATACGAGTGAAGACTTATTAGTAAAAATAAGTCTCATCACAAATGCAAACCAGGCAAATATGCCGTAATGTTGATTTGCAAACACGATTTTTTCGTGTTGATTACTCCCTTTATATTCTGCATTATACATTATTATATTAAACATGTCAAGCAAAAATTCAAAAATCTACCAAAACCTGTTCGTGGACTCTTTTACATTTTATTAGAAAACTTCAAAATGCTTGCCAAATAAATACGCTAGTGATATAATGTTTATATGAGGATTTTTGCTATAAGTGATTTGCATATTTCCACCAATACCGATAAGCCGATGGACGTTTTCGGTGGTAATTGGGAGGGGTATCTAGAAAAGATTTTTTCCGATTGGGAAAAAAAGGTCGGTGACGACGACATAGTTTTAATCGGTGGTGATATCAGTTGGGCGATGAGCCTTGACGACGCTAAAGAAGATATCGCTACTCTAACGGCGCTTAAAGGCAAAAAGATTATGATAAAGGGTAACCACGATTACTGGTGGAGTGCAATCGGAAAAGTTCGAGATATGCTTCCAGACGGCTTTTTTGCCCTCCAAAACGACTGTGTTAAAATTGATAACTTAATTATTTGTGGTTCGAGGTGTTGGTCAACGCCCGGCTCTCCCGATTTTGACGAAAGGGATAAAAAAATATATTTGAGAGAAGTGGAAAGGTTGAGGCTTTCGTTTAACGCTGTAAATAAAATAAGGGAGGAGGGTGACAAGGTTATTGCTCTTATTCATTATCCACCTTTTAACGTTAAAAGAGAAACCTCTCTATTTACCGAGCTTTTTGAGGAAAATAAGGTGGATGCCGTAGTTTACGGGCATCTACACGGTAAATCTGTTAGGAGTGATAAGCTCGTTATTAAAAACGGAATAAAGTACTACTTGACCTCTTGCGATCAAGTAGACAATAAATTACAGGAGATAATACTATGAGTGAAAAAGTTACGAACAATGAAAAGTGCAAGACATACCTTAAAGAACTTCCGAAACGCTATTTTATAACCGCTTTTTCGGGTATGGCGCAGGGGCTTTTCGTAACCCTTATTGCTGGCACTATTTTAGCTACTATTGCTACCGAAATTATTACTATAAAAAATATTTTTGGGCAAATATTATATTATATTGCTAGTATAGCAAAAACCTTAATGGGCGCAGGAATAGGAGTTGGCATTGCTCACGCCTTAAAGAAAAACAAGTTGTTGATTTTTTCGGCAGGTGTTGCAGGGTTCATAGGTGCTTTTGCAGATAAACTACTTTTTGGTACGTTTATGGGGGGGTTATTTCCATTGGTGAACACTTCTTTTACTGCCGTTACCTTTGGTGCACCAGGTAATCCTATCGGTGCTTACGTGGTGACTATGTTCGTTATTGAATTGGTTGAGCTTTATGCGGGAAAAACTAAACTCGACATTATATTGATACCTATAGGAACGATGTTATTATCCTTTTTGGGTATATTTCTCGCTGCTCCCTTTATTTGGCTTGTGGACCAACTTGGTATTTTAATTGCACAAGCGACAAAAATAACGCCCTTCTTTATGGGGATAATTATTTCTGTAGTAATGGGTATACTGTTGACAATGCCAACCTCGTCTGCGGCAATATGGATTTCTATTGCAAAATCGGTTATAGAAGCAGGTGGAGATAATGCTAATTATATGCTTATTGCAGGTGGTGCTGCTACCGTTGGTTGTGCTTGCCACATGGTTGGTTTTGCCGTTGCTTCTTATCGTGAAAACGGATTTGGTGGTTTGATTGCTCAAGGCGTTGGCACTAGTATGTTGCAAATCCCTAATATAATGAAAAAACCTATTATTATGCTACCTATGATAATTTCAAGCGCAATTTTAGGGCCACTTTCGACTTGTGTGTTTGTTTTAAAATGTACTCATAACGGTGGTGGAATGGGGACGAGTGGATTGGTTGGTATTATTGATTTGCTAACTAATACTACGGGAACACTTGGAAAAATAGGTATTTTCTTACTTATGATAGTGCTCCCTGCTATTCTTAACATTGTCATAAGTGAATTTATGAGAAAGAAGGGATGGATTAAAGAGGGAGATATGAAACTTCCCGAATAAATACTAATAAAAAATGTAGATAAAACCGTTTTTTAACTAAACGGTTTTATTTTTTTATCGTTTTGCATAATTTATCTTAAATAAGGAGGGGATATCTTGGAAAAAGTGGAAAACGAGGTTTTAACGTTAGAGGGGAGAAAGAGGCTTACGCTATCGCTCGTTGATTCGGTTGATGGGTTTTCAGAGGAATCAATAAATCTAACGATTAAAGGTATTAAATTAAAAATAGTTGGGGAAAAACTAAAAATAATAAACTTCAATAAAGCATCTGGAAGTTTTTCTTGTGATGGAACGGTAAACGAAATTAAATTTGGACATAAGAAAGTTCCTTTGCTAAAGAAGATTTTTAAATAATGTTTGTAACTTTAAACCAGTTTTACGTTTTTATTGCTTGCGTAACTTTTGGCGCACTAATGTGTGTTTTGTATAGCCCCCTTATTTTGATTAAGAAAAAATATAAAAATGTGGCAGTTGCGTTATTGGTAGATATTATCTACTATTTTTTGCTGGCAGTTTTCTTTATGGGGTATTCTTTTTGCCTATCTTTTCCCTCGCTTAGGGCTTATATGCTTTTTGGCGTTTTGCTTGGAAATTTTTTATATATTAAAAGTTTTCATTATATGCTTGCAAAAGTTGGAAAAAGGTTATATAATATATTCATAAGAAAATTTGTTTTGAGGAAAAAACTAAATGACCGAGGAAAAAACTAAAAAATTAATAATTTCTACAACGGTAGGGGCAGTGCTTCTACTTTTTGTGCTTCTCTCGGTTATGATATATCAGCTCATTGCAATTAGAGTAGAAGAAAATAGAAAGATTGAATACGATAATAGATTAAAAGAATATAGAAGGCTTATCGACGAGGGGGAGGACGTGCTTAAGGCTCGTTCAGAATACGCCTGGATAGTTATGCGTGCAAGAGAATTAGGATACGTTATAGACGGTGATATACCCCTTCCATAATTTATGAAGTATTGTGTTATTGATATAGGCTCAAATTCCGTTCGCTTAATGCTTAGTGAAAATGGAAATACAATTTATAAAAAAGTCAAGATTACGCGCCTTGCTGAAAATCTCGGTAAGGAGCGTTTTTTGTGTCCAAAAGCTATTGAGAGAACGGCTTTAGCAGTATGTAATTTATATAATGAAGCACTTCTCGAAAAACCTGATAGCATATACGTTTTTGCAACTGCTGCAGTAAGGGAATCGTTTAACGGAGGAGAGTTTTGCGACAAGCTCAAAAAACTCACCGGTTTAACTGTTGACGTGGTTTCTGGAGAGGTGGAAGCTAGCATTGGAGTTAGGGGTGCTCTAAAGGGAGAAAGGTGTGGTATGATTGACATCGGTGGCGCGAGCACCGAGGTCGCATACATTGGGGAAAATACCAGCTATTCAAAAAGCTATAAAATTGGCGCCGGCACATTGACGGAACGTATGAAAAGTGAAGCGTTGAGTGATGTTTTAAATGACGTTTTTGAGAATCTTCCAAAAGATTTAGGTAAAAATTTCGTTGCAATTGGTGGAACGGCTATCAGTGTTGCCACAATGCTCTTAGAACTTAAGGTCTATAAACCTGAACTAGTCGACGGATTTTTTATTGAGAAGAAAAAACTTTTTTTCTTAAGAGATAGACTTTCGATAATGAGTATTGAAGAAATTTCTCGTATGCCGGGGCTTCAAAAGGGGCGAGAGGAAGTTATTTTTGCGGGCGTTAGCATTTTGTGTTATCTAGTAGAAAGTCTTGCTCTTGACGGTGTGAGAGTTAGTGAAAGTGATAATCTTGAGGGATATTTAGATTATATAAGGGGTAAAAATGAAAAGAAAATTTAACGTTATAAACTATATAGTAACATTTGCGATAACGCTTGTTTTTGTGTTCGTTGCAGTATTCTTTTGTAATGCAAAATACGCATTAGAGGTGCGTTCGGTTATTGGTTATTATATAATTGGACTTGTTGTTTCAGGGTTTGTTTGTACCCTTTTTCACGAGCTTGGGCATCTTATTTTCGGCAAGGCAAACGGCTTTGTTTTGGCTTCTCTAACTGTTTGGTTTTTTAAGTGGCAAAGAAAGGGGAAAAAGCTTCGTTTTTCCCTCTGGCTTCCCTTGGACGAGGCAGGTAGCACGGAGATGATAAAAAAGGATATTTCTGGGCTAGAAAAGGGTTTGAAAAGAATGACTCTTGGAGGGCTTGTTTTTTCTTTTGTTACAATGTGTTTCGGCGTTCCGGCACTGTTCGTTAATTTACCTGTTTGGCTCTATTGTATTCTGGTTTCTTTTTTGCCTGTTGGCGCCTACTATTTCTTTGGCAATCTGCTTCCCGCTTCGGAGGGTGGGGCGCGCAATGACGGAGGAGTGCTTTACGGCTTAAAAAGAATGGATGACGACACAAAAGTTACCCTTGCTCTTTTAACTATTCAGACGGAAATTTATGGTGGCAAAACCTTTTCGGAGATTGATGAGAAATATTATTTTGACCTACCTCAGCTTCCTGAAGATAGTTTGAATTTTATAACCCTACTTAACTATCGCTACAACTATTATTTAGATAAAGGGGATTATGAAAACGCAAAAAAGACCACGGCTCGTCTATTGGCTTTAGAATGTTATATGCCTAAACCGTTTATAAGCGTGGTAAAGGTTGATGCGCTTTACAATGCTTGCACCTTTGACTTTAACGAAAAGACTGCAGATGATTTAATGTATGAGCTTGAAAACCTTTTGGATAAGGACGACAGTGCGACCTCGTATCGAGTAAGATTGGCTTATATTCTTGGCGTAGGGGGCGAAAAGGAAATGGTTGAGCCCTTTTACTGTAAAGCGATTAAACAGGCTAACAAGAGCCAATTATCGGGCTTAAAAAGGTTTGAGACTAAGCTTATTGAAGGACTTAAAGAAAAATTTTAATTTATTAAATGAAAAAAGGTCACTCTAATGGGAGTGGCTTTTTTCATTTAAGTTTATACGTCGTTGAAATCTATCGTGTTCATATCGGGAAAATAAGGTATGGATTTTTTTATCATGTTCGCGCAATTTGGATAAATTAAACTTTCATTGCCCGTCGATTTTATTAGGTGCGTGTCAAAGCTTTTTTTCTTTTTAGTTTTTTTCATAAAATTCACCTCTATAATAGAATGGGCAAACTGGTAGAAAGTATACGAAAAAAGTTCTACATACTATGTATTATATTTAAATATATTATTTGTTAAAATACTTGTATTTTAAGTTATAATATGATATAATATGAGAAAATAAAATTAATAGGTGAAGTATGGAAGAAATGAGAAAGGTTAACGCTGAATACGGCGAAAGCGAAATTCAAGTTCTCGAGGGGTTAGACCCCGTTCGTAAAAGACCTGGTATGTATATTGGTTCAACTGACGTGAGGGGGCTTCATCATCTCGTGCAGGAAATCGTTGATAACTCTATTGACGAGGCTTTGAGTGGGCATTGCGATACGGTAACCATTAATATCAATAAAGACGGTTCGTGTACCGTAAAGGATAATGGTAGAGGTATTCCTACTGCTATTCACCATACCGAAAAGGTTTCAGCCGTTCAAGTCGTTTTAACCAAGCTTCACGCAGGTGGAAAATTTGGTGGAGGGGGATACAAAATCTCCGGTGGACTTCACGGCGTAGGTCTTTCGGTAGTTAACGCCCTTTCTGAATGGCTTAAGGTTGAAGTTTATCAAGACGGCAAACATTTCTGCCAAAATTATAAAAGGGGAATTCCTCAAGAAGAGTTAAAGGTAATCGGTGATGCAACGTTTACTGGTACTTGGGTAACCTTTATGCCCGATGCTGAGATTTTTGAAACTACCGACTTTAATTACGATACTATTAAGGCGAGACTAAGAGAGCTTGCTTATCTAAATAAAGGTCTTAGAATTATTATTACAGACGAGAGAGAGGGTAGAGAGCAAAAGGACGAATTCTACTATGAGGGTGGCATTGCTCACTTTGTAGAAGATTTAAGTAAAAACAAACAGCCAATCTTTGAAAAGCCCGTTTATTTTGACGTATTCTATGGCGATACCGAGGTGGAGGTTGCTCTTCAGTATACCGAAACTTATAACGAGCTTATCTATGCTTTTGCAAACAATATTAACACAGAGGAGGGTGGAACCCACTTGGAGGGTTTCAAGGCTTCGTTAACTAAAATTATAAACGAATGTGGCAAAAGGCTAAACGTTTTCAAGAATGATGAAAAGGTTTCTTCAGATGACGTTAGAGAGGGTATTGTTGCAGTTGTTTCTGTAAAACTTACCGACCCTCAGTTTGAAGGTCAAACAAAAACCAAACTTGGCAATTCCGAGATGAGAAACTACGTGACAAAGGCTATGAACGAATATTTAGGTTCATACTTTGAAGAAAACCCCGTTAAGGCAAGAGAAATTCTTATGAAGTGCATAACGGCACAAAGAGCTAGAGAAGCTGCTAGGCTTGCGAGAGAGAGCACTAGAAGAAAGGGAGCGTTAGAATCTACGACTCTTCCAGGTAAACTTGCAGATTGCTCTGACAAGAACCCCAAATTTTGTGAAATTTTCCTTGTAGAAGGTGACTCTGCAGGTGGTAGTGCAAAACAGGGTAGAGATAGGCGTTTCCAAGCAATTCTTCCTTTGAGAGGTAAAATATTAAACGTAGAAAAGGCTAGAATTAATCGTATAATGGAAAACGAAGAAATTAAAGCGATGATTACTGCTTTTGGTGGTGGTATGAAGGAAGACTTTGATGAAAGCAAGCTTCGTTACGACAGAATTATTTGTATGACCGACGCAGACGTTGACGGTAGCCACATTAGAATTCTTCTTTTAACCTTCTTCTTTAGGTTTATGCAACCCTTAATTGAAAAAGGGCACGTATATATTGCACAGCCTCCACTATATAAAGCTACGAAAAACAAGGTTGACAAATATTGTTATTCAGATGCCGAGCTTCAAGAATATCTTGACGAGGTAGGCAAGTGTGAAATTCAGCGTTATAAAGGCCTTGGTGAAATGGACCCAGACCAGCTTTGGGAAACCACTATGAATCCGGAAACAAGAACCTTGCTCAAGGTTGCTATGGAAGATGCTATAGAGGCAAACGAAACTTTTGTAAAACTTATGGGTGATAACCCCGAGCTTCGTCGCGAGTTTATCGAAAACAACGCTAAACTTGTTACCGATTTAGATATCTAAGGAGAAGAAAAATGGCTAAAAAGGAAATAGGTGGAGAGCTTACACCACAATTTCAAGAAGTTTTAGATAAAACAAAACTTATAAACGTTGAAGTTAACAACGAAGTTAAAAAATCTTTTATTGCATACGCAATGGCTGTTAACGTTTCGCGTGCTATTCCTGACGTAAGGGACGGTATGAAGCCTGTTCATAGACGTATTTTATACGCTATGCACGATATGGGACTCACTTCTGATAAAGCGTACAAAAAATGTGCTAAAATCGTCGGTGAAGTTTTAGGTAAATATCATCCACACGGCGATAGTTCCGTTTACGACGCTCTTGTTCGTCTTGCTCAAGACTTCTCAATAAACTGCCCATTGGTTGACGGACACGGCAATTTTGGGTCTGTAGACGGTGACTCTGCGGCTGCATACAGATATACCGAGG
This sequence comes from Christensenellaceae bacterium, assembly GCA_045637865.1. Classification (GTDB taxonomy): domain Bacteria; phylum Bacillota; class Clostridia; order Christensenellales; family Borkfalkiaceae; genus UBA1259. Next base: position 15,475 of record JAZUAF010000003.1, read on the forward strand.
CTAGACTTTCCAAGCTTTCCAATGAAATGCTTAGAGATATTGACAAAGATACCGTTGATTTTTATCCGAACTTTGACGATACTGAAATGCAACCTGTAGTGCTTCCCTCGAGGATCCCGAATATTCTTGTAAACGGCTCTGACGGTATTGCAGTTGGTATGGCTACTAATATTCCTCCTCATAACCTTGCTGAATGCTTAAATGGTTGTATTGCACTTTTAGATAACCCCGAAATTGATGTTGAGGAGTTAATGGAATACATTCCTGCGCCTGATTATCCGACTGGTGGCGTTTTAATGGGTAGAGCGGGGATTAAGCAGGCGTATAGAACTGGTAAAGGTGGTTTTGTACTTCGTGCTAAAACAGATATCGAAGAAATGGACAACGGCAGAGAGAGAATTGTCGTTACCGAGATACCTTATCAAGTTAACAAGGAAGAACTTATTAAAGCGATTGCTTCCATGGTTAACGACAAGAGGGTGGAGGGCGTTAGCAATATTCGTGACGAGTCTGATAGGCACGGTATGAGAATTGTTATCGAACTTAAAAAGGATGCAAACGCTCAGGTGGTGCTAAACACCCTTTATAAACACACAAACCTTCAGGTTAAGGATGGTATCATCCTTCTGGCGTTAGTTGACGGAGAACCCAAGGTTTTAAGTCTTAAAGAGATTTTGGAGCATTATATTGCCCACCAAGAATCGGTAATTTTAAGAAGAAGCAAGTTTGAGCTTGCCAAGGCTGAAGAAAGAGAACATATAGTTAGAGGGCTTCTTATTGCTCTTGCCAACATTGATGAAGTTATCGAGGTTATTAAAAAGTCTCCAGATAAGAATACTGCCGTCGCTGGTTTAATGGAGAATTTTGAACTTTCCGAACGTCAGGCAAACGCAATCTTAGAGATGAGGTTGCAACGCTTAACTGGAATGGAGGTTAATAAACTCAAGGAAGAATTAGAAGCGCTTTCTGCTTTGATTGCAGACCTTAAGGATATTATTGCAAACGAAAGTAGGGTTAAGGCTATTATTAGGGCTGATATGGAGGAAATTAAGGATAAGTACGCTACGGAAAGAAAGACCGAGCTATCCTACGATTATGGTGATATTGATATTGCTGATATGATTCCAGAAGAGGACGTTGTTATCAGTTTAACGCACCTTGGCTATGTTAAGAGAGTTCCCGTTGCCGAATATAGAACTCAGCATAGAGGAGGCAGAGGGGTTATGGCACACAAGCCTAAGGAAGAAGATTTTGTAGACAATATGTTTGTTTCTTCCACTCACGATGATATATTGTTCTTTACCAATAGGGGTAGGGTTTATAGTTTGAAAGGATTCTTTATACCTGAAGCTCAAAGAACTGCAAGGGGCAGGGCAATCGTCAACTTGTTGCAACTCTCAGATGGTGAAAAGGTTTGTGCAATGCTTCCCTTAAAGCAGGGTGCAGAAGGATATATGATGCTAGCAACTAAGAACGGCTTAATTAAAAAGACTGCACTTTCCGAGTTTGCAAGCATTAGAAAGGTAGGTAAAATTGCTATCAGCATAGTTGAGGGAGACGAGCTTATTTCCGTTCAGTTATCTTCTGGTGAGAACGACGTTTTAATTGCTACTCACGAGGGCAAGTGTATAAGGTTTAGTGAAACGGACGTTAGGGCAATGGGCAGAGATACTCAAGGCGTTAAGAGTATAGAACTTGGTGGCGACGACTACGTTATTGATATGTCCGTTATAACTGGTGCCCCTGAAGTTATTACGATGACTGAAAATGGATTTGGTAAACGTTCTTCACTTGACGATTATAGAACGCAAAATCGTGGTGGCAAGGGTGTTAAGGCAGGCGTATTCAACGCTAAAACAGGCAAGCTTGCAAGTCTTAAGCTCGTTAACGAAGACCAAGATATTATGGTAATAACCAGTAACGGAACTATAATTAGGGTATCGTCTAACGATATTAGTAAGATTGGCAGAGATACGCTCGGCGTTAGAATTATGAGAATTGATGACTCTACTAAAGTTTCTAAAATTGCAATCACTCCTAAGGGTGAAGAAGAAGAGGAAACTGAGGGCGTTCAAGAATAATTGAAATGGATAAGAACACATAGCATAGTAGGGAGGCGCTTTTAGATAAAGGCGCCTTTCACTTTTGTAATCAATAGAAAGCAAAAAAATAAATTATTTTGAAAAAGGGGGTGTTTTTATATTGACAAAAAAATTTTAATTCAGTATAATAGTAAAGCGTTTGAGATATAATGCTGCTATGGCTCAGATGGTAGAGCACATCCTTGGTAAGGATGAGGTCACCGGTTCGATTCCGGTTAGCAGCTCCAAAAAAACCTTTGATAGTTTCAAAGGTTTTTCTTTTTTTCAAATATTGACTTTATTCTATTTTGCGTCTATAATAAAAAAGTAAAAATTAATTTGGGAGTTTATTATGAAAGTATTACTTATAAACGGCAGCCCAAGGGTTAACGGAAACACTTCCATCGCCCTTAAGGAAATGGAAAAAGTTTTTAATAAAGAGGGTGTTGAAACGGAAATTATACAAGTCGGTAACCTTCCTCTTCGTGGTTGCATTGCTTGTATGAGCTGTGCTAAAAATGGTAAATGCGTTTTTGATGATATCGTAAACGAGGTTGCTAAAAAGTTTGAAGAAGCTGACGGACTAGTTGTTGGTAGCCCTGTTTATTACGCAGGTGCAAACGCAACGCTAACTGCTTTTTTAACTAGACTGTTTTACAGTACCCGTTTTGATAAGAGAATGAAAGTTGGCGCATCGGTAGTCGTTGCTAGAAGGGGTGGGCTTTCTTCCACCTTTGATGAGCTTAATAAGTTTTTTACAATTTCTGGAATGCCAATTGCCTCTGGTCAATATTGGAACAGTGTGCACGGCAAATTTCCAGGAGACGCTGAAAAGGACGAAGAGGGTTTGCAGAGTATGCGTGTTTTAGCTTACAATATGGCATTTCTAATGAAGAGCATTGCGCTCGGCAAGGAAAAATATGGGCTTCCTAAAAAAGAAGAGCGTGTATATACGAATTTTGTAAGATAATATTCTAAAAAACATAACCCCCCGTGGCTGATGAAAAGCCACGGGGGGTTGGCATTATATGGTTGTCATTATTTTTTCAATTTCTTTTGGAAAACCTTCGCTAACAGTTTTTAGGTTTTTAACGAACTGTTCACCGTCCGTTCCTAGTCCGTAAACGTCAGTAATTCCTTTGAACATAATAAGTTTAACGCCATTAGAAATGCAGGTTTGTGCAATTGCTCCACCCTCCATGTCACGGATGTCGCATCCCATAGAAATAATTTCATTAATGATTTCTTTTTTAGACGTGAATTTATCAGAAGTGCCTAGCGTTACTTTTCTATAGGGGAGATTGTTAGGACAGAAGTTGTCGAAAAAGACTCTGTCGTAGTCTTGGTTGTACCCTAAAGGTACGGGGTCAATTTCTCTTAAATCAAAATCAAATTGACAGCATTTTTCAACTAGACAATATTCGCCAACCTTAATGTCGGGGTTTACTGTACCAACGGAACCGAAGTTAATTAAAATATCTATTTTGTATTCGTTTATAAGGGCTTGACAGGATAGGGCAGAACTTACTTTGCCGATTCCAGTTATGATTAAAACTATATCCTTGCCGAACAAGTTGCCTCTTATTAGCTTTTTGCCTGCAAGCATTTCTTCATTTTTATTTTTTATTAAGGCAATGAGAGATTGCGCCTCCCTTTCCATTGCAACGATTAAACCTAGCATTTTTAACCTCCTTTATAATTTTACCATATATTTATAAATGAAGTCAATACGGAGAAAAATTTTTTAGCTTTTATTTTTTTCTTTTTGAGTCCTATACACGATTTTGTTTTTCTGGGGTAAAAAGTCTTTTTTTGACTAAAATCAGTTAAAACAACCCCATAAAAAAGAAATCGTGAATATTAAAAAAAGACAAAAAAAGACAGTGTGTAGTGCAAAAAGCCTTATTTTTGCGTATTTTTCTTCTTGACAAATAAAAAAATTACCCCTATAATATGAAAATGTGAAATTTAAATCATGGTGAGGTTCTATTGTGAATAAAAATTATAAGATTCTAGATGAAAGGTCGGTGTTTATTGACGACGCGGTTATAATCGGAGATAACGTAATTATTTATGAAAATAATCGTATTGAGGGAAATACGGTTATTGGTGCAGGCTCTGTGATAATGCCTAACTGTTACATAAAAGATACCATTATAGGGGAAAATTCCACGATTAACTTTAGCCAATGTGAAGAGGCTAAGGTTGGTAACGGCTGTTACGTTGGACCCTTTGCTAGACTTAGACCCAAGGCTGATATTAGAGACGGAGCAAAGGTGGGAAACTTTTGTGAAGTTAAAAACGCAGTTATCGGCGAGGGGAGTAAAGTAAATCATCTAGCGTACGTTGGTGATGCCGATATAGGAAAGGATTGTAATATTGGTTGTGGTGCAATATTTGTTAATTACAACGGCAAAATTAAGCAAAGAACGGTTATTGGTGATAATTGTTTTATTGGTAGTAATTGTAACGTGATTGCACCTGTAACCGTAGAGGATAACGCGTATATTTGTGCAGGAACAACGGTTACTGACAGTGTTAAGGAAGACGAATTTGTTATCGGCAGAGTGCGTCAAGAGGTTAAGGAAAACCGTGCTCACGAATACTTAAAAAATTTCAAGGAGAAAAAGTAAAATGGGATTGTTTTTTGGGACTGACGGACTCAGAGGAAAGGTCAATGAGGATTTAACGTTTGACATAGCGTATAAAATAGGTAACGCTTTATCGGTATTGAAAAATAAACCAACTATTTTAATCGGTAGCGATACGAGGATTTCTGGCTCATATCTCACGCTTGGCGTAGCGAGTGGAGCAATGAGTGGTGGTGCAAACGTTATTGACGCTGGAGTTGTTCCTACGGCAGGTATTGCATATCTTACGAAACTTATAAAGGCTGATTACGGTGTTGTTATCTCAGCTTCACACAACAGTGCAGAATATAACGGCATAAAGGTGTTTAATTCTGAAGGTTACAAGCTAGGAGATAAGGAAGAGGAGAGAATTGAGCGTCAATTCATACACGAAAAAACTAACGATTTCCCTGAAATCGGTACCTTTACGCAGGATTTTCATTTGGTAAAGGAATACAAAAAATACCTTATTTCAATGAGCCAAAATTCTCTAAAAGGTAAAACCATAGTCTTAGACTGTGCGCATGGTGCGGCAATTAGAATTGCACCCGAGGTGTTTAGAAAGCTTGGTGCAAACGTCATTGCCTCTAATAGTACTGATGAGGGGCTTAAAATCAATCATAATTGTGGTGCGCTTCATCCGGAGAATCTTGTGCGCAGAGTAGAGAGATATAAGGCAGATATGGGTTTTGCTTTTGATGGTGACTCGGATAGGCTTATAGCAGCAACGGAAAAGGGTAAAATTATTGACGGTGATATGCTTATTTTTGGGCTTGCTAGATATCTTAAAAAGTTAGGCAAGTTATCAGGGAATACCGTTGTTGGAACTAGCCACACCAATATGGGCATTGAGCACGCGCTAAAAGAAGAGGGGATTGACCTTTTAAGAACGGATATTGGAGATAAATACGTTCTAGCAAAACTCTTAGAGAAGAAGCTTTCCTTAGGGGGCGAACAGAGTGGACACATTATTTTAAAAGATATTGCAACCACGGGTGATGGAATTCTATCTGCAATAGCAGTAGCTAATATGGTAATTGAGGAAAATAAAAAATTCTCTGAAATTATTGACGTTGAACTTTATCCTCAAACTAATATCAACGTTGTGGTTAGAGATAAGTTTAGAGTTATCAACAGTGAAGAGATGGGTAAGACGGTTGCAAAATATAACGCTGAACTTTCTGGTGCTGGAAGGCTTATGATAAGGGCTTCGGGAACAGAGCCTAAAATAAGAGTTATGGTGGAAAGCAAGGACCCAGTTCTCAACGAAAAAATAGCAAAGGAAATTGTTGAACTTGTAAAAAGCATCAATGATGAGGACTAGATTTTCTAAAATAATATAAAAACTGCGCTATGTCGTGCAGTTTTTCTTTTTTAAATAAAATTATAAGCTTAATAGTATTTACAAAAAACTGTCGGTGTGGTATACTTTGTTTAAATTGGAGTGTAATACGCAAAATACGGCTAACAAAAAATTATAGGGACTATGAGGTGTTTTATTATGATGGACAAAAGAAATTTAACCTTGCTTACCGATTTGTATCAGCTTACAATGATGAACGGCTATCTTCAAAAAGAACGAAGGGAAGAAATAGCAGTGTTTGACATATTCTTTAGACAAAACGGGATGATTACCTATTCTCTTGCTTGTGGATTAGAGCAAGCCACCGATTATATTCTTAACCTCAAGTTTGGCGATGAAGAGATAGAGTATCTAGATAGCCTTAAAATTTTTAACAAAGATTTTTTGGAATACCTAAGAAATTTCAAATTTACAGGTGATGTTTATGCAGTTCCAGAGGGAACAGTGGTTTTCCCGGGGGAACCTATCTTAACGGTAAAGGCCCCAGTTATGCAGGCACAGCTTATTGAAACTGCGCTTCTCAACATAATGAACTTCCAAACGCTTATCGCGACAAAGGCTGCGAAAATTCGTTATGCAGCTAAAGACGACGTGGTTATGGAGTTTGGACTTCGCCGTGCCCAGGCACCAGACGCTGGTATTTACGGGGCAAGAGCGGCAGTTATCGGTGGTTGCGATTCCACCTCTAACGTTCTTGCAGGGAAAATGTTTGATATTCCCGTTGCAGGCACTCACGCCCACAGTTGGGTTATGAATTTTAAGGACGAATATACTGCCTTTAAGGCTTATGCAGAGGTTTATCCAGATAACGTGTTGCTGCTTGTTGATACCTTTGATACGCTAAAGCAGGGTGTTCCTAACGCTATAAAGGTGTTTAAGGAAGTTAAAGAAAGTGGTGGGAAGCCTAAGGGAATTCGCCTAGATTCAGGCGACCTTGCTTATTTATCAAAAAAGGCGAGGGCAATGCTTGATGAAGCTGGGTTTGAAGATGCCGTTATCTGCGCATCTGGAGACTTAGACGAATATTCTATAAACTCTCTTAAAAATCAGGGTGCAAAAATAAATTCGTGGGGTGTTGGGACTAGGCTCATTACCAGTGCAGATATGCCGGCTTTAGGTGGCGTGTATAAACTTGCCGCAATTCTAACTGAGGATGGCAGTTTAGAGCCGAAGATTAAGCTTTCCAACAATGCTGAAAAAATCACCAACCCAGGTTTTAAGAATATTTACAGAGTTTACGATAAGGAAAGTGGCAAGGCAGAAGCTGACTGTATTTTCTTGAGAGGTGAAGATGATATTGACGAAAGCAAACCACTTATTTTAACTCATCCCACCGAAAGATGGAAAAAAACGACGTTTGAAAACTACGTGGTTAAAAAACTCCACGTTGACGTAATTAAGGATGGAAAGCTTGTATATGAAATGCCTTCAATTAAGGAAATTAAGTCGTATGCAAGAGCTGAGCTTGAAAGCTTTTGGGATGAATATAAACGTCTTGATAAGCCACACGTTTACAAGGTCGATTTGTCTGATAAGCTTTATGAACTAAAGACGGGAATGATTGAAAAAATTAGAGAGAAAAATTTGATTAAGTAGTTAAAATCGGAGTAGAAGTTTTGGAACTGAATAAAAAGAAGTACACTCTAGACGAGGTTAGAAAAATTATTTCGCTCGTGGAGAGGGAGTGCGAAACAAAACTTAATAATCAAAAGGAAAGAATTTCCATTTTGCTTGAAGAAAATAAAAAGCTAGAAAAGGTTGCTAGCGAATATAGGGAAAAGGACGCCCTAATTTCTGCTACGCTTCTTTCTGCAAGGGAAAAGGCGACGGAGATAGAGGAGTCTGCAAGGCTTAAGTATTCGCTCGTCGTTGAGGCCTTAAAAAAATTCTCTACAGATTGGAAAGAATACTTCGACTTTTTAAAGGAAAAATATCCCAACTATTCAACGATACAAAAGGCTGTTACATTGAAGGAAGAGCTTGATGAAGGCGTTCATCGTGGAGATGACGAGGAGATAGTTGCTAGTATTGGAGGAAAGCTCACTACAGCAACGGAAAAGCTAACTTTTAGTCCCAAGGATAGAATAAACGATTACATTGCTTCAACGAGTGATAACGGCTTCAATATTGAAGAGGTTCTTAACCCCGGTAAGCTAGAATTAGAGGATTTATGCAAAGAATTAGGCTTAATGGAATAAAAGAGATTATATTTTGGGTTGTTGTTCCCATTGCTGTAACTGCGATATTAGTGATTTTAGACCAGCTCACTAAGGTTTGGTTTTCCAAGCTTTATTTTGACAAGGGAAACACCGTTTTTATAAGTGGCGTTTTGTCATTTACCTATACGGTTAACACAGGTTCAGCTTTCTCTTTCTTGGCAGGAAAGAGTTGGGCGCAATTGTTTTTTAAGATTTTAACAGTTGCAGCTTTGCTTGTGTTTGTGTTTGTGTTTGTGTACGCGCTAAGCAAAAAATATAAAACGCTCTCTTCAGCCATAGTGCTGATTTTCTCCGGTACAGTAGGGAATTTTATTGATAGAATAGCAATGAACGGCGTTATAGATTTTATCAAGTTTGATTTTATAAATTTCCCAATATTTAATCTTGCTGATATTCTTTTGACTTTCGGGGTAATTGTTTTTATAGTGCATTTCTTCTTTTTAGATGAAAATGCCGTTTTCAAGCCCGAAAAAAGGGAAGATACAAGAACGGAAGAAGAATAATGGAAACAAAAATTTTAGCAACAAATAACGATTTTGGGAAAAGGGCTGACGTTTTTTTGGCAGAAAAAACTTCTCTAACGAGGTCATACTTAAAAAAGCTCTTTGATTCTGACGCTATACGTGTTTTAGGGCTCCCCGTTAAGTCTAAATACGTAATAAAGGACGAGGTAGAGTTTGTTTTTGCCATTCCTGAGGCGGAAAAGACGTATGCAGAACCTGAAAATATTCCAATCGACATAGTTTACGAGGACGAACATATTGTCGTTATAAACAAAGCTCAGGGGATGACCGTGCACGCTGGAAACGGTAATAAGGATAAAACGCTTGTAAACGCCCTATTATATCACATAGACAATCTGTCTGGTATAAACGGAGTTATAAGACCTGGTATTGTGCATAGAATTGATAAAAACACTTCGGGGCTTTTGGTTGTTGCTAAAAACGACAAGGCGCATTTATCCCTTGCAAAGCAGATTGAGAATAAAACGTGTAAAAGAATTTACGTTGCCCTTCTAGAAGGCGTGTTAAAAGAAGATGAGGGAAGAATTGAAACCTTAATCGGCAGAGACCCTAAGTGTAGAACGAAAATGGCTGTAACCAAAGTGGGTAGAACGGCCGTAACTGACTTTAAGGTTATAGAAAGGTATGAAAAATACACACTCTGTGAGTTCTCCTTAAAAACGGGTAGAACTCACCAAATTAGAGTTCACGCAAAGTATATTAAACATCCTGTAGTTGGAGACATTGAATACGGTTTTAAGAACCAGAAGTTTAAGCTAAACGGCCAGCTTCTTCACGCAAGGAAGTTAGAGTTTGTTCATCCTGTATCGGGGGAGACGGTAAGTTTTTCTGCGCCTATTCCCGATTATTTTGAGAAAGTGTTAAACAGTATTAAATAATAGACAAAATTATAAGAGGCAAATAAAGTGGCGAATCCATTAGTAGCAATAGTAGGCAGACCTAACGTAGGCAAATCAACGTTTTTTAATAAGGTTTGTGGAAGAAAAATTTCAATAGTAGAAGACTTTCCTGGTGTAACAAGGGATAGATTATATGCCGACGCAGAATGGTGTGGGCGATTTTTTACCATCGTTGATACGGGTGGTATTGAACTAAAATCGACTGACGAGATGTGGCGTCATATTCAAAAGCAAGCTGAAGTTGCTATTGAAACGGCTGACGTTATTATATTTTTTACCGACGTTAAAACGGGGCTTTCTTCAAGTGATGAAGACTTGGCAATGAGGCTTAGGAAATCTGGGAAACCCGTAGTGCTTGCCGTTAACAAATTAGACAACTATGACCCTATAAAGCTTTATGAATTCTATAACCTAGGTCTTGGAGAGCCATTTGGTATATCTGCTGAGCACGGCACGGGAATAGGGGACCTTTTGGATGAGGTCGTTGCTAATTTAGATAAGCTTGGTGAAGAGAAAAACGACTCTTCAGTTAAGATTGCAGTAGTCGGGAAACCGAACGCTGGAAAGTCAAGTTTATGTAATAAATTACTAGGGTTTGACCGTACTATTGTGTCAGACATAGCGGGCACTACAAGGGATGCTATTGACACGCCTTTTGTTCACGACGGCAAGGAATACACGCTTATTGATACTGCCGGAATAAGAAAGAAGAAAAACGTTGAAGAGGACTTAGAATATTATAGTGTTTTGAGGGCGCTTGGTGCAATTAGAAGGGCAGACGTTTGCGTTATTATGGTTGACTCTTCAATCGGCATAACTGAGCAAGATGTTAAAATTTGTGGTTATGTTCACGAACAAGGAAAGCCTTCAGTTATAGTAATG
>JAZUAF010000004.1:0-4532 GCA_045637865.1 Christensenellaceae bacterium
TCGCCACGCAATAGAGGTGGCTTGGAACAGGGGAAGAATTGATAGCATTAATAATATTCTAGGAGTTCGTGCATACGTTGGCACTGATAAACCGACGAACGGAGAATTTATAGCACTAGTTGCTGACAAGATGCTTTTAGAAAAGGTGTAGAAAAAACCAAAAAAAGTTAAAAAAATCGAAAAAAAGAGGTTAAAACAGTTTACAAAATCCTTTCATATAGATATAATATACACCAAGCGAAATAAGGCTTAAAAAGTGTAATTATTATAATGTATGGAGATTAAACATGCCAGGTGATTGGATTTTATGCCCTAGATGTGAACTTAATTATATGAAAAAGGGCGAAGATTATTGTGCCGTTTGCAAGGCAGAACTTAAAAAAGGTCCACAGTTGATTTTTGCAGTAGATGAGGAAGAGGAACTTGAAGAAGCTTTCGAGCTTTGCCCCCGTTGCAATCAAAACTACGTTAAGCAGGGTGAAAAGCTTTGTGAAAAGTGCTTGAGAGCTTTAGATAGAGAAGAAAAAGAAGTTGAAGATGCTGACGATAAGTGGAAGGAATTCCTTGATGACGAGGAAGAAGACGAGGAGGAGGAATCCGAAGAAATGCTTTCTCTCTCCAAACTCGTAGAAGAAGAGGGCGACGAGCTCTTTGACGACGAGGAAGAGGAGGAAGAATACGAGCACGTCGATAACGACGATGACGATTTCGATATCCCCGAAATTGACAGTGCAGACTTTGAAGAAGATGATGAAGACGAAGAAGATGACGAAGATGAGGATGACGATTTAGATTAAGGGGTATAAAAATCATAATAAGGGAAATAACCTTTATATGATAAAAAGTTCTCTAAATTTAAGTCAAGTAAAAGAAAGCATTGAAAAAATGCTAGAAAAACAGGTCGACGTTACCTTAAACCTCGGCAGAAACAAGTTTGTAAACTTTTCAGGAACGCTAGTTGGCGTTTATCCTGCACTGTTTACGGTAAGCCCATCGGATAAAACCTTTAAGGGCAAAACGACCTATTCCTATTCAGAATATATGTGTGGAAAGGTAAAAATCAAAGAAAAAATATAAATTAAAGCCCTCTGCTAAATAGCAGAGGGCAGTTTGTTTATTTGCTAACTATTGTTTCGATTAGCTCTTTTGTTTTTTTCTCTAAATCTTCTAAACTTCCGTTGTTCAAAACAACAAGATAGGAAGAAAGGTCTAATTTTTCATAAGCAACCTGTCTTTTTGCTATGAGGCTAACCTCTTCAAGGGATAGTCCCGAGCGAGAGTTGACGCTCTCTGCCCTAGAAGAAAAGTCTCTCAATACGACGATTACTTTGTCAAAATCGTTCTGGTAGTTGCACTCGAAAAGGAGGGGAACTTCTGCAAAGCAAACGCCCTTTTCCTTATCCAAAAGCTTAAATAGTTTTTTAATGATAAGGGGCTGGAGATAGGATGAGAGCTTGTTGTAATTTTCATCGTTATTAAAAGAGAGGGAAGAAATTGCCTTTTTGTCTGCAGAGAGTATAAATTTACCCGAAACGGCAGTAGGGAATATTTTCTTTATTCCCCTTAAAACTCTTTGAGATTTATATAAGTCTCTGCAAATTTCATCGCAAGAATACACTGGGTAACCAAGTTTTTTTATAATCTCGCAAAGGGCAGATTTTCCACTGCCAATGCCACCCGTTATTGCTATTTTAATCTTTTTCATTTGATAGCATTATTTTGCGTCAAACCAAGTTTTGCCCACGCCAACACTAACGGTGAGGTCAACTTTTAGCTTAACTGCGCCCTCCATTTCTTCTTTTAATATTTTTTTAACCTTATTTTCTTCGGAAAGATAAGCGTCTATAATAAGTTCGTCGTGAACCTGCAAGATAAGTTCTGATTTTAAGCCCTCTTCTTTTAGCCTTTTGCTAACACCAAGCATAGCAAGTTTAATAATGTCTGCACTACTGCCTTGAAGAGGCATATTCATTGCCGCCCTTTCTCCAAAGCTTCTTAAATTAAAATTAGAAGAGGAAAGCTCTCTAATGTAACGCCTTCTGCCGAGAAGAGTTTTAGCGTAACCCGTTTGTTTAGCGAACTCAACGTTTGAGTCCATATAAGCTTTAACCTCGGGATATTCCTTAAAGTAGGAAGTGATATAATCCCTTGCAAGGGCAGGGGAAACTTTTAATTGTTTAGCAAGCCCATATTCGCTTATGCCGTAAATTATGCCGAAGTTAACGGCTTTAGCGCTACTTCTTTCCCTAGAGGTAACCTCTTTTATGGGGGTTTTAAACACCCTGGAGGCTGTGGCAGTGTGGATATCTTCTCCGTTTTCGTAGGCACTAACTAGCGCAGGGCAAAGGGAGAAAGCTGCAAGAAGTCTTAACTCTATTTGTGAGTAGTCTGCAGAAATTAAAATTCTGTCCTCCGACTTTGGAACGAAAAATTTTCTTAGTTCTCTGCCCTCGTCCTCACGAACAGGAATGTTTTGCAGGTTTGGTTCCTTGCTAGAAAGTCTACCAGTTGAAGTGAGGGTTTGGTTAAAGGTGGTGTTTACAAGCCCTGTTGCCTTGTTAATAAGTGGCTTTAACCCCTCAACGTAGGTTGAGTAAAGCTTTTGTAGTTTACGGTACGCTAAAACCAAGGGGACGATAGGGTGGGCGTTTTCTAAGTTTTCCAAAACCTCTGCAGAGGTGGAATATCCTCGTTTTGTTTTTTTGCCCTTGCCTATTTTTAGCTTTTCGAACAACAGTTCTCCAAGCTGAACGGGAGAGTTTACGTTGAGATTAGGCTCTCCTGCAAGTGCCCTAATTTCCTCTTCTAGAGCATTAAGGCGAGTCTTAAAACTTTCACCCGTCTCTGCAAGTTTTTGATAGTCTACCTTAAAGCCCGATTCTTCCATATCGAAAAGAACGTCGGCAAGGGGAAGCTCCACGTCGTAGTATAGGGAAGTTTGCTCCTCCTCTTTAAGCTTAGTTTTTAGAGTGTTATATATATTGTATAAGGAAAGGGCAGGGGCAGAAGAGTTTTCGCCATAGCCCTCAATTACTTCCTCAAGGCTTTCTGCCCCACCCGAAAAGTCTGCTAGGTATTTCATTATGGAAATATCCTCGGTCAGTGCAGTTAGACTATAGCCGGCAGTGTCCTTAAGGAAATGCTTCAGCTCCTTTTTGTTGTAAACCAAAAGGGTGTTTTTGCCTGTGAAAAGAGGGGAGATTTCAGCTAAAATTTCCGTTAGCAAAAATCCGTCGTCAAGTAAATTTGCACGGTATTTTATAGAGTAGTTAACCTCTCCGTTAGAAAGGTGTACACTCTCTCCATTTATGGCAAAAGCGAGGGGAGATTTGCCGATAAGTTCGCCTATTTCTTTAAGAGAAGTTACTTTCTTAGTAGAAAAAGTTTTTTCTATATCCTTTTTTTGGCTTTCATTGTTGGCGTTTTCATCAAAAACGTTTTTAGATGAGAGAGATTTAAACTCTAATTCAATAAATTTTTTCTTAACCGAAAGGGAAAAACTCTTTGGCACTCTCATCTTTTCAAGGTCGCAATCAATTGGCGAATTTACGTCGATAGTAGCAAGCGTTTTTGATAGATATGCACTGTCTTTTCCGGCAATAATTTTTTCTTTTGTCTTGCCTGAGAAAGAGTCGATATTCTCGTAAACTCCGTCAAGGTCAAAAAAGGAAGCAAGCATAGTTTTTGCCGTTTTTTCACCGATTCCGGGGATACCTGGGATATTGTCTGAAGAATCGCCCATAAGTGATTTGAGTTCAATAATTTGAGAGGGGATAAGGGAGGTTTTTTCCTTGAAGTTATCAAGGGTGTAAATTTCCACGTCGGTAATTCCACGCTTAGTAAAATGCACTTCCGTTTCCTCATCAACTAATTGAAGCGAGTCCTTATCTCCAGTGAAAATATACGTCTTAACCGAAGTGCTCTTTGCTATCGTGCCGATAAGGTCGTCAGCTTCAAAACCCTCTTTTTCCACCGTTTTAATCTGCATTAAAGAAAGAAGCTCTTTAAGCAAGGGGATTTGTGGGCGAAGGTCGTCGGGCATAGGCTTTCTCGTGCCCTTGTAATCAGAGAAAAGCTTGTGCCTGAAAGTGGGCGCTTTAAGGTCAAAAGCAACACAAACGTAATCGGGTTTAATGTCAGAGAGCATCTTAAAGAACATATTCATAAATCCGTAAACGGCATTGGTTGGTATCCCCTCTTTCGTAGACAGGGGTGGCATTGCATAAAATGCTCGGTTTATTAAACTATTTCCGTCAATGAGAACTAATTTTTCCATAAAAACCCTTTTTATACGCTTGCAAAAAGAATAAAAGTGTGTTATTATCTTATAGCAAACGAACGCTGCACAATTAGTTTACCTAATAATTTTAGCAAAAATACGTTGTAATTGCAAGAGAAAATTAAAATATCTTGCCGCTGTGGTGAAACTGGCAGACGCGCTGGACTCAAAATCCAGTGGGCTAATACCCCGTGTCGGTTCGAGTCCGACCAGCGGCACCAAATCAGTATAATCCGAACCAAATACTTGTAAC
>JAZUAF010000005.1:0-233098 GCA_045637865.1 Christensenellaceae bacterium
TGGTATTTCTATACTTGTTAATGAAGTGCAATATCCGAACGCTTCGTCACCTATCCTTGTTACGCTGTCTGGTATTTCTATACTTGTTAATGAACTACAACCAGAGAACGCTAAAAAACCTATACTTATTACACTGTCTCCTATTACTACACTTGTTAATGAAGTGCAATCCCAGAACGCTAAAGAACATATGCTTATTACGCTGTCTGGTATTTCTATACTTGTTAATGAAGTGCAATTCAAGAACGCACCCCCACCTATACTTGTTACGCTGTCTGGTATTTCTATACTTGTTAATGAAGTGCAATTCCAGAACGCACCCACACCTATACTTGTTACGCTATTTGGTATAGTAAACGTTGTTGCAGTTTTACCTAATACATATTGTATTAAAGTCTTTCCGTCTTTACTATATAAGTTACCGTTTATTGACTTATAATTAACATTGTTTTCATCAACTGTTATATTTGTTAGTGAGGTGCAACCAAAGAACGCACCCCCACCTATACTTGTTACACTATCAGATATTTCTATACTTGTTAATGAACTGCAACCATTGAACGCACCCCAACCTATACTTGTTACACTATCAGATATTTCTATACTTGTTAATGAAGTGCATTTTTCGAACGCATAAGAACCTATAAATTTACACTTATCATCAATATTAGCAGTAGTTATAGAAGCGCTCTCTACATCTGCAAGGTATAGATATTTATTTGAAGTATTGCCTAAATATTTTAATCCGTCATTTACATTGTATTCTAATTTATCGCAACCATCAAAAGCATAAGCACCTATACTTGTTACGCTGTTTGGCAAAACTATACTTGTTAGTGAGTCGCAACTATAGAACGCACCCCCACCTATACTTGTTACACCACTAGGGATAGTAAATTTGGTTTCAGCTTTGCCTTGCGCATATTTTATTAACGTCTTTCCGTCCTTACTATATAAATTACCATCTATACTTTTGTAATTTGCATTGTCTTTATCAACTTCTATACTGGTGAGCGACTCTATATGAGCTAACGCAGAGTCACTTACAAGCATACAATTTTTATCTATATTAACAGTAGTGGCTGTAAAACTATCACTAAGCCCTAACAAGCATAAATTATTATTAGCTTCACTGCCTATGAATATCATTCCTTCTCTTTCTATATACTGCAATTCATAGCAACATTCAAACGCATAGAAACCTAAACACTTTACACTGTTTGGTATTTCTATGCTTGTTAATGAAGTGCAATTTTCGAACGCAAATTCAGCTATTCTAGTTACTGGTTTACCCTTGTAAATTGATGGTATTTTAATTTCTGTATCGGTGCAGCTTCCTATGCCTGCAACTTCATACTCTGTTCCGTTGTTTATTAAATTATACGCTAAACCTTGGGAACCGTTTATTACCTCTTCGTCCCCTGGATTTTGCACACCTCCGATGCCACCAATGCCACCTATTCCTCCGATGCCTCCAAGATTAGAGCCAGTCCCCTCGCAAGCTGTTAAGCCGAAAATTGTACAAAGCATTAACACTGCTATAAAAATACTTATTAAACTTTTTCTCTTCATTTATTCATTCTCCTTTGCACATAATGTTTTTAACAGCAGTTTGCTGTATGTCAACAATTATACAACAGTTTGTTGTATCTTGTCAATGTATAAAGGGAGGAATTATGGAGATTTTTGCAAAGAGATTGAAAGAATTAAGAAGGGAAAAAAAGCTTTCTCAAAATCAAGTGGCAAAAATTTTAGGCATAACGCAACAATCATACGCAAGATACGAACTAGAAACTTCTGAGCCGTCATTTGAAATGTTAGTTCAAATATCAAACGCCTTTGAAGTATCGTGTGATTTTTTGCTAGGCAAAACGGATTATTAAAAAGTCTATTTGTACAATTAAAGTATCTCTCAACGAAAAACGCTCGGCTTTTGCCGAGCGTGTTGTTTTATAAAATTTTCTTAATTTCTTCTAAAAAGCTATAGGGAACCATTAAATCCCCTTTGCCTTTTCCAAGTGCAATATCAGGCTTGTTTTCCCCGTGATAATCGCTACCACCACTCTCTAATATCCCCATTTCTTTTGCTAATCTTGAGAGAGCTTCTCTTTCTTTTTTAGTAAAGGTGGAATAGTTTGTTTCCACTCCAACGAGCCCCTCTTTCTTTAACTCTGCTAAAACGGAGGGTAGTTGCTCTATCGAAAAATCTAAAAGTGGATGAGCAAGTATTGGGATAGCGTTAATTTCCCTAGCAAACCTAACCGTTTCTTCTGCCGATGGATGCTTTGGCTGAACGTAGAAGCCATATTCTTCTGACAAAACTGTACTAAACGCTTCCTCAACCGATTTAACGTAGCCCCTCTTAACGAGCTCTGCACCGATATTTGCCCTATTAATTTTCCCACTAGGAGCAGAAGCTAAAAGCTCGTCATAATCAAGGTCAATGCCTATGCTGTTTAGCCCCTTTATCAGATTGCGATTACTCTCTTCCTTTCTTCTAGAAAATACTGATAGAAATTCAGTTAATCTGCCATAACTTTCCTCTTTTAGATAAAGGAGAACTATATGCACCTCAATTTCTTTGTACTCTGCAGAAATCTCAACGCCTGGCACCACCTCAAACGATAGTTCTTCCCCTGCCGTTATAAGTTCTTTTAGTCCCGACGCAGTGTTGTGGTCCGTGAGGGCAACAGCTGATAAGCCAAGCTCTTTTGCCTTTTTTACAATCTTAAAAGGCGTATCCGTTCCGTCGGAAAAAACTGAGTGGGTATGAAGGTCGCAAAACTTTTCCATAGTTATCTTAAAAATTCCTCTACTTCCTCTATGGCATTTTCGATTTTACCTTGAGAGAAATTGTTCTTAAACCCACCTCTAACGGTCAGTTTTTCCCTCATTCTATCAAATATCTCTTTTGCCTCGTCTTCCCTTGATGCTAGCATATACATATTTGCTCCGTTGGTTTGAGAAACTATTAGCACTGCATTTTTCCCCTCATCAATAAGTGTGTTAACGCAATGTCTCATCTCGTCAAAATCAAGTCCACTAGCTATAGCGTAGACTAAATCGTTTTTTTCCTTTAAGCTTAACGAAGCGTATGCGCTTTGACTTTTAAGCTTTTTTATTTCATTTTTTGCTACAACCAATTCTTCCTTTAGGGTGTTTACCTTTTCTTCGGCATTGTCAAAGTTAGCCGAAAAACTCCTCAAAAGCTTTGAAAGTAGCAAATAGCTTTTCTCATAGTGAGCCCTTGCAAACTCGCCTGAGTACATAGTCATTCTCGTGCCACCACGGTGAGAAGCAAAATCGGTAATTTTAATCATACCAACCTCGCCCGTACTCTTAACGTGTGGAGCACAACAAGCACACACGTCGGTATCTTCTATAATTACAAGCCTCAAGCCCTCTCTTGGGGAGATTTTGCTCCTAAAATCCATCGTCTCTTGTTCCTCTACAGACGGATAATAGCAAGAAATGCCCTTATTCTCGTAAACCACGGCATTAGACAAGGCTTCAATCTTATCAATATCTTCTTTTTTTAAAACTCCGTTTACGTCGAGCGTAACGGAATTTTCACCCAGGTGAAAACCTACGTTATCAAAGCCGTATTCTCTTTTAATTATTCCAGATACGATATGCTCACCCGTGTGGTTTTGCATCTTAATAAATCTTTCATCAAAGTCGATAACGCAAGTATATTCTTCACCAACCTTTAAGGGCTCGCTCGTTAGGTGAACGATGTCGTCACCGTTAATCTTAGCATCTAAAACTCTAACCTCTCCGATAAAACCTTTATCTGCAGATTGACCTCCCTCCTCGGGAAAGAAAGCCGTTTTATCTAAAACCACCTCAAAAGTTTCCCCTTTTTCTTCGCAGGAGATTACCTTTGCCGTAAATTCCTTAATGTATGAATTTTGTTCGTAAATTTTTTCCGTCATACTACTTATTTAAATATTGCGTTAAAATGCCGTTGATTGCAGATGGGTCACCGTTGCCACGAAGCTCTCTCATACACATACCAAAAAGGAACTGAATAACCTTAGTTTTTCCCTCTTTGTATTCCTTAACGGCATTGGGGTTAGCTTCTAAAACCTTTTTAACAACACCCTCAATAACGCCAGAATCACCTTGGGTATCCATACCCTGTTCCTTATAGTAAGCCTCGGGGTCAACATCGTTTTCAATTACCGCAATAAGAATCTTCTTACCTGCAGCACGATTAACCTTACCCTCTTTAACAAGGTTGATTACAGTAATAAATTTATCTGCAGAAATATTGAGGTCCGCTAATGTTTTGCTGTTTCTTCTTAGAATACTGGTGCATTCAGTTAAAATCCATGTAGCACCCTCTTTTAAAGCAATTCCACTTGCTACAAGCTTATCCAAAAGGTCGCAAACCTTTCTTTCGGAAACGAGCATTTCTGCTTCGGTAGCGAGAAGCCCGTTATCTAAATATTCTTGTTTCTTTTCCTCTGGAGAAACGTACATTTCTCTTCTAACCTTATCAACCCAAGACTCGTCAATGATAATTGGCATAAGGTTGGGGTCGGGGAAATATCTATAGTCTGCCTCAGTTTCTTTAGAACGCATAGGGAAGGTTCTTCTCTTATCATCATCCCAACGGCGAGTTTCTTGTTTCAACACTTCCGTTTGACGCTCAATAGCGTCTATATGCCTTGCAATTTCAAACTCTATTGCCTTTTCTATTGCTGCAAAGGAGGACATGTTCTTTATCTCAGCTCTAACACCAAGTTCTTCAGTCCCCTGTGGTCGAACGGAAATATTTACGTCGCAACGCATTGCGCCTTCTTCACACTCAGAAATGCCAGCGAACCTAAACTTTGCTTTTAGCATTTCAAGATATGCTAAAACCTCTGCCGAGCTCCTAAAATCAGGCTTGGTAACGATTTCAATAAGAGGCACACTGGTTCTGTTAAAGTCCACAAGCGAAGTATCCGTCCACTCGTCGTGAACAAGCTTACCTGCATCCTCTTCCATATGAATCTGCTTAATGCCAATCGTTCTAGCGCCGTCCTTAGTGGTAACCTCTACTGAACCCTCTACGCAGATAGGATTAAAAAACTGCGTAATTTGGTGCGCTGCAGGGAGGTCTGGATAATAATAGCTTTTTTTATCAAAAGTAACGTATTCGTTTATGTGACAGTTAAGCATCAAACCTGCCGTCATTGCAAGTTCCACTGCCCTTTTATTAGTTATAGGAAGCATCCCAGGCATACCACAGCAAGCAGGACAAACGCAATCGTTTGGCTCTCCGTGCTCTGAGTGCCCACCACAGGAGCAGAATATTTTTGATTTAGTGTCAAGTTCAACGTGTGTTTCTAAACCTATTACTACTTCGTATTTCATATTCCCCTCCTACTTTTCTAAAATATGAGAAAGCCCAAAGAGTAGGTTTTCTTTGCCATAATCAGCAATAAATTGCACGCCGTCCGTTACTAGGGCAGGAAGCCCCGTTATGCTTGAAGGCGCAGTATACAAACTCTCTTTATAAACTGCCGTAAATAAATCTTCCTCATCGTGCGACGCTCCAGATGATACACCAAGCAAAATCGCATCAAATTGAGACAAAATTTCCTCTAATTTTTCTACGGCAATTCTTCTAATCTTAAGAGCTTTATCGTAACATTTTTTATACTTACCTTTTGAAAGCACTTCGGAACCGTAAAGCAAGATAGCCTTTGTCAAAAAGCCAAATCCCTCCGTTCTGGTGTTAACGTAAAGCTCGTCAATATCGTTGTAGTTTTCCGTTCTGTATCCAAACTTAACCCCGTCGTATCTAGAAACGTTGTTGCAAGTTTCTGCAGAAGCTAAAATTTGCCAAGCAGTGGCTATTTCTTCTACTTCCTTAAGGGAAACTTCGCTAACCTCTACGCCCTCTTTTACAAGGGTGGCAATAGCGTTTTCCGTTTCAGCAGTCTTTAGTTCTTTAATATATGCAACCTTAAAAGTTTTAACTTCGGGAGCATAGGAATATTCTTTTTCGAGGAGGGAAGTTCCGTCCTTTTCATCGTGACCGGAGATTACAGATAAAACTTCAATTAAATCTTTAGTGGTGCCAGCTGTAACGCCAATTTGTTCAGCTGAACAAACGCAAGGAATCACACCGTATCTAGAAACGGTGCCGTAGCTTGGCTTAATAAACTTAACGCCCTCTTTTGCCGCCGCCCTTCTAGGATATCCGTTAGCATCAACGGAAAGCGAAGCTTTAACCTTGCCATCCTTCACAAGGCTTGCGCCTGCCGAAAGACAGGGATTGTAATTAGCCGTTTCCCCTAAAAGGTCAAGTCCAAATTCGCCCACCTTGCTTTTTCCTGCAATAGCGTAACCTTTCTTCTCTAGCCTTTCCACAGCCTCTGCCGAAAAAAGTGGAGTAAAGCCCTGTAAAATTTTAGAGCCTGCCTCGGTGGGATAGCCTTTAACAAGAATATTATCGTCAACTGCAATACTACCGTTTTCGTTAATTATAACAGTATATCTTTCCATAACTATTTAACGAGCCTGGGCACCTGCCAGCTGTCCTCCGTACTCTGTGGAGCACCCTTCAAAAGGTCCTCCCTTGTAAAGTCTTGCACCCTTTTATCTTCTCTCAAAACATTATAAAGTGGGCGAACGTATACCATTGCCGAAACGTTTTCAGTGTCAATTTTATCTAATCCCTCTTCCTTTTCTTCCATTTTAGAAAAAACGTCTAAGAGGGTTCTTTCCTCTTCATCGGTAAGTCTAACCTCATTTACGTCTTGAAGAGATTTTAATTCCTCAATCTTCATAATTGCTCCTAAAAATACTATTCTCTAACGCTAACGTTAGCCTCTAAGAGTTGTTGTTCGGTAACCTCACTCGGTGCACCGAGCATTAAGTCTTGCGCGTTGCCGTTTAAGGGGAAAGCAATAACGTCTCTAATAGTTTCTTCCCCTGCAAGGAACATAATAATTCTATCCACACCGGGAGCCATGCCTGCGTGAGGAGGCGCACCGTATTGGAATGCCGTGTACATTGCACCAAAGCGTTTTGCAAGCTCTTCTTCGGTGTAGCCTGCAATAGCGAATGCTTTTTTCATAATCTCAGGGTTGTGGTTTCTAACTGCGCCCGAAGCTAACTCTACACCATTCAATACTAAATCGTACTGATATGCAAGAATTTCAGTGGGGTCTTTAGAATTAAGCGCTTCTAAGCCACCCTGAGGCATTGAGAATGGGTTGTGAGTGAATATTGTTTTACCCGTGCTTTCATCCTCTTCGTACATTGGGAAATCAACGATAAAGCAGAATTCAAAACTGTCGTTATCAATGAGCTCCAACTTTTCGCCAAGCCAAGTTCTAATTTGACCTGCAAGACGGTTAACGACCTTTTTCTTATCGCAGATAAAGAACAACGTTTCGCCCTCTTTAATGCCGGAAATTGCCTTGATTTCCTCCCTCTGCTCGGGGGTTAAGAACTTATCAATAGGTCCTTTGAACGCATCACCGTTTAAGGTGAGATATCCTAAGCCCTTCATGCCGATGCTGGTTGCAAAGTTAAGAGACTCTTCAAAGAATTTTTTAGATTTTCCCGCACAGTTTGCTACGATACCTCTTACAGGCTTACCCTTAAAAATTGGGAAGTCAACGTTAGCGAAGAAATCAGTTAAATCAATGATTGCAAGTGGATTTCTAAGGTCGGGTTTATCTGTTCCGTACTTAGTCATAGCCTCTCTATAGGTAATCTTTCTCCAAGGAGCAGGGCTAATTTTCTTGTCTGAGAAGGTCTTAAACACATCGAATAAAACCTCTTCACAAACAGCCATAACCTCTTCTTGAGTGGAGAAAGCCATTTCATAGTCTAACTGATAAAATTCACCGGGTGAACGGTCCTGTCTTGCGTCCTCATCTCTAAAGCAGGGCGCAATTTGGAAGTATTTATTAAAGCCAGACACCATTAAAAGCTGTTTGAACTGCTGAGGAGCTTGGGGAAGAGCGTAGAATTTGCCCTTATGCTTTCTACTAGGCACTAAGAAGTCTCTCGCTCCCTCGGGAGAAGAAGCAGTTAAGATAGGAGTTTGAATATCCAAAAATCCCCTTTCTTCCATAAGCTTTCTCATGTGAGAAATAACTTTAGAACGGAGAACGATATTGTTGTGGATTGCAGGATTTCTAAGGTCTAAATATCTGTATTTAAGCCTTACTTCCTCACGAGTGCCTTTAGAATCCTCAATATCAAAGGGAAGCATATTACGACAAGGTCCTAAAATTTCAAGAGACTCTACTACAAGTTCGATTTTACCCGTTGCAATTTTATCGTTAACAGTCTCTTCGTCACGCTTTTCAACGGTACCTTTAACGGTGATAACCGTCTCTCTGCAAACGTTTTTCATAAGGCTTTCGTCGTGAACGACTACCTGGGTTACCCCTTGTTCATCTCTGAGGTGCATAAAGATAACGCCACCGTGGTCTCTAATAGAGTCCACCCATCCTGCAAGCTCTACCTTCTGCCCTACGTTTTGCTCTCCAAGTTGATTACAGTTATGAGTTCTGTACATAATTCGCTCTCCTTTTTCTTAGCGTATTTTTTCAAAAAATTATTAATATAAACAAAAATCCCGAGAATTCTAAAACAATAGAATTCTCGGGACGAGTTTATTTTACCCGTGGTGCCACCCGAATTGGCGCAAACGCGCCCACTTTATATTAAGATGGTTAATACCGAATAGTGTTCCCCCGTTTAATACTCACTTTACCGTGCTCTCAGTCTATGGCGACGGTATCCCTGTAAAGCTTTCCACGAAAACGAGAATCTAATCTATTTATATTTTAAGATTTTT
The DNA here is from genome assembly GCA_045637865.1 of Christensenellaceae bacterium. GTDB lineage: Bacteria > Bacillota > Clostridia > Christensenellales > Borkfalkiaceae > UBA1259. The sequence goes on from JAZUAF010000005.1 coordinate 8,816, forward strand.
GCCCTCTTTTGTCAACTATTTTTTATAACTGTTTTCACATATTACTATATCTAATTTATAAAATATGTATACTTGAGGTTGAAATTTTGTCTTTTTTGTGATAAAATGAACAAGATTTTATAATTTAGGAGAAAGTAATGACTTCAGAGCAAATTCAAATTCTAATTGCTATGGTAATATATATGGGCCTAGTTATCTTTATCGGCGTATATTATTCTAAAAAAGCAAATGCTACGAGCGACAACTATTTCCTCGGTGGAAGAAGCTTAGGACCTTGGGTTACTGCAATGAGTGCAGAAGCTTCAGATATGAGTGGTTGGCTACTTATGGGGCTCCCTGGCGTTGCATATTGGTGTGGCTTAGCAGACGCGTTTTGGACTGCAATCGGTCTTGCAATAGGCACCTACGTTAACTGGCTTATCGTATCCAAGCGTTTGCGCCGTTACAGTATAAGGGCAAACAACTCTATTACCTTGCCAGAGTTCTTCTCTAACCGTTTTAGGGAAGATAAAAAAACTATTTCAATTATTGCTTCTTTGTTTATTTTGATATTCTTTACAGTATACGCTGCAAGTTGTTTCGTTACTTGTGGAAAGCTGTTTTCCGAGCTCTTCGGTTTTGATTATAAATTGATGATGTTAGTTGGCGCAATATTCGTTCTTGCATACACTCTGCTCGGTGGATTCTTAGCAGAAAGCGCATCAGATTTTATGCAATCGATAGTTATGATTATTGCCCTGACCGTCATCGTTATAATAAGTATCGTAAACGCTGGTGGACTTGGAGCCGTTATTCAAAACGCTAGAGAAATGGATGGATTTTTAGAATTTTTTGCCACGGCTGACGTAGAGGGTAAAGTTGCAAAACCATACGGTGCACTCAGCGTATTCTCCTGCCTTGCGTGGGGGTTAGGCTACTTCGGCATGCCCCAAGTTCTACTTAGATTTATGGCTATAAGAAAGGAAGGAGAGCTTCGCCGTTCAAGAATTATCGCAACCGTTTGGGTTGTTATCTCCCTTGCCGTTGCAGTGTTTATCGGTATCACCGGCAGAGTACTGCAACAAAACAACTTTAACGCACAGTTCCCCACTACTGAGAGTGGCGCAGAAAATATCTTTATCGTTCTTGCGACCTCTTCGCTTCCTGCAATTATAGCAGGCTTCATTATGGCAGGAATACTCGCGGCAACCATCTCGTCGTCTGACAGCTATCTATTAATCGCAGCATCCTCAGTTGCTAAGGACCTTTATAAAGGTGTTATTAAAAAGGAAGCAACCGATAAGCAAGTTATGTGGATGACAAGAATTACTCTTTTAATTATTGCAATTATAGCAATACTGTTCGCACTTGATGAAAACAGCATTATCTTTAAGATAGTATCCTTTGCGTGGGCAGGGTTTGGCGCAACTTTCGGACCTTTGATGCTCTTCTCCCTCTTCTGGAAGCGCACCAACAAATGGGGTGCAATCGCAGGAATGATTGGTGGCGCAGGAATGGTGTTCTTGTGGAAGCTAGTCATCTCAAACCTCGGTGGTGTGTTTGCAATTTACGAATTATTACCTGCATTCATCTTCTCAAGTATTTTAATAGTGGTTGTATCACTATTAACAAAAGCTCCCTCTAAAGAGATTGAAGAAGACTTCGAAGCAGTTGCAAACGGAACAGCTTTAGAATAAAACTGAATTTGTTACAATGGAAAAATCCCCGAAAGTTTGGGGATTTTTTGCTACTTTAGTTATAAAATTAAAATTTCTTATAAAATTTACATAAATAGGTTGAATTTATCCTATTTTTGTGTATAATATAAATAGTAGGGGGTGCTAATATGAAAACCGACACTAAAAATTTAATATCTATAACTGAAGCAAATCAAAACTTTTCTAAAGTGGTAAAAAAGGTTGAACAGGACGGAAACGTTATAATTTTAAAAAACAATAAACCACAATATTTAGTTTCTAAATTCAAAGAGCAAGAAATAAATAAGGACATAGAAATGCTTAAAGTTGTTGCCACAATTATTTTAACAGAACATAGCCGTGCCTTTGAGGAGCTTGCACGATGATTAGATTTGACAAAGAAAAAGTTTTACTATTACAACAATTAGTAATTGAGTCTAGCGGTGGCAGTACAGGTATAAGAGATTTTGGGCTTTTGGATTCTGCAATAGAATCTGCCTACCAAACCTTTGGTGGCACCGAGCTCTACCCCACTAAAGAAGAAAAGGGTGCAAGGCTTGGTTTTAACCTAGTATCTAACCACGCCTTCGTTGATGGAAATAAAAGAATAGGCTTACTCGTTATACTCTCCTTTTTAGCAATTAACGGAATAAACCTAAAATACACCGATGAAGAGTTAGTGGAAATTGGGCTTTCACTAGCAGACGGAAAAACGACTTACGAAGAACTTTTATCTTGGATAATAGAACATAAAGTTAATTAAACTCAAATATTATAGCACAAAACGGCGGGACTTCTCTCGCCGTTTTTACATAATGCTTTAGACTAGAGGGGAAACTCCCCTCTATCTACTTGTTTTATTTGTTAGCCTTTATATCCCCAAACCACGGGACGATTAGAGTCGTTCCAGGAATTAGACCAACCACTTGGTTTAGAACTTGCCTCACAGTAGATTTTTAAGGTTTAATTTTTATTTCATTTTGGAAAGGTCTGTCTTGTAAATCCATTTTCCACCAGTGAATTTACCGAAAACGTATTTATTAGACGCTGACTCACAATTAACGTAAAGCTTGCCGTCAATAATTACCATTTCCTCGCTCATAGGTGCAATCTTATATATTTTATTTAAACTTGCGCTATCCATTGCATATAGGGGGACCTTTTCACCTAAAATCTCCGTTTCGCCCTGCAACACTAAATTATCCTCAGAATACTCGTAAATTTTAGAAAAAGACAAACCCCAAGACGTTGAGAGATAAATTTTGCCGTTATCGACGGTTAAGCCTTGTACCTGGTCTGGCATAGAATATGCTTTCACGGGCGTAGGGTCTATGCCGAATGGCTTTGACACGTCTAATTTATATTCCACTGCAAGTGCTTGGTTATAATCCCCTGCCTTAGTAGTAATTTTGTGGCTTTTTAGGGTAGGATAGCTTTTTTCACGATAGAATTCACCAGTAATTAACCTGCCCTCATAAACGGTAACAAAGGCGTTTCCAATATAGTCAGTGTTGCTTTCCTTAAGTGAAAAGGCACCAAGGCAGGAAATAGCCTCTCCGTTTGCAGACTCCAATAAATCAGCATAGGAATAAACGTAAATACAACAGTCTGAACCACCCGTTACGTACAAATATTCCCCCCAAAAATCAATGCCACCACCATGACCGACGTAGTCCGTTCCGTCAGGCATCAAGAGAGAAACCTTTTTGACTAGTTCTCCATTCTTAACTAAATATACCGGTGATTTTGAATGGTCTTTCATATACCCCGATAGAATAAAGGTTTGGCTGTTTTCATCATAGCACATTCCCTGAGGAACGTATCCTCCCCCTATTTCCGGGATTTTGAATGCCTTTTCACTTGCCCTATAGTAACCACTAACAGGCAAACGGAAAAACCCGATAGCTCCACCTAAAATAACACCGAGCCCTAGAATAATGCTCGAAAAAATAATGGTTAGCTTAACCCAAAGTTTCATTTTTACTTTATCAGTCATATATTTTCCTCTTTTGCTAAGGTTTATTATTCTAAATAAAAGATGCAATCGGTAATTTTTTTGCGTTTGAGTTTTAGGGTTTTTCCACCCTCCATAACATATTCGTAGCCGTCAGAATAGTTGCAGTTTGCACAGTTTCCTCCCACGTGCGACTTTATGGGGCAGTGTTTAAGCGTCATATATGCAAAGGGCGTTGCCTCCCCTATGCCCTTTTCCGATAGAATCACAGGCGCATCAAACACTTTTGCCGATAAAGAATTATATACGTTCAGTCCACCACCTATTATAACGTCTTTGCCTAGGTTTAGCGCATAATAATTGTTTGCAACTATTCCCACAGCCGTTTTTTCTATTATTTCTCGTAGAAATTCTATATCCTCTTTTATGGCAAAATTAGGCAAGTCCAGATAAGGCTTAACACCTTGATTTTTACAGTTAATTACAAACTCCCCAACGTCACGCAAGTTATAAAACTCTGGCGAATAAATAACCGTGCTCTTTTCGTATCTGCCACTGCTCTCTTGCGCCAAGCAAAAATCTTTTAAAAGGTTAATTTTTCCACACACGTCAAGCGCTATCAAAGGTAATTCTCTCTTGCTCGGCAACGTCAAAAGCTCCACTGCCTTAGCGTAAACGTCTCGTCTAAACTCGTTTAGGCTTGACTTAGGCATAAAAACCGATTCGAAAGCTGAATAAGTGATATCTGGCGTAAAAAATTCCGACTTGTTAAAACAAGCAACAACTTCTTGTTTGTCTAGAGGTCTGTTTATCGATTTTTGAAGCACTTCTCCCTCTACGACCTCTTTTCTTTCCCCTATCGTGATAGTTGCAGTTATAGGCTGATTTTCGCGAATGGAGAGAAGTACGTTAATTTTTCTCTTTGCCCTTTCTTTTAAGAATTGCTCCTCATCACTAATGCTGGATATGAGCCTAACACTAAGCCCCTCTTCCACCCTTTGCGTGGTCGTTAGCACGTATCTATTTTCACCCAAATGCCTTAAATCGTAGGCAGAAACGGTCGCAACTTCTATCTCCCCGTTAGTAAATTTAAGCACAGATTTTGGGATTAAATTTATCGGTGATTTAATATAAATTTCATTAAACTTTTTGCCAAGTTTAACTCTTTCAACCCTGCCCGCGTCTATGCCCACGTGGTTTTGCAGTAGGGAAATTATTTTTCCATTGCCGTTAAAGTATCCCTCGGTAAATCCTCTGTTAAATGCAAGTTCCAAGGTTTTTTTGTTTGGGGCAGCACCATCTAAAGCCTTTCTATATTCTCTAGTAACAGCACCTACGTAGTAAGGTCGCCTTGCTCTACCCTCTATCTTTAAGGAAGTTACGCCTGCCGCTTCAAGGTCAGCTAGTCTACCTATCATATTAAAATCTTTCGCACTTAGGAGGTAACCTTTCTTAACCGTTTTACCCTTAAAGTTTAGCTTGTACGGTAAACGACAAAGCTGTTTGCACCTACCCCTGTTACCACTAGCATTAAAAAGATAGGAACTTAAGTAACAGTTCCCAGAAAAACTAACGCATAGCGCTCCGTGAACAAAATACTCTATTTCTATACTAGAGTTTTCACTTATTCTCTTGATTTCTGATAGTGGCGTTTCCCTTGCAAGAACAACACGGGTAAAGCCAAACTTCTCAATCCCCTTTACCCCCTCAAGATTATGTATGCCCATTTGCGTGCTAGCGTGCAGTTCTATTTGAGGATAATTATCTTTTATCACCTTGGCAAGCCCTATATCTTGCACGATAAACGCATCAACGCCAAGATTATATGCGCTGACCACCACGTGAAAGGCTTTTTCAATCTCCGAATCAGTAAATAGAATATTGATAGCTAAAAACACCCTAACACCATAAACGTGTGCAAAATCAACAGCCTCTGCTAAAGTTTCAAGGGTAAACCCGTCTACGTTATTTCGAGCGTTAAATTCGTTTATTCCGAGATAAACTTCATCTGCACCGTTAAATATTGCAGTTTTTAAGCTTTCAAAATTACCCGCAGGTGCAAGAAGTTTCATTTTCGGCTCTCCTTTTTATCGTTAATATAATGGATATTATAACAAAAGCTAGGCATTCAGTCAAGATATGGCTTTGTTTTTAAACATAGAAAAACGGCAGATTTTTCCACCGTTTTTTTAGTCTTATTAACCTTTGTGTCCCCAAACAACGGTAGCAGAGCAATTATATTTCCAAGAACTATCCCAACCGCTTGGCTTACTTTTTGCTTCACAGTAAATAGTTTTTAATGATGTGCAACCTTCGAACGCATAGTTGCCTATACTTGTTACACTGTTTGGTATTTCTATACTTGTTAATGCATAGCAATCAGAGAACGCAAATTCACCTATACTTGTTACACTGTTTGGTATTACTATTCTTGTTAATGATTTGCAATGAGCGAACGCAGAATTACCTATACTTATTACACTATCCGGAATTTCAATGCTTGTTAATGCATAGCAATCAGAGAACGCACCAGCACCTATACTCGTTACACTATTTGGTATTACTACGCTTGTTAATGATTTGCAATCATGGAACGCACCAGCACCTATACTCGTTACACTATCTCCTATTACTACGCTTGTTAATGAATCACAATCATAGAACGCATAGTCGCCTATACTTGTTACACTATTTGGTATTACTACGCTTGTTAATGATTTGCAATCATAGAACGCACAAGCACCTATACTTGTTACACTGTTTGGTATTACTATACTTGTTAATGAACTGCAATTAAAGAAAGCATAATGAGATATTTTTGTTGCAGTGGTTAATACAACGTCCGTTACCAATACGTCATTTATATATAAATACCATAATGGATTAGAAGAAGAATCGCCAAACTCTATACTTACCCACTCATCTATTGTGCCAGTATAATTCATTTTTGTTAACGAGTTGCAACCATAGAACGCATAAGCAGCTATACTCGTTACACTATTAGGTATTTCTATACTTGTTAATTTACTGCAACCATCGAACGCAGCAGAACCTATACATCTACAATTTCCATCAATCGTTGCTGAAGTTATACCTTCGTCTTCTACACCTGCTAAATATACATATTCATTTCTATCATTGACTAAATATTTTAAGCCATCTTTTACATAGTAGGTTAATGATGTGCAACCTTCGAACGCATAAACTCCTATACTTGTTACGCTATTTGGTATTTCTATACTTGTTAATGAACTGCAATCATAGAACGCATAGTTGCCTATACTTGTTACGCTATTTGGTATTTCTATACTTGTTAATTTACTGCAACGATAAAACACATGAGAACCTATACATATACAATTTTCATCAATCGTTGCTGAAGTTATACCTTCGTCTTCTACACCTGCTAAATATACATATTCATTTCTATCATTGACTAAATATTTTAAGCCATCTTTTACATTGTAGGTTAATGATGTGCAACCATCGAACGCCCAATTTCCTATCTTTGTTACGCTATTTGGTATTACTACGCTTGTTAATGATTTGCAATCATAGAACGCACCAGCACCTATACTCGTTACACTATTAGGTATTTCTATGCTTGTTAGTGTGGTGCAGCTTTCGAACGCACCGAAACCTATACTTGTTACAGGTTTTCCATTATAATTATCAGGTATAATTATATAACTATTAGAACAAGTACCTATTCCACTTACTACATATTCGGTATCGTTATTAAAAAGCGTATATTCTAGTCCTTTCGTATATTCTAGTCCTTTACTGTAGGATTTTTCACACCAAACACAAACTTCTTTTTCATAAGAGCAAGAAGCTAATTCTCCATATTCTATGCCACAGCTTTCGCAAACAGCCTTTTCTTCACAAGTTGCTTCTCCCCCAGCGTGCGTACACTCGGTAGGTGTAGTACAAGCTGTTAAGCCAAATACTGCACATAACATAACTAATACTAAAGTTACTAGTGCTAAAATTCTTTTCTTCATAAACGTCTCCTTTTTAATGTACATAACATAATTATATAGACAATTATTGTCTATGTCAAACATTTTAGACAAATTGTGTCTATAATCTTATTATGATAAAGTTTTCAAAAAGGCTTCAACAGTTAAGAAAAGAAGCAAACTTAAAACAAATTGATTTAGCAAAAATATTAAACACCACTCAAAGGCGTATTTCTCACCTTGAATCAGGCAAGGTTGAGCCTGATTTAATTACGCTGGTTTCTATTGCAAAACATTTCAACGTTACGCTAGATTATTTAGTTGGCGTAAGTGATTACTAAAGATAACATACAAAAAAACATTTTGCCGTGTGGCAAAAGGTTTTTTTAGTTTTTAATTATTGCAAATAATTAATTATTTCTTAAAGCATTCTTCAACTGCAACTGCACAAGCAACGGTAGCGCCAACCATTGGGTTGTTACCCATACCGATGAGGCCCATCATTTCTACGTGTGCAGGAACTGAAGAAGAGCCTGCAAACTGAGCGTCACTATGCATTCTACCCATAGTATCGGTCATTCCGTAAGAAGAAGGACCTGCAGCCATATTATCTGGGTGCAAGGTTCTGCCCGTACCACCACCAGAAGCAAGTGAGAAGTAGCTTACGCCGTTTTCATTACACCATTTTTTGTAGGTGCCCGCAACGGGGTGTTGGAAACGAGTGGGGTTAGTAGAGTTACCGGTAATGGAAACGCCAACATTTTCGAGCTTCATAATAGCAACGCCCTCGGGAACGTTATCTGCACCGTAGCATTTAACGTTAGCTCTTGCGCCCTTGCTGAAGGGCTTTTCCTCTACAACCTTAACTTCTTCTGCATAGGGGTCGAATTCCGTTTCAACATAAGTAAAGCCGTTGATACGAGAAATAATATATGCAGCGTCCTTACCTAATCCGTTAAGAATAACTCTTAAGGGCTGAACTCTAACCTTATTAGCATTGAGAGCAATCTTGATTGCGCCCTCTGCTGCTGCAAACGACTCGTGACCTGCTAAGAAACAGAAGCACTCGGTTTCTTCAGATAAAAGCATTTTGCCAAGGTTTCCGTGTCCAAGACCAACCTTTCTATTCTCTGCAACGGAACCGGGAATACAGAAAGCCTGCAGGCCGATACCGATGTTAGCTGCAGCTGCAGCTGCACTCTTATCGCCAGTTCTTTCAGCTTCTTTAATTGCAATAGCTGAACCAACCGTGTATGCCCATTTAGCGTTTTCAAAGCAGATAGGCTGAGTTTCCTGAGTGATAGTATATGGGTCGATACCCTTTGCTTCGCAAATATCTTTACATTCGTCAACGGAGGAAATACCGTATTCTTTTAACACTGCGAGAATTTTCGCTTCACGTCTTTCATAACCTTCAAACTGTGCCATATTTCTCTTCCTCCTTACTCTTTACGGGGGTCAATGTATTTAACTGCCCCATCTTCTTCTTTGAATCTTCCGTAAGTGCCTTTAGCCTTTTCGTAAGCTTCGTTTGGTTCCATACCTTTCTTAATCATATCGGTCATCTTACCGAGGGAAACGAATTCGTAACCGATAACTTCGTCGTTTTCGTCAAGAGCCATTCTGGTGCAGTAACCTTCGGTCATTTCAAGATATCTAACGCCCTTAGCCTTGGTGCCGTACATAGTACCAACCATTGAACGCTCGCCCTTGCCGAGGTCTTCCATACCTGCGCCGATAACTAAGCCGTCGTCAGAGAAAGCAGACTGTGACCTTCCGTATACGATTTGTAAGAAAAGCTCTCTCATTGCCGTATTGATTGCATCGCAAACAAGGTCGGTATTAAGTGCTTCTAAAAGAGTTTTTCCAGGGAGAATTTCTGCTGCCATTGCCGCAGAGTGAGTCATACCCGAGCAACCGATAGTTTCAACAAGTGCCTCTTCAATGATACCGTTTTTAACGTTCAAAGAAAGTTTGCAAGCGCCCTGTTGAGGAGCACACCAGCCTACACCGTGGGTGTATGCCGAAATGTCTTTAATTTCCTTTGCTTGTACCCATTTACCTTCTTCAGGAATAGGAGCAGGTCCGTGATGCGGTCCTTTACAAACACAGTACATTTTATTTACTTCTGTTGAATACTGCATATTATAAATGCCCTCCAAAATTTTTTCTTATTTGTTTATTATTTTTTTCAGTATATCACAATTTTTACGGTTTTGTAAAACCTTTTTAAGCCGTTTTTAATTTTAATTAAAGGTTAATCGAAAATTCCACTAGACAAATATCTCTCGCCAGAATCAGGGAAAATAACCACTATGTTTTTGCCCGTGTTTTCCCTCCTCTTAGCAATCTCTATTGCAACCGAGAGCGACGCACCTGAGGAAATGCCTACTAAAAGCCCCTCTTTCCTTGCCACTTCCCCTGTAAATTTAATAGCGTTCTCATTGGAAACGGCAATTACCTCGTCCACTAACTCTCGATTAAAGTTTTCAGGAACAAAATTGGCGCCTATTCCCTGAATTCTATGAGCACCTGAAACGCCCTTTGAAATAAGTGGGGAGCTTAACGGCTCTACACCGATAACCTTAACGTCAAGTTTTTGCTCTCTAAAATATTTAGCACAGCCAGATATAGTTCCACCCGTCCCTATTCCTGAGATGAAGTAAGCAAACTCCCCGTCTAAATCCTCCACTATTTCCCTTGCAGTAGTTTGATAATGTGATTGGGGGTTTGCACAGTTATCAAACTGGGATAAAATTACCGAATTTTCCGTGCTCTCAAATATTTCTTTTGCCTTCTCTACAGCCCCTGCCATACCGAGCTTGCCGTCCGTCAACACAACTTCTGCCCCGTACGCTTTCATTAGTGAGATTCTCTCCTTGCTCATCGAATCAGGCATTACTATAACTGCCCTGTATCCACGGATAGCACATATCATTGAAGCACCTATCCCTGTGTTTCCACTTGTCGGCTCAATAACGGTACCACCTTTTTTTAGCTTGCCCTCTTTTTCTGCCTTTTCTATCATAAAAAGAGCAGCCCTATCCTTTATGCTCCCTGCAGGATTTTTACTCTCTATTTTAGCGTAAATATTAGCCTCTAGACAGTATTCTTTTTTCATATTGTCCAAGCGAACTATTGGAGTTTTTCCTATAATTTCTATAGCGTTTTTATACCATTTCATATCACTTTATAAACTTAACTATTTCCTTTAGTGCTCTACTTCTGTGGGAAATAGAATTCTTCTCTTCATCAGTTGCAACCCCTAAACTTTTTTCAAGGTCGTAACTGTAAAAAACAGGGTCGTAACCGAAACCATTTTTGCCTTCCCTCGCCCTTAAAATTTCACCCTCCGTTTGCCCTGTAACGGTATGGATTTCATTGTCGTTTACATAATAAACCATACAGCAAATGAACTTAGCCTTTCTATTTACTTCCTTTTCTAAAACGGATAGAAGCTTATCGTTATTGTGCTCATCATCTCCGTCCCCTGCATACCTTGCACTGTAAACGCCTGGCGCACCGTCAAGCGCATCAACAGATAGTCCACTATCGTCAGCAAGTGCGGGAAGCTTCAACCTTTCTGAAACGGTTTTAGCCTTAATAAGGGCGTTCTCAAAGTAAGTTTCGCCCGTTTCTTCTATCTCAAAATCAAGCCCAAAATCCTTATAGCCTTTAACGATAAACTCAGGAAGCATTTCGGATATCTCCCTAATTTTATCCTTATTTCCACTAGCTAAAACCAAAATTTTCTTATTTTCCATTCTTCACCTTTTTAATCTCGTTAGATAGGATTATAAAATCGCTAGCCGAAAGCGTTTCTCCCCTTGCCGTTAGCAAAATATTTGCACAGTTTAACACGCTCTCAGCCTCTCCCCTCGAAAACTTATAGCCGTTCATTAAGTTGTTAACGAGCATTTTTCTACGATTTTGGAAAGCTATTCTAACCACGTCTCTCACGGCAACTAGGTCAACGCCGTTAGTTTTGCCCTCTTCAATATCAATTTTAACTACTGCAGAATCTACGTTTGGGGCAGGAGTAAATTTTTCCCTTCCCACTCTCATAACGATTTTTGCGCTACCTCTTAAGTTAATTGCAACGGTTATTGCTCCGTAATCGGAAGTGCCACTTTTAGAAGCAAAGCGTTCTGCCACCTCCTCTTGCACCATAATTACCATAGAGGAGAGGTTTTTTGCCTTTTCTAAAAACTCCATTACTATAGGCGTGGTGATATAATACGGAAGATTTGCAACCATTACATATTTACTGCCGAGTTTCTTTTCCACCTCGGTAATTTTTTCCTTCATAATATCGGAAAAAACTATTTCCACGTTGTCGTAATCTTCTAAGGTTTCAGCTAGAATTGGCTTTAACGACGAATCGATTTCATACCCGACTACCCTTTTTGCCTTTTTGCAAAGGGCCCGCGTGAGCGCGCCAGCGCCTAACCCTATCTCTAATACGGTTGATTCAGAGTTTACACCTGCTTTTTCCACAATTTCATCGAGCAAGCTCTCATCCGTCAAGAAGTTTTGACCGAATGCTTTCTTGAAAGAAAAACCGTGTTTTCTTAAAATAAAACGTAAATCTTTTTCCATTTATTTCCTTGAACTTTTTGGATAATATTTTTATACTTGCCTACAATAATATTGTAAAGAGAAATTCTTTACTTATCTTCTACCAAAGATAAAATAAACCATTTGAAACGAAGTCGAAATATTTTCGACTTCGTTTCCTTTATTTTAATTTTGTGAATACACTTTTTGCACTAATTAAAACCTTTTCTGCCATTAAATCGTGCGAAAGGTTTTTTCTGTTTGCAATAAAATTAAGTATTATTGGAATATTTTTCGGCTCGTTAGTCTTTCCTCTATAAGGCTCGGGAGAAAGATAAGGGCTGTCCGTTTCGGTTAGCATATCCTCAACACTTAGATAATCAATAACCTCTAAAATATTTCTAGCGTTTTTAAAGGTTGCAGTGCCACCGATACCTATTTTTAAGCCAAGCATTAGAAGCTTTCTAGCCGTTTCCTTTGACCCTGAAAAACAGTGCATTACTCCACCATGCACAAGTTTATCTTTATTGTCTTTTAAAATTTTAAGGGTATCCTCCGTTGCTTCACGGCAATGAAAGGAAAATGGCAACCTTAAATCCCTTGCAAGCTCTAACTCTTTAACTAAAACCACCTTTTGCAAATCGTTATAGCTTTTATCCCAATAATAGTCAAGCCCTATTTCCCCTATGCAAACGCACTTATCCTCTCTAGCTAGCTCCTTGATTTTATCTAAATCACCATCTCCCATATCCTTTATATCGGAGGGGTGAATCCCTGCACCGAAATACACACTAGAATATTTTTTAGCTAACTCTAGGCTGTTTTTTGTATCCTTAACGCTACAGCCCATAGTGATAACTGTGCTCACCAAATTTCTTTGATAAGTAGCAACGACCGAGTCTAAATCCTCGTACCTTTTATCCGTTAAATGACAGTGAGTGTCGATATACATTAAAATACCTGACTACCGTCTTCAATATCCTTTTCGGGAGAGAGGAAAGCAATTTTTCCATCGCTATCCTCAGCACAGATAATCATACCCTCGGACATAATTCCACAGAGTTTTGCAGGCTTTAAGTTAGTAACCATAGTTAGCTTTTTGCCGATTAAATCCTCGGGAGAGTATGCTCCTGCAATTCCACTAACAACCGTTCTTTCTTCATCGCCAAGCTTTACGGTGAGTTTTAATAGTTTTTTGCTCTTTTCCACCTTTTCACAAGCAATAACTTTAGCAATTCTTAGTTCTACTTTTTCAAAATCTGCAAATTCTATCAAGGGTTTTGCCTCCTTTTTAGGCTTTTCTTTTTTAATTTCTTTTTGACGTTCTTCTATCATAGCGTTAATCTTTTTCATCATTTCCGTGCCGTCGATTCTGTCAAAGAGTTTTTCCGTTTCGCTAGCTACCGTTATTTCCTCGCTCTCACCGAACACACCGAGCTTATCAAACTCACGGATATACGAACCGAAAGCCTTTAAGGTTTTTTCGGCAGTGTCAGGAATAAAGCTAGATAAGAGCGACGCGCCTATAACAATCGCCTCTGAGAGGTTAAATAGTACGGTAGAAAGTCTTTCCCTCTTTTCTTCGTCCTTAGCTAAAACCCAAGGCATCGTTTCGTCGATGTACTTATTTGCTCTTCTAAAGAGGGTGAATATATCGGTGAGCGCATCAGAAACTCTAAACGCTTCCATTTTCTCTGCAACCTTTTGATAAAGTGATGTTGCTAAAGCCTTTAATTCAGTATCAAAAATTTCCTCTCCACCGTAGTTTTTAACGGTGCCACCAAAATATTTGTTTATCATAGCAACCGTTCTGTTAACTAGGTTGCCATAAACGTTAACGAGCTCAGCGTTTACCGTGTCAATAATCATCTGCCAAGAAATAAGTCCATCGTTATCCTGAGGCATAGCAGTAGTTACATAGTATCTAATAGCATCCTTGCCAAAGAAATTAACAAGGTCGTCTGCATACATAACGTTACCTTTAGACTTGCTCATCTTGTCACCGTCCTGAAGTAACCAACCGTGTCCGTAAACTTGCTTGGGCAAAGGAATATCTAAAGCCATTAAGAAGATAGGCCAGTAAATGGTGTGGAATCTTATAATATCCTTGCCGATAACGTGAACGTTTGCAGGCCAATACTTATTGTACTTTTCATCGTTATTTCCGTCTGCGTCGTAGCCGACACCAGTAATATAATTAGTTAATGCGTCAAGCCAAACGTAAACTACGTGCTTATCGTCAAAATCAACGGGGATACCCCACTTAAAGGAGCTTCTAGAAACACAAAGGTCCTGAAGCCCTGGTTTAATAAAGTTGTTAACCATTTCGTTCTTTCTCGAAACAGGAACGATAAAATCGGGATTTTCGTTGTAGTGTGCAAGAAGCTTATCTGCATACTTACTCATCTTGAAAAAGTACGCCTCTTCCTCTGCCTTTTTAACAGGTCTTCCACAGTCAGGGCACTTTCCATCCTTTATTTGACTACTCGTCCAAAACGATTCGCAAGGGGTGCAATACCATCCCTCGTAAGAGCCTTTATAAATATCACCTTGTTCGTAAAGTTTTTTGAAAATCTTTTGAACCTCTCTTTCGTGATATGGGTCGGTCGTTCTAATAAACTTATCGTAAGAAACGCCCATTAAATCCCAAATTCTCTTTATTTCTCCAGCAACTCCGTCAACGAACTCTTGAGGAGTTTTATTAGCCTCTTTTGCCTTTTCTTCTATTTTTTGACCGTGCTCGTCCGTTCCAGTTTGGAAGAGGACATCGTATCCTTGATATCTTTTAAACCTTGCAATACAGTCGGTTAAAACGGCTTCGTAAGTGTTGCCGATATGAGGCTTGCTCGAAGTGTATGCAATGGCTGTAGTTATATAATATTTTTCCTTCATCCTTAAATACCTCCCTTAAGAGTTTACAATGATATATTTTACCACATTTTTTTTTCATATTCAAGGAGTTTTAATCATAAAGTTATGTTATGAATATAATTTTCGGCATTTCTCTTTGTATTTGCACTAGTTTACTCCTTTTCGTATCGCCTGAAGCAGTGCTGTCCTCTATGCTTACAGGTGGAGAGGGCGCTCTAAATCTTACATTAAAACTAGTAATTGTTTACGCCGTTTGGCTTGGCGTTTTTAAGGTTTTAGAAAAAACAGGGCTATCTGAAAAATTTGCACTCTTACTTAAGCCTGTGAACAAGCTTTTATTCGGTCCCCTCCCCGATAAAGCAAACGATTATATCTCGCTAAACCTATCTGCAAATATTTTAGGAATAAGTGGCGCCACCACCCCAATGGGAATAAGCGCAATAAAGGAATTAGACAAGCATAAAAATACCGATTACGCAGTAGCTATGTTTTTCGTTATTAACGCAACAAGCGTTCAGCTTATCCCTTCGTCCGTTCTTGCACTGCGCACCTCTATGGGCGCAATCTCCCCCTCCGATATAATTTTGCCTACTATTTTAGCCACACTTGTTTCCTCTATTATAGGCATTATAATGGTTAAGGTTTTTATTAAAAGGTAGCTTATGCAATACGTTATTCCCCTTTTATTTTTAACGGTTTTTCTCTTCGCTTTTATAAAAAAGGTTAAGATTTATGATTCTTTTGTTGAGGGAGCTAAAGGGGCAATACCCTTTGCTACAAGCCTTTTTCCATATCTTCTTTGTATTTTCATTTTGACAGAGCTATTTGAAGTTAGTGGCGTTACAAAAATCTTAACGGATTTTCTATCACCATTTTTTTCCCTTTTGGGCATTCCTAAAGAACTAACTAGCCTAGTATTAATTAAACCTTTTTCGGGCAGTGGAGCTTTGGCAACGCTATCGGAAATTTTTACCACCTACGGAGTTGATAGCTATTTATCCCGTTGTGCCTGCGTTATTTACGGCTCGTCGGAAACGGTTTTTTATATAGCAAGCGTATATTTCGCAGGGTGCAAAAAAAGAAATTTAACTCTCCCCATTATAATCTCTCTATTTGCAGGGATAGTATCTAACGTATTTGCTTGTTTAATTTGCAGAATAATGTAAGAGGGCTTAAAATTTAAGCCCTCTTTTTTATAATCCTGTGATGTTATCTTCCGTAACCGTAGAATATTTATCGGGAGTTTTCTTTATGATTTCTCCTTTTAGCCTAATATCTCTGCTTGATGCGCCGACGAGAATTTCAAACACTCCGTCCTCCATAATTTTTTTATCATAAGCAGTACTGTATATAGCAAATGAATTAAAATCAAGTTTAATTTCCACTCTTTTACTATCTCCTGCTTTGATAAAATCCTTTGAAAAGCCTTTAAGTTCTTTTTCAGGTCTAGGCACCTTGCTAAACAACGGTCTAATATAAATTTGAGATATTTCCTTTCCGTCACTATCTCCCACGTTTTTAACGGTGTAACTAACCCTGTAATCGGAATCTGAAAGTTTTTCTATCTGCAAATCGGAATACTCAAATTCAGTATAAGATAGCCCATATCCAAAAGGATATCTAACTTCCTTATCAAAACTATCGTAATAACGATATCCAACGAACAAGCCCTCTTTATAGGGGTTAGTAAACACATTGCCAAAATCACTTCCAACCGGAGTATCCTCAAGGCAAAGTGGATAGGTTTCTGCAAGCTTTCCACTTGGATTTGTTTTACCAGTTAAAATATTTGCTAACGCCTCCTTAACCCCCTCTCCTGCAAAGTTAACAAGCAATATACCTTTAACTAAATGCTCGAAAGAAGAAACGTCTATCACCGAACCACTAAATATCATAACTACGATATTTTTATTGACTTTAGAAATAGCCTTAATATAATTTACAACCATTTCGGGAATTTTTAAGGTCGTTCTATCGGCGCCCTCCGTCTCCTCTCTTGCCATAACGGAAAGCAAAACAGCATCTTTTCCGTAACATTTTTCAACACTACGCCCTAAATTATGCGAAAAACCTGTTTTTAACACTATTTGGCTATCTTTATACTCTACAACACACGCCTCGCTATTATCTTTTATATACTCAGCAAGAGATTTCTCTTCTTCTTTACAATCAACGGTTGAAGAGCCTCCTCCCCCAGTAGGATAATTTTTATCCACATAATTTTCTAAAACTAGAACGTTTCCTTTTTTTAACGGAAGAATATTATCTTGGTTTTTAAGTAATACCATGCCTCCCTCGGCAATTTTTACAGTGTTTTTATGTTTTTCTTCTTTTGTAAACCTAACTTTTTTAATTTTATCTGCATTTTCCTTTTTATTTATTAACTGCAGAATTTTACATACTCTTTCGTCAATTTCTCCTTCAGTTAAATAGCCGTCGTCATACGCCCTACGCAAAAGAGGATAATACACATCTTTATAAGGCATAGATAAATCAAGCGTAGCCTTAACACCCTCTACTGGGTTCCTAACCGAATGCCAGTCTGAAACTATTACACCGTCAAAACCAAGCTTTTCTCGAAGAACGCCCTTTAGCATCTTTTTGTTTCTAAACATATCAACGCCGTTTACAGGATTATACGAGCTCATTACCATCCACGGCTTTTCTTCCATAACCATCCTGAATGCTTCAAGATATATCTCGTTAAAGGTTCTCTCGTCAACCTCACTTGATAAATAGCGCCTATCAGTTTCAGCGTTATTGCAAACGAAATGCTTTACACAAGCCCCTATTCCCTTATTTTGAACACCTCGAACAAAAGTTTTAGCAAGTTCTCCAGTTAGATAAGGATCTTCTGAAAAATACTCGAAATTTCTTCCACAAAGGGGCGTCCTTTTTATGTTTATACCCGGGGCAAGAATAACATCCACTCCACATTCTATACATTCGTCTGCTATTGTTTCAGCGCTTAAAAAAGCTAAATCCCTATCCCAGGAATTTGCAATTAAAGATAGAGAAGGAAGTGCCGTAGTCTTTTCCCCCTCATCCTCCCCCTTAAGGCGTCTAATTCCATGAGGGCCGTCTGCCATTCTTATTTCCGGCAACTTCCCGTTAGCCGTATAAGTCTTAAATTTAGTTGCACCAATTAAAAGTTTTAATTTTTCATCAATGGTAAGATTTTTTATTCTTTCCATTTCATATCCTCTCATAATTTATTCCTTTTTATTAAAACACTTCGCTTTATCAAAAAATATGCCTTTTTACCTTGTTTTTATTCTCAATTTATGATATATTTAAGTTATGAAACCGTTTTACGAGAAATATAGAGAAGAACTTAACTCACCACAGAGTGTTAACGCAAGGAAAAAAGGTTATCCCTCGCATTTTCACTCAAGCGTTGAGGTTTTTATTTTACTTGATGGCGAATATCAAATTAAAATCAACGGAATACTCTACGATATGAAGGGGGGCGACGTCGCCTTAATTTCCTCATACGACGTGCATGAATACGTCGGCTCCATAACGGAAAACACAAAAGATTTAGTAATACTTATACCCTTTTCTTTTGCCGAAAGTTTCATATCTCGCCACAAGGGAGAAAGAATTTCTCGCCCAATTTTGAATGGAGTTGAATTATCAAAAACGCTACTTTCTCTCGCCAATAATTATGTTAACTGCAAAAACTTTTCTGAAGACATAAAAAGAAAAGCTACCGAGTTGTTTTTAACCCTTATCGAAGAAAAATGCAACTTTGTCAAAGACGAAGGTAAGGGAGAAATTCTACTTGTTAAAAACATGCTTTTTTATATTCACAACAACTACACCTCTAAAATAAGAGTTAGTGATATAGCAAAAGATGTGGGGTATTCTAATGAGCACGTATCTCGTGTTTTTAATAAGTATATCGGGCAAAAAATACCCGAATACGTTAATAATTTACGCCTTGATTTTATTAAGAAAGAAATAAAAAAAGACAGAAATAAAAAAATCACTTCGCTAATTTTTGAGGCAGGTTTTAATAGTGTTCAATCATATTACAGAAATAAAAACAAGTAAATTATAATGATAAAAGGGCTTGAAGTTCAAGCCCTTTTATCATTACTTTATTATTTTATTATGCTTTTTTACTTTTATCTTCTTCCACGAGCTTAGCCGTGATTTCTTCTAAACTCATAGCCCCTAAATCCCCTGCCTTTCTTGAACGAACGGAAACTTTTGCTTCTTCCTTTTCTTTATCGCCAACGATAAACATATAGGGAACTTTATCAAGTTGCGCTTCCCTTATTTTATAGCCGAGTTTTTCGTTTCTCGTATCAGCCTCTGCCCTTAAACCTACAAGCTTTAATTTTTCTACGATTTCCTTTGCATAATCTGCCGTCCTTTCTGTTAAGCTTAGAACTTTAACCTGAACGGGACAAATCCAGAAGGGGAAAGCACCTGCATATTTTTCAATTAACATTGCAAGCGTTCTCTCATAACAACCGATAGAACTTCTATGGATAACGAAAGGATACTGTTTCTCACCGTTCTCGTCGATATAGGTCATATCGAAGGAATGAGAAGCTGCAAAGTCGATTTGGAGGGTGATAATAGTATCTTCCTTACCGTAAACATTTCTCGACTGAACGTCGAGCTTAGGTCCATAGAATGCCGCCTCGTCTTCAGCTTCTACATATTCAAGCCCAATGTTGTCTAAAATCTTTTTCATCAATGCTTCGGTTTCGTCCCAAGCCTTGTCGTTATCTATATATTTTTCTTTGTTGTTTTTTCCACGTTTAGAGAAACGGAAAGTCACATCCTCTCTCATACCTAGACAATCGAGGAAGTAATAAGAAAGGTCTAAACATCTCTTAAACTCTTCTTCAATCTGGTCAGGCGTACAAACGATATGCCCATCGGAAAGAGTGAACTGACGAACTCTTATAAGTCCGTGCATTTCGCCACTTGCCTCGTTTCTAAAAAGGGTTGCAGTTTCAGAATATCTGCAAGGTAAATCTCTATAACTCTTTAAGCCGTTCTTATAAATTTGATACTGGAACGGACAGGTCATAGGACGAAGAGCCATAGCATCGGCAGAATTCTCGTCGCCTATTATAAACATCTTATCCCTATAGTGATCCCAGTGCCCTGAAATACGGTAAAGGTCGTTCTTTGCCATATTTGCAGTACGTGTAATCATAAAGCCACGTTTTTCCTCCTCGTCCTCAACAAAACGGGTGAGAATTTGCATAATCTTCGCGCCCTTAGGCATTAATAGGGGTAAACCTTGACCTACTACGTCCTCAGTCATAAAGATGCCGAGCTCACGCCCGAGCTTATTATGGTCTCGTTTTTTAGCTTCCTCTAGCGCAGTAAGATATTCTTCTAACTCACTCTTCTTAGCAAAAGCCGTTCCATAAATACGGGTGAGCATTTTATTCTTTTCATCCCCTCTCCAGTATGCCCCGGTAACAGAGGTAAGCTTAAAAGCCTTAATTTTGCCCGTTGAAGGAAGATGTGGTCCACGGCACAAATCCATAAAATCGCCTTGCTTATAAAAGGAAATTACGCTACCTGCAGGAAGGTCGTGAATAAGTTCAACCTTATAGGGTTCGGAAAAATCTCTAAAAATCTTAAGAGCTTCTCTCTTTCCGTAAACGAGTCTTTCGATAGGAAGGTCGCTTTTGATAATTTTTTCCATTTCCTTTTCGATTTTCAAAAGGTCGTCCTGATTGATAGGAGTTTTAAATTCAATATCGTAATAAAAACCATTTTCCACCGTGGGGCCGATAGCAAGTTTACTCGTGGGGAAAATATTTTTAACTGCTTGAGCTAAAACGTGCGAACAAGTATGACGATATACCTGTAAGCCCTCTTTATCTTTAAGGGTAATAATCTGAAGCTCACAATCCTTCTCAACGAGATAGGAAAGGTCAACGAGTTCACCGTTTACCTTGCCACAAACTGCGTTTCTTAATAATCCCTCGGAAATATTACCGGCAATTTCTCCAACGGTAATAGGGTTCTCGTATTCGATAAACGAACCATCTTTAAGCGTAATTTTCATGTCTTTTCTCCTTATAAAAAATCCTTATGCAAATACTTGCATAAGGACGAATATATTCCGTGGTTCCACCTTATTTGCTACCATTAGATAGCCACTCTTTTGCAAAAATATAGGCTTTGCATCCTTGCCAAACACGGTGGTTTTGCATTTTCTTTGCCATCAACAAGGCTCTCACCTTACCCTTGCTCTCTTTGTGACGATAAAAGACGCTACTTGTCCGTACTTATCAGCGTATTTTTTATTATTGTACCCCATAAATGCGTTTTTGTCAACCCTTTAAGAATAATATCCTTGAGAAAAAAATATTTTATCGCCGAAGAATTCTTTTATATACTTTTCATCCTCCTGTGGAATTTTTCCATCAATCTCCACCTCTCCACAGTTAGAAAGCAGAACCTCCCTTAGAATTTTGACCTCCTCCCCATCCAATAGAGAGACTCTCTTAAGTCTGCGAAAATGACAATCATAGACCTTTCCGTGGTCGATATAAACTCTCTTTTTTTTGCTTTCCAATAGAAAGGTTACAAAATCCTTAAGTTGACTACTTATAAAACAGGAAGGCATATATGAGACTATATCCACCCATTTTGCCCTCAATGGCTTTAGCCTAAAATTGTATACGCCGTCGATAGATATTTCTTCCTGTGCCTTAAGTCTTTCAAGCACGTACCTTTTGTCGTCTTCAAGGTCAGCCGCAATTAGACTTGCTAAAAGTATTTCCTTTTCCGTTGAAGTAAGCCCAACAACTCCTAAGCTCTTTTTGAAAAACTCGTACTTGTACTTAATTACTATAATCTCCGCAACGCGTTCGTTTATTTCTGCCCTAACTATTTCTAAATAATGCTCTGGGCAGGTTACCGAAAGCTTTGCTCTCTTGCTTATTTCCCTTTCAGAAAGCGAACACCTAGTGTTTAAGAATAGTTCCGACAAGGTGGTTTGAAGATAGTAAAGATTATGCTTGTTAAATTCACTTTCGGTTAAATTTATTATTGACATACAGTTTTAGTTTACGCTCCACGCAGTTTTTTATTTATTTCTTGCCAAATTTTTTATAGGTCTGTATATTAGTTTTGCAATTTCCGATACAAAAATTACAGAGGACGCAGTAAGCACAACCTTTATCCAGGACAGAGAGCTCATAGGATTCACCGAAAACACCGAAGGAATGACTTGCACAATAACAAAATGCAATAGGAACACAACCAAAAAAGTTAGCGCCATAATTTTATTTTTCCCTATTCCACTAAAAATACTTTCCGTTCCTAGTTCCCTAGCGTTAAACGCATTGAAGAGCTGAAAGATTATAAACAAACTGAACGTTGCGTTGCCCATCTCCTTAGGCGCAACGGCAAGAAAGTTTGTTAAGTACTGAAGTATCATTATAGAACCAATGAACACTCCGTTAAAAATTATTCTAAGGAGCATATTTTTGCTTACTATACTGTCAGTGCGCTTAACCGGTTTACCCCTCATAAGATTTTTATCAGCCCTTTCCATTCCAAGCGTTAGCGCAGGTGGTCCGTCCATGATAACGTTTATCCATAATAACTGAAAGGTGTTAAATGGCGTTTGAAGCCCCATAACGGCAGTCACTGTAATAAAAAGCAAGGCAGAAAGGTTTACTGACAGCTGGAAGAGAATAAACCTTTGCAGATTTTTATAAACGTTTCTGCCGAACGATATAGCCTTAACAACGGTAGAAAAACTGTCGTCAAGCAAAACTATATCTGAAGCTTCTTTTGTAATCTCGCTTCCACTTTTTCCCATTGCAATGCCAACGTCGGCATGCTTTATTGCAGGTGCATCGTTAATACCGTCACCGGTAACTGCCACGACTTCCCCCATTTCCTTTAACGCTTTTACAACCCTAAGTTTAACTATTGGAGTGCTTCTAGCAATAACTGTTATTCTTGAGAGAGCACGCCTTAATTCGTCATCTGAAAGATTTTCTATATCAGAGGCTGAAACGACCTCTCCTGAATTCCCCACAATCTTCAGTTCTCTAGCAACAGCTAGCGCCGTTAACACGTTATCCCCCGTAAGCATTTTGACTTTTATGCCTGCACTTTTGCACTCTTGTATCGCCTCTTTAACGTCCTCTCTAACGGGGTCGACAATCGAAGCAAATCCATCGAACACAAACTCATCGAGCCCATCTGAGTGGGCAAAGCAAATTATTCTCCTTGCATTTTTTTGTTTAGCCTCTATTTCAAGTAGAAGCTGTCTCTTTTGAGCTTCGCTCATTTTACATAAGGAAATAACCCTCTCCGGTGCCCCCTTTATAAGTTTTCTACGCCCCTCCGTAAAGGAGATTGTCGTTATCATATACTTCTTATCGCTTGAAAAGGGTTCTCTCTCCACCACCCTGTACTTTTGCTTATATTCGCCAAGCTCCTTTTTTCTTCCGTTTTCGTATAAACACTGGAGAAGCGCACACTCCGTTCCGTTGCCAAAAAATGAATGCTTTCCTCCCTCCTCCACTGCCTTTGCCGTAGAATTGCAAATAATATTTTCTAGTAAAAATTCACTAAATGCCTTGTCGGGAGTGAAGCAATATTTGCCGGTACAAACCTCCTCGACCTTCATTTTATTCTGAGTAAGCGTACCCGTTTTATCCGAACAAATTATGCTAACTGCACCGGCAGTTTCACCGGCAACCATCTTTCTAATTAACGCATTCTCTTTTGCCAGTTTAATCATATTAAGCGCAAGTGACACGGCAACTATAGTGGGAAGCCCCTCGGGAACTGCCGCAACTATTAAAATTACAGCCGAGATAAACAATTCTTGAACGCTATTAAAGTTTAAGCTTCCCTCTGCCCAGATTCTGCAAATTGAAAGAGCGAAAACGAGAATAGAGGTTAGCACCCCAATGGTGGTGATAATTTTACCGAGCTTTGCAAGTTTTTGCTCTAGTGGAGAGGTTATTGAATTTTTTTCCTTTAAACCACCTGCAATCCTACCAATTTCAGTGTTGTCGCCAACACCCGTTACAATCATTTTTCCGTTGCCAGCGCAAACAAACGTGCCCGAATACACGCAGTTTTTTCTTTCTGCTAGAGTCGTGCCATTTTTTAATTCAATATTCGCTTCCTTTTCAGAGGGAATACTTTCACCTGTTAGTGCAGATTCATCTATCGATAAAGAGTTGCTCTCAATCAATCTGCCGTCGGCAACAATTTTATCTCCACTTTCCATTAATATCACGTCGCCAACGGTTACGAAAGGCGAACTGACAAGCACGACCACCCCCTCCCTTATAACCTTGACGGGGGAATTATCGTAAATTTTATTCAAGGCGAGAAAAGCCTTTTCCGAGCTCCCCTCCATAATAAGTGTAATAAAGACGGACAATAATATTGCCCCTAAAACCCCTATGCATTCGGAAAAATCTCCCTTGCCCGTTTTTAACCACTGCCCAAGCCCTGTGCCTAATGCAATTATTAAAGCAAACTGTAAAATTACGAGCATAGGTTCCTTCAGCACGGAAAAAACTTTAGCAAAAAAACTCGCCTTTTTTTTATTTGATAGCTTGTTCTCTCCAAATTCTGCTAGCCTTTTTTTCGCTAGAGAAGAAGACAATCCCCTTTTTTTATCCGTTCCTAATTGACTTAGAGAAAATTCGATACTTTTATTGTAAAAATCCATAGTTCCCCCTCTTGTCTTTCTCTTAAAAATATGCTTGTCAGGGTAAATATATGATTTTTAGTATGGACAAAAGGGACAAATTGTGCTAGAATAATTTTGATATAAAATATGGAGTAATAAACTTATGGCTAATACTTTGAAAATTGACATCAAGGGATACACTGCAGAACTACCCATTCTCGAGCTTCCGTCCGGCATAAAAATTGCTTTTTTTAACCTCCACGGTGCACCTGAAATGACAGAACATTGTGGAAAGGAACTAGCAAAACTGGTTACTGCTGATGTTATTATTACTGCAGAATCAAAGGGGCTTCAATTAGCGCACGTCGTTGCAAGAGAACTCGGTCACCCCTTCTATGCCGTTGCAAGAAAGTCGAAAAAATTGTATATGCAAGACGGTGTTTCCGTTTTATACGGTTCCTCTATCACGACGGGCAAAGCGCAAGAATTACACCTTTCCAAGCACGACGTGGATATCTTAAAGGGAAAAAGGGTTGCGATTGTTGATGACGTTATCTCAACAGGTGAAAGCCTTAAAGGGCTAGAAGCAATCGTTAAGAAAGCTGGTGGAATCGTTAGCGAAAAACTTTTTGTTTTAGCAGAAGGCGACGCTAAGGATAGAAAGGACGTTAAATATCTCCAGTCAATACCTCTTATGTAACTAAAACCCACGGTCACCGTGGGTTTTAATAAAACGAAAACAAATATCTAAAAGGAAAAGCACCGAATAATCGGTGCTTAACCCAAGGAAAAAGTTTATTGAGAGTGTGAGCTAAAATTATGTACAAAAGCTACTTCTTGCTTTTCACACTCATAGCATAACATTTTTTTCTTGAAAAATTCTTGAAAATATTTAAATTTTTGAAAATATTTTTAAGCAATTTTCAATACTTAGATTTTATAATGGAACTATGAATATTTTAATCGTTGACGATGAAAGACAGTTAGTTTCTGCCCTTTCGTCTATTCTAAAACAGAATAACTATTCAGTAGATGGCGCATACGACGGTGAAATGGGTTTAGACTATGCCCTATCAGGTATTTACGACCTTATTATTCTAGACGTGATGATGCCAAAAATGGACGGCTTTACGTTACTTAAAACACTTAGAAGTAAAAAAATTGACGCGCCTATTTTAATGCTTACAGCAAAATCTGAAATCCCCGATAAAATCGAAGGACTCAACTCTGGGGCTGACGACTATATAACTAAACCCTTTTCGACAGAAGAACTTCTTGCAAGAATTAAAGCCCTACTCAGAAGAAAGGAAAGTTTTACCGGTAACCTACTTAGCTACAATGACATCGTGCTAGATAGGGACACCTATAAGCTTGTTAAGGGAGAAACGAAAATCCCCCTTGGAAAAAAGGAGTTTCAAATTTTAGAAATTCTTATGCTTTCCCCTGAAAAGACCGTAGAAAAGGAACGCTTTATTGAGAAAATTTGGGGATTTGATTCCGAAGCCGAATACAACACTATTGAAGTTTACGTTTCCTTTATTAGAAGAAAACTTAGTGCGATTAATTCTTGCACGGAAATTAGGTCGATAAGAGGCATAGGATACACTTTGGGGGCAAAAAAGGAAAATGGTTAGAAAAGCACGCACAAAATTTTTAATATTTTCCCTGCTCGGCATAATTCTTTTTTTCACCGTCGTTTTCGGTTTTGTTCGCATTTCACTTAGAAACGGATTAGAGCACGAAATTACAAACGAATTGAGCGAGCTTGAAGACTATTCAGAGCAAAGCTTTGACGTATACAATCGTGAGCATTTTTCTTGCCTTATTACTTCTTACGACCTTGAAACTAAAGAGTTTACCTTCAAAGTGGAAAAAACTACCGGCTTCACCACTGAAGAGGTGGAAAAGATAATAACGGCGGCACTTTCTAAAAGCTATTCCTACGGCTCTATGAAAAACGTTTTTTACAAAATATCCTTTAATGAAACGACTCCTCAAAAAATTGTTGCTGCAGACTTTTCTGAAAGCCTAGAAGTTTATAGGGATGGCATTAATACTACCCTTTTTGCATTGCTTATAATAGTTGGCGTTATAGCCGTTGTAACCTGGTTATTTTCCTTTTGGGTTTTTAAGCCAGTTGAAGAAACGCTTTATAAACAACGTCAATTTATTTCCGACGTATCGCACGAATTAAAAACCCCCGTTGCCATAATCTCAGCGAATGCTGACGTACTTAAAAACAATGGAGATAACGAGTACGTTGAAAATATAAAATCACAATCTAAACGTATGGGATATCTCGTGAACGACCTATTGACTTTAAGTAGTCTTGAGGAAGGCAGTTCCGTAGTAAAAAAGGAAGTCTTTTCTGCTTCAGAAACAGTGCTCAAATCCATTCTCCCCTTTGATGCCGTGGCCTTTGAAAAAGGAAAGTTTATAAAGTTTGATATTGGTGAAAACGTTTTCGTTTCAGGTGTTCGTGAGGATTTATTTAAGATTTGTGAGATACTCACCGATAACGCCGTTAAATACTCCTTAAAGGGCACTGAAATAGTAATTACACTAAAAAAAGACGGAAAGAAAGCTGTCCTTTCAGTTTTTAACAGAGGTTGTAATGTTGCATTAGAAGATAAAGAACGAATTTTTGAGAGATTCTATCGTGCCGATGCTTCAAGGTCACGAGAGTGTGGAGGAAGTGGACTTGGGCTTTCAATAGCAAAAAGCCTAGCAAGGCGAAACAATTGGAAAATAGCCGCAAAACCTATTCTCGGTGAGTCAATGGAAATAACTCTCCTAATGAAGGAGAAGGTTGATAAAAATTGATAGAAAACTAAAAAAACCTTTGAAGTTTTTTCAAAGGTTTTTTATTTTCTTTTATATTTTTTACTCAAGGTCTTTAACCTAGTTAGAACTGACGAGGTAAAATCTTTTTTACTAAATTTAACTGCCCAGTTTTGCTCCTTAAGTTTTCCGGGCTCGTTAATGCGATAATCGGAATTCTTATAGGTTAAATCTGCAAAAGGCAAGATAAAAAGTTTTGCTCTTGAATTAAACCCAAGCTCGATTATTGCCCTTGCTAGACTTCTTTCATCTGTAATTTTTAGCTTAATTTTTGCCACCTTGAGGCTTTCTCTTACCCTAAGGGCAAAACTCTTCCTCTCCTCTTCGCACATTTCTCCAATTAAGCCAATAAGCGTATCGTTATCGTGAGTGCCTGTAAAGCATACGGCATTTTCTTCCACGTTCTTAGGAAGATAGGGATTATTTTTGTCACCGTTAAAGGCAAAAGATAAAATCTTCATCCCAGGGTAGCCGTTTTTTGCCAATAGATTTCTAACGCCGTCGTCAATAATACCTAAGTCTTCTGCAATAATTTTGTCTTTATTAACTACCGAGTGAATTGCCGAAAACAACTCGTCACTGGGTACTTCTACCCATTCCCCATCTTTAGCAGTAGTTGCCTTTGAATCTATCTGATAATATCTATCGAGCCCCCTAAAGTGGTCAATCCTAACGAGGTCAAAAAGTTTTAAGGCGTGCTTCACTCTTTTTTTCCACCAAGCAAAGCCTTCAATTTTGTGCATCTCATAATCGTATACGGGGTTACCCCAAAACTGACCATCAGATGAAAAATAATCTGGTGGAACCCCTGCAACCTTTCTTGGCGTAAGGTCGTCATTCAGCTTAAAAAGGCTTGGATTTAACCAAACGTCAACACTGTCCCCCGAAACGTATAAAGGCATATCCCCTAGGATTTTAACGCCCTTCATGTTTGCGTATTTTTTTAATGCAAACCATTCCCTCTCTGCTAGATACTGAGTAAATTGCCAAAAAAGAATCTCTTCACTATTCTTTTTTTCAAATTCCTTTAGTGCTTTTTTGTTTCTAAATTTATAATCCTTTCTCCACTCGTAAAAAGGCTTTTGCCCTTCAGCGTTTTTTATGGAAGTAAAAAGAGCAAAATCAAACGCCCTTTTACTTTTTATAAACTTAACAAATCCTTCATCACTCCTATCAAATCTTGAAAAAGCCTTTCTCAAAAGAGCTATTCTGTTTTGGTATAAAAAGCCGTAATCAATATTTTTGCCATTATGCTTTGTACTATTTAATTCGCTTCTCTTAATAAGGCCATTCTCAAATAGCATTTCAGGACTAATATAATACACACTATAAGATGAAGAGCAAACGGAAGAGTACGGGGAATTGCCATACCCCGTTTGTACTAGAGGTAAAATTTCCCACACCCTTTGGTTTGATTCACTTAAGAAATCTATAAAATTGTACGCTTCCTTGCCAAAATCTCCTATCCCATATTTTGAGGGAAGGGAGAATATCGGCATAAGCAAACCACTTTCTCTCTTCATCTTTATTAGTATTTGCCTTTTTCTAAAGTATAAATCCACCGTCACAAGTTATTGCTTGTCCAGTGATAAAACTTGCCTTTTCACTGCACAAAAAGTAAATAATTTCAGCAATCTCGCTTGGCTCACCTATTCTACATAATGGAGTTTTAGAAATTATATCAGCCATTTCCTCCTCGGTATAACCGTCGTTCATAGGCGACCTGATAACTCCTGGGCAAATGCAGTTTACGTTGATATTAGAGGGTCCAACCTCCTTTGCAAGCGCTTTAGCGTAACCTATAAGTGCAGACTTCGTTGCCGAATAACAAGACTCTAGGCTCCCTCCAGCCACGCCCCATATTGAGGAAACGAAAAGAATTTTGCCACCCTTTTGTTCTATCATTCCCTTAAGCGCTTCCCTCGTTAAAACATATGAAGCCTTAACGTTTATATCGAAGAGTTTGTCCCATTCATCATCTTGAGTGTCTTGTGCTAGCTTATAAAGGTCGACGCCTGCGTTATTAACCAAAACGTCAACTCTCTTAAAGGTTTTTAGGTGTTCAGCAATTAACCTCTCTGCTTCACCCTTTTTAGAAAAATCAGCCTTAACAGGGTTAACACACCCTAAAAAGCCCTCCTTTTCCAATTCCTCCTTTAGGCTTAGTATCCCCAAACAATCACAGTTATACTGTGCCGTAACGAAATAGCCTTTTCTTACAAAAGCTTTGACCGTTTCCCTGCCGATTGCACCTGACGCCCCCGTAATTAACGCAGTTTTCATTTTGACTCCTTTAAAATTACCGAATACTAATATACCCGCAAGAACCTTGCGGGTATAGTTATAAATCTTTTGTTTAGCCTTTAACTCTTTCCATGTATTCACCGGTTCTGGTGTCCACTCTAATATATTCGCCTTCTTCAACGAACATAGGAACGTCGATGGTGATGCCCGTTTCAAGAGTTGCCTTCTTGGTGGTGTTGGTTGCAGTGTTGCCCTTAACTGCAGGGTCTGCCTTGGTAACCTGTAATACTACGAAGTTATCACAATCAACCGAGAAAGGAGTTCCCTTAAAGAACTTAACGATAACGTGATCACCCTCTTTGATGTATTTGAGAGCTTCTTCACATTGGTCGTATGCAAGTTCAATCTGTTCATAAGTGTCGTCTTCCATAAAGATATAGAATTGGTCACCGTCGTAATAAGAATAGGTCATATTCTTGGTAACGATGGTAGCTTCCTGAATTTTTTCAGTGGGGTTCCAAGTTTTTTCCAAAACTTTGCCGTCCATAACGTCTTTCATCTTGGTTCTAACGAACGCTGCGCCCTTACCGGGTTTAACGTGTTGGAAGTCAACGATGGTATAAACCTTTCCTTCGTATTCAAAGGTAACGCCCTTTCTAAAATCGCCTGCTGAAATCATATTTTTTTCTCCTTAACTTTTGTCTTTTATAATTAATAATTTTTTATTATCGGTAAATAATCTTTCCACCTTGCCGTCTCTTAAAGTTACGGTATCTTCAATCCTCACTCCGAACTTCCCATCAAGATAAACTCCTGGCTCAATGGTGAAAACAGTGCCCTCTCTAAGCTCCATTCTCCTTTTTGGGGAAAGTGTTGGTGCTTCGTGCACCTCTAAACCTACGCCGTGACCTAAAGAATGTGTAAAATACTCCTTAAGCCCCTTTTCTTCTAAATAATCTCTTACAATTTTATCGGCTTCGTCGCTATAAGCTCCAGAAACAATTTTTTCTTCTGCAAGGAGGTTTGCCGAAAGCACTGCATCGTAAATTTCTATAAACTCCCTGCTCGGCTCTCCAAAAAAAGCAACTCGCGTTATGTCTGAAATATAACCTTTATACTTAGCACCTGCATCTATTAGAATGGGGGTGTTCATTTTAAGCTTTGTCTTGCCTGTAACGTGGTGGGGAACTGCCGAGCCCTCTCCGAACGCTACTATAGTTTCAAACCCAACCTCGTCTGCCCCATATTTTAGCATATAGTCTTCTAAAATATTTTTAAGGTCAATCTCGGTCATCCCAAGCCTTACTTCTTTTATTGCCGAATGGTAGGCTCTCCGGACGATTTTGCAAGCCCTTTTAATAAAGGAAAGCTCTCTTTCCGTTTTTATCTCCCTTGCCCTTGATAATTCCTCTTTTCCGTCACTTACGGTAGTGACATTAGCAAGTTCCATAAATTCAGAAACGCTTATCTTGTCAAAATCGGTAAAAATCTCTTTTATATTTTGGCTTTTAATATATTCCTTAACCGTTTCTAATCCGTTAAATAAAACCGGGGTTATATCGGTGTTCTTAAAATACGTCTTTGCCTCTAAAAAATACCTTGCGTCGGTAAAATACGCCCTCTTCTCTCCTAGAAGAAAATATCCCTCTGCGATATCCCTCCCAGAAAAATACAGTCTTTCTATTCTGTCCACGAAAAGGTATGCTTTGTTTTTAAGATTTTCAACCATAAATCTTGCCCTTATATTTTATCAAAATTTTACCGATTAGTCAATCTGTTTTTTATCTCTTTTGCTTCGGCTTTAACTATTTTTAACGAAAATACACTTTTTTCATATAAAGCGCATCAATATCCTGTGTCCCTGCCGATTCACAAATAACGTACGGTGAAAGCTTTAGCTCTTTTAAGACCTCTGCAAGAGGCTCAAACTCGGGGCCATACTTGTCGTCCTCAAAAGTTAAATGCTTAACCTCTCCCTTAGCAGTATACTCAATTTTTGAAAAATGAACGTGAAAATTTTTCATTCTCTCATAGCCAAGTCTATCGAGCATATAGGTTAAACGTCTTCTATAATCATCTGCCGTTTTTAGGCTTCCACATTCCCTAGCGTTAATGTGCCCAAAATCAACTGCAGGAGTAAAAATCTTATCCGTCTCACAAAAATATGTTATTTCTTCAATCGTGCCTATCTGTGCAGATTTCCCCATGGTTTCAGGGCAAAAGATAACGTCGTCTAAGCCCTCTTCGTAAATTCTATCCCTAAGGATTTCTATTCTTTTTTTAGTTAGTTCAACTGCTTCTTCCCTCTTCATTCTTCCCTGACTTGCAGGGTGAAAAACCACCCTTTTCCCCCCGAACTTTTTGAGCTTTTTTGCAGAGTTTATAATATATAGATAAGATTTTTCTGCAGCTTCGTCATCAGGGTTTGCAAGATTAATATAATAGGGCGCGTGAACGGAAATTTCTATATCACATTCAGAAAAAATCTTGCCTAGCTCTTCTGCCTTTTCATCACTGATATTAACGCCTCTGCCAAAGGAATACTCAAAACAATCAAGCCCCATTTCCTTTAGATAGGGAGCCGTTTGTTCAGTCTTGGTAAAGCCTGCAAGAGTAAACGCGATAGAATTCCCACTCGGTCCGAATTTAATCATATGTTTCTTCCACTGTTTTAATATCTTTTTTTAATTGCGCCTTTAATTCTTCCTCAGAAGAAAAAGTCACGATTCCTCTAATAAACTTATCAAATGAAACGGTAATTTCCTTGCCGTAAATATCCCCTTCAAAATCTAAAAGGTGAGCTTCTAGCACGACCTTGTTTACGTTAAAGGTTGGTCTTGAACCATAATTTATAACAGCCCTATATTCGCCATTATCCACCTTAACTCTGCCAGAGTACACACCATAAGCTAGAGGTTGTCTTTCCTCGCACAAATCAAGGTTTGCCGTGGGGTAGCCAAGCTTTCTTCCCACTCCTCTGTCACGCACAACCTTGCCCGTAACAAAATATTGTGCGCCAAGTAGTACATTTGCCCTTTCAATCTTTCCCTCGCTTAAGAGCTTTTTTATAGAGGTTGTAGAAACCCTTTCACCCTCACGCACAACATAGCTTACGACGATAGTTTTTTGGGAATGAACACTAGCGTACTCGGTAATATCGGCAATATTTCCACTTGCGCCCTTTCCGAAACGATAATCGCTACCTGAAACGTAGCATTTTATATTGTAAAGGTCGTTAATCTTATCTAGGAACTCCTCTTTTGATAGAGACAAAAATTCCTTGCTTGCAGGCGCAAAATAAATCTCGTCTGCACCAAGCGAAAGAATGAGTTCTTCCCTTTCTTTCGGCGTGAAAACAAACTTGTGTTCCTTTCCGTCAGTCATCGCCCTTAAATTTCCACCAAAAGTGAAAACTACAAGCTTACACTTAAGTTTATCTGCCACATCTTTAGCCCTTTTTATAACTTCTCTATGTCCAACGTGTACACAGTCAAAATATCCCAAGGCTAAAACGACGGGAGTTAATTTATCTAATATATGCATCAATCCTTAAAATTCCCCTCTTGCACGAACCGATTCCCCAAAACTCCTCTTCGTTGTATATCCTATACGTTCCGTCTGGGTAATCGTATTTATCGAAAAGTCCGTTCAAAATTCTTGTAGCCTTTTCGTTTGACAAAACTATTTTAGCAAAATCAACAGCGTCGTCAGGGGCAATTAGATATTTTTCGGGCTCGTCGGAGGCCTTAAATTCTTCTACCGAAACACCGTTTCCTAAGTTGAATATGCCAGAAGCAGTTCTTTCAAGCTTGCTCATAACGGCAAGCGAACCAACTTCTAACGCAACGT
This sequence comes from Christensenellaceae bacterium, assembly GCA_045637865.1. Taxonomy (GTDB): domain Bacteria; phylum Bacillota; class Clostridia; order Christensenellales; family Borkfalkiaceae; genus UBA1259. The sequence goes on from JAZUAF010000005.1 coordinate 42,425, forward strand.
CCCTTGCAAGCGACCTAATATAGGTTCCTCCCTTGCAATCAATTTTAAAGGTAAAGGAGCGTTCCCCCGTTTGACCCGTGAGCGCAAAATCTAAAACGGTGACCTTCTTTTTTTCTAGCTCAAAATCAATGCCACGCCTTGCAAGCTCATATCCCCTTTTCCCATCAATACATTTAGCTGAATACTTAGGTGGTAGCTGTTCTATTTCCCCTACAAATTTACCGAGAACTGCTTCAATTTCCTTAGCCGTTGGGATAAAGGAAGTCTCATCCTCCCTTTTCCCGGTACTATCCAAGGTGTCCGATGAATATCCAAAGGTAAACTCAGCCTCATACGTCTTTTGCTTATCCAAAAGATAACCAAACATTCTTGACGTTTTATGAATACCAACGGGTAGCACGCCTGAAGCCATTGGGTCTAAAGTGCCCATATGTCCACACGGTAAATTAAATTTTCTCTTTACTGCACCAACGGCAAAAGCCGAGCTCATGCCCTCTGGTTTAAGTAGGTTTATAAATCCCTTCATCTCATTCTTTAATATGCGTTTTTACAGCATAACAAATTTTATCAACGACTTCCTCGTACTCACCTAAAATCTGGCAACCACTTGCAAGCTTGTGTCCACCACCACCGAAGCAACCTGCAATGGCATTAACGTCAGTATCCCTTCCCCTGAAACTTATCTTAAACTTATTATTATTCGTTTCAAGCACGCACGAGCCGACCTCGACCCCTTCGATTCCCATAACAAAATCAATTATTCCCTCGGTGTCAGAGGGCATAGCTCCCGTCTCTTCTAAATCTGCTTTCAAAACTGAGGCGAGGGCAAATTTTCCGTCTAGAAAATAACGGATTTTTCCGGTAACTCTAGAATAGAGTTTTGCTCTTTCCCTTGTCTGCCTAGAAAAACAATTATAGTAAATTTCATTTGGGGTTGCGCCCATATCTACGAGCTCTCCGGCAATTTTAAAGGTTTCACCTGTTGTTCCTTTATGCCTAAAACCCCCCGTATCTGTCATAATCCCCATTAAAAGAAGGTCTGCAATATCTTTGTTAATCGTTGCGCCCATTTCCTTTAATATCTGATACACGTTTTCCGAATTCGACGGCTTGGTACAAACGTAATTAATGTCTGCAAATCTACTGTTAGAGAGATGATGGTCAATGTTATAAGTGTTTTTATGCCTAGCAAAGGTCTCGCTAAAATCTCCAATTCTAGTTATTTCCCCACAGTCTAAGCAAACGATAGCAGAATAATCCCTATCCATTTGCCTTTTAACTTTTGCTATGGTTTTAAGAAAATTAAACTTGTTTGGGATAATATCTGCACAAAAAACGTCTGAACTAATCCCAAGCTCATTTAAACCGAGAGAAAGCGAAACAGCACTTCCAATCGCGTCCCCGTCGGGACGAATATGAAAAATAACTGCAACGCTTTTTTCTTTTAATAATTTATTTGCAATTTCTTTTGGGGTTTTTAAATTAATCAAGTTATTCACCCTTTTCTTCTTCTCTCTTCTCTATCTGCTTGAAAATTTTATCCATATGTGCACTGTATTCCATCGAATCATCGAGGAAGAAATTGAGTTCAGGAACAGTTCTCAAAATCATACTTTTAGATAGCTCGTATCTAATCTTTTTGGCATCCTCTTTGATTGCAGAAAAAGTCTTATCAGCTTTTTCTTTATTGGTAGAATAAACGCTGATATAAACTTTAGCGTAGGATAAATCTTTAGCACAATCCACCTTTAATACCGAGAACATCTCGGTAATTAAAGGATTTTTGAGCTTTCTTGAAATAATTTCGTAGATTTCTTTTTGCAATTCAGAATTTAATCTGTCTTGCCTATTTACACTACTTCTTTTCTTCACGCGTGGTTACTCCTTGTTTTCTTCTACCTGATAGCTTTCAATGAAGTCGCCAACCTTAATATCGTTGAACTTTTCAATAGAAATACCACACTCAAAGCCTTGATTAACCTCTTTAACGTCGTCTTTAAATCTCTTAAGCTGAAGTACGTTACCCTCACAAATCATAACGTCGTCACGATAAATTCTAAGCTTGCTGTTTCTAGCAATCTTACCTTCGACAACGTATGAACCTGCAACTTGGCCAACGCCAGAAATCTTAAATACTTCTCTAACCTCAGCCTTGCCGAGGTAAACTTCAGTAAACTTGGGCGCAAGCATACCCTTAAGTGCCTTTTCAACGTCTTCAATAGCTTCGTAAATAACTCTATAAAGTTTAATGTCAATACCACTTCTTTCAGCAATTTGCTTAGCGTTTGAATCTGGTCTAACGTTAAAGCCGATGATGATTGCATTTGAAGATTCTGCAAGCATAATATCAGATTCCTTAATTGCACCAGCTGCAGCGTGGATAACGTTTACTCTAACCTCAGCGTTAGAAAGCTTTTCCATAGATTGCTTAACTGCCTCAACAGAACCTTGTACGTCTGCCTTTACTATCATATTGAGAACTTTCATTTCGCCCTCTGCAATCTTGCTAAACACGTCGTCCAAGGAAACCTTTTGAGAAGACCTAATCATATTTTCTCTTTCCTTGTTTCTTCTCTCCTCTGCAACCATTTTAATGAGTTTCTCTTCATCACCAGCGTAGAGAATATCTCCTGCTTCTGGAACTTCGTCAAGACCCATAATGGATACGGGAGTAGAAGGAGCTGCTTGAGAAACCTTTCTGCCCTTATCGTCAGTCATCGCCCTAACTTTACCGGTAACGGTGCCAACGATTATGCTGTCGCCAATTCTCAAGGTTCCGTTTTGAACGAGAATAGTAGCAACGGGGCCCTTGCTTTGGTCAAGCTTAGCTTCTATAACTACACCCTTAGCCTTTCTGTTGGGGTTAGCTTTTAAATCTTTAATTTCAGCTAGGACGTTTACGTTTGCAAGTAAATCGTCAAAACCCATGCCGGTTTTAGCTGATACTGGACAAACTATAGCGTCTCCACCCCATTCTTCAGGAACTAGTCCGTTTTCGGTAAGACCAGTTTTAACTCTATCTATATTAGCCTCTGGCTTATCCATTTTATTTACTGCAACAATAATTGGAACGTCAGCAGCTTTAGCGTGGTTAATTGCCTCAATAGTCTGTGGCATAATACCGTCGTCTGCGGCAACTACTAAAATAGCAATATCGGTTGCCTGTGCGCCTCTTGCACGCATTGCCGTAAACGCGGCGTGTCCAGGCGTGTCAAGGAAGGTGATTGCCTCACCGTCAACTGTAACTTGATATGCACCGATGTGCTGGGTAATACCACCAGCCTCACCTGCAGTAACGTTTGTTTTTCTAATTCTATCGAGAATAGAAGTTTTGCCATGGTCAACGTGACCCATAACGGTAACAACGGGAGGACGGCGTTTGAGGTCTTCTTCTGCGTCAACAACGTTGTCAAAACCTTCACTAAGAACGTCTTCTGCCGTTTTGTCAAGCTTTAATTCAAGTTCAACGCCAATATCGTCGGCAATAAATGCAGCAGTATCGAAATCAATAGAGTCGTTAATGGTTTTCATAATGCCTTCCTTAAACAATCTCTTTGTAATTTCAGCTGCTGTAATGCCGATTTTTTCACTCAACACCTTTAACGGAATAATCTCGGTTGTAATTACTGCCTTTTCAATTTTTATTGCGTTACTTTGCGCTTGTTCTTTATTCTTTTTAACGGGACGGAACTTTCTATAACCAGTCTTATTCTCGTCAAAATCATCGATATCAACGTTATTTCTAATAAGCGCTCTCTTATTAATAACGTGCTTTTCTTCGTATTGTTTTTCACCCGTCTGTTTCTTCTTTCCCTGAGCCCTCTTGTTGTTTTCGTTTATAACGATTGGAGGTGCAACAAAGCTAGACTGAGTTTTCTTAAACCCACCCTGATTGCCTTTGTCTTTATTAAATTCAGGCTTAGGACCTCTCTCCTTATTGAAGCCACCTTGAGGTCTATTTCCATATCCCTCTTTCTTGTCGTTACGGGGGCGCTCATCTTTCTTTTGCTTATTCTTCTCTTCTGCAGGAGTGAATTCAGCCCTTCTTACGATAAACGAAGGTCTCGCCTTTTCCACTGGTTTAGGAGGCTCTACGGGAGCTTCTACAGGTTTTTCTTGAGGCTTTGCTTCGGTAACCTTAACCTCAGGAGCCACCTTCTTTTCCTCCTGAACCTCAGGCTTTTCCTGTTTTACAGGAGCTTCTACCTCTTTAACTTCTGCTTTAGTTTCAGCATTAGCTTCCTTTTCTGCCTTAGCTAATTCAATAGCCTTAACTTTATCCTGAACGGACTGTATAAACTTTCTGTTTTCCGTTTCTTTAACGGAAAGGTCTGCCAAAAGACTCTTTAAGCTTCCTGCGTTTATAAGTTCCCCAAGTTTTTTAATATTTTCAGTATGCATAGTTTTTTGTTCTGCCATTCTATTAATCTCCTAACACTTCAACAAACTCGTTTTCGATATTATTTTGTATTGCAACGGACAACGCCACGTCTGTTATTGCCATAAGCTTTGCATTTTCCCTAAAGGTTAATTCGGAAAGCAAATTTTTCTCTGTTTTTAGTATTTTGCAATTAAATCGCTTGGAAAGCTTTATAGCTTGCCTGTTCGTATCGCTCCCTGCACTTTTGCACACGATTAACAGATTTGCCCTCTTTAACGTATAGATTGCGTTTACGCCTATTTTGTAGCTACCCTTTCTTATTGCAAAACCGATATAGGTTGTGGCTTTAGATTTATTTTCCAAGTAACGCCTCCAAAAGGCTGTCGTAAACCTCGTCCTTTACTTCACAGGAAAACGCCCTGTTCAGTAGCCTATTCTTTTTAAGTTTTTTAAAGCACTCTGCATCACCACAGATGTATGCGCCTCTACCGTTTGCCTTGCCCGTCTTATCCAAAAAAATCTCTTCACCGTTTTTAACGATACGGAAAAGTTCCCTCTTCGGAGCAGATTTTCTACAAGCAACGCAAGTGCGCATAGGAATTTTCTTCTCCATTTATTCTCCTCGGTTATTCTGCAATTTCCTCGTCTGCAGGAATATCCTCAACTACTTCCTCGCCAAGCTCTGCAGCAGCCTTGCTCTGGCTCTTAACGTCAATCTTCCAATCGGTAAGTCTAACGGCAAGTCTTGCATTTTGACCACTTCTTCCGATAGCAAGTGAAAGTTTATCGTCGGGAACGATTGCAACTGCACTGTCATCACCCGTTTGAATAACCTTTAACACTCTTGCAGGTGATAACGCCCTTGAAATATATTCTAAGGGGTTTTCACTCCAAGGAATAATATCAATTTTTTCGCCACCAAGCTCAGCAACTATTGCGTTAACTCTTGCGCCCTTGTTACCAACGCAAGCACCTATTGCATCAACCATTGGGTCGTCGCTATGAATGGCAATTTTAGTTCTTTGTCCTGCTTCTCTAGCGATGCTTTTAATAACTACAACGCCCTGTTTAATTTCAGGAACTTCGTTTTCAAATAGACGTTTAACAAGACCTGTTGAAGTTCTTGAAACCATAATCTGCGCAACCTTTCCGGTATTTTTAACGCGCTTTACGTAAACGTTAAGCCTTTGATTCAACTCATACTTCTCTCCGGGAACTTGGTCTCTAGGCATCATAACGCCCTCAATCTGGCTTCCACCGATTTCCACGTAAACGTTGCCACCCTCGATTCTTCTAATTGTGCAAACCATAAGTTCGCCTTCCTTATCTTCGAACTCGCTAACAGTATTATCCCTTTCAATTTCGCGAAGCTTTTGAGTTAAAACTTGCTTAGCAGTTTGAGCTGCAATTCTTCCAAAGTCTTTAGACTTGATTTCTTCAGCAAATTCATCGCCAACCTTGTAGGATTTTTTAATAGTTTTAGCTTCCTCAAGGCTGATTTCCTTATCAGCATCTACAACCTCTTCAACAACCGTTCTCACGCTGTAAATGTTGATGGATTTCTTCTCGTGGTTAAGCTTAATCTTAACGTCTGAAGCAAGCCCCGTCATCTTTTTGTTGGCTATAACCATAGCCTCCTCTAAAGCAGCAATAAACTCTGCTTCGGAAATGCCTTTTTCTCTGTCTAACACTTCAAGTGCCATAAAGAAGTCCTGATTAATCATTTTGTTCTCCTTAAAATTTTATCGATGTTAATATTTTTTAGTTGAAGTCAATGTATTCGTTGACCTTTACTATGTTTTTCATATCAATTGAAAAAGTCGTTTTGCTATCCACCTTAATAACGATACATTGACCGTTATACGATTGAAGTTCCCCTTCGTAAAACTTTTTGCCCTTAATCGCAGAATAAAGCTTCACCTCCACCTTTTGACCAACGTGCGAAATAAAATCTTCTTCCGTCTTAAAAGGTCTGTCTGCACCAGGGCTGGAAACGTTTAAGGTATACGCCACACCGTAGGTAGGGTCAAGCTCGTCAAGTGGCTCATTAATGGCGTTATGGAAAATTTCACAGGTATCTAAGTCTACCCCACCTTCCTTGTCAATAAATATCGTTAGCGACGGATTTTTGCCCTGTTTAAACTCCACGTCAACAACTCTGACGCCCACAGTTTCAGCTATTTTACTGCAAAATTCAAAAATTTCAGCATTGCTCTTTACTTTCATATTTACCTCTTATAAAAAATATGAGAACGGGGTTCCGTTCTCATAAGTCAAGTCTTATATTTCAGCATAGATATAATAACACTTTTTATTAATAATTGCAAGCGTTTTTAACAATTTTCTTTTTTGGCTTTTATTTTCATAAGCTCTATAAACGCCTCAGCCGTTGCGTAGGAATCGGAAAGAGCCCTGTGATGATGAAAAATTATACCAAAGTAATCGGCAAGGACCTTTAAGTTCGCCTGCTTTAATTGAGGAAGATACGTTCTCGTCATAACCATCGTATCAAGAATCTTGTTGTTGATTTCAAATTCCTCTGCTAGAGCAAAACGCTTAATAAACTTAGTGTCAAATTCCGCATTGTGAGCAACAAGAATCGCCCCATCTATAAACTTAATAAAATCGGGAATTACCGTGCTTATTTTAGGAGCGTCTTTAACCATCTCGGCAGTAATACCCGTGATATTAGTTATTTCCTCGGTGATGGGATAGTCTGGCTTAATAAGCGTTGTAAACTGTTCTGTTATAACCCCTTTTTCAATTTTGACAGCGCCTATCTCCGTTATGCCGTTGTTCATCAAATCGAGCCCTGTAGTTTCCAGATCAAATACGACGTAGGTGTGTTGAGTCAACTCCTCGGGAAGGAAAAAATCATCGAAAACACTGCTAACCTTTACCGTTGAGGCAGGAGTTGGGAATATCACCTTATATTCCCTAGGCACCTCGTTTTTATACCTTTCCTTTTTTACAAAATTCTTCGGAAATGTACAACGGTTTATCTTATCAAAGGTGAGCGAGGGTTTGCCATTATATTCGCCCATAGTGCCCCTTGCAATAATGGCGTCACCCACCTGAATATCCTTAATTTTAGAAAGTGTACTCTTCTTAGAAAAATACACGCCACCCGTCTTGCCCGTTGTATCGTCAAGCCTAAAGATAAAAAAGGGCTTACCGTTCTTGGTTTCTTTTTCGAAAACCTCGGTAACGACGCCACAAATAGTAACCTCTCCCGAAACGATATCTTCAATATATAGGGCAAGGTCTCCCATTGTCTCGTCATCTATCACAACAACGTCCTCAACCTTAATGGTCCTATGTTCAATTTTTTTCAGCTCGGAATCATACACCTCCTCAGAAATAAGGCTAATGGTTTCTTCAGCCTCCTTTTCCTCTGTCCCCCCAGCAAAGTCCGAACAGAAATTCTTTGACATAAACTCGTTAAGCTTTCTTATCGTGCCGTTTTTGTTAACATACTCTATGCCATCTTTAGTGAGTCTTAAGGTGTATTTTATCGCGTCCCCAACCAAAGCCGAAACAACGTCCGTTTGCTTTAGGAATATAGATATTGAAGGGAAATTATCCCTTAGAAAATTATATATAGCAATATTTACAAGCTGGGTGTCGCTAACAATTTTCTTAACCGTGACAACCACTTCGCCAAAAGCTGGGAGAGTAACTTTTTCCACCTCTTTTAAGATAGCTTCCCTAAGGTCGTCCGGCACGTAAACGTCGCAGATAAAATTATAAGTAATTTTCTGCGCATCCCTCTCTATTTCTATATTGGAGAGCCTTATATTTTTCAGCCTCTCGTCAATCTGCTGAATATCTTTTACGAATTCTTCTTTACTCTTTATTGAATACACTTATCAATCTCCTGGAAAAATTCTTTTTCCACGTCCTCTTTTCTAACTGTTTTTATAATCTCACCGTTTCTAAAAATTACGCATGAATCCTTTCCACCTGCAATTCCAAGGTCAGCATCCTTTGCTTCCCCCGGTCCGTTAACGACACAACCCATAACGGCAATTTTTACTTTTTTTTGCACGTCCCTAGTATAATCTTCCACTTTTTTTGCAAAGTCCATGCAATTCCAAGCACACCTACCACAGGTAGGACAGGCGATAATTTCCACACCTGTATCCGTTAAGCCCAAGCCTTTTAGAATAGAATTTGCGGCAACCACTTCTCTAAGTGGACTTGCTGAAAGGCTCACTCTAATAGTATCGCCTATACTCTTAAGCAGAAGTGCACCAATTCCCATAGCGTTTTTTATAACGCCGTTATATTCAGTGCCTGCCTCAGTCACGCCTAGATGCAAGGGATAATCTACCCTCTTTGAAATATACTCGTATGCCTTTACCATTAACGGCACGTTTGACGCCTTTACTGAAATTACTATATCTTTTACGCCAAACTTTTCTAAAATAGCAACGTTTTTAAGAGCACTTTCTCCAAGGGAAATTTCGTTTTTGCCGTACTTTTCTAAAAACTCCTTGTCAATGCTTCCCGTGTTAGAACCAACTCTAACTGCAACGCCATTTGCCTTTATCGCCTCGGCTACAGCCCTTACGTTAGCTTCGCCACCGATATTGCCGGGGTTAATTCTTATCTTGTCTGCCCCACCGTCAATAGAAGCAATTCCAAGCCTATAGTCAAAGTGAATATCTGCAACTATCGGCATATCCACTTGTTTTTTAATTTCAGAAAAAGCTTTGGCATCGTCCAAATCTAAAACGGAATAGCGCATAATATCGCATCCGTTCTGCTTTAGAAGAAGCCCCTCTTCTACGCAAGCAGAAATCTGCTTAGGCATCAAAGTTGACATTGATTGAACGGCTACCTTTTCACCGCCGCCTATGTGTAAATTACCAATTTTAATTTTTCTTGACATAAATATCCTCTATAAGTAAAAGTTTACCACATTATTCTTCTTTTGTAAAGATAAAAAATCACGGGTTTCCCCGTGACTTTTATTTACAAACCTGCTTTTGCCCTATACAAGGCCAAAACGTTATCGTAATAATCTTCAAGATAAATTAAAACCTTAGTGTCGTTACAAAATTGTTTATAGGCTTCAAGGGAATCGGTTATAGAATTGTAATAATCGCAAACACAATCTATCACGTCGCCATAATATCCCATATCGACCAATTCTTCCGTAGTGTAGGATTGTGTTCTAATTTCAAGATATCTAAGCTTTAAGCTAGCATTTGCAGAAATATTAGCATTTTTACTTCTCTTTTCCTTTTCGTCGAGTCCGTTATTGTACTTAAAAACTTCTCTTATCTCTTTATCCTGCTCAGCCTTAAGCTCTTGAAATTTTGCCTGCTTTTTATTCTCAAAATATTCTTGATACTCTGATAATATCCCCTCTAATCTAGAGTTTAATAATGCTCTCTCTTCTTGCACCTTACTCTTTTTAGCTGAAGTCTCGGCATTTATTTCCAAAAGCTTATCATTTTTATATTGCATAAGCTCGAATATCTTTTCCAAGGTTATATCGGAATTTGAATAGCCTTTTTTTATAGCTTCTCTCTCAATTTCCTCCTTGCCCTTTGATATCTCCTCTTCAAGACTATATTTAGTCGTTTGACCTTTTTCTTCAATTTCTTCTAATCTTTTATTGCAAGCATCAATTTGTGCTTCCACCTCTTTTCTTGCCTTAGAATACTTTTCATCAAACCAAGGACTAACGAGAATGGTAGCCTCCTCAAGCAACTCTTCGTCAGTTTTTTCAACGTAAGACATTCTACTAAGAACAAGGTCTTCTAAACCTGCGTCCTCATAAGCATCTATTCTAAGACGGTAATCGTAATAAATTTGTTTTAGTATTTCATACATTTCTTCTGCCGTTGTTGGCGTTGGGTACCCCATTTTTTATCCTCCTATTTTACTATATGTTAGAGTAATTCTTCCCGTGGAAAAATCCTCACTTTCCTCACTTAGGTTAAAGGTGAATTCTTTAGAACATATATTACAATATATTTTATTGCACCCATCACTAAGCAAATACTCTTTTCTTCCGGCATCAGATAAAACGTTAAGCTTTGCACTTCCCGAAACGTAAATTTCAATAGATGATAACAGTTTTTTTCCACAACCGTCTATTTTGGTATTAATGCCGTCTGCAGTTACCGTTTGTTTTTCTCTTTTTCTTTTTTTCACCGTACAAAAGTTTCCGTCATTGTTAACAAATAGAGCACCTTTTTTAGAAAATGCTTTTGCCTCAGAGGTAATTTCTGTAAAACTTTCCTCCTCTACGTCGTAAACGCAAAGAAATTTTACGCCCTCTCTCTTAAAGGGAATAACGTAAAGTGAGCCAGAACTTGAGCAATGTGAATAAATTTCACCAGCCGTTACACTTGCTGGCAAATTTAAAAAGATTAAGTTGTTCCCCTTAAGAATTGCTATTCTCCCCTCTACAATGAACACTGCCTTATCCCCACATACGACAAGGCTTTCAGCCCTCGCAGTAAAGCAGGGTGTTAATAGCCTTTCAGCCACCAACTCTCCAGGCTCCTTTACAAAAGAAAGTTTTATCAGTTTACGTTCGCAAAGAAGTAGTAAGCTCTCACCGTATTCTGCAACGCCTACTATATTCCCGTCCTCTCTCTCCACTCTAAAACAGAGTTTATGCGAAAAGTCGTGGTCACCACTTGAAATGTTAAAACCACAAGTAGCGTAAAGTTCCCTTCCAATCGCTCCAAATAGCATCTCGCGACACACTGTGTGAATTTTACTAAAAGGAATGTTAAAGGTGTAGCCTCCTTTATAAAACTCAGCAACCTCCTCGTTGTAAATAAGTATATCGTCACGATAGTTTTCCTTTATGGAAACCACGTTCGGTTCAGTAGCAAGTGTAATGTCGGAAAAAGGCACGTACTCTCCATTCTTCTCAACGTAAACGGTATTGTTTGCAAAAAACAGAACGCTCCCTCCCTCGTTATATATTCTCTGTGGAGAAAGGTCTGACGTGGGCAAATATGCCGTTTTTTCCACAAAAATGCCCACCTCATCTGTAGTATCGTTTAGGTTATTAAAATCCAAGGTAATACTCTGTTTTTTTGTGGAGACTTCTCTTATTTTTACTACCTTTTTCATACAAAACTTCTACCCCTCATCTTTCCGTTTTTCGGTCTGATAAGTGCGTTTACCGAATTCACGTAACGGTCGTTCCACATAATTGCTTCGTCAAACCTTGCCTCTGTTAGACAAAATTCAGCTGAGACACCGTAAGCTAGCGTTCCAACCGTTACAGGCTTTTCAAAATCTCCAACGGTATCTGTTAAGCCGTAGTTCTCTGGCATATAGTAATACTCTATCTCGTTAATAAGTCCGTTCGTTACGGTTAGTCCATAAGGGGATAGCTTATAATCGAGCTTATTTCCTTTCTTATCATATACGGCAATAACGTCTAGAGGGGCAATCTCAAGTTCAGAAAAAGTCACCGAATCTCTTGCCTTAACAAAAGCCCTCTTCTTCATAACGATAAGTCCGTTACAAAGTTCCCTTATAACTATGTTTGTAAGTCTAGTCAGAAGGTCTACAGTCTCCAAGGTATTCTTCGAAGCTTCACCTTCTTCTGATTGTGATAAATATTCCACAACGTCCTCCCTTGCAAGCAAGGTCGCAGTTGCTTTTAATATATCAGATATCTTCACTTTTTTATCCTCCTTTTATAAAAATTCGCCGAGCAATGTGCTCGGCGAAAAAGTATTACGCTTCGGTAATGCCTGTAAGCATACCCTGTCCTCTAGGACGAGCGCAAACAAGGTCAGCGTATTTAACTAAAGTAGCCGAGTAGACGGGTTTACCAGGTAACTGCTTCAATACTCTGCCATCGTCACCCTCCATCCACTGCCAGTCGCAAAGCTGGTGAAGAGTAAAATCTTCGGTATTAAGTAAATACATAGTGCCTTCGGGGCAGAATCTGTCAGCCACGATAGGAATGCCGTTGTAACTCATAGCCCTAAATCCACCTGCAAGCTCCATAGTGTCTATATTTCTTCTGTTTGCAGAAAGAAGCTCCTGAAGAGCACGGCGAACACCGAAAGAACAAACGATAAAGTTTACTGAAGAGCCAGCATCGTTTTCGATATCGTCAAGTGCAGTTTGAATAACGTTTTCAGATATTGCACCAACTTCCTCCTTAACGTAAGGAATAAGCCAAGGATTTTTGCTTCTTTCTAAGCCGTAAAGAGTGCTACTGTTAGAAAAAATTGCCTTTAATCCGGTAATTTCCTTGTTATAAGAACCTTGAACCACTACTAGCGTTTCTGCACAAACCATATCCTCCGTAACCTTAGTGCCATCTACTTTAATAGTTTTATTCTTTCTGTCAACAGCTACAACCTTTCTGGTTGTGATATCTACGAGAGGGTCACCGAATGGGTCGGTAAATTCCACAGTCATTCCCTCAAAGATACCTGATACGTCGGTTAAATAAATTGCCCCGTCTACAACGTCGCCAGTAGTTTCAGCAAGGATACCAGTTCCGTCACCATAGAGCATTCTGCCAAAGTTAAAAGCAGAGGACTTTACAAGACCTTCCATTTCGGCATTGAGGAGACTAACGAAAGCACCCGAATTATTCTCAGAAGCTCTAATCGCCTTGTCGGAGATTTCAATATTGCCGTAAAGGTTTTTTAATGAAGTCACCATTTGTGCATAAAGATTACCACCTGCCTCGGGAAGATTTCCATCTTCTGTTCCTGCACCGATACCACCGTTAATACCAAAAGTGGTAAAAGTTCTTATTTCCTTGCCGTAAACGTTTTCGGTGCTGTGTTTGATTGCCGCCAAAAATGGGTTTACTTTTTTGTTAAGTTGTTCAGTAACAGCGTCTAAATAAAATGATTTTAACGCACTGTCTGCGTTAGTTAAATTAACTGCCATAATTTCTCCTTAATTTTCTTTATTTAATATTTCTTTGACAAGTTTACCTGCCTCGGCAATCGTAACGGGCTTTTGCGACGGAGTTTTTAGTCCTACCCCCTCACTCCCCATAACGATTGCACTACTTTTTCCACGCTCTATTTCTATAAGGTAGTCCCTTAGGATTTCCTCCTTTTTTTCCGGGGTTATACCTTGCGCCGAAACCGTGGGCGCACCGTCCTCTGCAAGGGATTTTTCCTTGTTTGCATTGCTCTCTAATTCCTTTATTCGCTGACAGCGTTTGGTGAATTCAGCTTGCAAGGAATTATAAGCCGACAAAAGTGCTTCGACGCTTTTGAATTTACCGTATGAGACGGAGCTTTCTTCGCCTAAAACCTCCTCTGCCTCTGCAGTGTGCGATGTAACAGCCTCTGTTTGTTCATTGATAATTTCTTCCATTTTCTATTTCTCCATTTCTTTATTAATTCTTTCTTTATGTTTTTTAATATGCTTAAAAATGTTTTGTTTTTCTTCGTTAGAAAGCTCGTCATACTCGCTAAAGGCATATCTACTGTGTTCCTCAACGTGAATAATATCGTCGTCAATTTCCTCTACTTCCCTTTCCTGCTTTCTAATAAGTTCGTTCTCGTTAGACGCTTTCTCAATCTGAAGCTTTGATAAGCCCCTCTGACAATCCAACTCTTGAAGTCCTAAAACGCTGAGAATTTTTTCTTTAACCTCTGCTCTTAAGCGTCCATTCTCATCGTTAAATAATCCTTTCTCGTAAAGGCTTAATACTATTTCTCGCCTTCTTGCCATATTTTCAGTAAGCTCGTTCACGCCCTTTAAATATGTTTCATCAGAGTTAACGGCCTTAGCGTCTAGATAATAAACGTGAGTCTTATCAGTATCGTCTTTATATCTAACCATCTTAACCCCTGTAAGGAATTGTGAATAAAGCCTTATAACGTGTCTAGCAACTTGAAGATAACAATCTCTAATCTTCTCGGCAGAGGGAACAATTCTTTCATTGTCCTGTTCAACTAGTATTTCTAACGCAGTACCACTTTGCGTTTTATTGCTTCTAGACGAAGAGGAGACATCGCTAACTCCACTTATAATGTCAAACTCAGCAATAAGCTTGCTCTCCTCGTCGTTAAACTCTGAGGGCATTGAAAAGCCGTCCATCATTTGAGGTTCCTTAGAGCCTTGACGGTAAACGAGAATTTTACCTGGTGGCAAACCCTCCTGTTCTAAATCGTCAACGTCAACCGAACCGTCCTCCACCATCATAACCCCAGTAGAGAGTCTGTTGATAAACTCGTGCTTGCGATTTTTAACGGCGTTGTAAGCCCTTTGAACGGGTATAAGTCTTTCTATGACACTTGTGCCAAAGAAACTTCCACCACACTCAATACTCTCCTGCTTTACAAAGGGAAAAGTTCTCGTTTTATCCTTTCCGTTTACGTACGGAAGCTCTCCGTAATATAAAAGCTTATCTCCTGCAATAGTGATAAGCCTTCCGTTTGGAAATTGTTCAGAAGGTTTTTCATATTTCTCAATAACCACCGAACCGTTCCTCAGTACGTTCTTTTTTTGTTTTGAGCTATACGAATTATTGTCGACCTGCAACGTGGATAAATCTATCTCCTCCCCGTCTACAATCACCCCGTACTTTTCCTTAATCATAGAAACGGGAATTGCCCTTGCGTGAATAATGCTAAAGCAGTCGTCAAAATCTTCCTTTGCAAGATTGTCAGGGAAAATTTCAAAGGGTGAAACGGTTATAATTTTAACGTCACCCTCCTTAACCTTTTTGCCATCGAGAACGCCTATTTCCTTTCCTCCGTCGTTGTCCCAGGTTATCTTATAAAAGCCTGTGCCACACGACTCGCTCCAAAGAGTGGTCCTTCTTACAATATCCTTAAAGCCAATATTGTCGAACAGTCCTGCGATGGCTTTTTCGGCTAATAAGGCACCCGAAACGTCGGTGTCATCGTCCGTTTTAGGTCGTACGCACACCTCGGGAGAGATTTTCATAAGCCTGCTCATTCTAGTTTCCATTATGGGTGCAATGTGGTTAAACACACCCCTCTGTTGCCAAAAGTATTCTCCCGAATCCCTTTCGTAAATCTCGCCGCTCGAGTTGATGCCAAAGTATTGGTTTCCACTTAGAAAATTCATATTGAGCTCCCACTGTCTCTCTAAAGAGAGTCTCTCTGTTCTTCTCCTTTCAAAGTCCTCTTTTGTTTGGGCAATTAGGTTTTCTATAAATCTTTCTTGCTCTTTTTCTTGGGTGTAGTCTTTTTGCAATTTTTTTCCTCCTCTTTTTGCATTTTTGAAAGCTCTAAAAGCAATCTTTCTTTTTCTTCATTTAATTGTTTTGCAGTCATTGAAGAGAGGTCTTCTCCCTCGCACTCAAGCAAAATTTTAAGTGCACTAACGTCTGGTGGAACGTTTTTTCTCGTAACCTTTTTCTTGGTTAAAACAACGCCCTCGTCAGTTTTAACGTATTCTTCAATAACCTCTTCGGAGTCGTAACCGAGCGCCCTTTTTATGAGCGCATTTTTTACCTTTTTCTCCTTAATATCTTTTTCTTTCATTTAGCAACTTCCTGTATAGTCTGTCTTTATCCTTCTGAACGGCAGTTTTTACAGGCCTAATGGGCGTAAGTTCAGGCTTTCTCATTAAATAATAACGTAGCTCGTCTAAAGCGTGGTCGTCTACTTTTTTAGGGTTATCCCCCTCTCCCCACCAATAACTTTTAAGTTCCCTGATAAGGTTTGTACAGTTTTTGAAAATATAAATTTTAGGCTTTCCATCTACGACTTTAAGATATTGCTTAACCCTAGATATTCCACTGAACAAATCCTTATTGACGTTGGGGTTAGCAACTATGCCTTGCTCGTAAAACAGCTCCGTTACACTTTTTGATGAAGCGAGCGTTCTTTGGTTTGCAGCCGAATCGATTATAGCCTCGATTCTGCCGTCTGAGCGTCGCTTCCACGATAAGGAATCTGATATCTCCTTTATTTTCCCTGCGTGATAAACAACGTCCCTTTTAGCCATAAAGTGCTCTGCGATTACGTAAACGTTTTTATCGTAATCAACGGCGTACCAATGTGCAGATAAAGGATTGTTAAGCCCCGGGTCAATGGAAATCATATCCTGCCACTCCATTGGAACGGCAAACGGCTCGATAACGTGAACGTTTTCATCAAATTCAGAATATACTAGTCCCTCGTTTTGCTTAAACCTACCGTATCTTCTAGACTCTAGTTCATCATCGGGTAAAGACTTAGTAAGCTCTTCAATTGCATCTCTATTAAGATAGGGATTATCCATCCACTCCATAAACTCATACCAAACGTTAGGCGAGCCCGATTTGTTTAGGAAAATCTCATCGTATATAAAGGTTAGCCCTTTTAAGGGGGTCATCGTGCCGAAAACGTCTCCATTTTTATCGAGAACTCGCATTCTACACTCATCATAAATATCCTTTGGGGGCTCCTCGTCAAACCACACGAAATCTAGCGAACTTCCCTGAAATTTTTCTCTGCCCTGGTCACAAGACTTAAAACCTATAACCGAAACGTTACCAAAAGCGTTTCTCACAAAAATTTGGTCTATAACGCCACTGGCAGGGCTTTCCTTTTTCCCTGAAATCATAGTGATGTCAACGATACTATCCTTTGGGAGATAATGCAAAATTTTTGCTTGGGCAACGTCCCTTTGCACCTGTGTGGAAAGGGACACCACCCAACCGAAAACCTCCTGCCTATTTTCCCTGTAAGGATGTATGCCGAGTGCTATATAAAGCGCCTCAACAGCTCCACATTCGGTTTTCCCACTTCTGTTCCCTCCAAATACCCACCTGTTTTTTTTAACACATTTATGAAAAGCAATTTGTTTATGGTGGATTAGAGAACCCTTATTGTAATTACCTAGATTATCACTTGCGCTTCTTTTCTCAAGCTCCTTTTCTATCCTTAAGATACGCTCAATTATTTTCTGCATAAATTCCGTCCGAAAGATATTTTCGCTCAAATGGTACCACCGAATTTTTGTTTGAAAAGAGATATATGCGCCCTTTTTGCTAAAAAAATTTAAAATAAAAAAATCTCTCTTTTTTTGAAAAAAAGAGAGACTTAATTTAATTATTTTTTATTCTTCCTCTATGGTTTCGTCTTGCCCAACCTCTTCTCGATTGTTTTCTTCTTTTTGCTCCATCTCAAGCTTAACTTTTTTTAAGGTGGACCTACAAACAAACACGTAGATGATAATTGTTACAAGCCAAGAGAGTGGCCAAGTAAGGTAAACTAAATCAATAGTGTATATTACGGGTATTCTTTTAATAATCTCAAGATACAATATTCTTAAAAAACAAGCCCCGAAAAGGGAAATTATCATAGCCGAAATACTTCTTCCAACTCCACGCATTACACAAGAGTAACAGTCCATTATTCCACATATAAAATAAAGCAACCCCAGAACAAAAAGTCTTTTCTGAGCATGAGAAATAGTTTCTGCATTTTCAGCAATTAGTGGAACGAATATTGCCGATATTCCAAGAATTATAAGACCTGCTAGAACGCCCACCACACATTCAAGAATTATTGCCGTATTTCTAGATTTTACAATACGGTCAAACTTCCCTGCTCCGTAATTCTGACCCGTAAATGTTAAAACTGTTAGCGCAAAGGCGTGTACTACGTGGTAAATTATAGCATCAAATGTTGCAGCAAGTGAATTTCCAGAAGTAGCAAATTCTCCAAAATCATTTATGCACGCTTGCATTGTCAAATTTGCTATTGAAAAAAGCATTGATTGCACGCCCATCGGCACGCCTATTCTTAATACTTCCTTTAATTCATCGGAATAAATTCTTATTCTATTTGGAACTAACTTATAAATCTCGTCATCTTTAAGTAGGCTTATAATACAAAGTAGGGCTGCTAAACCTTGTGAAACTATAGTTGCGATTGCAACACCTTCAACGTCCATTCCACAGAAAATAACAAATATGAAGTTGAGCGATATGTTAGTTACGCCACTTATAACCAGGAATATTAACGGTCTAATAGTATCACCCGCCGCCCTTAAGACTGCAGATGTAAAGTTGTAAAGCATCGTTAGGGGGAAGCCGAAAGAATAAATTTTAAGGTATTTGACTGCCATAGGAAGCATAGCCTCCTTGACGTTAAGCCATCTCAAAAAGGTTTCTGCTCCAAAGAATCCTACAAAGAAAACAACAAAGCCTGCGATTAAAGGGAACAAAACAGCCATACCTACGTTGTTTTTCACCTTTTCTTCGTCTTTGGCACCTATGTATTTCGCAACAAGCACATTGGTACCCATCGAAATACCTATAAAAAGACCAGTTATAAAGGTAATTAAAGTACTGTTAGCACCAATGGCACCCATCGCAAGGTCACCTACGTCACCTGGTAAACAAATACCCAAAACAAAAACGTCTGCAGAGTGGAAAAGCACCTGCAAAATATTCGTCGCCATAAGAGGCAATGAATATAGCATCATTTTTTTTAGTATCGAACCCGATGTCATATCAATACTGCGTTTAGTAGCCATTTTCTTCTCCTTGTACACACAAAATAAACCCTAAAAAACTAATAAAGCATCTGGCGGTAAACTCCAAACACTTTATCGTCTTATATCTTTTTTATATCGTTATTTTTGTAGGTTATAAAGCGAATATTAAATCCGTTAGTCTCCATTTTTTCGCTTTTCTTAGTTATTTCCCAAGCATTATCTATGTCAAGATTTGGGAAAAACACCGTTGCCCCCCCGTCTGCTTCGACCTTAGTAACTAACGCCTCCTCGCAATATGGGACTAGCTCCTTATAAACTTTTGCTCCACCTATTATAAACACGTTTTCTTTATCTTTTAGAAAACCTAAAAGCTCAGCAAGGCTCTTAAAGACAGTCACGTCCTCCCTATCTAGAGTAGTTGAAAGAACCACGTTCTCTCTTTTAGGGAGTGGCTTTTCATTAGGAAAAGATTTTAAGGTATTAGCCCCCATTACCACGGTAGCCCCCATAGTCGTTTCCCTAAAGATTTTCATATCGAGGGGCAAGGAAAAAAGCAGATCATTATTTTTGCCTATGCCCCACTTTTCATCTACACAAACGATTGCCCTCATTATACTGCAACCTCAAATTTAGAATCTATCTTGTTAAACTCATAGCCCTCTAACTTAAAGTCGTCTACAGTGAAATCGTAAAAATCCTTAACGTCTGGGTTAACTATAAGCTTTGGCGCAGGGAAGGTGGGTTTTTTAAGCATTTCTTCTACTACTGGAATATGCCTATCGTAAAGGTGAGCGTCAGCAATAACGTGCACCAATTCCCCAACCTTAAGGTTAGACACCTGAGCCATCATAATTAATAAAATGGAATACTGTACCACGTTCCAGTTGTTAGCTACTGCAACGTCGTTACTTCTTTGATTGAGTATACCGTTTAGCGTATCTCCTGAAACGTTAAAAGTCATAGAATATGCACAGGGATAAAGGTGCATTTCGTGTAAGTCCTCAAATGTGTAAATATTAGTCATAATTCTTCTAGAGTGGGGATTATTCTTAAGGTCAAATAGAACTCTATCTACTTGGTCGAACTCCCCCTCAGGATATTTGTGTTTAACGGCAAGCTGATAGCCGTAAGCCTTTCCAATAGACCCCGTCTCGTCTGCCCAACTATCCCAAATATGGCTGTTAAGGTCGTTAATATTATTACTCTTCTTTTGCCAAATCCACAAAATCTCATCAATAGCAGACTTGAAGGCTGTTCTTCTTAAGGTTAAGATTGGAAATTCCTTTTGCAAATCGTATCTATTTACGATACAGAATTTTTTAACAGTGTGAGCAGGCGTTCCGTCAAGCCATTTGGGACGCACGGGATAATCGGTATCCCACACACCGTTATCTATAATGTCTCTACAGTTTTTGATAAAAATTTCATCAGCTAAACTCATATCCTTTCCCCCTATGCTAAAAAGCATCTTTTCTTAAGTTTTTCCACCTGCGCGCAATAAATTTAAGAACAATCCTTTCAGGAAAAATCTTCATTATAAAGTGTAAAAATTTGTTGAAGAACCCAGGAATATATTTTACCTTGTTTTTCCTAACCGCCTTTAAGCTACCCTTTGCCACGAATTCAGGGCTCTTTGCAGAAAGCCGACCCCAAAGTCCTTGCCCCTTTATATCTTCAATTATATCAGGACGGGTTGGAACGCCACCCGGCAACACGGTAGTAACCTTTACGCCCCCTTTTTTTAGCTCAAAATGAAGGGCTGTAAATAAATTTAGAAGCAATGCCTTCGTCGCCGAATACACTTGAAAATAAGGCATTGGCGAAACACAAGACATGCTTGAGACCACTACAATTTCCATTTTTTCAGCCTTAAACTTCAAAAGAGAGTAGGCTAAATCAACGGTGGCTTCTGCGTTTACACGCATCTGGAACAAGAGTTTTTCCCTAGAATATTCCATAAAGGGTTTTTGCGTATCCACTCCTGCAACTAAGCAAAGCCTATTAAAGCAATAGCCCTTTCTCTCAATATATGAAACCAACTCTAGCCTATTATCGGCATTAGATAGGTCACAAGCAAAGTAATCGACCTCGACAGGATAAAGGGATAAAATTTCTTCTCTTAACGCCTTTAATTTTCCCTCGCTTCTTCCGGTGAGAAAAAGAGAATAGCCTAGCTTTGCACACTCTAATGAAAACGCCTTGCCTATTCCACCGCTTGCGCCACTGATAAAGGTAAAATTCATCATTTGGTTATCATAACCTTTGAAGTAACGCCGTCGAGCATCCCTAATTTTCCAGAAAGCCCACTAAGCACTTCTTGAGGCGCATCCAAAACCACACTTATAACCGAAACGCCCCTTTCCCTGTGCGGAACGCCAAGCCTTCCTAAAACGTAGCTTGAATATTGATGAAATATCTCGTTTACTTTTGAAACGCTTTCCCCATTGCTTACAACGGTCGCAATAACGGCAATTTTATTTTCCATAATTTTTCCTCTTTTTAATATAATAACATATTAAAAAAACTTTAGCAATTAAATTGCCCTTTTTTGACCGTCATTTTTAATTTTTCTATTGCCTTTTTTTCTATCCTAGATATATATGAGCGAGATATCTTCAAAAAACTAGCAACCTCTCTTTGCGCATAGTTTCTCTCCCCTTTTAGTCCGTATCTTAGGCATATTACCGTATATTCTCTCTCACTAAGCGTTTTTCTTAGGAATTCTAAAAGTCTCACCCTTTCAATGCCTCTATCCACCTCTTGAAAAACAGCGTCATCCTTTTCGTAAAGTAAGTCCATTAACGTCAGTTCATTGCCCTCGTTATCAGAGCCTACGGGGTCTGAAAGATATATATCGTTCTTGTGCTTTTTATTTGAACGGAGCATCATTAAAATTTCATTCTCAATACACCTAGCAGTGTAGGTTGCAAGTTGTGTTCCCTTATCCTTTCTATACGTATTTATCGCCTTAATGAGCCCAATGCTTCCAACAGAAATTAAATCGTCCGTTTCTGCAGAGCCCGTATACTTTTTTACAACATGGGCAACTAGCCTCATGTTGTGTTTAATTAGCCTCTCTCTCGCCTCTGAATCCCCCTTTTCCATTAGGTCAATGCACCTTTCCTCCTCTTCTTTGGGTAGAGGCTTTGGAAAGGACGACCCGGTAAGGACGCTTCCCGTAAAAAACACTAACTTCCCAATAAAATAAAACAAAGTATCAAAAAACATAAATTCCTCCTTTTTTAATTTACTCTATGAGGTGGAATTTTTTTATATAACGGTTAGCACGTCCTTATTTTGTCATAAAGGGGTTTACAAAATCCGTTCTTCTTATATAATGGCATTAGCGTTTGGAATAAAAGGGAGGTGAGATTAATTATAACCTACTACTTTATAAACCGAAATCGTTTTTACGAAAGGCTTAGGCGTGAAATAAAAAAGTCGGGATAATACGTTTCCCCTCCCATAAAAGAGGTGAAATATGGACTATCTTATTTTAGAAACTTATGCCGTTAATTACGGTGTAAACGCAATCGTTTTATCATTACTTATCTGTTTTTTAAGGCTTTGTCTTAAAAAGGTTTTTAAGGGCAGAATGTCTAGCGTAACCCGTTCTTATATAGAAATGGCGTTTGCTGTATTATCAGAATTTTTATTTACTCTGATATTCTTTAAGGATTTAAACATGTTTACTTTTAAATCTGTATCTTCAGCCCTTTTATCATATTCTTTATCACTTATAATCTACTCGCTAGCAAGTAGAGTTTTTAAGGGCAAGCCGTTAAAAATAAGTAGAGAGACGCTAATTATTGAGGGAATTCTTTCTGGTTACGTAGCAGAGGAAAAGCTTTCATCCGTTTCCATGGCGATTGCTGAAGCTATCGATAGCGATATTGACGAAGAAGAACTTCTTTCTCTTCTTGCGGAAAAGCTTTCTAGCCCCGTGGATGAAGAAGAAATAATCGCCCTTCGTGACCTTATCGTATCATCGGTAAAAAACGTAAAATAAACATACGGTGCAGCATAAAGTCTGCACCTTTTTTTATTACATATTTTTCCTTTTTTTAGAAATACTACCCGTATGAAGCTATACCAAGATTTAGATAAAAACATAAAAAAAATAAAAAAATGCATACAGTCGGATGACATTATATATTTAGACGTAACGATTAAAAATAAAAAAGCCTGCCTAATCTTTGCAGGAGATATAGTGGACAAGAATGCCATAGGCGAACTTATTCTTCGCCCGATAGAGCATATAAAAGGTAAAATTACTGAAAAGACTCTTTTGTCCTCCTTTTACAGTCCCGAAAAACAAGTGGTAACCGAGGCTGACGATATCGTTAGAGAAATTGTAAACGGAAACTCCGTACTGCTCGTTGACGGAATGGCAAAAGGATTTTCGTTTGGGCTTAAGAAATTTGAAAAAAGAGCAATAGCCGAGCCCCCCACTTCAACCGTTATTAAAGGTCCTAGAGAGGGATTCGTAGAAAGTTTGCCCGTCAACGTAAGTATGATGCGAAGAAAACTAAAAACTCCCGACTTACGCTTTATAAATATGACGGTAGGAAAATTCTCCTCCACCCTCGTTTCTATTTGTTATATCGACGGAATAGCCGATAACGACTTAGTTAAAGAATTAAAGAAAAAATTAAAAAATATAAATATCGACGCTGTACTTGATTCCTCATACGTTTCCAAATTTTTAGGCGAACACAAACGCTCGATATTTAAGCAGGTTGGAAACACGGAAAAGCCAGATATTCTCGCTGCAAAAATACTTGAGGGGAGAGTTGCAATCTTTGTAGACGGCTCTCCTATAGCACTCACCGTGCCCTATCTTTTGATTGAGGACTTCCAAAGCCCCTCCGACTACTACGCCTCCTCCTACAGTGCAACGGTGTCGAGAATTATAAGGGCAGTTTCCGTTTCCTTATCACTATTTTTGCCCTCCTTTTTTGTCGCTGCCGAGCTTTTTCATTTGCAGTTTATTCCTTTTGCCTTTCTCCTCACCATAGAAAACAGTATAAAGGGCATTCCCCTCTCCCCTAGTATGGAAATGTTTTTCACACTGCTGATATTCGAGATATTAAACGAAGCGAGTGTCAGAATGCCCAGATACGTTGGTATGGTAGTTTCCATTGTCGGTGGTTTAGTGCTAGGGGAAACTGCCGTCTCTGCCGGCATAATCTCTGCCCCTACGCTAATGATAGTTGCATTCTCTGGGATATGTCTATATACCGTGCCGGAACTAGTTCAACCCTTTTCAGTTTTAAGACTTTTGCTACTCTTGGTTGCAGGCACGGCAGGAATTTACGCACTGATTTCTCTAACCACTATCTTTATAATTTATTTAGTGTCCTTTGAAAGCTATTCAACACCAATCTGCGCACCATTTTCTCCACTTATTCCAAAGGACCTAAAGGACAGTATTTATAAAGGTTTCTTTATTGAACAGGAAATGCGCCCGAAAAGCCTTAATAACTTTAATAGACGAAGAATTAAAACTAATGATTCGGAGGAAAACTAACTTGCAAAAACAATTAAAAACACGTCAAATATGCTTATTTTTCATCGCTTTTTTACCAATTACAAAGCTCTTTGCTATGCCTAGCATACTAGCCTCCATTTCAGGGAGAAATCTTTGGTTATCTGCGTTCATAAACGTAGCACTTGATATAATCACACTTGCAGTGCTAATTTTTGTAAGCAAAAAAACTGACAAAACTTTTTTTCAAATGCTATCGTCAGTCCTTGGGGAAAGATGGGCAAAAATTATATCTCTTTTATACGTAATATATTTTCTATTTAAGTCTGCCTTCCCAATAATGGAGCAAAAGGACTACATTAATGCAACGCTATATATTGCTATGCCTAGTCCCTTTTATTTCTTGCCATTCTTTGCTGTTGCTTTTTATCTATGCAGTAAAAAATTAAGAGTGTTAGGGAGACTATCAGATGTGTTATTCACTTTCTCTCTTTCAGGATATTTCTTGCTTATAATATTATCTTTAGGAAACGCAGATTTCGGTGCAATTTTACCCGTTGGAAAATGCACGCTCGGTGAAATTACAAAGGGGTCCTACTCTTCACTTGCTTGGTTTGGAGATTCAGTATATTTTTTGTTCTTTGTTGGAAACTATGCGCATTCCAAAGGTGACGGCCTAAAAATTATAGGCTCTTATATGGTGAATGCTATTATGGTTATTTTCTTTTTAATAGTATTTTACGGCGTATTCACCTTTATTGCGTTTAGACAAAGATTTGCTCTAACGGATATAGCGAAATACACTTCGGTAATATCCAACACGGGGAGATTTGACTATTTGGCAAGTATTTCTCTCCTCTTTTCCTATATTATTTCCGTGTGCTTGCCACTCTTCTTTGCAAGCAAACTTATGGAGCAGGTATTCCCCTTTAAAAGCCCCTTTATCCCTTCATTAATAAGCGTTGCCGTGTCATTTACGCTAAGCATAATTTTTACCGAGTACTATTATTCTATTGAAAGCTTTATGATAACGACTGCTGGCTTTATACTGTTGTTTTTTGGGAACGTTTTCCCAATATTCTTTATATTTTTTAATGAAAAAAACAAGAAAGGAGTGAAGGCTAAAAATGAAGAAAAAACTATTAAAACCTAAAATTTTATTGCTTGCCGTTTTTATACTCTTTAACTTGTTTTTCACTAATACTCTAGGGGTAGTAGATATTGAAAAAATGGCAATAATAACAGCTATCGGAATTGATATGGACAAGGAAAACAACTATTCGATTACAGCACAAATTGCCGTTCCTGAGGAGGACTCCACCTCTACCGAGAAAAAGAAAACTCACTTAGAAGGAAAGGGCGTTACCGTTGGAGATGCAATAAAATCAATAAGCGATATATCGGGTTGGTACCCTCAGCTTGTGTTTTGCAACCTTATAGTGGTTGGCAAGGATTTTAAGGATAAAAACGTTTTAACCGTTCTAGATTTTTTTGCTAAAACTTTAAGAGTGCAAGATTCGGCTTTAGTAGTCTATACTGAGGATACTACTGCAAGAGAATTATTATCCGAGTCCTCTCCTATGGACAACATTTCCTCCTTTGCTATTCAAAAAATATTGCATAAGAAGGAGGGCTTTAATAAGGACGTTGCAGAAATTAACGTAAAAGATTTTTGTGCTGATTATTATTCGCGCACAGCATCCTCCTTTATGCCCATAATCAAAACTATTAAACAGGAAGAAAGTTCCTCTAGTGGTGGAAGTAGTGGTGGAGGTAGTAGTGCAAGTAGCAGTGGCAATGCGAACAAGGTTGGTGGAATGGAAGCAAGTGGAGGCAAAACCCCCGAAAGTGGTGGCAATTCACTTTTTGACGCAAAAAACACAGCTCTTTTTAAAAACGGTGTTTGTGTTGGGAGTTTGAATGAAAAGGAAACGTCCGTTTTCAACCTATTGTCGGAAAATACTGCTGAGAGCACACTGACGGTAGAGGGGGTAAAAAACGGCACTTTCAGTGAATGCAATTACCTTGTTACAATAGTGAAAAATAATAAAAAAACCTACCTAACGGTAGATGAATACAATATAACTTTAAACGTAGATATAGATATATTCTGTAAAATCAGCGACCAAAACAGTGAAAGGTCTGAGACGGTAGCATCTAAAAACACTCCTCTCCCTTACGAGGTCAAATATGCCTTGGAAAAAAAACTGAGAGAAGACGTATATTCCCTAATACAAAAAATAAAGCAAACTAATTGCGATATCTTAAAGCTAGACCAAATGCTGTATAGATATAATTACAAATTTTATCCCACACACAAGGATAACCTTTTAGAAAAAATGAGCCTAAATGCAAAAATAAACGTTAACGGGCAGAAATAAGTTGCAAAAAAGTTTTCTTAGTGGTATAATTTATTTAAATCTTGTAGTAGGAGAAAAATTATGATAGGAATGTGCGTTTTTAGGCTTGATAGCGAGCGTTTCTTAAAAGGCTTGCTAGACGTTAACGTTAAAAGAGCCTTTTTAGATGCCGAAAATAAAGACCTTGATAATACAATTAAAGCCTTTAAGGAAAATGGAATCGTTTGCGAAACACTCCACGCCCCTTTCGATAAAATTAACGATATGTACAGTGAAAACGAAGAGGACGCAAAGGCTATGCAAAATAGACTTTTCGCATCGATCGACCGTTGCAAGGAGCACGGCATTCCTATCGTTGTCACTCACCTTTCAAGTGGCAGACCTATGCCCGAAATTACTCCCCTTGCCGAAAAAAGATTCAAAGAGGTTTTCGATTATGCTGAAGAACAAGGGGTTAAAATTGCGTTAGAAAACCTCAGATATGCAGAAAATTTAATCTATTTCTTAGACAAATATAAAAATACGGGCTTTTGTTACGATAGTGGTCACCAGTATTGTAGGGCAACTAATGTTCAGTTTTTAGAAAAGTATGGTGACAGGGTTATTTGTTTGCACCTACACGATAACCGTTGTGAACTCGATACCGACGACCATCTTCTAACCTTTGACGGAAAGATTGATTTCGATACCGTTGCAAAACAGCTTGCAAAATCTTCTTTTAACGGCACTATCATGTTTGAGCTTTGCAGATATCCCAATTTAGACGGCAAAATTGTCTACGAAGATTTAACCGACAAAGAATATTTTGAAAAGGCAAAAGCCACTTGCGAAAAATTAGAACAAATGATAGAAAACGAAAGAAGGAAATTAGGAAAATAAAAAAAGGAGCAAAATTTTGCTCCTTTTTTTTATTCAAAAATTTTGTCTACTATTTCTTTTTTAGTTGCACCACTTATATAATCCTCAATACCAATGAATGCTTGATATAAAGCTTCCTTTTCCCACTTAACTCCGTTAAGGTTTTTAGCAAAATCCTTTATATCTTTTTTAGTAAAGAAATCTCCCGATATTTCGGCATTTTGTATAATTCCGTTTACTATATCAAAGTTAAGTGCAAAAATACCAAATGAAAATCTATCCTCTATTTTATTCTTACCCTTGGGAGAATAGCCTATATTCCACTGATAAGTGGAATATTTTTCTTTTATAAGCTTCTCAATTTCCGAATAATCTTCCTTGGTTAAAACGTACTCTTCAGCGTCTTTTTTTAGAAAATCACAAAGCCCTCTCTTAAAATCATCACAAGTTATGCCATTCCCTATATGTTCTTTAATGTTAGTAACCCTTGATTTTACCGATTTAATACCCTTGCTCTCAACCTTTAATTTACTTGCGTTTAGAGAAGCAGAAAGCATTTCCATATCACTGTCAAATAAAAGAGTGCCGTGGTGCATAATTCTATCCTTATAAACAGTTTCGGCAGTCCCTGAAACCTTTTTCTCGTCCACCAAAACATCGTTTCTGCCGGAAAATTTAGCCTTTACGCCAAACGTTGCGAGATACTCGATAACGGGCAAAGTAAACTTTTTATAGCCGTCCTCCCCTGTGTTATAGGGCGCAATTACCGTATAGCAAATATTGTTAAGGTCGTGATAAACAGCTCCACCACCGGTAATTCTTCTAACGACCTTTATACCGTTTTTCTGGGCATAAGATAAGTTAACCTCTAAAAGAGCGTTTTGGTTTATGCCCACAATTACTGCAGGCTCGTTTTGCCAAACACTGATATAGAAGCCGTCCTTTTTCTTTAAGAGATATTCCTCGCACGCGATATTAAAATACGGGTCTGTTTTGCCGTGGTTAACGAATAAAAATTTAGCCATAAATAATTTTTTCGGGGAACTAAGCTCGCTCCCCGAAAAATCCTTTTTAGTTTAGTATTAAACGCCCTTCTTAGCCTTTCTCATCATTTCTGCATCAGAAGTATTGATAGTAGAAACGTGTCCCTTCAAAGGCATAATCTTATCATTGATATTGTCGATAATCCAATTTGCTTGGGGGAAGAATTCAGCATCGAATTCATAAGGAGGCGTAATCCAGTTCTGCGCACCACAAACAACGGGAGGAGCATCGAGATAATCGAAGCAAAGCTCGGTGATATTCCTTGCGAAGTCATTGAGGATTGAACCTCTAGAGCAAGCATCGGAAGCAAGGATAATCTTGCCAGTCTTTTTAACCGATTCAACAACCTTTTCGTAGTTGAAGGGAACGATAGACCTAGCGTCGATAATTTCAGCCTCTACGCCGTATTTTTCAGAAAGAATTTTAGCAGCTTCCATAGCCTTGTAGAGGGTTGCACCGATGGTAAGAATAGTGATATCGCTACCAACTCTCTTAACGTCGGGTTCTCCGAACGGAATTTCATAGTATCCCTCGGGAACACCTTCCTTTCTAAATTCTTCACCCTTGTCGTAAATTCTCTGGCTTTCAAAGAAAACTACAGGGTCGGTACCGTTAAGCGCAGAGTTCATTAATCCCTTAGCGTCGTAGGGAGTTACAGGGAAACAAACCTTAAGTCCAGGAACGTGTGCAGGAAGTGCAACCCAGTCCTGAGAGTGCTGAGCACCGTATTTAGAACCAACGGAAACACGGAGTACTACAGGCATTTTTAAGATACCAGAGCTCATTGCTTGCCATTTAGCGAGCTGGTTGAAAATTTCATCGCCCGCTCTACCCATAAAGTCAGCGTACATAAGTTCAACGATTACTCTACCACCACAAAGACCATAGCCTACTGCTGAAGAAACGATAGCTGCTTCAGAAATGGGAGAGTTGAACAATCTGTGGTAAGGAAGAGCTTCGGTAAGTCCTTTATAAACTGCGAATGCACCACCCCAGTCACGAACGTCTTCACCATAAGAAGTGAGAGTGGGGTCTTTATAATATCTGTCGATAATAGCTTCAAATAAACCGTCTCTAATGTTATATCTCTTCATTGCAGAAACGGGAGCACCCTTCTCGTCAATACCGTAACGGAGCTTGCCTGCAATCTGTTTAACCCTTGGGTTTTCTTCCATCGGCATTTTAACTTCAACAGGTCTATCTTCCATCTTCTCAACTGCACCGTTAGAGAACATAAGGTCTTCAACGTAATAGGGGTCTTTCTTGAAATCAAGATAAGGAGATTCAACGGGGTCAGCAGCGAGCTTACAGAGTTTAAGCATTCTCTCCTCGATAGAACCGAGAATTTCATCAAACTTAGCGTCCTTTTCAACCTTAGCGTCAACAAGCGCTTTTCTGTAGGTAACGATTGGGTCATGCTCTCTCCAAGCCTCCACCTCTTCCTGAGTACGATAGCTTCCGGAGTCTGAGGGAGAGTGTCCACCGTAACGGTAGGTTACAACGTCCATCATTGCAGGACCTTTGCCCTCTAGGAGGAGCGCTTTCTTTCTCTTCATTGCTTCAATTACTGCAAGTGGGTTAAATCCATCAACACGCTCTGCGTGGAGCTGAGAGGGATGAACGCCTGCACCAAGACGAGCAAGGAAATCGTAAGCCATGGTTTCGCCACGAGTTTGTCCACCCATACCGTAGTCGTTGTTGAAGAAGTTGAATAAAATGGGAAGTCCACCCTTCTTTTCCCAAAGCTGGTTGATTTGGTCCATAGCAGCAAAGTTCATAGATTCGTAAACAACACCACAACCAACTGCACCGTCACCAACGTTACTGATAACAATACCGGGCTTGTCGTTGTTTTTCTTATAAAGAGCTGCACCGAGTGCTACGGGAGCTGCACCACCAACGATTGCGTTGTTGGGGTAAATACCAAAGGGAAGGAAGAACACGTGCATTGAGCCACCCATACCTCTATGGAAACCGGTTTTTCTTGCGAAAATTTCACTCATAAATCCGTAGAGTAAGAAGTCAACAGCAAGGTCTTTTACGTTGCCGGTTTTGTTGAGCTTTTCAACGGGAGCGAGTGTTTCTCCACCCATAAAGTCCTTCATAATCTGATAGAGCTTATCGTCGTCAAGCTTACGGATAGAGTTAAGACCTCTTGCTAAAACCTCAGAGTGGCTTCTGTGTGAGCCGAAGGTCATATCGTCGAGGTCAAGGATAAATGCCTGACCTACTGCAGCAGCTTCCTGACCAATAGAAAGGTGTGCAGGACCGGGATATGAGTGCTTAAAGCCTTGATATTCACCCTTTATTTTGATGGAGTTAATCATGCTTTCAAACTCACGAAGTACTGCAATATCGTTAAAGATATTAACGAATTCTTCTTTAGAGAAGTTCTTCTTTTCATCCTCGATACTCTTGTTATACTGGTTAACGGGAATATCTTCAAAATGGATTTTGCCTGGTTTTCTAATAAACTCGGGGTCAACGAATAATTGTTTTGCCATTATTATATATCTCCTTTATTTTTATCTAAATTATATCTGAAAAATCGCTTCACGAACGATTTCACATACGGTTGGGTGTGGGAACACGAGCTTTTTGATATTTTCAATATCAACTTCAAGGTCAATCATTGCAGAAACTGCTACGATATATTCACCCGCATAACTACCAATGATATGCGCACCGATTAAGGTGTTAGTCTTGTTGTTGATTACAAGCTTGCAAATTCCGTCGAGCGTGGTATTTTCAGCAACGTATCTTCCGGAGTAAGTCATAGGAATAGAAACTGTTTTAACGTCTAATCCCTTTGCTTTAGCGCTCTCTTCAGTTTCACCTACCGTGCCGATTTCGGGGTTGGTGTAAATAACTGAAGGAATTACGTTGTATCTCATAAAATCTTTTTTGCCGAGAATGTTGTTGATTGCAACCTCTGCTTCTCTGTAAGCTGTGTGAGCAAGCATCATTTTTGCGTTAACGTCACCAACAGCATAAACGTTTGCAACGTTAGTTCTCATCTTGTCGTCAGTAATGATTGCGCCCCTTTCCATATTAACGCCGATATTTTCTAAACCGATGTTAGCAGTAACAGCTCTTCTGCCAATAGAAAGTAAAATCTTGTCTGCGCAAACCTTTTCAGTCTTACCGTCACGCTCGAAGATTACGCCGTCCTTTGCAATTTCAACTACCTTGCAACCGAGGTCAAAGGTAATGCCCTTAGCAGTTAAGTTCTTTTGAAGAATGGAAGAAATTTCTGCCTCGGTAGGACCAGCAATCTTATTAAGCATTTCAACCACGGTAACCTTGCTACCAACTGACGAGAAGTAGCTTGCCATCTCTAAACCGATGACGCCACCACCGATTACTGCAAGATTTTCGGGGATTTCCGTTAAATCGAGAATTTCTCTGTTGGTTAAAACTAAACCTGCCTCTATTCCCTCTTTGAGTCCCTTAATGGGTGGAACTACAGGCATAGAACCAGTTGCGATGATAAGGCGTTTAGCAAGGTACTTTTCTTCCCCTGCTTTAACGATATAACCGTCGTCGCCCTTGCCCTCAATGTAAGCCTCTGCAGACTTCATCGTAACTTTGTTTCTCTTTAACTGGGCTTTAATGCCTGAAACGAGCATTTTAACAACACCGTTCTTTCTTTCTACAACAAACTTCTGGTCAACTGTAGCCTTTCCCTCAACCTTAACGCCATAACTACTTGCGTGGTTAGCATAATCAACTACTTTTGCAGAGTTTAAGAAGGTTTTACTTGGAACACAGCCCTCGTTAAGGCAAACGCCACCGAATTCTCTCTTTTCAATTACAAGAGTCTTAAGACCAGCGTGTCCTGCTCTTTCTGCCGCGAGGTATCCACCGGGACCGCCACCGATAACAACTAAATCAGAAGTTTCCATACTTTTCTCCTTTTATATACATTTGCTGACAGCTAGAAGATTAAAGCTGAAGTTTTCAAGATAATCTATCAAGTCTTTTAAGAATCTTGAAGCAGGCGCACCGTCAAGCGCTCTATGGTCATAAGAAAGTGAAAGCGCCATAGAAGTGTAAGGAATAATTTCACCGTTCTTGCCAAGCTTAATTTTGGTTTCCATTGTATTAACGCCTAAAATACCAGTTTGTGGTGGATTAACAACGGGAGTGAAGCTTTCAATACCCATAGTACCAACGTTACTGATAGTAAAACTACCCCCAGTTAAAAAATCTGGAGAAAGCTTGCCTGCGATAGCGTCTGAGGAAAGCTTTTTACTCTTTTCTGCAATTTCAGAAAGACTCATAAGGTCAGCCCCGAAAAGGGTTGGAACTAAAAGTCCTTTGGGAGTATCCGTTGCAATGCCCATATTAACGTGCTCAAAATATCTCATAGTATCGCCGTTAACTAAGTGTGCGTTTAAGTCTTTGTGATTTTTAAGCACTCTTGATAAAGCAAAGATAATAATGTGATTGATTGTAATTTGTGGAAGTTTT
This sequence comes from Christensenellaceae bacterium, assembly GCA_045637865.1. Classification (GTDB taxonomy): domain Bacteria; phylum Bacillota; class Clostridia; order Christensenellales; family Borkfalkiaceae; genus UBA1259. The sequence goes on from JAZUAF010000005.1 coordinate 75,456, forward strand.
AATTGCTCTGCATTGTCCTTTAAGTACTTCCTAAACGCCATAACGTTAGTGCAATCAAAGGAAAGCGTATGCGTGAGCTGAGCCATCGTAGAAAGACTCATCACCATATTTTTAGCAATAACCTTTCTAATGCCAGACATCTTTTCGTCCTTGAACGCTTTAACGTCAACGTTTGCAAGCTTATCCACTTTAGTAGTTTCAGGTGCAGATACAACAGTTTCAGCCTTAGCTTTGGGATTAACTGAAGCTTCTCTAACGTCGGCTTCAATGATTCTGCCCTTAGGACCCGTTGCAGTAGCGTCTGCAAGGTCAACGCCTAACTTCTTAGCAAGATTTTTTGCCCTAGGTGAAGCAAAGATTTTACCATTGTCACTTACGGGTGCAGAAGCGCTCTTTTCAGCTACAGGTGCAGCTACAGTAGTAGGAGCTACCGTTTTAACTTCTTCAGCTACAGGGCTAGATGCACCTTCTGGAGCAAAGAAAGAAACGTCATCACCTTTTTTGCCGATAACGCAAACGTTGGTGAGTACGGGAACTTCATCACCCTCTTCACAGAAGAGCGCTAAAACTTCCCCTTCGAACTCAGATTCTTGGTCAAAAGCAGACTTGTCCGTTTCATAAGAGAACAAAACGTCTCCCTTTTTTACGGTATCGCCTACCTTTACGTTCCATTTGGTGAGAATACAGCTCTCAACGGTGATACCTTGCTTAGGCATTAATACTCCGTTAGAGGTCTCGGGCTTTTCACCCTTTGCTTTAGCAGGTGCCACTACGGGAGCACTTGCTTCCACCTTAACTTCTTCTACTACGGGAGTCGACGCGCCGTTAGGAGCTAAAGAGGAAATATCTTCGCCCTTTTTACCGATAACGCAAACGTTGGTGAGTACGGGAACTTCGTCACCCTCTTCACAGAAGAGCGCTAAAACTTCTCCCTCGAACTCAGATTCTTGGTCAAAAGCAGACTTGTCCGTTTCATAAGAGAACAAAACGTCTCCCTTTTTTACGGTGTCGCCTACCTTTACGTTCCATTTGGTGAGAATACAGCTCTCAACCGTTATGCCCTGTTTAGGCATGAGTACAGGATTTGCCATAAATTTTCTCCTTGTATTAATATTATAAAGTTATATTTTTTTAGCGTTATTAAGCACGTATTTTTCTGCCTCGTCAGACCAAATGCCGTTATTTTTATCGCAAATATCAGCAAGGTCAGCAAAGAACTTATCGTTTTTGCCGAGTTCTCTAAAGTCTGCAATAGCCGTCATAGGCATAGAAATTTGAGTGTAAACGAGCTTCTTAGCACCCTTAATCTTGGGGAGATTTAAGGTGGTGTCTACAACCGAATCAAGTCCACCAACGTGAGAAATCATAATTGCAGGGTCAATTTTACCTTCGGAAGCAAGCTTAATAGCCTCTTTAAGGTCGTTAGTGTTGCCACCAGAGGTACCGGTAATTCTATGGAAAGCGTAGTGCACGTCATAGAAATTGAATTTAGCAGAAAAGTCACTGTTCAAAGGACCAGCAAAGAAGTTAAGACATCCCCCTTCCCCTAAGAGATTGTCACCCTGTTCAACGAGTGCAGCAACGGGAGCGTAAACGAAAACGTCGTCGTATCCTTTGCCACCATTAATTTCTTTAATATAAGCAACGGGGTCTTCAACAGAAGAAGTGTTAACGTAAACGAGCTTAACGCCGTTCTTAGCAGCCTCTTCCACCGTTAAAAGTGTTGCAGCTCTGTCAAGCCTTGCTTGGTCGATATCTGTAACCACCATAAGAGAAGGCTTTCTATCGCAGTGAATACCATAATCAATTGCACCGAGTCCCATAGGACCTACGCCTGCAAGTATAGCAACCGAGCCACCTTCTTTTATACCCATCTCGTGAGAGTGGTTTGCGTATACTGAATGATAGTTTTCGTGATAACCTGCGATAATACAAGACATGGGCTCTGCAAGTGAAGCCTTAAAATAGCTTTCTCCGTCGTAAGGGAGCAAACAGTCAGCTTCCATAACCTCGTTAGGAATAATAACGTAGGTAGCATCGCCACCGATATACTGATAGGAATAACCAGGCGCACCTAAACCGTTCAATAAAGGCTTGTAGTCGATAGCAGGCTGAATACCAAACTTCTGTCCCTCTTTGAACTTACTTTGCCACTTTGCACCAACCTTGATTATATCGCCACAAAATTCGTGTCCTATAATAACGGGTTTTTCAGCAACGTCCTCAGGTACACGCTTGTGGCTTGCACCTTGCTCCACTGCCTTAAAGCTGGACATACAAATACTGTCCGAAACAACTCTTGCTAAAATTTCGTCTTCCTTTATTTCTGGAAGGTCGAATTCTTCAAGTCTAATATCCTCTTTTCCGTAAAGTCTAACGGCTTTAGTTTTCATTAAGATTTCCTCCTTAATTTTCCATCATATATTGTACCATACTTTTTTAAAAAAAGTAATAGTAAAAATAAAGTTGCAAAATAAATTTTTTTATGATACAATATAAACAGATTTGAACACAAATGAACACCATAAAATGAAAATAAACGAAAATGGGGTAGGAAATATGCTTTCACTTGAAAGGCAAGAGGAAATTCTTGAAATTTTAAACAAAAATAAGTCGGCAACGGTAGAAGAACTAGCAAGCGAATTGTTCGTTTCGGGGGCAACAATTAGGCGCGATTTAAGAACGATGGAAGAAAAGGGATTATTAAAGCGCTCACATGGTGGTGCAATGGTTTTAAGGTCGAGCGCAGAAGAGAGTGCTTTTGCTATAAGAGAACAAGAGAACGTATCTGCAAAACGCACCATTGCAAACCTTGCAATTAAGCTGATAAAAAGTGGTGATTCACTCTTTATGGATTCCAGCTCAACAACGGGGTATGTCATCCCCCTTCTCAACAACCTGAAATATTTAACGGTAACCACAATTGGGCTAAGAAACGCACTACTTTTATCCGAAACCAACGCAACAAAAATTTATATTGCCGGTGGGCATATTCAAAACCACTCAAACTCCATTACAGGCTCCGATACAATGGACTACATTTCTAGAATCCACGCAGACCTTGCACTAATCTCTTGTGCAGGTATTGATATTAAAGCAGGATTTACTGATGGAGATATCGAACAAGGCAAGTTAAAACGACAAATGAAAGCAAATTCTAAAAAGGTAGTAATGCTTTGCGACTCCACCAAGTTTGGCAAAACCTTTATGTGTGGGGACCTTAACTTTTCCGACGTTGATTATCTCATTACCGATAAGCTTCCGCCAAAAGAATATCTTTCCGTTATAGAATCCTCGGGTTGCAAGCTCATCTGCCCCGAAAATACCGATTATTAAAAAACTATAAGGTGCAAAAATCATTCTGAGATTTTTGCACCTTAACTTTAATGAATTATTTAACTAATTGTAAATGTACAATAAACGTCGCCCGTTACCTTAAAGTAATATCTCGTGTTTCTACTGGGCTTAAAGGTAACCGTTTGACTACCTTGGCTAGTGCCATCTCTCGTTGTTACTAAATTTCCATTACTGTCGTAAACGTAAACTACAGCTTTTTCACTATTTTGAACGGTAACGCTTACGTTGGAAGTGGAAGAACTATCGTAATAATAATACGTTTCAGCCTCTTCACTATGCGTTTCAACAGGCATAGCATAATCAAGTTTTGTGTAGATAGCGTCGTCAAAACTTGTACCGATTTTGCCCTTAACCCACGAACCAGTATCAAAGGCGTTACCTAGCGCTAAACCTGTATAAGGGTTGTTATATCTTGCCGATTTAGCACTACCAACTTCTGTAGAGACTGCTTCCCAAACGCCATCTGAATTTCTTTGAAGAGTAGTTTTGTATACAGGATAAATATACGTTCCAACAGGAATTTCAGGGCTCCAACCATCACCCAAATCAAGACTTGTGCTGTACAGATAGTAAGTGTCGTCCGACCCGTCTGGGAATTTGAGAATAAACTCAACCTTGTTAGAAGTATCCGAAAGTTCAAAGAACTCGTTTAATCTATCAGATTGCCAAATATCCATACTTCCGAGTTGGTTTGCATCACGATAGGAAATGTCTTTACGATTCTCAATTTCTCTCACAAGATATGAGTTTTTCGTATTGAGACCAATCCCTTGCGTTTCGCCACCAGAAACATAGGTGCCGTTAAGAACGTTTTCAATTAATATTTTATGGTTATTTCCATATTCACTTTGGTTGGGCAATTCGTCTGCCCCTTCCCACGGCAAAACCATAACCTTAATATCAAGGTCAACGTTAGCAGAAAGTGATTCACTATATTTCCATTCTGCCAAAACTCCATAAGTCCCAATAGAAAACGCAACTAGAATAGCAACTACTAAAATCATACACAAATACTTAATTTTCTTCATTGCCGTCACCATTATTATTAACTGACAGTTCTTTTCTACCTTCTTTGTAGAATTCAAGAACTTTTTTATCCATCACGCCGTCTGAAACGAGAATTTTCACCCTGTCGTATTCTTTTTTGTCCAAAATATTATCCACAATCGGCATTAATATTAAGCTTGCGACCAAAAGGATAAGACACATTATTCCTGCTGGTGATTGGAAAAAGTATACCAAACTTCCAGCATTGGGAATTCTGCCCCCATAGTAAATACTCCTCATCTGACTGTATCTTACAGGGAAGGAGTCGGGATAATGAACAGCGTCACCTTGAAGCAAGAAATGGCGCTCATTCGGGTGCTTTTCGTTAGGCTCTTCGATACCCACGATACGGTGAATCAAAAGCGCACCACTAATGTGTTCGTAAACTACTATATCGTATAGCTTTAAGTCCTCTTCTTTAGGAAGCTCGTGCAAAATAACCACGTCAAATACTTGAAGCTGGTTGGTTATATCGTTTTCAAAGAGATATTTGTTGTTTTCATAGCGTTCAGACATAGAAGAGGACGCTATAACCTTAATTGCAGGTAGATTTTTAATCTTGTTATCCCCCCTACAGCTTGAAACACTGGTAATAATTAAAAGGACACACAAACATACGCATAATGTTATGGAAAAAACTTTTTCTACAATATCCATAACTTTACCCGCTTTTGTCTGCTCTTTATCAAGTTTTTTATTTAATTTTTCCTTTATCTTTTCGTCTTCAAGCCCGTTAGTAATTAGAACTGCCCTTTGTTTGCCTATACAATAAATCATAAAAGTAAACAAGGAAGTAAGTGCAATAAAAACGATTAGACACAGGAAAAATACGTATAACTGAAATCCTTCCATATTGTGTTACTTTAGGGTTCTTTTTGCTAAGTTTTAAACTCCCGAATTACAAATAAGAGTAAAAACAGCGCAATAATGTTGCGCTGTTTTGTGCGTCTTATAATTAAAATCCTTATGCTAAAAATTAAGCAACAACTTCACTGATAGTGATAACTATGGTGTAATCGTTTAGCACGGTGTGGAAAGCATCGTTTTCTGCCTTGGTTGCAAGAACAACGTCACAAAGCTCAACTGCACCTAAAATTTGTGCAACGGTTAAAGTTGCCGTCTTAGCTGGACCACTAGGAGTAAGGTCGATTACGTTTGCTTTATTTTCAGTTTTTGCAGTGATTGGAACTACGTTTTGACTGTTGTAACTATAGGTAAGGTTGCTTGCCGATCTAACGGTAATAGTTGCAATCATTTTAATACCGTTTGCAATCGTTTCAGCGTCTGCACCGGTACTAGGAGTAAAGGTGATATCGAATTTACCAGTACCCTTAAGTACGGTATGATAATTACCACCATCATCGACTAAGAAAGCAACGTCTGAAGGCGTAGCAGAAATTGAACCCTTGTTAGAGTCGGTATTAACCTGTGCCATGTTGATTTCACGAGTGATTTCAACAGATGCAGTAGTTCCTTGAGCATAGCTCCACGCTGCGTACACGCCACTAATAGTTACAACTAGAGCGAGTGCAATAAGTAAACTTAATTTTTTCATAAATAAGAAATCTCCTTTCTATAAATTGTAAATTTATTGTATCACCATAAAAAAGCTTTGTCAACAATTTTTTTTATTTAATAATAAATATATTCTCGCCCTTTTTGACGAGCCAACCTAACTATTAAAATTAAAAAACAGCTTCCAAAAAGGAAACCGTTTTTCTGGTAGTCCCGGCGGGGGATTCCCCTATTAGGGGAAATGTCCACAGGACAAAAGGGTTGCCGTCCGACGCTAGTCGAGCGAACCCCGAACTCCCCCTGCCACAGGGAAGCATCTCCGCTTCGCTACAATGGCAAAGCCGAACCCCTTTCGGGGTTCTATCGCTTTGCGATAGCAAACAAAATAGCCCACACTCAGGTGGACTATTTTGTTTGGCGGTCCCACAGGGAATCGAACCCCGAACTAGCCCTTAGGAGGGGCTTGTTATATCCGTTTAACTATGAAACCAAAATATTAAATTTTAAATGCTTGTTAAACGGATATGACAATGTTTAGCCGAGCAACTTTAGTTGCGAACGCCGTCCAGATTTATCTGGACATATCCATTTAACTACGGAACCTTGTGAGCCAGTATTAAAAAAGCTAGGTATATTTTACTATAAAAGGTAAATCAAGTCAAACTATAAAAAGCAAAAAATAAAATTTTATGATATAATTTCTGTATAACTCCACCATAAAAAGGGTAACATCTCCTTGCCGGTAACTAAAAACACAAAAAAAAACATAAAATGTAGTGGGTACACTGCATTTACGGAGATGAAATGATAAAACGAGGAGAAATATATTATGCCGACTTAAGCCCAGTAGTCGGCAGTGAACAAGGTGGTGTTCGCCCCATATTAATAGTGCAGAATGACACGGGAAACAAATATAGTCCAACAGTAATAGCTGCAGCAATAACTAGCAAGCTAACAAAGGCAAAGCTCCCCACCCACATTGAACTAAGCGAAGGAGAATGTGGTCTCGCCAAAAATTCGGTAATACTTTTAGAACAAATACGTACCCTTGATAAAAGAAGACTAAAAGAGCGAATCGGAGAACTATCTATCCCAACAATGCACAAAGTAAACGTTGCGCTATTAATCAGCCTTGGTTTTAACGCAAGCAACAATACAACGACAATTTAAAAAAGGTTTTGTTCCCAAATGAACAAAACCTTTTTTCGCTAATCTATAAACTTAATAGTTTTTTCCTTATCAAGCCTTGTTTTTGTTCTAACGGGACTATCAGAATAGCCTAGCGCAATCACAAGCGAACACGCCTCTCCTTCACCCATACCCACAACACTTTTGAGCTTTTCTTCGTTTATCCAGCCAATTACTATATTTGCAACACCAAGCGACTCAGCAGTGAGCGTGATATATGCCGCGAGCTCGCCCACGTCATACTTAACAAAGTGCGCCCTCGTAAATCTTTTTAAGGCGCTCGCCTTTAGCGTAGTAGCCTTTTCTGAAAGCACTATATAAGCTTTTGCTTTAGAAAGGAAAGAATTCATCCCCTTTTCTGTAAGAGTAACAGTGATTTCTTCTAATTTTTCGCCACTGGCAACGTACATTTTCCACGGCTGACTATTGCAAGCAGAAGGTGCAAACCTCGATAAATCTACTATTTTTTCAAGCGTTTCTCTATCTAAAGGCTTATCGTTAAAATCTCTACACGCCTGACGCTTCATAACAAGTTCAGAAAAACTATTGTAATCCATAAGAAAGTCCCCCTAAATAATATATTGGTATTGTATTATAAACTTATTATTTTGTCAATACCTTCCGTTAAAGATTTAACGATTTTTCCCTTCTATATCGCTCCACTGCGCTTAAATATTTTTCTGAAAGAGCTAGAGAATATCTCTGTTTTTCTTCATAGGATAGCGTTTCAAAATATTGCTTGTCGGTAAGTCTCCCAAGCACGTCTGGGACTTCCCCCTCCGTATCAAGGATATGCTTTACTCTTAGATAAAATTCCTCCTCATCGTCCTTTTGATTCTTTAAGTTCTCCACCACCTTCATAGTGTAGTATTCCTTAATCTTTGAAGCAGAAACTCCCATTTCTTCTGCCCTTTTTATCTCTTCAGAAAGGTTTTCAGAGCATTTCCTCCAAAAACCCTCTTTGAGCCTTTTTTTAGCTTCTTTAGCGTATTGTTTTAATGTTTTTTGTTCTGTCTGCATCGCCACACTCCATTATTTCGATATATTTCGACAAATTCCGATATATTTTTTAGGCAAAAAGAAAACCTACCGTTTTGTTCGGTAGGTTAGCTTTTATCCTTTTATACTTCTTTTTCTAGCTGCTTCGGACTTTTTCTTTCTCTTAAGTGAAGGGCTTTCGTAGAATTCTTTTTTACGAAGGTCGCCGATAATTCCGTCACGAGAACACTTTCTCTTAAAACGTCTTAAAGCGCTATCAAGATTCTCGTTTTCACCAACTCTAACAATACTCATTTTCAACCCTCCTTTGCCCTTTGGCAGTTAATAGGCTTTTTCAAGCATTATGATTATATAAAAACGCCGCCGCATTTGTCAAACGTTTTGCGGCGGTTTTCCGTTTTTATTTTAAATATTACGGATATTTAAACCAAAATTAACCAATAAGCCCGTTTATTTCCTTAACGTGGTTAAGAACAAAAGTGGGCTTTGCATCACTTTCTTCATAGTCCTTAATAGTCGACTCTCCACTAAGAACAAGCACCGTATCTACCCCTGCATTTACGCCCGAAGCAATATCGGTATAAATTCTGTCCCCTAGCACAACGACTTCTTCTTTGGTTACACCAAATTTCTTCATAACCTCTTCTATCATTGTAGGGTTAGGCTTACCGATAAAGAAGGGTTTTTTGCCCGTTGCCTTTTCAAGCCCAAAACACATTGAGCCACAATCGGGAATATATCCAAATTCGGTAGGACAAACCCAATCGGGATTAGTTGCATAGTAGGGAACGTCCTTTAATAACGTCTTGCAGGTATTGGTGAGCTTATCCATATTGAGTTCCATATCAAAGCCTACAATAACGCATTCAGATTTTTCATCATGCTCAGTGGTAATGTTTAAGCCACTCAACCTTAAATTATCAACGAAGGACTTCGTTCCTTGTGCATAAATAAGTTTATCCCCCATCTTGTCTTTCAACAGGGAAACGGCAGCATCTACAGAAGTATAAAAATTATCCTCGTCTGCCTTGATGCCCATTTTGTTTACCTTTGCAATATAATCTCCCTTACCCTTAGAAGAATTATTCGTGATGAAAACGTATTTTCCACCCATATTCTCTATTGAAGAAAGAAGGTCTAACACCCCTTCAAAAAGCATATTGCCGAGATAAACAGTGCCGTCCATATCAAAAAGCCAAAGCTTTTTATCCTTTAGTCTGCTACAATCCTTTCCAAAATAGTCTTTCATACGTCTGTCTAAAAAATATTATTCTTCGTCACATCTCTCTGCAGAAAGAATGAACTTATATTCATTCATAATTTCGCAAAGTCTCTCCGACCTAAACTCATAATCAGTAGAGAGAGTAACCATATACATAACGCCCTCGTCTTTTCTAGTTATAACAACCTTTTTAAAGTGCTCAACGTCAAACACGTTTTTAATGATTTCGTGCTCATTAGTGCTGTTTAGGAAGGTTATTTTTAGCTCAAAGGATTTCTTGTTTCTAAGGAACTTAAGCTTAGAATGAAAGAATACCTGTGCACCGATTAAAACTATGGTAGAACCAACGGCAATAACGTAGAGTCCAGCACCACAAGCCATACCGATACCAGCAGTAGCCCAAACGCCAGCAGCCGTGGTAAGACCATAAATAGTACGCTTTTTGAACACAATCATTCCTGCGCCCAAGAAACCGATACCAGTAACGATTTGTGCAGCAATTCTCGCTGGGTCAGAATTAATGCCTTCAAGGTCTATAAACCCATATTTAGAAATAACCATCATTAAAGCAGAACCGAGGCACACAATAGTATGTGTTCTGATTCCAGCTTCCTTGGAACGATGCTTTCTTTCAAAACCGATAGCAAAGCCAAGTATTGCTGAAAGTGCAATGTTTACAAGGCACACAAGTTCTGTTGATAGGTTAGCAAAAATATTCGCAAACATGTTGCAATTTCCTCCATTTAATTTTCCGTTAGATAATTATATTTATATATACTACAACAAAAGAACTTTTATTTCAAGTGTTTTTTCAAAAAAATCGCAGTAACATAAAATAAAAAACGCACGGAAAACCCTGAAAAATAAGGTTTAATCCGATACGTCTCTCCTAACAAAACTCTGTATCGTGAAGAATTATATCGTAATTTTATCAATTTGTCAAGCCCTAAATGTAATTTTGACGCACATTGCAAAAATATTACATAAAATATTTGTTTTTTTATTAAGTAGGTGATATAATCAAAGGGAGTAAACCTTAGGAGAAAATAATGATTTCCGTTCCAGTAATGTTTTCACAATACGTTTTCGACGATAAGAAAATGAAAAAAGCCATGTCTGCTAAAGACTTTGCAGAGTTCAAGGCTACAGTGAACGAAGGAAAACCCTTGTCAAAAGAGCTTGCATCCAAAATCGCTGAAGCGATGAAAAATTGGGCAATAAGCATGGGCGCAACCCACTATACCCATTGGTTCCAACCGATGACCGGCGTCACTGCAGAAAAGCACGACAGTTTTATTGCCCCCGTTGATTCTTGTTCGGTTATAATGAAGTTTTCTGGTAAAGAGCTCATAAAAAGTGAAGGAGACGCATCCTCCTTCCCTAACGGTGGCTTGCGCTCCACTTTTGAAGCGAGAGGCTACACCGTTTGGGACCCCACTTCCTATGCATTCGTTAAAAACGGTGCACTTTGTATTCCTACGGCATTTTGCACCTACTCAGGGCAGGTTCTAGACAAAAAGACTCCCCTCTTGCGTTCCACAAAGGCAATTACTCATGAGGCTAAGAGACTACTAGCCCTACTCGGCAAAAAAAGTCAAGGTGTCAACGTAACGGTAGGCGCAGAGCAGGAATATTTTTTAATTGATAAGAAAAATTATCTCTTGAGAAAGGACCTTATGTTCACTGGAAGAACACTGTTTGGTTCTAACCCTGCAAAAGGTCAAGAGATGGCAGACCATTATTATGGAAACATTCGTCCCAGAGTCCTTGCTTTTATGGAAGAACTTGATAGGGAACTTTGGAAATTCGGCATACCGGCAAAAACTAGGCACAACGAAGTTGCCCCTGCCCAGCACGAACTTGCGCCTGTATACACAGCAGTAAACGTTGCTGCTGACCAAAACCAACTAACTATGGAGATTATGAAAAAGATTGCTGAAAAGCATGATTTGATTTGTCTCCTCAATGAAAAGCCTTTCCAGGACGTAAACGGAAGTGGCAAGCACGACAACTGGTCGATGTCCACTTTTGAGGGCGAAAACTTATTCGAGCCAGGCAAAAAGCCAAGGGAAAATTACCAATTCCTCCTTTTCCTTTCGGCTGTGATAAAAGCCGTAGATAGGCACCAAGATTTGCTTAGGTTATCCGTTGCATCAGCTGGAAACGACCACAGGCTCGGTGCAAGCGAAGCTCCACCTGCCATTGTATCAATGTATATCGGAGAAGAGCTTGAGGGTATACTAGAGAACATTTCTTCGGGAAAAAGTTACGACGAAAAGGTGGCAGACAGTCTCAATACGGCTGACGGAGTGGAAACGGAATTCAAGAAAGATAATACCGATAGAAACCGTACCTCACCCTTTGCATTCACTGGCAACAAGTTTGAATTTAGAATGTTAGGTTCTGAGTGTAATATCTCCTGCCCCACGACTATGATAAACACGGCAGTTGCAGAAGCCTTAAAAGAGTTTGCAGACACGCTCGAAAAATCAAACGATATTAACGCTACCGTCAAAACACTTATCAAGCAAGCCTACGATAACCACAAAAGAATAGTTTTCAACGGCAACGGCTACGGTGAAGATTGGAAAAAAGAAGCACAAAGAAGGGGTTTATTAAATCTTGAAAACACTCCAAAAGCGCTTCTAAAATACACAGATGAAAAGAACGTAAAGCTTCTCTCCTCTTTCGGCGTGCTCGAAGCTGAAGAAGTTGAGGCGAGAATGGAAATTCTTTTAGAGAACTATTGCAAAACCATCAATATTGAAGCGAGAACTATGCTTGAAATGACCAAGCGAGAAATTATTCCAGCTTGCGTAACAAATATGAAAGAACTTGCGAAAACAATTTCCATCAAAAAGGAAATCGGCATCTCTGCTAAAACGGAGTGCGAAATTTTAGCCAAAATCTCTGCCCTCACCGACCAAGCGTACGAAGCTCAGTTAAGGCTTGAAGAAGCATCGAAGAGCGTTAAAACTATAAAAGATTACAAGGCAAGAGCAGTAAAATATAACGAGGAAGTGCTAGGCGCAATGACTAATTTGAGAAGGCCTGTTGATGAGCTTGAAAAAATAGTTGCTAAAAAATACTGGCCATTCCCTGCTTATTCAGATATTCTTTATTCCGTATAATAAAAAATGCAAAAAGAAGCAAACACGATTAAGTGCTTGCTTCTTTTTTATTTTACTATGCCATTTACTTAAATCAATCGTCGTTTAAACAATATTTTACCAAATAAACAATGAAAAATCAAAAACACTTATAAATTTTTCACTTCCTTTTTACCGTAACACTTTACAAAAAATTAAATCTTTGGTATAATTAACGGAGATGACAAGTGTAATAGCCGTGATTTCGGCAAAAAGGAGACGCTTTTTATGCAAGAAAAAAGAACTACTGGGCTAAAGAATCATAACCAAAACCTAAACAGGGTAATTAGGGAAAGTCTTCAGCACGCTCTTATATTAATAATGAATAAGAAAGCCTTTGCATCAATAACCATAACAGAGTTATGCAGAAAAGCAGGCGTTTCTAGAATGGCATTTTACGGAAACTACCGTTCTAAAGAGGAACTTCTTAAAAGAATCGTTTTAGAAAGCGTTGAACGCCTTTTAGAAAAAATTGGTAGTCCATTTAGAGAATCTACCGATATTTCTTGGTATGAGCAGATGTTTGATTGCATCAAAGAAGATGAGTTTTATTTGAAAACTATTTTTAATGCTGGATTTAAGCACGAATATTTATCGATAATGAACGAACTAGTACTGCACAACCCTACAGTTACTACGGAAAACAAATACTTAAGAATTATTTGGTCTGGCGGTATGGCAAACGTAATTATCCAGTGGATAGAAGACGGAGCTGCAGTGCCCACAAAAGAAATTGCTAAATTCTGTTACGACAATATGTCCGTATGGGCAAATTAGCAAAAGAAGATATTAAAAAAACTCCAAATTTTTGGAGTTTTTTCTTTTTTTATAATTTTACATTTGCATATTGCTTTCTATTCCGGTAAAGTCGATAATTTTTTTATCGCCACTGTGCAGAGTAAGTTCTATGCCGTTTGCAATATTTTTTGAGCTTTTTATAGGGAACAACTCTTCATCTCTAAAATCCTCGTGGGATTCTTTAGTTAGTGTTTGAGAGTAGAATAAAGGATAACCGTATTCGCCCTTTAATATCTCTATCGTTGCCGTAACTATTAGAGATTTTTCAGAATCAGCGTTAGTTCCAAAACTTGCTACCGTTTGCAAAGAGAAATTCCCATAAACGGTAAACGCCATTTGCTTCTCTTTTCCCCCTTTGTCCTTTCCTTTTAGTATAATAGAGGTTGCGCCGTCGATACTCTTTTTAATAATCTCCGTGCCGTTATCAGGGAAGCCGTAAGAAGACAAAATGATTTGCGCGTCCTCTTTCTGTTTCAATAAAAACCTATCTGCCCTAAAGATGCCGTAGTGAACTGCAAAGTCTGCAAGGTCAACAAGTTTTGCTCTTGCCTTGGAGATAAAATCGTAATTAAAGTATTCGCGCCTATATAGAACGCTATTCTTTTCCCCGCACCAGTAAATAGCGTTAGCTCTATTATATTCCTCACCGACTTTTATAACGTATTGGCAGGGGTCAACCCCCTCTTTAGAGGAAGCATCCCAGGGATATTTGCTGTTAAAGTTAAGCCTTGCATATTGATGGCAACCGCCCTCTGATTTTGGGCTTTGTGAAACTCTGCCCGTTCTAAGAATTGTCGTTCCGTTAGCCTCGTGGTTAGTAAAGTCAAGTGCAGGAGAGGATAAAACACTCTCTTTTACGCCCTTTTTAGGAAGTTTTTCAAAAGAGCCTTTAACTTCCTTTGCCGTCCAAAATGGGTGTTCTTTGGGAAGCGTCAAAAGGGTGAACGCTTTGCCAAGCCAAAGTACCGATTCTGCACAGGAATAGCTTTGCACCATCGGTGAAAACTGACCGTAAAAGCCCATAGTAGGCACACCGTTCTCACCCATAAAATCATCTCTTGTAATAAATTGTTTTAACGCACCAGAAACGGCTCTTCGCAAAGCGCCATAGTTTTTGGCGTGTTTTTTTAGCGCCATATTGCCTGCTACTGCCGAACCCACTGCAAAACGATAAATATTGCTTCTGCCCCACATGAGCATATAACCATCCCTGTCAAAATAATCAGGGAAGGTTTTCATAAGCTCGTTAGAATTTTTTTCGAACTCTAAGGCGATATCTCTCATGTTTTCATAGCCGTACCAAATGTTCCATAAAGGTGCGTAGAAATTAAATCCCCAAACGCTATAGTAATCAAAATTATACCCGTCCCTATACCAACCGTCGCCAGCATAATAGGAAAGCATGTTTTTAGCATAATATTCCATTAGTTTTCTATCGATTTCCCTGCCATTCATCTTAAGGAATGCAAGGTTAATCATATTGAAAAACTGCCAGTTATTTCCGTTAGTATTGCCGTAAGCGTATTCCGAGATAAAATCTAGAATAAGATTTTTCTCCTCTGCCGAATAACTGCTCCAAATATAATCTTTTGAGATAACTAACCCTATACAGAGTGCTGCAGATTCCACCGTTTGTTGCACGATTGAAGTCGTACTGCTACCTATCATATCGCTATACCAACCGACGGAATTAACTCCATCCCTCTCCATAGCAAGGAGAATTTGGTTTTTATAATAATCTCTTAAGAGATATCCGTTTGAGGTAATTTCAGGATTATCTCGAATTAACGGCGCAGCAATAAATAAAGAGCGCGTAAGCCCTTCAAAACGCTGAGCTTTTTCCTCTCTTAAAATAGCCTCTTTGGATAAGTCAAGGTGAAGATGAGGATAGGTAATTTCCCTTTCCGTTCTCTCCACTAACACGGGTGAATTAAAATCTTTAACGTTCCTAAAAACACCGTCAATCAAAAATTTGCCTGCATCCACCCAATGCTCTCTTGCAAGTCCTGTAAAGGGGCTTAATTTGTAGTTAGGGTTTTTAATTTCAAACTTCATAATTTTTACCAGGGCGTAAATTCAGAGCCCGAAAGTTTAAGGAGAGCTTCAATAAAATAGAAATCTCCGTAAATTACATTAATGTGTTTTTTGCCTTTATAAGATGCTGAGGACATTCTTAAAATATTATCCGTTTCGAGTGAATAATCACACCACTTTTCATCCATCGCGCGTAACATTTTGATTGCAGAAGAAAGATAATACTCCTTTTTCTCCTCATCTTCTACCGTTTTAGCAAGGTCGATAAGTCCACAAGCAGTAACTGCACCTGCAGAGGAATCGTAATAAACGGGCTCTGCCGGTTGACGGAAATCTAAAAGTGGCAAATAATCAGTCTTTTTAACGTTTTCGATAAAATGACGAGCCGTTTTTTCCGACGTTTCAAGGTATTCCTTTTTGCCAGTATAACGGTAAGAAATAATAAAGCCGTAAACAGCCCACGAAAGCCCCCTCGTCCAACAAGAGCCTACAGCATAGCCTTGTCCACCAAAGGTTTCAATAACTGTATCTCTCTTATCTAAATCGTGGCTAACGATGTGGTTAACTGAGCCGTCCTCTCTAACGTGGTCTCTCATAGACATATCGGCTTGATGAATAGCAATTCTCTTAAACCTATCGTCCCCCGTAATTTCAGAAGCCCAATAAAGCTGAGGAAGGTTCATCATACAGTCGATAATAGTCCAACCGGCAGCGTCCTCCCTCGGCCACGCTCGAATAAAATTACCGTCACAATTATATCTGCTCGCAAGAATCATTGCGGCAAGCAAGTTTCTAACCTTTGAATCGGGGTTGCCGGTTAAACGATAATTAACGCCACTGGAAATGTGCCAAATAAAACCAGTGTCGTGGTGGGTTTTTTCTGGACGGGCAAAGCCACCGTCTAAAACCTTTTCAGACCATTCTGCAGCCTTTCTGTAATCCTCGTTGCCCGTACGGTTATACATAAGCCAAAGCATTCCCGGCCAAAAACCGTTAGTCCAGGTAAGGGGTGCATCGGAGGTGTCGATATACATTCCGTCATCCTCTGCCCCAAAAGGAATCTTCTCGGCGTTTCTCTTAACTACAACCGAAAGTTTTTTATCAATTTTATTTAGGGTTTCTTCCACCCAATTTTTGTTTTCTGCAATAATTTTTTCGTAAATCATAATAACTATTTAGGCTGTTTGCCGATATAAGCTAAAATACCACCGTCAACGTATAATACATGTCCGTTGACAAAGTTTGAAGCCTCAGAAGCTAAGAACACGGTAGGTCCTGCTAAATCCTCAGCATCACCCCATCTGCCTGCAGGCGTTTTGGAGATAATAAAGCTGTCGAAGGGATGACGGCTTCCGTCTGCCTGTCTTTCACGAAGAGGTGCCGTTTGCGTAGTTGCAATATATCCAGGGCCAATGCCGTTGCATTGAATATTATATTCGCCGTATTCAGACGCAATATTTTTGGTAAGCATTTTAAGTCCACCCTTTGCTGATGCGTAAGCAGAAACGGTTTCTCTGCCCAACTCACTCATCATAGAGCAAACGTTAATAATTTTGCCACCACCCTTTTTAATCATTGCAGGAATAACAGCCTTAGCGCAAATAAAGGGAGCAACTAAATCCACGTCGATAACCTGCTTAAATTCTGCAGTGGTCGTTTCGCACATTGGTATTCTTTTAATAATACCTGCGTTATTTACGAGAATATCAATAACGCCCACTTCTTTTTCTATGTCCTTAACCATTTGGTTAACGGCATCCTCATCGGTAACGTCACAAACGTAACCTTTTGCGTCTATTCCGTCCGCCTTGTAGCAAGCAAGTCCCTTTTCCATAGACTGCTGACTGCTAGAGTTAAACACTACCTTTGCGCCAGCCTCTGCTAGTGCCTTTGCCATTTCATAGCCTATTCCGTGAGCGGCACCGGTAACGAGCGCCACCTTCCCCTCAAGGCTGAATATATTTTTCTTTGCCATAATCCTATCTCCCAAAAAACTATCTTAAATCTTTAGTTTCGATGTGGTCCATATCGGTGAACTCTTGATTTTCACCACACATAGCCCAAATAAAGGAGTAATTCTTAGTACCAACGCCAGAGTGGATAGACCAAGAGGGAGAAATAACTGCCTCTTCGTTATGCATTATAATATGTCTGGTTTCGGTGGGTTCGCCCATCATGTGGAATACAACGTCGTTCTCACCCATATCGAGGTAGAGATACACTTCCATTCTCCTATCGTGAGTGTGCGAGGGCATAGTATTCCAGTTAGAACCAACCTCAAGCTGAGTTAAACGCATTGCAAGCTGACAGCTCTTAATAACGTCTGGGTGAATATATTGGTTAATTACCCTCTTATTGCACTCTTCCACCGAGCCACAGGGAACCTTTCTTGCCTTAGTGATATCTATCTTAACGATAGGATAGCTTGCATGTGCAGGGCAGGA
Source organism: Christensenellaceae bacterium (assembly GCA_045637865.1). GTDB lineage: Bacteria > Bacillota > Clostridia > Christensenellales > Borkfalkiaceae > UBA1259. The sequence goes on from JAZUAF010000005.1 coordinate 93,209, forward strand.
AGAAACGTAGAATTTAGCAGGAGCATTTTCGTCAATGCTCTTAAATGAAATCTCTTTATTACCTTTGCCGATATAAATACCGTCTCTAGGATTCATTTCATACTCCACGCCGTCAACGGTGATGATACCTTTGCCACCGATGTTGATACAACCCATTTCCCTTCTTTCAAGGAAATACTCAGATGCAAGCTCTTTTCCACCTTTTAAGAAAAGCTCTTGTCTTACGGGCATTAAGCCTGCAGTGATAATTCTGTCAATGTGGCTGTAAACCATATTGATATTATCCTTAGTGAAAAGGTTTGCAATGTGAAACTCTTCACGTAGTCTTTCAGTAGTGTAATGTTTAACGTCTTTAGCGTTTGAGGCCTGTCTAACTTCCATTTTATCTTTATTCTCCTTTATGTAATTACCTATAACTTCAACTTGAGTGAGCGCAGCAAAGGATAAAATTTCAGTTGCTTGCTTGAAGTTTATAAGCTTCAATTTTTTCGTTTTTATTTTGCCTATTTCTTTTACTTGCCCTAAGGAATTTTCTTCGTGCAGATTATCGTTTAAGAGAGAAAACTCTAGGTGGCGAATAGTCCCGTCGTCAAAAACTGCGTCAATACTCTTCCAGTAGGAATCGTGGGGAACGCCGTTTTTATCGTTAGTAAAGTCTGCCCTTAAATAGAACACGAGCCTATCGATTTCCACTTCTCTACCGAAATCAATCTCATAAACTAGGTCCTCCCTAGCTCCTCCTGCCCATGAGTGGAAGGGGTAGCCTCCGTGACCTTGGTTATTCTTTTCACCGTCGATAGCGTTTCTCTCGTAAAAACAAGGGTCATCACGGGTTACAAAGCTTGCCTTAGCGTGTGGAAAAGTTCTGCTTTTTCCTCTTAAATCGTAGGGATTGAGGGCGATATTTCTAACTGAATAAACCTCCTCGTCCTCTGCATCCTCTACCGAAATAAAATGTCTTTCCTCCTTAAACGCCATAGGTGGATAACCACACTTTAATTCTCTGTCTGAAGGAACGATAAAGTCAAACGAGCCACCGGGCGCAAAAATAATGCTCTCACCCATCTTCTCGTCAAGCTTAACTTTAATAAACCTAACGCCGTCAAGCAAAACCTTGATTTTACTGCCTGCGTTAAGCACTCCTTCATATTCGCCTTTTACCTTTTCGCCTTGAGATTCAAATAAAATTTCACCCTCGGCACTATACACTTTTACTTTTACCATGTTCTCATTTTACCATATAAGATTTGCAATTTTATTGCTTTTTTTACCATATTTGTTGCTAATTATATCTCCAAATGGTATAATAAAATATATTTATAAAATAATAAGTTGGTTTAAACAAAAATGGACTGTTTTTTTCCCTCTTGTAGTGAAGCAATAGCATATTCCGAAAAGAATAAATCGTTTGGTTTTTACTACTCTGAAGACCCCACAACCACTCACAATATGCACGTGCACGACTGTTGTGAAATTCTAATTGCCCTCTCCCCTGCAACTAGTTTTATTATCGACAATAAAATTTACGACGTTAAAAGGGGGTCACTCTTTATAATCAACCAGTTCCAAGCACACAAGATAAGTGGTGTTGGTATAGACAAGTTTTCACGCTACGTTATGCAAGTTCACCCCACCTTTATATATTCTAACTCAATGGACGGTGCTAACCTTGCAGAAAGCTTTTACCATAATAACAACGCCTCAATAACCCTTAATGAGGAGGAGCTTTTAAGGGTTATTTCATTAATTTCCGACATAAAAAAAGACCACGGATTTGGAGATGCACTCTTAAAGAAGAACAAAGCAACGGAATTCTTGCTTTATATAAACAAAATCTTTAAAGGACACAGTAGTGAAAAACACAAGTCCACTCAGCCAGAAACTGTGCAACGTGCAATTGAATATATAAACACCCATTTCACCGAAAAACTAACGCTAAAATCTATTGCCGACAACAACTACGTTTCCGTAACGCAACTTTGTAGGCTTTTTAATAAATACTGCTCTACCACGGTTACCAAGTACATAGTTAGTAGAAGAATTACAGAGGCAAAAAAGATGCTTCTTTCTGGCAAAAATGTAACGGAAACGGCATTTTCTTGTGGGTTTGACGATTATGCTAACTTTATAAGAGTGTTCAAAAACACCGTTGGAGTGCCACCTGGAAAGTATGCAAAAACCTTTAACGGTGAAAATTAAAAACTCCTCTAATATATAATAATGTTTACGTAATAAAATGAGCAGATGCAATTTAGTAGCATCTGCTCATTTTATTTATTTGTTATTTTTTGCTTTTATCTTTGTAATGAACGTGTAAAAGTTCGTGAGCCTTATCGCCGATAAATTCAGAATAAATCTTTTCAACGATTGGGTTTTCCTCTGCACAACGAACACTTGATAATCTGTCGATAGCATAGAGGTTGTCACTTCTCTTTACTCTCTGTTTAGCAACAGCAAAGGGTTGTCCACCACCGTTAATACAGCCGTTAGGACAAGCCATAACCTCGATAAAGTCGAAATGTTCACCAGCTTTAACCCTTTCAAGAAGTTTTTCGGTGTTTCCAAGTCCACTTACTACTGCAATCTTAAGCTGTTTGTCGCCGTAAGGAAGAATGAATTCTTTAACTCCCTCTAATCCTCTCTGACCAACAACCTCAAGTGAAGCAAAGCTTGCAGAGCTCTTGTCTTCGGTAACACGCCTTAAAACAGCTTCGGTAACGCCACCAGTTACACCGAAAATAATACCTGCGCCTGAAACGATGCCAAAGGGCATATCAACGCTTTCGGGCAATATTTCTTCGAATATAATGCCGGCTTCTTTAATCATTCTGATTAAGCCTTGAGTGGTTAAAACAGCATCAACGTTAGGACCTGCTTCCGTCCTAAACTCTTCTCTTGCAGCCTCAAACTTCTTAGCAGTACAAGGCATAATCGCAACGTGGAAGGATTTAACACCCTCTTTCTTGTCGCGCTCTTTAAGAATTGATGCAAGCATTTGCATAGGAGAACGGCAAGAAGAGATATTGGGAAGGAATTCAGGATGTTTCTTTTCAGCAAACTGAATCCATGCAGGACAGCAAGAAGTAATTAAAGGTAAGTTCTTTCCTTCTTCCAATCTCTTAATAAATTCATTAGTTTCTTCCATAATGGTGAGGTCTGCACCGATAGTGGTGTCATAAACCTCGTCAAAACCTATTTTACGGAGAGTAGCAACAATCTTGCCCATTACGTTTGCATCGTCGGGTACGCCGAGCTCTTTAGCAACGGCAACTCTAACTGCAGGTGCAATTTGAATGGTGGTTTTAAGCTCTTTATTATGAACTGCATTCCAAATCTTATCAGCCTCACTGTGAAGAACGAGCGCACCGGTAGGACAAACGCTTACGCATTGACCACATCCAACGCAAGAAGTTTCTGCAAGAGGTTTGCCGAAAGCAGTGCTAATAACCATTTTAGAGCCACGGTGAGCAAAGTCAATTGCGCCAACGTTTTGAACTTCGTTACACATTCTCACACAGTCACCACAAAGAATACATTTGCTAGTATCCTTTACGATACAAGGAGAAGATTCATCTTTATTTCTATCCGTATTCGAATTGGGGAAACGAACGCCCTCAATTTTGAATCTCATCGCAAAATCTTGAAGTTTACATTTGTTGTTCTTGTCACAAGTCGTACAATCACGGCAGTGGTTAGCAAGCAATAACTCCAAAATGTTTTTACGATATTTTCTTAACTTTTCGGTATTGGTTTTAATGTCCATCCCCTCTCTAGGAGGAGTTGAACAAGCAGCCTCAAAGCCACCCCACTGGTTTTCAACCATACACATACGGCAAGCACCGTAAATGGAAAGCTCGGAGTGATAACAAAATGTAGGCATATTAATGCCCATTTTACGGATGAGCTCTAAAAGATTCTTTTCTCCGTTAATTTCTACGGTTACACCGTCTATTTTCATATACTTTTTGTTTTCCATTTTATTACTCCTCCTTAATAGCCTTGAAAGGACAAGTGGTTACACAGCTTCCACACTTAATACACTTATCGGGGTCGATAACGAAGGGCTCTTTAATCTTTCCACTTATCGCTTCTACTGGGCAAGAACGTGCACACTTTGAGCAACCCTTACAAAGTTCTTTATCAATGTAAATTCTCTTTAACTTCTGGCATTCACCAGCAGGGCAACGTTTGTCGTAAATATGGGCTTCATACTCGTTTCTGAAATATTTAATAGTGGAAAGAACGGGACCTGCAGCAGTTTTACCTAAACCACAAAGAGCCATATCGGAAATCATTTCACCGAGCTCAATTAAGAGTTCGATATCTCCGTCTCTACCCTCACCTGCAACTATACGCTCTAAAATCTCAAGCATTCTCTTGGTACCTTCTCTACAAGGAACGCACTTACCACAGGATTCATTCTGTGTAAAGTTCATAAAGAATCTCGCAACCTCAACCATACAGGTTTTTTCGTCCATAACAACGAGACCACCAGAACCGATAATTGCGCCAGCCTTCTTTAACGAATCAAAGTCGAGAGGTAGGTCTAAATGTTCTTCCGTTAAGCAACCACCAGAGGGGCCACCAATTTGAACGGCTTTGAACTTTCCACCATCTCTCATTCCACCACCGATATCGAAAATAACCTCACGAAGAGTAGTTCCCATTGGGACTTCAATAAGACCGGCATTTTTAATGTTACCGGTAAGCGCAAAGGTCTTAGTACCAGAGCTTGTGCCAGTTCCTATAGATTTATACCACTCTGCACCCTTATTTATAATATCTGCAACGTTTGCAAAAGTTTCTACGTTATTAAGAACAGTAGGTTTGTCGAACAAGCCGTGTTCAACCGTTCTAGGAGGTTTAACCCTAGGCATACCACGTTTACCTTCGATAGACGCAGTAAGTGCAGAGCCTTCACCACAAACGAACGCACCTGCGCCACGGTTAATATGCATATGGAAAGAGAATTCCGTTCCGAAAACGTTGTCGCCTAAAATACCGAGCTCTTCTGCCCTTGCAATAGCCTGTTTTAACCTTGCAACTGCCAAAGGATACTCTGCACGAACGTAAATATAGCCTTCGCTTGCGCCCGTTGCTATACCTGCAATAATCATACCTTCTAACATTCTGTGGGGGTCGTCTTCCATAACAGACCTATCCATAAATGCACCGGGGTCACCCTCATCACCGTTACATACTACGTATTTGGGGAAATTCTTTTGTCTTGCAACTTGACTCCACTTTCTGCCGGTGGGGAACCCACCACCACCACGGCCACGAAGTCCAGACTCAGTAATTTGGTTAACGATTTCGTCGCTCGTCATTTCAGTGAGAGCCTTTTCAAAAGCCGTGTAACCACCACGAGCAAGATATTCTTCAATAGAGGTTGCGTCAATCTTATCACAGTTATCGAGAGATATTCTCGTCTGTTTTTTGTAGAAGGGAACTTCCTTTTGAGCTATAAAAACCTTACCATCTTCTTGATAAGCAAGTCTTTCAACGCACTCGCCTTTAGCAATAGTTTTGTCGATAATTTCTTCGCAATCTTCTTCCTTAACCTTAACGTAAAGCCAGCCCTGAGGCTCTATGCGAACTAATGGACCAACTTCACAAAAACCGTGACATCCACTCTTTTTAATTCTAACGGAATCTCCTTCGGGTTCTTTTTCTAATACTACTGAGAACTTAACGTTCTTTTCCTTCATTAAGGAAACAAGCTTTTCGTAAACCTTATTTGCACCCTTAGAAACACAACCTGCGCCACCACATACAATAATTCTCTTGTTTTCAGCGTCGAACGCTTTTTTCGACGCCTCACGGTATGCGCGTAATTCTTCAATAGACTTAAACATTAGTTTTCCTCCTTTAACTGCGCAATTAACGCCACTGCCGACTCAGGGGTCATAGTAGGATAAATCTCATCGTTAACCATAACTGCCGGTGCAGATGAACAAGCACCTAAGCAAGAAACGGTTTCAACGGTAAACAAGAAATCATCGGTAGTTTTTTTCTGCTCTGAAAGACCTAATTCCTTTCTCAAAGCCTCGAGAATTGGAATAGATTTTCTAACGTGGCAAGCAGTACCGTCACACACTTTAACTATGTATTTCCCCTTCTGCTCTAACGAGAAGTTTTCATAAAAGGTTGCAACGCCGTAAATTCTTGCTTCAGGAATGTTTAATTTGTCTGCAAGATAAGGAAAAATTTCCCTAGGAAGATATCTATAATGCTCTTGCGCCTTTTGAAGTATTGCAATTAATGCTTTTTCTTCATTGCCGTATTCAGCAATTGCTTGGTCTAGGACCGTGAAATCAATCTTTTGCTCCATTTTCGTCTCCATGTAATAAGATTTTTATCAACAATAAGGGTTAAATATACCTTTATTTGTTTTTAAGATATTCGTCAATAGCTGCAGCAGCAGTTTTACCTGCGCCCATAGCTGAAATAACGGTTGCCGCACCGGTAACTGCGTCACCACCTGCATAAACGCCCGTTTTAGAAGTTAAACCGTCCTCGTTTACTACTATTCCTCCGTGCGCGTTAACCTCTAAGCCAGAGGTAGTGTCTTTAATTAAGGGGTTGGGAGAAGTTCCGATAGACATAATTACCGTGTCTACTGGAATTTCAAACTCAGAGCCCTCTATAACAACTGGGCGACGACGACCTTTAGCGTCAGGTTCGCCAAGTTGCATTCTCACACATTTAATACCCGTTACGAAGCCGTTTCTCTCATCTCTGGGATTCTCGGGGTTGTTGTAACCTAAAATTTCAACGGGGTTGCAAAGGAGTTTGAATTCAATCCCCTCTTCCTCTGCGTGTTCAACCTCTTCCCTACGAGCAGGAAGTTCTTCCATTGAACGACGGTAAACAATATAAACGTTGTCAGCACCAAGTCTTAAAGCCGTTCTAGCAGCGTCCATAGCAACGTTTCCGCCACCAACTACAGCAACGTTTCCGCCTTTCATAATGGGAGTGGTGGGATTTTCACGATAAGCCTTCATAAGGTTACTTCTAGTTAAGAACTCGTTTGCAGAATAAACGCCCTTTAATGATTCGCCAGGAATATTCATAAAGTTTGGAAGACCTGCGCCCGAACCAATAAATACAGCCTCAAAGCCCATTTCAAACAACTCGTCAACGGTAAGCGTTTTACCGATAACAACGTTAGTTTCTACCTTAACGCCAAGTTTCTTTAAGCCTTCAACTTCTTTTGCAACGATTGCCTTAGGAAGTCTGAATTCTGGAATGCCGTAAACGAGAACGCCACCAGCAACGTGGAAAGCTTCGTAAACGGTTACTTCGTATCCCTTTTTAGCAAGGTCACCTGCACAAGTAAGACCAGAAGGACCGGAGCCTACGATTGCAACCTTATGTCCGTTGCTTTCGGGTTTTTCTAGAACTGCAACGTCGTTTGCATTATGCCAATCGGCAACAAAACGTTCTAACCTACCGATACCAACGGGCTCAAACTTAATACCGAGGGTACATTTGCTTTCACACTGCGTTTCCTGTGGGCAAACACGTCCACATACGGCAGGAAGTGAAGAGGTTTGGTTAATAACCTGATAAGCACCTTCAAAATCGCCAGTCTTAATTAAGGTAATAAAGTCTGGAATATTGATGTTTACGGGGCAAGCCGCAACACAAGGTTTATTTTTACAGTTTAAGCATCTGTTTGCTTCTGCAATAGCAACTTCTTGAGAATACCCTAGCGCAACTTCGCTAAAATTTCTAGCACGAACCTTCGCGTCCTGAGTGGGCATTTCGCTTTTCTTTGGATTGATTGCCATAATTATTTTCCTCCGTTTGCTTGTTTGAAAAGATTACAAGTTTCTTCGTGCGCGTGGCGTTCGAAATTAAAATACATTCTGCCACGGCTCATCGCCTCGTCGAAATCAACCTCGTAACCATTGAAATCGGGACCGTCAACACAAGCGAACTTGGTAACTTTCTTTCCGTCCTGATTAAGGGTAAGTCTGCAACCACCACACATACCCGTTCCGTCAATCATAATTGGGTTCATAGAAACGGTACAAGGAACGCCGTAAGGTTTAGCAGCAAGAACAACGAACTTCATCATAATAAGAGGTCCGATAGTGATAATCATGTCAAACTTCTCCCCTGCATCTAACATTTCCTTAAGTGGAATAGTAACATTGCCTTGTCTTGCATAAGAACCGTCGTCCGTCATAACTACAAGTTTATCAGAGCAAGCCTTAAATTCATCTTCTAAAATGAGGAGGTCTTTATTTCTAAAACCGATAATGCTCGTTACCTCTGCACCGAGCTTATGGAACTCCTCAGCAACGGGAAGGGCGATTGCACAGCCTACGCCACCACCAACGATACAAATCTTTTTGATTCCCTCAGTTTCGGTCGCCTTGCCTAAAGGACCAACGAAGTCCTCAATGTACTCGCCTTGGTTTTTGTGGTTAAGCTTTTCGGTAGTTGCGCCAACGATTTGGAAAATAATTTTTACAGTTCCTCTTTCCTTATCGCTTCCAGCGATAGTGAGAGGAATTCTTTCACATTCGTCGTCTACACGGAGAATAATAAATTGACCTGGCTTAGCTTTAGCAGCTACTAAAGGTGCTTCTATCTCCATAAGCGTAACCGTGGGGTTTAATGTTTTTTTCGTAACAATTTTATACATAATTCACCTTCTTAGGTTATATTTTTTTGCCTGAAGCATACACTACTCCATTTGGATTTAATTATACCACAAATTATATTTTTTGTAAACACATTTTAAAGACAAAAAAACCCAAAACTCCTATTATTTGGAAGCTTTAGGCTTTTTATTTTTTCCTTAATATTTTTATTTAGCTATTTACCAAGTTTTTCGTTTAGCAGCTGTTTTGCTTTAACCACGTTAGCCTTTCCCTTAGTCTGTTTCATAAGCTGACCAACAAAGAAAGTTATAATCTTATCGGGGGTAACGGCATAATCGCTAACAGCCTTGGGGTTAGCCTCGATAAGTGCGTCGATAATAGGCTCTAAATCGTCGTCGTTCATAGAGTTTATGATATCCATCTCTTTTGCGAGAGCCTCAGGCTCCCCACCCCTCTTCATAACCTCTGCAATAAGAGGAACGGCGTTGGTTCTGGAAATCTTTTTCTCGCCCGTCATCTTAATAATTTTAACGAAGTTCTCTGCAGAAATATCAATAGTGTCCTTAATATTTCTCATAAGCTCAGACTGTACCCAAGTGGATAATTCCTTGGGGTTTACGCCAAGCTTAATGCACTCGTTATAAAAATCTGAAATCATTTTTGAAGCAGTTAAAACGCCTGCGTCGTATTCGCTTAAACCGTACTCCTTAGTGTAGAGTTCCTTAAGCTGGTCAACGGTTAATGGAAGCGTTTTTCTAACCCCTTCGATAAACTCTTTTGTTAAATGAACCATCGGAAGGTCGGGGTCAGCAAGGAGACGGTAAACTGCCGTTGCAAGTTTTGCACGCATGGGCACGTTTTCATTCTTATCTTCGTCCCACTTCCTCGTTTCATTGGGAATAGTTTCCCCTGCTTCTAAAAGGGCAATTTGTCTTGCCGATTCATACTCGATTGCACGCTTAACCGACCTAAAGGAGTTGAGGTTTTTCATCTCCACCCTTTCGCCAAGCTTAGCATCCCCCCTCTTTCTTACCGAAAGGTTAACGTCAAAGCGCATACCACCTTGCTCTAACTTACACTCAGCTATATCACCGTAAATGTAAATCCCCCTTAATTTTTCTAAGAATTCAACAGCTTCGTCACCACTAGAAATGTCAGGGGCAGTAACCGTTTCAATAAGGGGCACGCCTGCACGATTGTAGTCTATATAAGACTTGTCGCCAATGTGGGTAAGTTTACCTGTATCCTCTTCTAGGTGAATATCACTAATGCCAATTTTCTTTCCACTAGACAAAGTAACGTAACCGTCTACGCAAGTAGGAAGAGCAACTTGACTTATCTGATAAGACTTGGTTAGGTCAGGATAAAAATAGTTCTTTCTCTCAAAATAACTGTATTCGTTAATTTTACAGTTGGTCATAAGTCCAGCTTTAACGGTAAGTTCCATACACTTTTTGCTAACCACTGGGCTCGTTCCAGGAAGAGCAAGACACACGGGGCAAACTAAAGTGTTAGGCTCTGCACCGTAAACGTTTGCACAGGAGCAAAAAACCTTTGTTTTAGATTTTAGTTCGGAGTGGATTTCAAGACCGACTACTACTTCGTATTTATCGTTCATTATTTTCTCCCTCCCTTATAATTTTCTTCAATAAACTTTGCCACGGAAAGAGCCTTAGCATCATTCATTTTTCTTGCGAAAACGGAAACGCCAAAAGGCAAGCCATCTTCACCGACAGCAAAGGGAATGCTAACTGCGGGAATCTTAGCAAGGTTTGCTATAACGTTCATAATAGCTTCTAGTTCGTTTGCACCTGCCTCACCTTTCTTTGGAGCAACGGTTAGTGCCGTGGGCAGAAGCATTACGTCCACCTCGCTAAGCACCTTATCTGCACTGTCAATGAGAATTTGCTGAACGTTTTTAGCGTTAGCGTAGGCATTCTTCTGAGAAAGAATGTAGTTGCCCACCATAATTCTTCTAATAACTTCCTTTCCAAAACCTTCTTTTCTACTCTTTTTATAGAGCTCGCCAACGTTTTTGGGGTTTTCCGTTTGCGTTGTATACTTCAACCCGTCGTACCTTGCAAAGCCACTTGCAATTTCCGAACAGGAAATTAAATCGTAAACGTCTTTAGAAAGAAGCACGCTATCAATTTCCACTTCCCTAACTTCTGCACCTGAATTTTTAGCAAACTCTAAAAGCTTAGTAAATTCAGCGTAAACTGGAGAATCTTTACATTTTTGGATTAACGTTTTTTCAACGCCTATAACCATGCCTGAAATTTTTTCACCTAAACTAGAAGTAAAGTCAACTGCTTTCTCAGGGATTGAAGTCATATCGTATTCGTCGTTACCTGCAATAATCTCTAAAACGCAAGCCAAATCCTCCACAGACCTTGCTATGGGCGAAATCTGGTCAAAACTTGGGGCGCAAGAATAGAGACCGTGCCTTGAAACGGTGCCATATGTGGGCTTTACCCCACAAACTCCGTTATAAACGGAGGGCTTTCTAGCAGAACCACCCGTGTCGCTTCCCAAGGAAATTTGAGAAATACCGAGGCTGACTGCAACAACAGAACCACCACTGCTTCCACCTGCTATTCTGCCGTCTACAAGTGCGTTTACACTTGCTCCGTAAACAGAAGATTCCCCGTCAGAACCCAAGGTAAACTCGTCCATATTAGTTCTACCGATAACAATTGCGTCCTCATTGATTAACTTTTGAAGTGCAGTTGCAGTGTAGGTTGCAACGAAATCTTTTAAGAAATTAGAACAAGCCGTAGCCTTTTTCCCGCAATACAAAATATTGTCCTTAATAGTTACGGTAACACCGGCAAGCTTGCCTAGTTTTTCGCCAGAAGCCCTCTTTTCATCAAGCTTTTCTGCAAGCGAAATTGCATCTTTAAAAATTTCAATAACAGCGTTTTTAGCCTTAAATTCCTCTGCACGGGAAAGGCACGCTCTTACCATTTCTACTGCCGAAAACTCACCACTAACATACCTTTCGTTAGCTTCCTTCACACCTAAGTTATACAGTTCCACTATTCCACCACCTTTGGAAGTATAAACGAAATACTGTCCTTCTTCGGGGCATTTTTTAGAGTATCTTCACGCCTTGACGAAGGCTTAACCTCGTCCTCTCTTAAATTTTCATATTCCATAATAGGAATTTGATAGCTAACCCCTTTAAGGTCGATAGCATCAATTCTCTTAATCTTCTCGTCAGCTTTTTCAAATTCCGAAGTGAACCCTTCAAGTTCATCATCGGAAAAATCAAGCATAGAGAGGTCTGCAATTTTTCTAATTTCTTCAATAGTCATAGCCATATTTCTCCTATTTTGTTATTATACCACCCGCCAAAAATATTGACAAGTATTTTTATATAATTTAACTCTAATTGTTGCAATTTTTTTTGATTTGTGATAACCTTATTAGAAGGAGAAAAACTATGTATACTTATAAGGATATTGCCGAACTTTTATTCCCCGAAATAAAGGTTACGGTTGAAGAACTTTTAGCTCGCTATAAAGAGCGTGAACTTCCCGAAGGTGCACTCGTTACAAGGTTTGCACCAAGCCCCACCGGTTACGTTCATATCGGTGGCGTTTATCAAACTGTAATAAACAGCTTCCTCGCACATAAGAACGGTGGCGTTTTTATGTTGAGAGTGGAAGATACCGATAAAAAGAGAGAAGTTGAGGGCTCTGCTGACCTCATCTATCCTATGCTCAAAAAACTCGGCATAAAAATTGACGAGGGCTACGTTAGCAAAACGGAAGATATCGGCGAATATGGTCCATATCTTCAGAGCCGACGCACCGAATATTATAGAGCGTTCGCCAAAGACCTCGTTGCAAGGGGCTTAGCTTATCCTTGTTTCTGTACCGAAGAGGAGGAAGAAGGTGCAAGAAGCGAACAGCAACGCCTATCCGTTCCCCCAGGATATTACGGAAGATGGGCAAGGTGCAGAAATCTTTCATACGAACAGGTAAAGGAAAATCTTGACGCAGGCAAATCCTTTAAGATTAGAATAAAAGCTGATGGCGACCAAACGGAAAGGGTAGTTTGTAACGACCTTTTGAGGGGCGAAGTTTCCTTTATTGCAAACTTTATCGACTACGTTATCTTAAAGAGTGATAAAACGGCACTCTATCACCTCGCTCACCTAGTTGACGACACGCTTATGCGCACCACTACCGTTATTAGAGACGAATCGTGGCTTCCTAGCGTTCCACTCCACTTACAACTATTTAGATATATGAATCTCCCCTGCCCCAACTATCTCCACACGGCACAAGTTATGACTGTGGATAAAAACACTGGCGCAGTTAGAAAAATTTCCAAGCGTTACGACGAGTGGGCAGATTCCAGATGGTTCTTTAACGAGGGATACCCTGTTAAAGCAATACAAGAATATCTCCTCACCTTAATTAATTCCAACTTTGAGGAATGGAGAAAGGAAAACCCCTCTTTAGACGGAGAAGAATTCCCACTCTCTATAGAGAAGATGAGCAAGAGTGGCGCTATTTTCGATTTAGAAAAACTTAACAATATCTCTAAAGACGTCATTTCCAAAATGACTAAGGACGAGCTTTACGAGCTTTCCTACGCTTGGGCAAAGGAATACGACCAAAAACTTGCATCTTTAATAGATAGCGACCCCGAATATTATAAGAGCATTATAAATATCGAAAGAGAATCAGTAAAGCCAAGAAAAGACTTTACCACCTTTAAGGATATTTATGGTCAAATCGAATATATGTACGACGGGTATTACGAAAACCCAGTAACATACGATTTCAAAAAGATTACCGACAAGGCATTTATCACGGAGCTAGTTAACCTCTATTTAACCGAGTATTACGACGAAAAAGATGATAATACCGAATGGTTTAATAAAGTTAAAGCGCTTTGCGAAAGGTTAGGATACGCTTCCAACATAAAAGAGTACAAGAAAAACCCCGATGCATATAAAGGCAACGTTGCAGATATCAGCACGGCTCTAAGAGTTTGCTTAACCACTAGAAGTTGTACCCCGAATCTCTACGAGATTATGCTTATTCTCGGCAGAGATAAGATAAACGAAAGGGTTGATTACTTCATTAAAAATTATCAAGAATAGATTTTAACTAAAGGAGAAACAAAAATATATGGAAAAAATCGTTCGTCCCGAATCGATGGAAAGAATAACTAACTTCGAAATTGCAAACAAGTTTATCGAAGAAGAAGTAAAGAGTATTCGTGCACAGGTAAAAGACAAAAAGGTTTTACTTGCCCTCTCGGGTGGTGTAGACAGTTCAGTTGTTGCAGCACTTTTAATTAAAGCAATCGGCAAGCAGTTAGTTTGCGTGCACGTTAACCACGGGCTCATGCGTAAAGGCGAAAGCGAACAAGTTATCGAGGTCTTCGGCAGGGAGCTTGACGCTAACCTCATCTACGTTGACGCGACCGACCGTTTCTTATCCCTCTTAGAAGGTGTTTCTGCACCCGAACAAAAGAGAAAAATTATCGGCGGCGAATTCATTAAAGTATTCGATGAGGAGGCTTCTAAGCTTAAAGGCATCTCCTTCCTCGCTCAGGGCACTATTTATCCCGATATTTTGGAAAGTGACGGAGTAAAAGCACACCATAACGTTGGTGGACTTCCAGAGGATATGCAGTTCGAACTCGTTGAACCCATTAAACTTTTATATAAAGACGAAGTTAGAGTAGTAGGCAAGGCTTTAGGACTCCCTGTAGGAATGGTTGACCGTCAACCCTTCCCCGGTCCCGGACTTGGGGTTAGATGTCTCGGTGCAATCACTCGTGATAGATTACACGCCCTTCGCGAGGCAGACGCCATTCTTCGTGAAGAGTTTGATAAATGTGGCTTAGCAGGAAAGGTTTGGCAATATTTTATCGCCGTACCCGATATGAAGAGCGTTGGCGTTAAAAACGACAAGAGATACGAGGGTTGGCCGGCAATTATCCGTGCGGTAAACACCGTTGACGCTATGACAGCTACTATCGAGGAAATTCCCTACGAAATCTTACACAAAATCACTTCAAGAATCACTGCAGAAGTTGATGGAATTAACAGAGTTCTTCTCGACCTCACCCCAAAGCCCGTTGGCACTATCGAGTGGGAATAAAGTTTAATAACAGATAAGAAAAAAGCTATCTCAATTTTACTCGAGATAGCTTTTTATTTTTAATCAATTATACAATAACCTTTCTAAGCCATTCTAACGTGCAGTTTACCATGTGTTTGCCAGTTTCCTCGCTCGCCTCTTTTGCACTTTCAGCAAACCATTCGGTGTTGCGCTCGCAACGACTTAGGTCTACCAACTCCGGATAAGTTCCCATCATAAGGCTAGTTTCCCACTTTCCTGCGTGGTCAAACCCACCACACTTAATCTGTGCGTCTGCGCCGATTAGAGGAATAACTTTGATGTAAGAGAAAGGGTCGTCCTCACTGCCCATATCCTCGTAATAGGAAGCATAAGCATCACTGCCCCACCAGCCCTTTCCGAGCTTTTCTTCCATATATTCCATAGTAACCTTTTTAGCAGCCTTGTGACAAGCAATGGTCATAGGCATTAATCCTGCGCCCTCCGTTTGATGATGAGCTACGAGATATATGTTCTTATGACCTGCATCTATCATAGACTTCAAAACACAGTACAAATAGTTTGCATAAGCATCTTCGTCTACGTGGAAGTGGCTTGGCTTAGGCGCACACACTGCATAAGATGCCACACCATACCAAATAGGAGGACAAACTACAATTTCCTTTTCCTTTTCAAGCTCTCTTAAACAGCCTGTAATAACTAGAGTATCCGTTCCACACGAAGCGTGACGAGCGTGATACTCTAACGTACCAATCGGAATAACGAAGGGGACTTTTCTATCCACAGCGTCTTGAATTTCATCGTATAACATTTCAAGCATTTGCATTGCTCTTTTCTCCTATTCTATTAATTTATATGAATATTATATTCCAATCGTTGGTAAAAGTCAAGAGGCAAAAGGCTTAAATAGGAACACCTATTTTTTTACTATAAAACTATTAAATAATTTTTCCGTAGAGTTGTTTTATTTGAATATTTTAATTGTGTTTTTTGTGTAAAAATGATAAAATAATTCACGGAGGAATTTTATGATAAAAACCTTTATAATGCCCGAGATAAAGGGCTTTGAAACCAGCTTTTATCTTTCCAAAAATGAAGATAAACACTCGGCAAGAATATTCCCTCCTCACGCGCACGACGTTTTGGAGATATATTTTCATATTAGTGGTGATGCTTCGTTTGTGGTCGAAAAGGAACTATATAAGCTCACTCCTGGTGACTGCATTATTTCTCGCCCGAACGAGGTACACAACTGCATGTTAAATTCCACTTCAGAACACAAGCACGCATGTATGTGGATTAATAGCCCAAATGGATTTGGAGTGGAGAGATTTTTTTCAGAAAATTATGACGGAAAAAATCTTTTATCCCCAAAAGCAGAGGAAAAGGCAAAGCTTTTTGAACTTTTGAGTACGCTTGACGATACTGAAGATGATTTCATACGCTTTGCTATTACCTTGAATCTCATAAAAATCTTACTAGACTGCACTAACACAACGGGCAAGGCCCCTTGCGTTCCTCAATTACTAAAGAAAATCTTAGAAGATATAAACGAAAATTTCAAAGAGCTTCAACACTTTGAAGAATTGCTTTCTAAACATTTTATTAGTAAAAGCACCCTTTTAAGGCTTTTCAAAAAACATCTCAACACCACCCCGAAAGCGTATCTTGAAACGAAAAAACTCACTTATGCAAGAACGTTATTAAAACGAGGTGAAAGTGTTTGGGACGCTTGTTTTTTAGCAGGATTCCCTGACTATTCCAACTTTATAAGGCTGTTTAAAAAGAGGTTTAACATCACCCCCGGAAAATACAAAATAAAAGACGTTACCTTATTTTAGGTAACGTTCCTTTTTTGTTTTCTAACAACCTCTCTGTTATATATAATTATGAACACCGTTAACAAAATTCCAAACAGAGCAAGTATTTGTTGGGCGTAAATATTATATCCAAACAAGGTTAAATTGAGATTGTCAATCCATTTGACTATCGGAGTAAAAGCAAGTGTGGTTAGAAAACCTATAATCCCCGCAACCGAACTCTTAAAAGCTAACGCAACCATCTGTTTATCCTTGTCAACGTAATCGTAAATGATATTCATTACACCACTGTTGATTCCTGCCAAAGAAATATAATAGCAAACCCAAAATCCACATACGGAAATCACGCTTAATATTCCACCTATCATAAAGCCGGAAAACAGATTAAAAACTAAACTTCCGATAAATATAACAAAGCATACGCTTAACATTTTAGAAAAGGAATGCTTATCTGCATATCTGCCCATAGGTTGGGAAAACAATGCGCGAATAACTGAGCACACTGCAACTATTATGCTTATAACTCCGGTAGTAAGACCCATAACGTTCCTTTGATATAGCGCGTAAAATGGCGTGCAAGAATACGCAACGATGTTCCACAAAGCGGGTATAGCGATAACTTTTAGAAGTGCTTTGTCCTTAACTATGTGACCAAGCTGAACCATCAAGGGTTTTTGATGCTCTAATTTTTCCTCTTCATCTAGTGGTTTTTCTTTAGAGAAAACAAGAGTCAAGGTGTGTGAGAGCATAATAAAGAGCAAAATACTACCACATAAAATAAACGCTAGCTTAATCTCTCCCCTCCTTTCAAAATAATCGACCAAAGCGCCGTAAAGCGCAGAAAAAATCATTCCACTAATTAACGAGGCTATTTCCTTTATTGCCGTAAACCTACCCCTTTTATTGTCCTCCACAAGGGACATATACCAGTTGATTTTCGGTGCGTTTATTACGTTATGTATTATATGTGCAGATAGGAGTAAAACTACAAACAAAGCTATTTTCGCTTCATCAGATGCCCTAAATAATGGCACAAACCATATAAGGGCAAAAAATATTTGCGATATAATATGCATGACAGTAACCGTCGGCTTCACCTTTTTCTTTTTAGTAAGGAAAATGGCAAAAATTTGAAACCCACAGCCTAGTGAAACAAATGCTTCAACAAGAGCTATAAGCCCTTCCGAAAGCCCCATCGCACTCCCAAGTACTGGAAGATACGTAGTGCTAACACCTAGGGCAATAAAATATTCTAGTGCCGCTTCAATAACGTGCAAGATTCTGCTTAATTTGTATTGGTCCTTCCCATTAACACTTTCCATATTATTATAATATCACTTTCAAACAGAAGATTATAAGTAAAAACGAGGTAAAAAACATTCAAAAAACGTCAAAAAAACTCCTGTCACCATTTGTTGGGATAAGAGTTTTTAATTAAGTTGTGTTTTTAACCTTTATAACCGAAAACTGCTTGAATGCCAGAAGGCTTCCAGCCAGATTCCCACCCTTTAGGAGCTTCCTCTATTTTGCAGTAGATTGTTAGAAAAGAACAACCTTCGAAAGCACCTGCTTTGATTGTTATTACATTAATAGGAATTATTATATCTTTTAATGCAGTGCAATTTTTAAATGCTGATGATTTTATAGTTTCAAGAAGGCTATCCCCCTCAAACACAACACTCGATAGTGATTCACAACCCGAGAATGCGCTTTCACTAATCGTATTCACCTCCTCGCCTATTACAACCTCATTAATAGAAGCACAATTAAGAAAAGCGTTTTGGGAGATAGAAGCCCCCCCTCTAATTATCACTGTCTTTAATGATTTTGGAACATAGTGTCCGTTTTCATTAGTTCTAGTTGCCCCAAAAAGATAACCGAACATCCCCTCTTTTCCCGTTCCGTTAGACTTATGACCCACAAAGGGCAAACTCATTTTCTCAATTGAGGAGCATCTCCTAAATGCATTTAGATGTATTCTTTCAACGCTATCTGGAATTTCTATTTCTTTAAGAGAAGTGCAATCACTAAATAAACTGTCGTAAATAACGGTAATTTGACAACCCTCTTCAAAGGTCACGTTATCTAGTGAAGTGCATTCCATAAATGCCGAATTGCCAAGCTCGCACACGGTATTCGATATGAATATACTCTCAAGAGAACTACACCCAGCAAAGGCTTGTGCACCGATATCGTTTATCTCGGTGCCTTTCCCAAAGGTAACTGTGGATAGATTTTTGCAGTTGCAAAATGCACTTTCTCCAATTCTATTTACGCTATCGGGAATTTCTATATTTTTGAGCGCAATACAATTAACGAAAGCAGACCTTGATATGTTTGCTAACATTGCGTTTTCACTAAAGTTTACACTCTCTAAACTGTCGCACTCTTCAAACGCCCATTCTCCTATTCTAACAACGCTATTAGGTATAGTAACACTTTTCAAGCTGTCGCAATTGCTAAAAGCTCTAACCCCAATAGACGTAACCGAACTTGGAACAATAAAGTTTTCCTCCACATTCCCAGGCGCATATAGGAACAGGGTATTAATTACACCCTCGTTCTTTAAATACAAATTACCGTCAATCGAGGCAAAAATCTCATTAGCTTCAGCCACGCCTATATCGGCAAGTGAATCACAGCCACTAAAAGCTTGTTCACCAATGCTTGTAATCTTTGAGGACAATTCTATGCTCGATAAAGACTTGCAATCTGAAAAAGCGTTGTTTTTAATTTCAGTCACGTTTTCTGGCACAACTATATTTGAGAGAGAATCGCACCCTGCAAATAGGTTGGCACTTATACATTTTACTCCGTTTGGAATTGCTACCCCGTCTAGCTTTTTACATTCGGAAAAGGCTAGGCTTCCAATTTCATTAAGTCCCTCGGGCAAAGTAATCGTTTCTAATGAAGCACACCTTGCAAAAGTTCCCCACTCAATTTTTGCAACACCATTGGGGATAATTATACTTGTAAGTGAAACGCAGTCTCTAAAAGCACCTGCGCCTAGTCCTACTAATCCCTCTGGCAAGGTTACACTTTTAAGGTTATCGCACTCACTAAAAACGTCTTGCCCAATACTAGTTACAGTGCTTGGAATCTCTATTGTTTCAAGCAATTCGCAATCGTTAAAGGAATAATCGCCAATTTCCGTTATGGGCTTTTGCTTATACGTTTTAGGAATTTTTATCTTTTTAATATTAGTACGCCCAACGTAGGTGAACACATAACCATTTCCATTCTCCGTCAAGGTGTATTTATATTTCGAAGAACAACTACACGAAGAAAGCCCCAAAGAAATACACAAAACGCCTAATATAGAAAGTAAGATTAAGAAAATTGATTTTCTTTTCATAGCACCCCCAAACGATATAAATATACCCTCAAGCCCTAGTATTATAACACACCTTCAAATTAATGGCAACTACAATTATAAAATGAAGGATAACGAAACTTCGTTATCCTTCTTCTCATGTTTTTATTGTTATTTTGCAAATTCGGTTGCACGCCATTCTCTAATAACATTAACCTTAATTTGACCGGGATATTCCATCTCCTGTTCAATCTTTTTTGCAATCTCCTTTGCAAGGAATAAGGTTTCAGCATCGTTAACCTGCTCAGGTTTAACCATAACTCTAACTTCTCTACCTGCCTGAATCGCATAGCACTTTTCAACGCCCTTAAACCCTGAAGAGATTTCCTCAAGCTTTTGAAGTCTCTTAATGTAGTTTGTGGTAGTTTCCCTTCTTGCACCAGGGCGTGCACCTGAAATAGCGTCTGCCGCAGCAACTAAAACTGCCTCAATCGTCTTAGGTTCAACGTCACCGTGGTGAGCGAGAATTGCGTTTACAACACTGTGGTTTTCCCTATATTTTTTAGCAAGGTCAGCACCGATTTGCATGTGCGTGCCTTCAACCTCGTAGTCAACTGCTTTGCCAAGGTCGTGAAGAAGACCTGCACGCTTTGCCATTGCCGCATCAACGCCGAGCTCCGTTGCCATAACCCCTGCGAGGTGAGAAACCTCAATAGAGTGCTTTAACACGTTTTGACCGTAACTGGTACGGAATTTAAGTCTACCAAGCGTTTTAACAAGTTCGGGATGAAGCCCGAAAATGCCACACTCAAACATTGCAGACTCTCCTGCTTCCTTAATCTGTTGGTCGAGTTCTTTTTTAACCTTTTCAACAGTTTCTTCAATTCTTGCAGGGTGAATTCTTCCGTCCTGAATAAGGCGTTCTAACGCAATTTTAGCCGTTTCCCTTCTTACGGGGTCAAAGCCTGATACGATAACGATTTCGGGCGTATCGTCAATAATAAGTTCAATGCCCGTAGCGTTTTCAAGTGTTCTAATGTTTCTACCTTCTCTACCGATAATTCTTGCTTTCATATCGTCATTAGGAAGGGGTACAACGGAAACGGTAATTTCAGAAGCTTGATCGGTTGAGCACTTTTGAATAGCAAGACTAATAATTTCTTTAGCCTTTCTCTCGCCTTCTTCTTTTGCTTCAGCCTCGATATTTTTAACCATACCGGCAGCATCTTTTTTAGCCTCGTCAACGTAAGCGTTAATTAACTGCTGTTTAGCTTCCTCCCTACTCATCTGCGCAACTTTTTCAAATTCCTCAATCATCTTGTCGTGTTGAGCAGAAATCTCGTCCATTTTTTTCTCTAACTCAATTTCTTTGTTTTTTAAGTTGTTTTGCTGACGAGTAACGTCCTCGTTTCTTTTTTGAAGGTTTTCTTCCTTTTTATCAAGGGTTTCTTCCTTCTGGTTGAGTCTGTTTTCTAACCTCTGAAGCTCCGCACGTTTTTCTTTACTATCTCTTTCAAAATCGCTACGGAGTTTCAACTCCTGTTCTTTTGCCTCTAAAATGGCTTCTTTCTTCATGGCTTTACTTTCAGCCATAGCCTCGGAAATGAGTCTATCCTTCATTTCCTTAAAGGTTCCGTATTTGTTTTTAAAATCCTTCTTTACAAAAACATAGGTTAGCACGAATGCAATAACTGCACCTGCAATGAGCAATAGTATCCAACCTAAATCAAAAGTTAAATCAAAAAAACCGTCTAAGAACAGAGAGCTTAAATTTACGTTTTGCATAAAGTATGCCCTCCTCTTTTATTAACACACACTATCCGTGTGTATTTTGCTATTTAAATAATACAACAACCGTGCAAAAAAGTCAATAGAATATTATACTTTTTGAGCCTTCTCACGGAAATTTGCCATAATTTTTTCTCTAACCTCTAGAGCGATATCAGGGTTATTCTCAAAATAATCAACAGCCTTTTCTCTGCCCTGAGCAATTTTTTCCCCGTTATATGAAAACCAAGCGCCACTCTTTTCAAGCACACCGTAAGTAACGCCAAGGTCAACCAAACAGCTTCCGTTTGAAATGCCCTTGCCGAAAATAATATCGAATTCTGCCGTCTTGAAAGGAGGAGCAACCTTATTTTTAACAATCTTTGCTTTAGTGTGATTGCCGTAAGCACCCTCGGTATTCTTAAGAGCGTCACTCTTTCTAACGTCAATTCTAACGCTTGCATAGAACTTAAGCGCCTTGCCACCTGCAGTAACTTCAGGGTTGCCAAACATTACGCCAACCTTTTCACGAAGCTGGTTAATGAATATAATACAAGTTTTAGATTTGTTGGTAATTGCCGTAAGTTTTCTGAGTGCCTGTCTCATAAGTCTTGCCTGAAGACCAACGTGAGAATCACCCATATCCCCTTCGATTTCAGCCTTTGGGGTGAGGGCTGCAACCGAGTCTACGACGATAATATCAACAGCCTTGCTTGATACAAGCGAAGCCGTAATGTCGAGCGCTTGCTCACCGGTATCAGGCTGAGACACGTAAAGTTCATCTAAATTTACACCTAGATTTTTAGCATAAACGGGGTCTAAAGCGTGCTCTGCGTCGATAAAAGCGGCTATACCACCTGCTTTTTGCGCCTCTGCAATACAATGAAGAGCAACGGTGGTTTTACCTGAAGATTCAGGCCCGTAAATTTCAATTATTCTGCCTCTTGGAAGACCACCAACACCAATTGCAAGGTCTAAAGATAAGCAACCTGTAGGCAACACTTCAATAGTTTCATCCCCTGCGTTTTGTCCTAAGCGCATAATCGAACCTTTTCCATATTGCTTTTCTATTTGAGCCATTACCCCATCTAATGCTTTTAATTTGTTTTCATCCATTATAGTTTCCTCTTTATATATAATTAAAAATTTTTTTCTTAAAGTTTTTTGAGCTTTTTAATAGCTAAAAACATTGCTCTGTTAATAGCTTTTTCAGTTATAGCTTCTCTGCTTCCCGAAAAATTCATACGGTACGTATGCACACCGTCTCTCATTCCTATTGCGATATAGCAAAGCCCAACTGGCTTATCGGTATTATCGCTCTTGGGACCCGCTATCCCCGTAGTAGTTATCGCAACGTCACACTCGGCATCCCTTAAAAGCCCTAACGCCATTTGATAGGCAACTATTGAACTAACTGCGCCCTCTCTTTGAAGGTCCTCAACCTTTACGCCAAGCCTATCTATCTTGCTCTTGTTAGAATAACAAACTATTCCCTCATGGAAAATTTTTGAAGCCCCGGGGTTTTCTACAATTCTTCCTGCTATTTTCCCTGAAGTAAACGACTCTGCCGTGGAAAGATTAAGTTTTCTCAGCGTCAATAAATCGAATAGCCTTTCAGACAGAGAAACGTCATGCTCGGCATATATATCCTCTTTAAGCTCAGAAATAATATATCTAACGGCAGAAGCCCCGTCGCTTGCTTGATAGTTTTCAAAAATAAAGTCAATCTTTATATCGCCAAAGCTTTCGGTAACGGTGTATGAAAAGTCACAATCGGTGACCTCCCTCGCCCCCTCGATAACCTCTATTAATCTGTTTTCACTGCCCATATATTTAAGGGTGATGCGTTTTCTTCTAAGGCTAAACTTTTCCTCAAGGTAGGGCACCAAATACTTATCTACCATAACGGAAATTTCCTTTATCCCGTTAGGCAAAAGAGCTAGGGTAAATTCCTTATCGTCTGCCATAAACCCCTGATACGCACCGGAGATATTTGGAATAAGTGTTGCATCCATAGGAATATACGCGTATTCCTCGGGATATTCCCTTCCTTCTATCTTACAAACAGCGTCTAAAAACTTTCTGGCATTTTCATTTTCGGTTAGAGGAGAATCACAAACCTCTGCAATAATTTCTTTTATATTGAAGCAAACCTCAGGGTTATAAATCACTATTAAGTTGTCGGTAACATCTTTTAATTCTTCTAAACTTCTTTTAAAAGCCAAATCGTCTGAAAGAGAAAACATCTCCACCCTGTCTATGGGGAAGCCGTTGCTATTAAAAACGGAAAATATTTTGTTTAGATATTCTCCTTCGCAAACGCTGTCTGGCGAGCGAAAGAGAATAATAGCCGTTCTCATCACCTTTCTTCAATAACCTCTTTGTTTTTAACTAAACACTCAACACCGGAATACACCGTTAAAAGAGTGGAAAGAGCAAGTAAAATAAAGCCAATCAATTTAAATATTGGCAGATTAAAATTCATAAACACTAATATCCAAACGATGGCAACGTCGGTAAAAAACGTCTTAATTTTGCCCGATTTATCTGCCGCAATAACCTTGCCGTTTCCTGCAGCAACAAGCCTAAACCCAGATATAATAAGCTCTCTAGCCATAATTAACGCAACGCATACTGCAGGTAAAAATTCAGGAATATTAAAAGAACTTAAATCAAAAACCGAAACGGAAGCAGGTGGCACAAGAATTAAAATCAACGCTGTTGAAACAAGCACCTTATCAGCAATCGGGTCAAGAAATTTACCAAAAGCCGTAACTAAATTTCTCTTTCTTGCAATAGCTCCGTCTAAAAAGTCGGTAAATGAAGCTAGCGCAAAGATTCCTGCTGCAACAATAAAATTGAATGGCAACACAGTAAGATAAAACGCCACTGCAAAAACAGGAATCATAAATATTCTTGATAGTGTTATTTTATTTGGTAAATTCATTGTCTCTCTCCATACAAATCGTAATCGGTTGCCTTTATTATTTTAACGGTTAGATGCTCACCGTACTCCACCTCTTCAGATGAGAAAAAGAAAACCTTTCCGTCAATATCAGGTGCGTTAAAGTATGCCCTGCCATAGTAAACTAATTCGTTATAATCGAACCCCTCGGCTAAAACCTTGAAGCTTTTTCCAACTAGGGATTTATTATTTTCCTTGGAAATTTTTCTCTGAATAGAATAAAGCTTTTTGTATCTTTTAGTTTTAACTGAAGAGGGCAAATGCCCCTCAAGTTTATCAGAGGGAGTGTCCTTTTCTCTGCTGTACTTAAAGAAGCCTGCATTAGTTAGCCTTGCACTTTTTAAGAACTCGCAAAGGTTATCAAAAGCAACTTCATCTTCACCTGGAAATCCAGTAATAAAAGTGGAACGAATGGCAACGCCCTTTACTCTTTCTTTTAGTTTATTTATTAAATCGAGATATTCCTTGCCCGTTCCCTTTCTGCCCATAAGCTTCAACACCCTATCGTCAGCGTGTTGAAAGGGAATATCTATATATCTAATCATTTTTGAGTTTACCGAAAACTCGTGAATAAGCTCGTCGGTAATATTTTCTGGATAGCAGTAAAGAAGCCTTATACCCTTTACGTTCTTTAACGCAGATAATTCTCTAATTAAGCTTACTATATCCGTTTTGGGGCTTAAATCCCAGCCGTATCTCGTGGTGTCTTGCGCAACGAGGATTAACTCTTTAACCTCGCCAAGCTTTTTTGCCTCCTCAATTAGCGCCTCCTTAGGCACGGAACGGTATTTGCCCCTTATTTTAGGTATTAGACAATAGGTGCAGTGGTTATCGCACCCGTCTGCAATTTTAAGATAGGCATAGTTTGAAGTGGTTAAAAACCTGTCAGTACAAGGCTCTCCTCTAGGCACGCCAACGGCGTTAACCCTTTCGCCCTTAAACACCTTTTTTAGCACTTCCAAAATATTGCCGTAGTCCGAAACGCCCAAAAAAGCATCGACCTCGGGAAGCTCTGAAAATATCTCGTCAACAAACTTTTGAGGCAAACAACCCGTCACGACAATTTTCTTGCTTTCGTTTTCCCTCTTGTGGTCTATGGCAAGCAAAATCTCCTCAACAGCCTCCTTTCTTGAACTCTCTAAGAATGCGCAAGTGTTGATTATCGTAACGTCTGAAAGCCTTTCATCCTCAGTGATATCGTATTCCGTTTTAAGTATGGCAAGCATTTTTTCGGTATCCACACGGTTTTTGTCGCAACCGAGTGAAATTACGCCCACCTTTTTTCTAACGTCATTCATTTTTAACCAAAATTATTAGTATGCATCTCCTATAGAGCCGAATCTTTCTTCGTATTCTTCTCTAGTGATAAGCACTCTTCTCGCCTTGCTACCTTCGTTTCCAGAAACGAAGCCCATTTGCTCCATTTTATCAACCAAACCACCAGCTCTAGCATAGCCGATTTGGAATCTTCTCTGAAGCTGAGAAATGGAAACTGTGCCAGAGGTTATAGCAAGCCATAAAGCCTTTAAGAAAAGTTCGCTAACTTCACTTTCACCCTCCTCTCCGTCAGCAACGAATTCCGACTCCTCCTTACCCTGATTAGTTGCCTTATCAAGGAAGTTTTTAAGGTCGTCGTCAAAATATCCTTCGTTGTTTTCCTTAATATAATTAACGACGTTGGTTATCTCACGGTCGGAAAGATATGCGCCTTGATATCTTTCACACTCTGCCATTGAAGAGTTTTTATAGAGCATGTCCCCATTACCCAAAAGCTTTTCGGCACCAGCCTCGCTCAATATGGTTTGAGAATCGTTAAAATTCATAACCTTAAGCGCAATTCTTGAGGGTAGGTTTGCCTTAATCGTGCCGGTAATAATGTCAACTGAAGGTCTCTGCGTTGCAAGAACGAGATGAATTCCCGCCGCCCTAGCTTTTTGAGCAATAGCACGAATTTTTGCTTCCATATCCTTTTTGCAAGTTTCCATTAAGTCGGCAAGCTCGTCTATAACTACAACTATTCTCGGCATTTTTGCGACGGTTGGTCCTGCAATCTGCGTGTTATAAGCTTCTATATCGGTGATAAGCGTGGGGCATTCTGCAAACACCTTATATCTTCTTTCCATTTCCACCTGAGCCCAAGAAAGTGCCGCTAACGCACGCTTGGGTTCGGTAATAATTTCATCTATCATTAAATGTGGAATATGCTCGTAAATTCTAAACCCTACGCTCTTGGGGTCAACAAGAATAAGTCTTAACTCTTCAGGGCTGTACCTCATAAGCAAGGATACAATCATAACATTTAAGCAAACGCTTTTGCCTGAACCCGTCGCACCTGCAACGAGGTAGTGAGGGCCTTTAGCTAGGTTGTCAGTAATAGCTCTACCAACTATATCTTTACCTATAGCGAATATAAGCTTTCCTGCGCTGAGCTTTTCCCCTGCCGTCTGCTCTAAGAGTTCTCTCAAGCCTACAGGCTCTTTAGCTTTATTAGCGACCTCTATGCCTACGGCGTTTTTCCCAGGGATAGGCGCTTCAATTCTAACACCGTCTCTCGAGGAAAGCCTCATCTTGAGGTCGTTATCGTAGTTAAGCACTCTCTTAACGGAAATTCCAGGAGGCATCATAATTTCATACCTAGTAATGGTAGGACCTTGAATATAATCTTTAGGCTCTGCGTTTATATGGAATTCCTCTAAGGTTTGCTTTATAATAGCCATACGCCCCTCATGGTCTTCAGTAGGCGCATCAAGTGATTTTTCGTGCCTTTCAAGTAGATCTAATGGAGGCTTTCTATATACTCTGTTGATTGGAACGGGTGGCTTTTCGGCTTTTTGTTCTTCTGCCGGCTTATTTTCCTCGGCAGTGCCAAAGGAACGCATACGCCTTGTTCCAAACGTATCGTTTCCGTCAATACTAGCTCTGCTAGTAAAAGCCCCTCTCTCTGTGCTCATCTCGCTAGAGGTCTGTTCAGACTTTTCATTGTTATCCACAGGCTCGTCGAAGAAAAGGCTTCTTCTCCTACCAGATAACGGAAGATTGGTTGGTGACGGTTCGTCCTTAATCTCCTCTACGGTCTCTTTTATTTCGGGAATTTCCGGAATAATTGGGTCAGCCCTTTCCTCCGTCATACCGAAAATATTATGAGCTTCTGAAAGTTCGCTCTCGGTAGGTCTTTCTTCCTCCACAGCTCCCGTAAACGGACGAAATATTTCAGCAGTTCTTTCTACGTTTTTTATATCGTTTTCAAGAGCGCCTGCATATTTTTCAGAAAAATCTTCTGCGTGAATTTCAGCCTCGGTAACTCTTGATTCGTGCTCAAACATTGGAATCTCGTTATTCCTTCCTAAAACGGCGTTATCTTCGCTAGAAGTTTCCTCGTAAAGATTTCTAACCGGAGGGATAGCCTCAGAAACGGAAGTACCGTAGTATGAATTCTTTATTGTCGCATCGTAATCAAACTTAGCAGGGGTCTTAATATATTCAATCTTCTTTTTCATTTCATCGGCATAAGCCTCTGTGTAAACGCCCTGTGCACGAGAAACGCCTAAGCCACTGCCAGAAAAGTCTATCTTTATTTCCGTTTCTCCCTTTGCTATTTCTTTCTTGGTCTTAAAGGAAAAATCTTGCTCGTTGTTCACGAAAAGTTTTTGATTGGGCTTAGCAGATTCAAATGTTAAGTTGTCTATAGGATATTCCTTTTCTCCTGAAATCTCCACTCCGTCAAAGGTCACGCCTTCTTGCACGGCAGAACTTCTAAACTTAGGAGCACTTTTAACCCTCTCCTTGTTCCCTCTAACGAGGTCGTAAATAAGACAAACGAGAAGTCCCGCAATGGTGAGCCCAGCAAGAACGGAAGCACCAGTGTCAGTTAAAAGGGTCGCTATCGGGTATGAAATAAGCCCCATAATAATGCCACCACCAGAAGCAGTGGCAATACCACCTGCACCCAAGGAATAGGAAAGAGAAAGATATTCGCCAAAAGTTCCTGCCTTGCCACTCATAGAAATTACGTGCGCAAGTAGTGCAGAAAGCACCAATATGCTAGTGATTAAACCTATAGTTTTTCCACTTAGCGGGAGACTTTTATCGGTAATTAATTTTATACCTATGATATAAAAAAGGAAAACTATTGCATAAGCAAAATAGCCGAACATACCTAGCAAGAAGGCATTAACTGCCTGACCAGGCACGGAAAAAACCTTATCTCTAGTAATTAAGCATACTAAACACAGTGTGGCAAACAAAACGATTATCACACCTAAAGTTTCTTTTGTGAATATTGCCGATTTATTTTCGGGTTTTTTATTGTCCTTATTATTGTTCAAAACGCACCTCTAATTGTGTTTATTAAATTATACCAAATTCTATCTCCCTTTACAAGGTTTTAAATAAATTTTTTTACTATTATTTTAAAAATATACTAAGTTAATATTTAAACATAGAAAATCGGCGAAAACTTTCGCCGATTCACCTTTAACTCGTTTCTTTATTTTAGCCCTAATATGCTATTGTTTTTTGCGATATACTAGCCTGCCACAAGACGCACACTCAATAATTTCACCAGCCTTAAGCTTGGAGACTTCCGAGAGCGATAGTCCCATTTTGCAGTACCCACAGGAACTGTCTTTGCCCCTGTCCTCCACCTCGAAAACTACGGGGTAAATTTTATTTTCCCTTTTCCTTAAGTATTTTTCCATTAGCTCTGGGTCGACTGATTTTTTGAGAGCCTCTAACTCCTTTTCTGCAGCCTCTTTCTGAGCCTTAAACGAAGCCTTAAATTCGTTGTATTTGCTAGCGTTTTCCTTGTATTTTTCTTGCTCTTCTTTCGTTCTCTTTTTGATACTTGCATACTCTTTTGCAAGTGCTGAAATTTCTTCCTCAATCTGCTTGATTTTAGCAGAAATCGCTTTAATTTTAGAGGATAATTCCTCTGCTTTTTTTATAACGAAATTAGCACCCGTTTGGTCTTCAACACCGTCGAAAACGCTAACGAATTCGCCCTTTTGTTCCTCTATTTTTGCAGAGACAGATTTCATCTCCTCGTAGGCAAGCAAGAGCTCGCCTGCCCTATCGTCAAGCTTATTAACGAGCGCTTCTACGCCATCAAGATACTTCTTTGCTTCAACTGCCTTTTTTCTCTCCTCGCTTCTTCCAAGCTCCTTTTCAATTTCACGAAGCTTTGCGTCTGCCTCTTGATACTTTAATAAATTCTCTATCATAAAGTTATCTCCTTAACTTTTTTTCTTGTTTTATAAAAATCTTTTATCCTCGAAGAATGCCGTCTGAACCTTTCCGTTTAGTTCAGCCTCTACCCTATCGTAGAACCTTTTAAATCCGTAATTTTCCGTAGCATAATGAGGAACAATTAAAATACATTTTCCCCTTTCGATTAGTAGTTTAATAACGTGGTGTGGCATATCCGAAGTAACGATAACGCCAGCATCGGTAACGGAGTTCGCCACAGAAGCCTCTGCATAAGAGGCGCCTCCCCCACAAAAACTAGCACCCTTTTTTAGCACAGTTGTTCTCTTGCCGTAAACCGTCACTTTTGAAGTTTTAAGGTTAGTTTTAGCATTCTTAATGAACTCCTCGAAGGTAACGTTAGGAAGTTCAAATTCTCTGCCGTAACCGTTAGTTTCGTCAAGAGGGTCTAGTATTCTATATTTTTTTGCACCTAAAGCCTCTGCAAGTGAGGCGTCTATACCACCCTTTGCCACGTCGAGATTTAAATGCATAGAAATCACGTTTAGATTTTGTCTTATCGCCATCGTTACTGCAGAGGTAGTTGAATCCTCAATCGACAAGGAAGATATGGGCTTATAGATTGCCGGATGGTGGGTTACCACCGTATCACACTTAAGCCTTTTTGCCATTTTCACAGCCTTTTCAGTAAGGTCTAATGAAAATAAAGCCTTTTCCACGTTGTCGTGGCTCTTTATTAAAAATCCACTATTATCGTAATCGCCTTTTTCTATAAGCCTATGTGATAGGAAAATAGGTGCAATACCGTTAATCACTTCAAAAAAAGCGTTGCTGTTTAACATATTTTTTCTATCCTTTTAAGTTCAGCTAAAAGCTCAGTCCTGCTCTTTTCGCCAAGATTTTGCTCGCTCAAATATCTAATAATTTCCTGTTTTTTCGCATTCCACTTGTCAAGGAATGCAGAGGGTCTTACTAAGAGATTTGTTCTGCCAAAGTAAATTTCTTCTTCGGTTAAAAAGTCCTCTCCCTTTTCGGCTGAAATAACGTCGTAAAATTTACCCTCGCTAAAAAAAGTGTAATCCTTTACAATTTTATACCCTTTGCTAACGAGAAGTACCCTAACCTTTTCGCTATTCTTCATTGGTTGAAGCACTAAAGCCTCAGGCAAACTCTTAGCACCGTTAATTATGCTTATAATTTCCTCTCCACCCATACCTGCAATTAGCGCACAATCAACTGGTGGAAGTTTTTCAAATCCGTTAGAAACTATCCCTTCGGCAACACCTCGCTCCACGAAAGGAGCTAAAAGGTCTTCTGCCTTTTTAAGGCATTTTGCAGAAATATCGGAAAAGATAACCTTTTTTGCCCTACCACTCCTTATTATCGCATTAGAAAGATAACCGTGGTCACACCCAATATCTGCAAAGCATGTGCAACTTGGAATAAGGGAAAATATTTCATTTAACCTTGTATTCATTATTCTAAGAAATCTTTTAAGCGCTTAGACCTGCTGGGATGGCGAAGTTTTCTGAGTGCTTTAGCCTCAATCTGACGGATACGCTCACGCGTAACGTTAAACTCCTTACCTACTTCCTCTAGGGTCCTAGGTCTACCGTCGTCAAGTCCGTAACGAAGTCTTAAAACCTTTTCCTCTCTAGGAGTGAGCGTGTCTAGCACACCGAGGAGCTGTTCCTTGAGCATAGTAAAGGCAACGGCATCGGTAGGCGCCGTGCTCCCCTCATCTTCGATGAAATCGGAAAGATGGCTATCCTCCTCTTCACCGATAGGCGTTTCAAGTGAAACGGGGTCTTGCGCAATCTTTTGAATTTCTCTAACCTTTTCTTCAGCAACGCCCATTTCATCAGCAATTTCTTGAGTTGTGGGCTCTCTGCCGAGCTCTTGTAAAAGCCTTCTCGATACCCTTACGAGCTTATTAATCGTTTCAACCATGTGAACGGGAATTCTAATCGTTCTAGCTTGGTCGGCAATAGCTCTGGTGATAGCCTGTCTTATCCACCACGTAGCGTAGGTTGAAAATTTGAAGCCCTTTTGATAGTCAAACTTTTCAACGGCTTTCATTAAACCGAGGTTGCCTTCTTGAATTAAATCTAGAAACTGCATTCCTCTGCCCATATATCTTTTTGCAATGGATACAACGAGCCTTAAGTTCGCTTCCGACAAAAGTCTCTTAGCCTCCTCGTCACCCTCCATCATGCGCTTTGCGAGGTCAGTTTCCTCCTCCGTTGAAAGAAGTGGCACCTTACCAATGTCTTTAAGGTACATTTTAACGGGGTCGTCCATAGCAATATCAAGCTGACTAAAAAGGTCTTTTTCCCTTTCAAACTCGTTAACAACCTGAATGCCCTCTTTTTCAAGCATACGGTAAATTTCTTCAAGCTGAGAAGGGGTGGTTTGTTGTTTATCGAGCTTATCGAAAAGTTGAGAAGATGTAATGCTTCCAGCCTTCTTAAAATCAACGATAACGTCTCCAACAATCCCCAAAAGTTCTGTAGTAAGCTCTACCTCGCCTGTTTCAAGGCTTGAGTCAATCATTGTTTTAATTTCCCTTTCTTCCATGTTTTCCTCCGAGCAAATACTCTATTAATTTATCTGTTAGTTTTATAGTTTTTTTCAGATAGCAAAGTGCTCATTTCTCTAGCGATTTGCTGTCTTTTCACAGTATCGGTTTCTGATTTAAATTCTTTGGATAATCTCTCCATTTTTTTATCTATAGCATAGATATAAACCGTCTTTAGACAATCGGCAAAATACATTGCTTGGTCATATCTTTTATTTTCGTCCGTTTCCATGCCGGCAATCAAAGATAGTTCCGATTCTTCCTCTGGCAAAAGCTCGTATAAATCGGTAAAGTTTACCCTCCGACCCTCGTTTTTACAATTCACTAGATAATCTTGAATAGCTTTATGAACGGGCAAGAAAAACTCCACGCTCCTTATATCCGTTTCCTCTGCATACGGCTTAGAGAACAAGAATGAACAAAGTAAAAATCTAGAAGCAATTAGCGTTTTATCCCCCGTTCTTTCGTTGAATTCGGGTAAAGCCTCCGTCTTTTCAACCTTATCTGTTTCTTGAATGGAATATAATTCTCTTCTCAATGATTCAAAGGTTGTCCCCGTCAAATCTCTCACCGTCTTTAACAGGTCCTCTTGCTCTGCAGGAGAGGGACTTTCTTTAATAACTTTCACGGCATTAGAGATGAATTTTCTCTTTCCGTCAGCAGTTGCAAGGTCGAACGTTCTCTTTAGTATATCAATCTTAAAGTCTATAAGTGGCATTGCCTCTGCAAGGAGCTTAGAGTATCCCTCTGCACCCATTTCTTTTACAACATCATCTGGGTCCTTTCCATCGGGGAGAGCAACCACCTTAACCTCAAGACCTTCTTCTTTTAGAATCTCTAGTCCCCTAATGCTTGCCTTTTGCCCTGCAAAATCTCCGTCGTAGCTGATATATACCTTTTCCGTGTAACGCTTTAATATTCTAGCTTGGTCCTTTGTGAATGCTGTACCCATGCTTGCAACAACGTTCTTAAACCCTGCCTGAACAAGGGAAACAACGTCGATATGCCCTTCAACGATGATAACGCTGTCAATTCCCTTTTCATTTTTAAGTTTTTTAAGGTTGTTTATGTTAAACAGAGTATTGCCCTTGGAAAAGACAACCGTCTCTTTTGTATTTTTATACTTAGCAAAATCAGCCTTTTCTAGTAATCTTCCCACGAAAGCTATAACTTGATTAAACTGATTTATCATAGGTATTATAAGCCTTCCACCAAGCGCGTCAAAATACCTTCCGTTCTTAACGTCAACTGCACCAGAGAGGAGCATGTCCTCATAAGAATAACCCTTGCTCTTAAGGTAATTCGGTAGCCCCTGAAAATCTAGCGAAGCGCCTATCCCAAACTTAGTTATAGTCTCTTGAGAAATTTTGCGTTTCGACAGATATTCTCTATGTTTTTCTGCCCCACCTGTTCTGAGGTTGTTAACGTAAAATAACGCCGTCTCGCGAAGTATTGCAAGAGCAACTTCTTTTTGACGCTTCTGTTCTTTCACCTTATCGTCGTCATAATTAATTTCTGGAAGAGGCATATGCGCGCGCTCTGCTAAAAATTTAACTGCATCGGAAAAATCTAGCGATTCTATTTCACGGATAAAGGTAATAACGTCGCCACTCTTGTGACAGCCGAAACAGTAATAATACTGCTCGTGCGCGTTAACGGAAAACGATGCCGTCTTTTCGTGATGAAAAGGGCATTTCCCCCAAAAGGAAGAGCCTTTCTGCTCTAACCTAACGTAACGACCCACAACGTCCACTATATCGTTTTTTAGCTTAAGTTCATCAATGAACTTTTGGTCAAAACCTCTCATTTATCCTATCCGTTTATTATGTGTAAAAATTAAAGTTTCCATTTATCGGGAACGAAAAGCTTGGTAAATAAATTAACCACGTACCCGTCAGACATAGAAGAAAGATAGTCACAAACAACCGTATCTATATCCGTGCTGTCTAAAAGTTTATAATTAAATTCCGGCATTAGCTCGGGATTTTCTTTAAAATATGAATAGAGTGCAGAAATCATTCTATCTGCCTTTACTTCCTCCCTCTTAAACGTGTCGTCGTTGTACACCCTCTCAAAAAGGAAATCTCTCAAGGTGGTGGTCGCGTCGAAAACTTCTTTCTCCATTTCCACCTTGTTTTTGCCGTCGCTAGCACGGTATATTGAATAAACCATGGCGTTAATTCTCTCAGATGAGGTTTTTCCTAGAATTTCTACCGTATCTTTAGGCAAGTCCTCAAAAGTAATGAATCCACCGTCAATCGCGTCGTCAATATCGTGGTTTATGTAGGCAATACGATCGGCAATGTTTACCGCCCACCCCTCTAAGGTGGAGGGAGCGCAGGTCATCTTATGGTTAATAATTCCGTCGACCACCTCTCTTGTTAAATTGAGCCCCTCTCCGTCCTTTTCAAGGAAGTCAACCACCCTACCTGATTGGATGTTGTGGCTAAAACCCTTTGGGTTTAATTTGCTGAGTATTCTTTCCCCTGAGTGCCCGAAGGGGGTATGCCCTAAATCATGACCTAGAGCAATAGCCTCCGTTAAATCTTCGTTAAGGGAGAGCGCCCTTGCAATAGAGCGCGCAACCTGAGAAACGGAGAGAGTATGCGTTAATCTCGTTCTATAATGGTCGCCCTCAGGCGAAAAGAAAACCTGAGTTTTATTCTTTAACCTACGGAAAGACTTACAGTGAATTATCCTATCCCTGTCTCTTTGAAATTCCGTACGCATAGGACAAGGAGTCTCTTCTCTGAGTCTGCCTACAGTATCTTCAGACCTCATTGCAAATGGCGATAAAAAGGTTTTTTCAATCTTTGAAGTTTTTTCTTTCAACGGTTTTCTCCAGTGAAAAAATTTATTAACGTATAATTATACGCTAAATTCAATCAAAATCCTTTTTTTAAATCATTTTTTTTTGAGTTTTTTTCAAATTTTCAGGGCATTTATTTAAAAAACAAGAAATCGCAGGAGTTTTTATCCTGCGATTAACTTTTTAAACCTTTAATATCTTTTTTAAGAATTTTCCCGTATAACTTTCCTTAACCTTAGCTACTTCTTCAGGGGAACCGGTTGCAACAATTTTACCACCTCCGTCACCACCCTCTGGTCCTAAATCGATAATATAGTCGGCGCGTTTAATCACGTCTAAATTATGTTCTATAACAACGATAGTATTGCCCGATTCTTGCAATCGCTCTAGAACTTCTAAAAGCTTATGAACGTCGTAAGAGTGTAAGCCAGTTGTAGGCTCGTCCAAAATATATAAGGTTTTACCAGTTGAACGTTTAGAAAGCTCGGTAGCAAGCTTAACTCTCTGTGCTTCGCCACCCGACAAGGTGGTGGAGCTTTGACCAAGCTTAATATATCCTAAGCCAACTTCTTGAAGAGTTTTAATCTTGTTATAGATGCTTGTTATATTCTTAAAGAAATCACAAGCCTCGTCCACCGTCATATCTAAAACTTCGCTTATATTTTTGCCTTTGTACTTAACCTGAAGGGTTTCTCTATTATATCGCTTTCCTTTACACACCTCGCAAGGCACGTACATATCGGGGAGAAAGTGCATCTCAATCTTTTTAATACCGTCTCCCTCGCAGTGCTCACATCTGCCACCCGAAACGTTAAAGGAAAATCTACCAGCCTTATATCCCCTCTCCTTGGCGTCTGGAGTGGAGGCAAACAAATCTCTTATATGGGAGAACGCCCCCGTATAGGTTGCAGGATTACTTCTCGGCGTTTTGCCAATGGGAGCTTGGTCTATTGCAATAACCTTATCAAAATTCTCAATGCCCTGTATTTTATCCACACTGCCCTCTCTAGTCTTTGCTCTGTTTAACTTAATTGCTAGCGCAGGATAAATTATTTCGTTAACGAGTGAACTCTTACCACTTCCTGAAACGCCAGTGACTGCAGTGATAAGCCCAATTGGAATATCCACGTTGATATTCTTTAGGTTGTTTTGCTTTGCACCAATAACCTTTAGCCACCTATCGTCAGGAGTTTTTCTCTCTTTTGGAACGGCAATAGCTCTTCTGCCGGAAAGATAGTCACCCGTTATTGAGCGAGGCTCAGCAATAATATCTTCCACACTGCCACAAGCAACTACTTCACCACCGTGAACGCCTGCTTTAGGCCCGATATCTACTATATAATCTGCCTCTCTCATTGTATCTTCGTCGTGCTCAACCACGATTAAAGTGTTCCCTAAATCTCTAAGCTTTTTTAAGGTCGAAAGAAGCTTTTCGTTATCTCTTTGGTGAAGTCCTATACTCGGCTCGTCAAGAATATATAAAACTCCCGTAAGCCCACTACCTATCTGCGTCGCGAGCCTAATTCTTTGCGCCTCACCACCAGACAAGGTGACTGCGCTTCTAGATAAGGTCAAATATCCTAAGCCCACGTCTTTTAGGAAGTTGAGCCTTGCTTTAATTTCCTTAAGAATGGGAGTTGCTATGATTTCACCTGTCCTAGATAATGTTAAATTCTCAATAAACAAGAATAAATCGGAAACACTCATATCGGTAAGCTCAGATATATTTTTCCCACCCACGGTAACTGCGAGCGCTTCTTTTTTAAGCCTTTTACCGTCACAAGTAGAGCAGTGAGAAACCACCATATATCTTTCAATTTCCATTTTCGTATAATCGCTAGAGGTCTCCCTATATCTTCTTTCAAGATTAGGAATAATACCCTCCCACGCCGAACTATAACTGCCACTAAAAGTTCTGGTGTTATAATTCATTTTTATCTTCTCTCCTCCGTTTCCGTAGAGAAGCATATTGTAAATTTCCTTAGGCAAGTCCTTAACGGGAGTATCTAAGCTAAAACCGTAGTGACTGGCAAGCGAATTAAAATTCATTTCTGCCATTCTGCCACTGTCTAAATTCCAACCGGTAACAGTCATTGCACCCTGTCTTATACTCCACTCTGGGTTTTTAACTATAAGAGCTTCGTCAATAGTATTCTTAAAACCTAATCCGTGACAATCGGGGCAAGCGCCGTAGGGATTATTAAAGGAGAATAAACGAGGCTCAATCTCCTCTATACTTATCCCACAATCGGGGCAAGAATACTTGGTCGAATAAAGGGTTTTTTCGCCTCCAACTATCTCAATTTGAACTAGTCCTTCTGCTAGCTTAATTGCCGTTTCTAGTGAATCTGCAAGGCGTTTTTCAATACCCTCTTTAACTACAAGCCTGTCAATTACAACACTTATTTCGTGTTTTATATTTTTATCTAAATTAATTTCCTCGTCAAGCGAATAAAGGCTTCCGTCAACCTCTACCCTTGCGTATCCACTCTTTCTAAAGGTGACAAATTCCTTTTTGTACTCACCCTTTTTACCCCTTACCACAGGCGCGTTTACTAAAATCTTCGTTCCCTCTGGCAAAAGCATAATTTGTTCGGAAATCTTATCAACCGATTGTCTAGAAATCTCCCTTCCACATTTAGGGCAGTGTGGAATTCCCACCCTTGCGAACAACAATCTAAAATAATCGTATATCTCAGTCACCGTACCAACCGTTGAGCGTGGGTTATGGGATGTAGTTTTTTGGTCGATAGAAATTGCAGGCGATAGTCCCTCTATAAGGTCCACGTCTGGCTTTTCCATTTGTCCTAAAAACATTCTCGCATAACTAGATAAACTTTCAACGTAACGGCGTTGCCCTTCTGCATAAATGGTTTCAAAGGCGAGCGTACTCTTTCCACTGCCTGAAAGCCCTGTAAACACTACCAGTTTTTCCCTAGGTATTTGCAAGCTAATGTTTTTAAGATTATTCTCTCTTGCGCCTTTTATAATTAAACTGTTTTTCATACTATTTTCTCATTTTAAGCTTTAATTTAGCTATTGTATCCCTAATTTCAATACACTTTTCAAAATCGAGATTGTTAGATGCAATCTTCATAAGTGCCTTTAACTTTTCAATCTCTGCTGGGATATCAGACTTTTTAATTTCCTTAGTTCTATCAGCTTTTTTAGTTATCTCTAGTGTGTTAACCACAGCTTTTTTAATGGTCCTTGGAGTAATGCCGTTAGCGAGGTTATATTCCGTTTGAATTTTTCTTCTTCTCTCCGTTTCCTTAATGGCTCTATCCATACTTCCGGTAACGACGTCTGCATACATAATAACCTTGCCACTGACGTTTCTCGCTGCCCTACCTACCGTTTGAATGAGGGAGGTTTCGCTTCTTAAAAAACCTTCTTTATCAGCGTCCATTATTGCAACAAGGGTAACCTCCGGTATATCTAACCCCTCCCTTAAAAGGTTTATGCCACAAAGCACGTCAAACTCACCGTTTCTGAGCGCACCGATGATTTCAATACGCTCCATAGTGTCGACATCGCTGTGCATATATTTTACCCTCACGCCGTTATCACGCAAATAGTCGGTTAAACTCTCTGCCATTTTTTTGGTTAAGGTAGTTATTAACACTCTGCCACCCTTTGAAACGTTTTTATTGATTTCAACTAATAAATCGTCTATTTGGTTTTTTGTGGGGCGAACGAAAATTTCAGGGTCAACAAGTCCCGTGGGGCGAATAAGCTGTTCCACCACTTGCCCTGCTTCGCCAAGCTCGTATTTAGCAGGTGTTGCCGAAACACAAATAAGTTGCCCCACCCTACTGTCAAACTCTTTAAAGGTAAGTGGACGGTTGTCGAACGCCGATTTTAGCCTAAAGCCGTACTCAACGAGACTTTGCTTTCTCGACCTATCGCCATTAAACATTGCACCTATTTGAGGAATGGTCATGTGAGACTCGTCAATAAAGGTTATAAAATCCTTAGGGAAGTAATCTAAAAGCGTAAAGGGAGGCTCACCGATATCCCTTCCATCAAAATATCTACTGTAGTTTTCAATTCCCTTGCAAAAGCCGATTTCTCTAATCATCTCAAGGTCGTAATCAGTCCTTTGCATAAGTCTCTGCGCTTCTAAAAGCTTGCCACTCTCCCTAAGAAGTAGCACCTCGTCATCCTTATCCCTCTCAATTACCATGAGCGCATTTGAAAGCTTTTCCTCTGCGACTGCATAGTGGCTTGCAGGGAAAACAACAGCGTGCTTAAGTTCACTTATAACCTTGCCCGAAACAAATTCCGTTTCGCACACTCTGTCGACCTCGTCACCAAAGAATTCCACCCTTATAACAATTTCCGTATTAGACGAGGGGAAAATATCAATTATATCACCTCTAACTCTAAATGACGAGCGTGAAAAGTCAACGTCACGGCGAACGTATTGTATTGCAACGAGTTTTCTAATAAGCTCATCTCTAGAAATTTCATCACCAGGTCTAATAGATACTGCAAGACGGTAATAGTCCTCTGGCGCACCAAGTCCGTAAATGCAAGAAACTGACGCAACGACAATAGTATCCCTTCTCTCTGCCAAAGAACAAGTTGCCGAATGGCGAAGTTTATCTATCTCATCGTTAATAGCAAGGTCCTTTTCAATATACGTGTCCGTTGAGGGGACGTAAGCTTCAGGCTGATAATAATCGTAATAGGAAACGAAAAACTCCACCCTGTTCTCAGGGAAGAATTCTCGAAATTCGTTACAAAGCTGGGCAGCAAGCGTTTTGTTGTGAGCAATAACTAGAGCAGGGCGATTCACTCTCTCTATAACATTTGCCATTGTAAAGGTTTTTCCAGACCCCGTAACGCCTAAAAGCACTTGCGTCCTCAGTCCGTCGTTAATGCCCTCTACCAGCTTATCAATCGCCTGAGGCTGGTCACCCGTTGGCGAATATTTTGAATGCAACTTAAATTTTCTTTCCATTTATATTAGTATAACACACTTTTAACCAAAAATAAAAAAATATTAACAGTTTAACAAAAATTTTCTCCTTTGAATACAATGAAGTGTAACACGAAGGAGGTTTTTTATATGTGTTCGATTTTCGGCTGCAACTGCAATAAAAGATGCAACTGTAATAATAATGTAATTATTAGGGGTCCCCAGGGCCCTGCCGGTCCTCAGGGTGCAAGAGGTCCTATAGGTCCTCAAGGTCCCGTTGGTCCTGTTGGTCCCACTGGCGCAACCGGAGCTACTGGTGCGCAAGGTCCTATTGGTCCTATTGGCCCTCAAGGTGCAACTGGAGCTACCGGTCCCCAAGGTCCCGTTGGTCCTGCCGGCCCTCAGGGTGAAACTGGTGCTACCGGTCCCCAAGGTCCCGTTGGTCCTGCCGGCCCTCAAGGCCCCTCGGGAACTAACGACGCCATTTACGCTGCTACAGGCACCGAAGAAGTAGCAAGCGATGCGATTATTCCCCTAACGCTCGTTACAGAAACGGAAGATTCTTCAATGAGTGTTTCAGACAACGCAGTAGTTATCAGTGAAGACGGAGTTTATCTAGTTTCCTACTACACTGCAGGTTCTGTACCGACAAACGAATTTATTACTGCCCTTTATCTAAACGGCTCCCCTATTTCAGGTGAAAGTATCGTTCAGTCAAACAGTGCTGGTGCGGCAAGCAAAACTATTCTCCTATCACTAAGTGATGGCGATGAGCTTTCACTCTATAACGTTTCAGCTACTGAAGCAACTCTCTCTGCAGCCTCTCTAACCCTAGTTAAGCTAACATAATTTTCTTCTTATGTTCATTAAAAGGCTCAGCCGTGGAATCCACGGCTGAGCCTTTTATTTTAAGATAATATTAATTATAATCTATTTCCCTTTGTCTATCTCATACTGTCCGTCGATATTAACGTAAACGGAAACAGTACTATCCCTATCAGTTCTAAAGAGATTGTAATCGGCATTAACGCTAGAAAGATTTAATAAAACCTCTGTCGACGGATGCCCACTCGCATTGCCACCACCAACGGAAATTATAGCGTTTTTAGGAGATAACAACATTAAAAATGCCTTAGAGTTGGCGTTTAAGCCACCGTGAGATGACACTTTGTAAAAATCAATATGCTCAAGGAGCACCCGTCTTCCATCGCCAACAAACTTATCATAGATACCAGAATTGTAGCGATTAATAATTATATCTTCTGATTTTCTACCACCGTCGGCAGTGAACAAAAACCTCACGCCAGCGTACTCTAAATAAATTACCGGTGAAATTTCATCTGCGACCGAACTATTAGGAACGTCCAACTTGTTAAACTCGTTATAACTGTTATTTTCATCCATCATTTCGGGCAATAGAAATAAAAGGGTAAAATCGCTATCCGAAAGGTCGGTATAAGTTTTACTTATCTCAGTTGTTATTTCCTTTTGTCTTAAAAGGGTTATCAGCTCGCAAAAGGAAGGATAAACGCTCGTGCACAGCACGTAAGGAATAAAAGCCTTGCCTATCTTAAAATTAGCTATAATATCTATAGAATTGCCGTAATGTTCAGGGTCTGGGTGAGATAAAACTAAATAATCTAAAACTCCACCGTATCTGTTTATTATAGAGGTGATTCTGTTTAGATTAGTACTAGATTTTGCACCCGTATCAATCAACATATTCTTTCCGTTCGGCAGATGTATAAACGTAGCGTCACCTTCTCCAACGTCGATATAATAGACGGCAAGTCCGTTAAAGGGAGTGGCTTCTATAGAATCTTCCTTGCAGGCAGCAGAAAGACAACAAGCACAGATAAAAACAACTAACATTACAATGGAAATGATGCTTTTTCTTTTGTGTAAGCAATTCATATAAAACTACTTTTTGTTCCTTAAATTTTGCAAGTCGTTTTTTATTTGTGGAATTTTCTCTATAGCACACTTATACCCTATATCATACATAACTGCACCTTGCGTAAAGGATAGTGAAGAATAACCCGTAAGGTCTGGGTGAAGCATAACGTTTGAATATTTATACCCCTTTCCAGCAGGGTTATCAACCTTAGATTTAAATGAAGGAAAAACCTTGGAAATAATACTTTTCTTGCTGTTTGGGGTAGACAAGTCTATACCTATAACGTAATCAGCGCCCATTCCCTTAACAACATCTGCGGGGATAGAATTGGTAAACGCCCCGTCCACATAAAGTTTTCCATCAATCTCCACCGGCTTAAAAAAAGGAGGCATACAGCTAGAAGCTGAGAGCACTCTTGCAACGCTTCCCTCTCTAAAGACCTTTTCATCCCCCGTTTCAAGTTCGGTTGCAACGGCACCAAACGGTTTTTTAAGCTCCTCAATATTAAGGGAGCCAATGTTTCTATCAATAACTTGAAACAAACCAGAGGTGTCCATTTTAATCATAAAAATATTTTTTATTTCGTTAAAATCAATTCTCCGTAAAAGCTCGAAAATCTCGGTAGAAGTGTAGCCGTTTGCAACGAACGCGCCTATGATACTGCCGATAGAAGTGCCAGCAATATAATCAAACTCAATTCCGTTCTGTTCAAAAGCGGATAGTGCGCCGAGCTCAGCAAAGCCCTTTGCCCCACCAGAGCCAAGAGCAAGCCCTATTTTTACCTTTTTGTTTTTTTTCTTAATTAAGAAAGAAAATAAACCCATTCACTTTACCCTAACTATTAATTTGTTTCTTACTTTTCCGTTTTGGTGCAGGCAATTTTAATTATAACCACGGCGAGCATAACAACTGCAAGCGCGAAGAGAATATAAAGCACTAAATCAAGATTTATACCCACGGCAGAGCAAATTACTGATAAAAGAAGTATTAAAACTCCTGCAACAAAATTCCCTAAAACAACAGGAAGAATAGTGTTTTTAAATTTTAAACCTAAAAAGACGGCTATTGCTGTTCCCGTCCACACCCCCGTCATCGGCAGAGGAATAGCAACAAAAAGGAATACGCCAAGCATTTTCAGCATCTCACCACTTTTAGTGCCTTTATTTTTCGACTGTTGTTCTTCAAGAGTTTTATCTGCCTTTTTTTGGAAATAGCCCTCCACCTTTAATGCAAAGCCGTTAAACCATTTAATTTTCTTTAATAACGCTAAAATTGGCTTCAATAAAAAGTATATGGGAATAAACACCATTGTAGACCCAACGTAAGCTAAAATAAAGGATATTATCCAGTGAATACCTGCGCTCTGCGCGTAAACTATGCCACCCTTTAATTCAATGAGTGGAAAAACGGACATTACTACCGTAGCCCAATATTCGTTTCCTATGAGATTAGAAAAAAACTCCGTCATTTTTTTTCACCATTTTATTGAAATTTTAACCAATAGTAGTATAATATATATGAGAGCAAATTGCAAGCAAAACTTTTATTTTACATTTCGGAGAATTTATGGGCTTACAAAGAATGTTATCAGTAATGCGCAAAGGCGTGGAAAAATATAAAATGATAAAAGATGGCGATAAAATTGCCGTTGGAATTTCAGGGGGCAAGGATAGTGTTGTCCTCCTTAAGCTACTTGCAGAATTTAGGCGTTTTTCTCCGTATAAATACGAGCTTTTAGCCATAACCATTGACCTTAATTTTAAAGATAACCCTGCTGATTTTTCTCCAATAAAAGCTTTGTGCGAGGAGTTAAACGTAGAATACATCGTTGAAAAAACGGATATAGGCGAAATCGTTTTCGACGTTAGAAAGGAATCGAACCCTTGCGCACTATGTTCAAAGATGAGAAAGGGCGCACTGTACGATTTGGCAGCTAAACACGGTTGCAACAAGGTGGCAATCGGGCACCACGCAGACGATTTGATTGACACCTTTATTTTATCTCTTTTATACGAAGGTAGGCTTTCGACATTTGCGCCAAAGAGCTATCTTTCAAGAACAGACCTAACCTTAATTAGACCTATGATTATGGTGGAAGAAGCTGATATAGTAGCCTTTTCAAGGGATTTACCAATAGTTAAAAGCTGTTGCCCTGCAAATAAAAACACTAAACGTGAATACGCTAAGGACTTAGTTAAAAATATAGGCGTGGAGGTTAAAAACGTTAGGGAAATGATTTACACTGCCCTAACCCACCCCGAACGATATAACCTTTTTGATAAATTCGAAAAGGAAATAGACGAATTTTAATAATCAATTTCACAATTTACTTAAATCAGCAAGGCTTGACTTTTTTATAAGTCAAGCCTTTGCATTTTAAAAACTGCTTGATAAATATTTTTTATTGTGTTATACTAGTTTTGTCACATAAACAAATATAATAAAAAATGACTAACACAAGGTATTTTTATGCCCTATTTTTGGCATACTCCCTTTACAGTAATTTGTTAAAAATGCAAATTCCAGCATTGGGAGTGCCTAGTCATTTTCTTTTGTTTGTGTGACAACAACGGGGTTTGCGTTTTTCGTGCGCTGACTCTAGTTGGCGCACTTTTTTGTAAGAATTTTTTATGAAAAATAAAAATACGAAAGAAATAGTAGAATATATAATTCAAATGACGGCTGAAAAGACTAATTCTAAAATTAATTTCGAACT
Source organism: Christensenellaceae bacterium (assembly GCA_045637865.1). Taxonomy (GTDB): domain Bacteria; phylum Bacillota; class Clostridia; order Christensenellales; family Borkfalkiaceae; genus UBA1259. The sequence goes on from JAZUAF010000005.1 coordinate 137,922, forward strand.
AGAAAAGGCAAGACTTATGACGCTCGTTGCCGAAACGGATTTTATAGATACACTCAGCAAGGAGCAAAAAAATTATACGACTTCACAATTTACTTATATTAGCAAGGATTGATTTTTTTAAGTCAAGCCTTTGCATTTTAAAAACTGCTTGATAAATATTTTTTATTGTGTTATACTAAATAAGCCAAACAAATTGATATAACTAAAAGGTGGATATTTCTTATAAAGGAATTTTATCCTTTTTTTCGTGCATCCTAATCGTAATGAATTTGTTAAAAATGCAAATTCCACGGATTAGGATACAAAGGTTTTATCCCTCTTCTAGTTTCGATTTGTTTGGCGACAACGGGGTTTGCGTTTTTCGTGCGCTGACTCTAGTTGGCGCACTTTTTTATAGGAGCTTTTTTATGAAGGACGAAAATACGGAAGAAATAGTAGAATATATAATTCAAATGACGGCTGAAAAGACCAATTCTAAAATTAATTTCGAACTAGAAAAGGCAAGACTTATAACGCTCGTTGCCGAAACGGATTTTATAGATACGCTCAGCAAGGGGCAAAAAAATTTATACGATGATTTTTGCACGAAAAAGGAAGCATATTATAAAATGCTAATACAATCTAGGAAAAAAAATGACTAACGGATACGTTAGTCATTTTTTTATTTTACTTAAAGTATTTAACTGCAGACTTAAACATTTTAATATCGTAATCACCGATAACGTTTTTGTAAAGATCGTTTCCTACACGTTCGCTGTGTCCCATTTTACCAAACACTCTTCCGTCTGGGCTAGTAATACCCTCAATAGCCATAACCGAATCGTTGGGGTTAAACTGAATATCGGAGGTTGCATTTCCATTTAGGTCAACGTATTGGGTAGCAACCTGTCCGTTTTTGATAAGTTCTGCAACAACCTTATCATTTGCAATAAACTTACCCTCGCCGTGAGAAATAGGCACGGAAACAATATCGCCAACGTTCATATCGGCAAGCCAAGGCGACATATTAGAAGCAATTCTCGTTCTAACAATCTTCGACTGGTGGCGAGCAATCGTATTAAAGGACAAGGTAGGACAATTTTCATCGGTATCGATAATCTTGCCGTAGGGCACTAAGCCAAGCTTTATAAGGGCTTGGAAACCGTTGCAAATACCACACATAAGTCCGTCTCTTCTTTCTAAAAGCTCCGACACTCCCTCTTTAACCTCTGCGTTTCTAAAGAAGGCAGTAATAAACTTACCACTTCCGTCTGGTTCGTCACCACCCGAGAAACCACCGGGGATAAAAATCATTTGAGAAGTTTTAAGCTCTTTAACAAACTCGTTAATACTATCGGTTAAAAGTTTTTGATTGAGGTTTTTAATAACGATAATCTTTGCTTCTGCACCTGCAAACTCCATTGCCTTAGCACTGTCAAACTCGCAGTTAGTGCCAGGGAATGCAGGAATAATAACCTTGGGTCTTGCAACCTTGATGGCAGGCGCAACCCTTTCTTTTGCATAGAAGGAAACGTTATCTATCGCTTTGCTTTCTTGCGCACTATTCATAGGATATACGCTCTCTAATTTACCCTCGTAACCTTTAGAAAGGCTAGCCATATCAAGCTTTTCTTCGCCATAAACGAGCGTTTCTTCAGCAGTAACTTCACCTAATAGAACACCATCAAGCTCCTCATCCGTTTCCACAATAAACGCACCGTAATTGTAGCCGAAAATTTCCTTTAGAGTGAGCAATTTTTCAAACTTAAAGCCAAATCCATTACCGATAGCCATTTTATAGATAGCTTCTGCAACGCCACCGTAAGTGGGCGTATAACACGCCTTAATTTTACCTTCTTTATTGAGCTTAGAAATAGTATTAAATATATTTACGAGACTTTCCGTTTTAGGAAGATTGTTTTCGTCATAAATAGGCTTAACGAGGTAAACCTTACTTTTAGCCTCCTTAAATTCGGGAGATACAATATCCTTGGTTTTAGCCATGGTCACTGCAAAGGAAACGAGGGTCGGAGGAACGCAAATATCCTCAAACGTACCACTCATAGAGTCCTTTCCACCGATAGAGCCGATTTTAAGTTCCATTTGCGCCTTGAAAGCACCAAGTAGCGCCGCTAAGGGTTTACCCCATCTCTCTTCATCCTTTCCTACCCTTTCAAAATACTCTTGGAAAGTGAGGTAAACTTCGTTAAAATCAGCACCTGTTGCAATCAACTTACATACCGATTCGATAACGGCAAGATATGCCCCGTGATATGGGCTCTTTTCCGTGATAAAGGGGTTATATCCCCAGCTCATAAGCGAACAATCATCGGTATACTTTTTCTCCATCGAAACTTTGTGCACCATTGCTTGGATAGGAGTTTTTTGATTTTTGCCACCGAAAGGCATAAGTACCGTGCCTGCACCAATAGTGGAATCAAAACGTTCGGAAAGTCCACGCTTAGAACATACGTTAAGGTCGCTAACGAGTGCGTTATAACCCTCTCCAAAGCTTTCGGGAATTGCCTTATCGAACTTTTGCACCTTGCCAGCTTTAGCGTTAACGTGCTTTTCTGCGCCGTTAGAATTTAAGAATTCCCTCTTAATATCTACTATTTTTTTGCCGTTCCAAGTCATAGTTAGCCTTGGGTCAGCCTTAACTACTGCAACGGGTGTTGCACTTAAGTTTTCCTTCTCTGCAAGGGCGATAAAATCTTTTGCGTCCTTACTTTCAACTACGACTGCCATTCTCTCTTGAGATTCCGAGATTGCAAGTTCTGTTCCATCGAGTCCCTCATATTTTTTGGGAACGGCATTGAGGTCAATATCAAGTCCGTCGGCAAGCTCACCGATCGCAACGGAAACACCACCTGCACCAAAGTCGTTACATCTTTTAATCATTTTAGAAGCAACTGGGTTTCTAAACAACCTTTGAAGTTTTCTCTCCTCAGGCGCATTGCCCTTTTGAACTTCTGCACCACAAGTGGTTAGAGATTCCATTGTGTGTGACTTAGAAGAACCTGTTGCTCCACCACAACCGTCCCTACCCGTTGCACCACCGAGAAGAATAACTATATCCCCTGCCTCTGGACGTTCACGACGAACGTTTTCTTCGGGAGCAGCAGCAATGACTGCACCGATTTCCATACGTTTAGCAACGTAGCCACTATGATAAATTTCGTCAACCATACCGGTAGCAAGTCCGATTTGATTACCGTATGAAGAATACCCTGCCGCTGCAGTGGTAACGATTTTTCTTTGGGGGAGCTTACCCTTTAGTGTTTCGTCGATAGAAACGGTGGGGTCACCTGCACCCGTAACACGCATAGCGGCATAAACGTAGCTTCTGCCAGAAAGTGGGTCTCTAATTGCACCACCGATACAGGTTGCTGCACCACCAAAAGGCTCGATTTCCGTGGGGTGGTTATGTGTTTCGTTCTTAAAGAGTAAAAGCCAGGGCTCCTTCTTCCCGTCAGCCTCTACCTCAATTTTAACGGTACAAGCGTTAATTTCTTCCGATTCATCAAGTTTGCTGAGCATACCGTTTTGCTTTAAATATTTAACGGCAACAGTTGCTAAATCCATAAGACAAACGGGCTTAGTGCGATTTAATGATTTTCTTAAAGCGATATACTCGTCATACGCCTTTTGTAAAAGCTCGTCCTCAAAGGAAACGTTATCTATAATTGTTAAGAAAGTAGTATGTCTACAGTGGTCTGACCAGTAGGTGTCAATCATCCTAATTTCGGTAACGGTGGGGTTTCTCTTTTCCCCTTTGAAATAATCTTGACAGAAGGTAATATCGCCTAAATCCATTGCAAGTCCGTAAGACTTGATGAACGATTTAAGTCCTTCCTCGTCAAGGTCGATAAACCCATCGAGAGTAGCAACCTCTTCGGGGATATCATATTTCAAAGCAAGCGTTTCGGGAAGAGCTAAGCTAGCTTCTCTCGCCTCAACGGGGTTTATAACGTGCTTTTTGATTTTAGCAAAATCATCTTCTGAAATATCACCGTAGAGAGCGTAAATCTTAGCAGTTTTAACAGTCGGTCTATCTCCTTGAGAAATTATTTGAATACACTGAGATGCACTGTCTGCCCTCTGGTCAAACTGCCCAGGGAGAGGCTCAACTGCAAAGATTTTAGCCCCGTCAAAGGTTACTTCACTGTAAGTGATGTCAAGCTGAGGCTCTGAAAAAACCGTCTTTATTGCGTAAGAGAAAAGCTCTTCTGAAATATTTTCAGCATCGTAACGGTTAAGCACCCTAACTTTAGTTAAACCGTTAATTTTAAGCAACCCCTTAGCGTCAGCAAAAAGCGCATTAGCTTCGTGAGTTAAACCCTCTTTTTTTTCTACAAAAACTCTATATACCATATTATTTACCTGCCTTTAACGCTTTTGCGCCGATATCACGACGGAAAGTTGCTCCCTCAAAGGAGATTTTTTCCACGTCTTTATATGATTTTTCAATCGCCTCTTGTAGAGTTGAAGCAATATTAGTTACACCCAATACTCTACCACCGTTTGTTTTTAGCACACCGTCCTCCATTTTAGCACCTGCAACGAATACCCTTTCTTTAATTTGTTCAGGAATAGTCATTGCAAAGCCTTTTTTATAAGATACGGGGTAGCCCTTGCTAGCCATAATAACGCAGCAAGCGTGCTTATCGTAAAATTCCACGGGCGTTTCAGAGAGCGTTCCGTTAGTGGTTGCCATCATAACCGTTAACAGGTCACTCTTTAACAATGGCAATACTACCTGCGTTTCAGGGTCACCGAAGCGGCAGTTGTATTCAATAACCTTAGTTCCTTTTTCGGTAATCATAAGTCCGAAATATAAGCAACCCTTAAAGGTTCTACCCTCCTTGTTCATCGCCTCGATTGTGGGGAGGAAAATTTTCTCCATACACTCTTTAGCTACTTCTTCAGTGTAGTAAGGGTTGGGGGCAACAGTTCCCATTCCCCCGGTGTTTAAGCCAGTATCTCCGTCACCTATTCTCTTGTGATCCATTGAAGAAACCATAGGAATAACCACCTTTCCGTCAGTAAAGGATAAAACGGAAACCTCTGGACCCGTTAAAAATTCTTCAATAACGATTTTATCACCAGACTTACCGAACGCCTTATCTTCCATAATGGATTTAATGGCTTCAAACGCCTCCTCCCTCGTCATAGCAATAATAACGCCCTTGCCGAGAGCAAGTCCGTCTGCCTTAATTACCGTGGGAATAGGTGCCGTTTTAACATATTCTAAGGCATCTTTTGCATTGTCAAAAACCTCATACTCGGCTGTAGGTATTCCATACTTTTTCATAAGGTTTTTTGAAAACACCTTACTACCCTCAATAATAGCTGCGTTAGCCTTTGGTCCAAAGCAGGGAATATTTTTTTCTTCTAAGTTATCTACGAGACCTAAAACCAGCGGGTCGTCTGGTGCAACGATTGCGTAGTCGATTTTATTTTCTACTGCAAAATCCGTTACTCCTTTAATATCCGTTGCCGAAATATTAACGCAAACAGCCTCTTCCATACCACCGTTTCCAGGGAGGGCGAAGATTGTTTCTACTTCTTTATTTTCTTTTATTTTCTTAATGATAGCGTGTTCTCTGCCACCACTACCTACTACTAAAATTTTCATTTATATTTTCCTTTTTTACAGTTTGCTTGCAATAGGGGATTATCTTAGTGATGGAAAAGCCTCATTTTGGTGAAAGCCATTACCATATCGTACTTATCTGCTCTTTCAATAACGAGGTCGTCACGAACGGACCCACCAGGTTCTGCGATATATTTAACGCCACTCTTCTTTGCTCTATCGATATTGTCAAAGAATGGGAAGAACGCATCGGAGCCTAAAGAAACACCGTCTTTCGTTGCGAGATACTCTCTTGCTTCTTCATCAGTCAAAGGTTCAGGACGGGTTGTGAAATATTTTTGCCATACTCCCTCTGCCGTAACATCCTCTTCGTTTTTGTTTATGTATCCGTCGATAACGTTATCTCTGTCGGGGCGTTTGATTTCCTTCTTGAACGGAAGATTTAACACCTTATCGTGTTGACGCAAAAACCAAGTGTCTGCCTTAGTGCCTGCAAGTCTAGTGCAGTGAATTCTCGACTGCTGACCTGCACCAACGCCTATTGCCTGCCCATCATACGCATAGCAAACGGAGTTAGACTGAGTGTACTTTAAGGTGATTAAGGAAATGATTAAATCTCTAACTGCATCCTCCGGCAATTCCTTGTTTGCAGTAACGATATCTGAAAGTAATTCCTTATTAATTTTGAAGTTGTTTCTGCCCTGTTCAAAAGTGATACCGAAAACGTCTTTCGTTTCTTGAAGTTCAGGGATATAATTTTCGTCAATTTCAACAACGTTGTAAGTGCCTTTTCTCTTAGCCTTTAGAATTTCTAACGCCTTTTCGGTATAACCTGGGGCAATAACACCGTCGGAAACTTCACGAGAAATAAGCTTAGCAGTAAGCTCGTCACACACGTCGGAAAGTGCAACCCAGTCACCAAAAGAACACATTCTGTCCGTTCCCCTAGCCCTTGCATAAGCGATAGCAAGAGGTGATTCGTCAAGCCCCTCAATGTCGTCAACGAAGCAAGCTTTTTTAAGCTTGTCACCCATAGGAATACCAACTGCTGCAGAAGTAGGACTAACGTGCTTAAAAGAAGTTGCCGCAGGAAGACCTAGAGCCTCCTTTAATTCCCTTACAAGTTGCCAGCTGTTAAAAGCGTCTAAAAAATTGATATATCCAGGTCTGCCGTTTAAAATTTTAATGGGGAGCTCATTGCCACTCTTCATATAAATTTTGGCAGGCTTTTGATTAGGGTTACAACCGTATTTCAATTCAAATTCTTTCATTTTTATCTCCGAAAATTAAGTAAATTTACTATTTGTTTTTATTGATAATTCTGTCCGTCTTTTCACCGTTTTCAAGGTTAGTGTATCTAACGAAAAGGGAAATTTTATTGTCACTATCAAGCGCAGACCAAAGCTTATCTGTAAACGCATCAATATCGTTATCGGTAGCAACCCTTTCAGGTTCTCCTTGGAAAGTAGGAATAGGATTGCCGTCACAAACGTAGGTGTGAATAAAATGCCCTAAGCCGTTCAAGGAAGAGTAATGGAAGCCGTATCTATTACAAGCAGTCCCTAATGCGTCTGCACTCTTTAAGATACTCATCTTGTAAGTGAAATCGCCATTATTAAAGGTGAGCATTCCACTGATTCTTGGAGTTAGATTGGGTGCATCTGGCTCAAACTCGCGAGATTCAAGTGCAAGGTCAAAGGTTTTGCCCTCTTTTAACCCCTCGTAAACGGTATCCGTTTGATCACCATTGGTAACGATGAGATTGTTTTCATACTCTCTAACAGCCGCATAGATAATTAAACTGGGGTCTTCAACCTTAGTTACGTCAAACGGCTCGGTATATATGACGCCCTCTTTATAATTGAAAACTCTGTTCCTACTATTTGCGCTTCTGCCCATAATAAAATAAGCAGAAACGGCATTTTTTCCGTCAGGAGTTTTGCCGATGATAATGCCTCTTCCCACGTATGAATTACCCTCGATAAGTTCTTTAACGTCATTAATTCTATAAATATCCATTTTATTTCTCCGAAACAATTTTTCTACTAACTTGCTCAACGGAGAGAGGAAGTAAAATCCACTCTGCCTCTTGCATAACTCTCTTCTGCAGTATTTCAGGGGTATCTCCCTCTAAAACATCAACTGCCTTTTGCATAATAATTTCTCCACCGTCTGGGATTTCGTTTACGAAATGCACGGTTGCACCCGTAACCTTAACGCCCTTTTTTAACGCCTCTTCGTGAACCTTTAAACCGTAATATCCCTTTCCACAAAAGGAGGGAATTAACGAGGGGTGCACGTTGATAATTCTCTTGTCGAACTCTTTAGTGAAATCCTCCGAGAGAATTGACATAAAGCCTGCTAAAACTATTAAATCAATTTCCCTCTTTTTGAGCTCTTTCTTAATTGCGTTTTCAAACGCTTCCTGCGAGCCTGTCTCTTTTTTGGTAATAACGAGGCTTTCCACGTTAAAGTTTTTTGCCCTCTCAAGCGCATAGGCTGAGGGGCTATTAGAAATTACTAAGGAAATTTTGCCAGTTTTTATAATCCCGTTTTTCTCAGCGTCAAGCAGTGCTTGTAGATTGGTGCCTCCACCCGAAACGAAAACGGCAATTTTTGTTTTTTTAAAATTTTCCATTTTATTTAATTATAATTTTTTCTTCAGACTTGATAATCTTGCCGATAACGTAAGCATCCTCACCACAACCGTTAAGAATTTCAAGGGCTTTTTCCGTATCCTCGCTAGAAACTACAATACTCATACCAACGCCCATATTGTAGGTGTTAAACATATCTCTCTCGCAAATATTTCCCCTCTCTGCTAATAGCTTGAATATGGGAAGAATTTTAATGCTTTCCCTCTCGATTTCAGCACAAAGACCGTCTGGTATACTTCTAGGAATATTTTCGTAGAAACCACCACCGGTGATATGAGAAATACCCTTTACCTTAACTTCCTCTAAAAGTTTTAATACGGATTTAACGTAAATTTTGGTTGGAGTTAAAAGGGTTTCACCAATACTCTTGCCACCTAGCTCTGCTACAGGCGAAGTAATATCTGCGTTTTCAACGTCGAAAACCTTTCTAACTAAAGAAAAGCCGTTAGAGTGAACGCCACTAGAAGCAAGAGCAATAATAACGTCTCCCTCTTTCATTGTTTTGTTGTCGATAATTTTGCTTTTGTCAACTACACCTGTAGAATAACCTGCAAGGTCGTATTCGTCTACAGGATAAAATCCAGGCATTTCTGCAGTTTCGCCACCGATGAGCGCACAACCTGCCTGAACGCAACCCTCTGCAACGCCCTTAACAATGTCTGCAATCTTTTCGGGATAATTCTTTCCGCAAGCAATGTAATCTAAGAAGATTAAAGGCTTAGCGCCAGCACAAATAATGTCGTTAACACACATTGCAACGCAGTCAATACCAACAGTGTCGTGCTTATCTAAAAGGAAAGCGAGCTTGAGCTTGGTGCCTACGCCATCCGTTCCACTTACGAGCACGGGCTTTTGAATCCCCTCTAGGTCTAGCTCAAATAAACCACCGAAGCCACCAACGTCAGAGCAAACGCCCTTTATCATCGTTCTTTTAACATGCTCTTTCATAAGCTCAACAGATTTATATCCTGCAGTAATGTCAACACCTGCCTGTGCATATACTTCAGATTTAGAATTTTTCATAATTTTTCTCCTTTTATTCTTTTCCTTCCCAGCAGTAGGTGCAAAGCTTGCACTTATCTATGCCAATTGCCTTAACTAGTCCGTCGATAGTTTGGAATTCTAACGAAGCAAGCTTCCACTTTTTTCTCATCGCCTCTTTCATGTTTTTGTGGCGTTCGGAGGTGGAGTCTGCATATTCGTCTATGTGTTTTAAGCCCTCTTCCCCCTCAAGCTCCAATATGGTAACGTGAGTTATTAAATCCATATCGCTCGTTTGACGAGAGAAGTTAAGGTATTTACAACCGTACATAATGGGTGGGCACGCCGAACGGATATGAACGCTCTTTGCACCGTTCTCGTATAAGAAGTCAACCGTTTCTTTAATTTGCGTTCCACGAACTATAGAGTCGTCGACAAAGAGCAAATCTTTTCCTTCAATCAGCTCTTTAACTGGAACGAGCTTTAATTTTGCAATCTTTTTTCTCTCCTTCTGGCTAGATGGCATAAAGCTTCTACTCCAAGTGGGAGTGTATTTTATAAAGGGACGAGCAAACCTAATTCCACTTTTCATTGCATATCCGATTGCGTGAGGAGTTCCTGAATCAGGAACGCCTGCAACGCAGTCAACCTTAGGAGCAGTGCCCCTCTCCACGTCGTTATCGTATAGGTTTACACCGTTTTGATAACGCATTTCTTCAACGTTGACGTCCTCATAAGTAGAGGTAGGGTAACCGTAATAACTCCAAAGCAAAGAACATATACACATCTTCTGCTCGGCAGGTTTTAATATAGCAAGTTCTTCACCATCAAGCTCTACAATTTCTGCAGGCCCTAGTTCGTATTCGTCTTTATAGCCGAGCTTCTCATAAGCAAACGATTCAAAGGAAACTGCTTGCCCCTCACTACTTTTGCCAATATGAACGGGTAGCCTGCCGACCTTATCTCTTGCAACGATTATGTTGCCACCCTCTTTTAGGAGAACGAGGGTAATCGTTCCCTTAACCTTTTCAAATGCATAGGATATTCCCTCTGTGAAGGTAGGCTTTTGGTTAATGAACGCTGCAATAAGTTCAGTGCTGTTAACACCTCCCCCAGATTGTCCACCAAATTGCCCCCCGTGAAGGTCAATGTATTCGTTTATAAGTTCATCCTTATTATTAATAATGCCAACGAAACAAATTGCGTAGTTGCCAAGCCTAGATTTAACAAGTAATGGTTGAGGGTCAGAATCGTTTATGCAACCGATTGCAGAACAGCCCTTCATCGTTTCAAAGATATTTTCAAACTTAGTCCTAAAAGGCGCATTGTGTAAGTTATGAATTTTTCTCTGCAAGCCAACCTCACTATCGAAAGCAGCAAGTCCACCACTTTTAGTGCCGAGGTGGGAATGGTAATCCGTGCCCAAGAACACGTCAAGTAGAACGTCCTTTTTCTTTCTTCCTACAACTCCAAAAAATCCGCCCATTTTATCTCCTTAAAATAAGTTTTTCTTTTTAACTTTTTCCTTTTGTGCTCTTATGCAAAGAAAAGCTTAGAAAGCGTCATTGGGTCAACGTAGTTGCCGTCTTTATAAACTCTCATATTTCCAGAGGAAATTTCGTCGATAAGCATAACGTTTCCGTCTTTATCATATCCGAATTCAAACTTAATATCGTAGAGAACAAGTCCCTTTTCTTTTAAGTCATCGGCAACGATTTTAGTAATTTTTTGGGTCATCTCTTTAATATCGTCATACTGCTTAGCAGTCATAACACCGAGGTCAACAAGTCCGTCCTTAGTAACGAGTGGGTCACCCTTAGCGTCGTTCTTGAAGGTCGTTTCAACGTATGCAGGAAGGTCTGCACCCTCTTCGATATAGTCGCTGTATCTTCTGTAAAAACTACCAACTGCCTTGTGACGACAAATAACTTCTAAACCCTTGCCGAAAACTTTTGCAGGAAGAACTTCCATAGTGGTGTTTTCAAGGTCAGCAGATACGAACTGAGTTCTAATACCTGCAGCGTTTACCTTTTCAAAGAAATATATGCTCATACGTAAGTTAACGTCGCCAACGCCGTCGATAGTTAAGCCAACGGAGTTTTCACCGGGGTCAAACACGCCGTCTTTTCCCGTGCAATCGTCTTTGAATTTTAATAAATAGTTTCCGTTATCAAGTGCGAAAACATCTTTGGTTTTGCCAGTGTAAACAAGTTTCATAATATTTTTCTCCTTTATGCGTTAAATTTAGCGCAAACGTTTTTATTTTTTTCAAGCACCTTTTGGGTGTCGTTTTCTCTTTTAGCTTTGAGCTTTTTAGAAAGCTCTTTATCCCCCACTGCAAGAATTTCAATTGCGAGAAGGGCTGCGTTCGCACCACCGTTAATAGCAACTGTTGCAACAGGAATTCCAGACGGCATTTGCACGGTTGCAAGAAGCGCGTCCATTCCGTCTAAAACGGGACCTTTGCAAGGGATACCTATTACAGGAAGAGTGGTGTTTGCAGCAACCACGCCTGCAAGGTGAGCTGCCATACCTGCAGCGCAAATTAAAACGCCAAACCCATTATCCTCTGCAGTAGCAGAAAACTCGTGTGCCTCTTTTGGCGTTCTATGCGCAGAATATACGTGCACTTCAAAGGGAACTTCAAAGCTCTTTAATACGTCAACTGCCTTTTCGATTATGGGAAGGTCGCTATCGCTACCCATTACAATACCAACTTTTTTCATAGGTTTCTCCTTATAATAAAATAAAAATGGCGTGCTTATACTGTGGTACAGAATAAGTACGCCCAGACGGTCGGCAAAAAGCATTCTCCCGCTCCCCTGTAGTAACCTACTTTTTCCGTCAGTTACGAGAGATTTAATTTACGAAAATATTGTATCAAATAACGCGATTTTTGTCAACGGAAAATTCACCCCTTTACCATTTAAAAATGGTAAAATAACGCGTCCTTTAAAAAGCAAAAAACGCAAAGGTTTTTACCCTCCACGTTTTAAGTATTTATTGCTATTTAATTTTTAGAACAATCCGGTGATTTTGCCATTTTCATCTACGTCGATTTTTTCAGCTGCAGGAACCTTTGGGAGCCCTGGCATAGTCATAATCTCGCCAGTTAACACCACTATAAAGCCTGCACCTGCAGAAATTTTAACGTTTTTAACGGTAACGGTAAAACCCTCGGGTGCACCTAAGAGCGCAGGATTATCGGAGAAAGAATACTGCGTTTTTGCAATACATACGGGGCAAGAACCAAAGCCCAAAGTCTCTAATTTTTCTATCTGCTTTTTAGCAGCAGGCAATATATTAACTCCTTCGCCACCGTAAACTTTTTTAACAACTGCCTCAATTTTTTCCTTTATCGTTGCACTATCTTCGTAACAGAAAGTGAAATTACCCTTTTCTTCTTCACAAAGTCTAACGACTTCCCTTGCAAGGGCTTCGCCCCCCTTTCCACCCTCTGCCCATACGGTGGAGAGTACTGTGTTAACGCCAAGCTCTTTGCACTTGTTTATAATAAATTCAATTTCCTTATCAGTATCGGTTGGGAAACGGTTAACAGCAACAACGCATGGCAGTTTATAAACTTCTTTAATGTTGTGAACGTGGCGAAGCAGGTTAGGAATACCTTTCTCTAAAGCCACTAAATCCTCACCGCCAAGTTCAGTTTTAGCAAGTCCACCGTGCATTTTTAACGCTCTAACCGTCGCAACTACTACAACAGCATCTGGCGTTAACCCCGCCATACGGCATTTGATATCTAAGAATTTTTCTGCACCGAGGTCTGCGCCGAATCCTGCCTCGGTAACGGTGTAATCACCCATTTTGAGTGCAGTTTTAGTTGCGATAACTGAGTTGCAACCGTGTGCGATATTGGCAAAAGGTCCACCGTGAACGAAAGCTGGCGTTCCCTCTAATGTTTGAACGAGGTTAGGCTTTAGAGCGTCTTTAAGAAGAGCCGTCATTGCGCCTTGAGCCTTAAGCATACCTGCAGTTACAGGCTTATCATCATAAGTGTATCCAACTATAATTTTAGAAAGTCTTTCCTTTAAGTCGATAATAGAATTTGAAAGGCATAAAACTGCCATAATTTCAGACGCAACCGTGATATCAAAGCCATCCTCCCTAGGCGTGCCGTTAAGCTTTCCACCAAGTCCGTCAACGACAAAGCGAAGCTGACGGTCGTTCATATCAACGCACCTTTTCCAAGTGATTTTCTTTGCGTCAATACCTAGAGTGTTGCCCTGCTGAATATGGTTATCAAGCATTGCGGCAAGCAGATTATTTGCAGCGCCGATTGCGTGAAAATCACCAGTAAAATGGAGGTTAATATCCTCCATAGGAACGACCTGAGCATAGCCACCACCTGCAGCCCCTCCTTTAACTCCGAATACAGGACCGAGCGAGGGCTCACGCAGAGCAACTGTAACGTTTTTACCAATCCTTTTTAATCCGTCTGCAAGACCTATCGTCGTGGTAGTTTTTCCCTCCCCTGCAGGGGTTGGGGTAATTGCCGTAACTAATATTAGTTTGCCGTCCTTTTTATCCGTTTCGGAAAGCAACGAAAGGTCAATTTTAGCTTTGTATTTTCCGTATCTTTCAAGGTACTTTTCATCGACGTTAGCCCTTGACGCTATCTCGCCGATTTCTTGCATAGTACAACTTTGAGCAATTTCAATATCAGTCATTAGATTTTCTTTCCTTTCCTTGTCTTTTTCTTTCTGCTTTTTCCTTTGCCTTTTTTCTCTTTAACACTATCTCTGCGTCATCAATACAAGCAAGGACACTAATACCTGTTAATCTTTCAAGTTCATCTCTATCCTTGATAGTAGTGTCGGTAACTTCCTTAATTACGAGAACTGCGACGGACAATACCAGTCCAAAAATTGCACCTATAAAAAGATATTTTCCAAAATTGCTATTTTTAGTAAGGCTTGCCCTATTTTCAACCTCTCTTAAGGTAGAATTCTTAGCAACGGAAATTGCCTCTTTAGGAAAATTTAGCTTTGCACTTTCAATTACTGAATTGAGCTTATTAAGTGCCGTTTCTTCCGAATAATCGGTATATGAAAGGGTAAAAATCAAGCTCTCCTCTCCATATCTTGCCGATATTGCAGAAGCAGAAATCTTGCCACTTCCAGCATAGTTATTTTCATAAATATCGTTGGCGTCGTGAACGAATAACGACGACCTTATTTTGTCAATAGCGTTTGGAAGGTAAATCTTAGCTAAGAACATATCGTTTCCTGCCGAGTTAATTGGATTGCCCTTGTCATCGGTAGGTTCGCTATACTTGGTTATAAACATTACTCTCTTGCTAGCCGTGTAGGTGGGCTTTGCCTTAAAGACTGCAACGCCAAGACCCGCAAGCAAGCCAATAATGGTAACTAGCAAAATTAAGAATAAATTTCTATAAATAATGTTAAGTAAGGAAACGCTTCCGTCCTGTTCTACAGTATTTACTTTATTTTCTTGCATTGTGACTCTCCTGCTTTTCAATGTATGCGAGAACGTTAATTCCCGTCATCCTTTCAAACTCATCCTTATCTCTTACAGTATTATCCATAAGCGATTTGAGATAGATAATTAAAATTGCCAAAACAATTCCGATTAAGATAAATATTCCGAGGGTTTTAATAAGCGAACCATCTTTGCTACAAGAAACCCCGTTTGTATCCTTAACGAGTTCATACACGTACGTTTTAACGCCTTCAAAATAATCTCTACCTTCTTGGTCGATAGCAGCTGCAAAAACTCTCATCATTCGCACTGCCGTTTTAGGGTTCTCGTGAGATACTTTCAACTCAATCAAGAATGATTTAATAGATTCGTCTCCGTAGGTTATAAGCGAAGCGCTCACCATAGAAGCGTTAAAATACTGTCTTGAAGTAATTGCACTTGGGTCATACGTGTCATTGTATTTCCCCGCCCTAATCTCCTCAATGAAGTTATCCATTTTCGCTCTGCTTTTTAGATACTCAGAGTAATAATATTCTGCCCTGTCGAGAACTACCCCACTAGTACAAAAATCTACCATCGTATCAACATAAACACCCATAAGATTGAGAGCACCCGAAACGTTTTGCATCTCCTTGGCGTCATCGTAGTTGGCAATATAGTTTACCGTTTCCTTTGCAGTATAAACGGGTTTTTTAACGTTGTAATACGCCACGCCTAACGCCCCTGCAAAGATTACTATAACGAGTATGAGTATTAGGTTCTCTCTAAGCCTGAAAAGAATATCCCCTAATACGCTATTTTTAATTTTTGTGTTTTCGGTATTTTCCATTACACGTTCTTCTCCAAAAATTTTATCTTCACAATATCTTTATCAATTAATCTTTACCGTCAATTTTATACGTCGGAACGAGCTCCTTAACCAGTTGCTTCATTCTATCCGTTTCGTTATACGCCTCAACGTATAACTCGTTTATTTTTCTAAATAAATTCTCCTCGTCAAAGACAAGTGGCTTACCAATCGAAATCATATCGTTAGAAGTACGCTCTAGCCCCTCTTCTGCCATAAGCCTTTCCTCATAGAGTTTTTCACCCGGTCTTAACCCCGTAACTACAACGTCAATATCCTTGTTCGGCTCTAAGCCAGAGAGTTTTATCATATTAACTGCTAAGTCGTAAATTCTCACTGGCTCGCCCATATCGAGAACAAAAATCTCTCCACCCTTAGCATAAGCGCCTGCTTGAAGCACAAGGCTTACAGCTTCTGGAATAGTCATAAAATATCTAACAATATCAGGGTGAGTAACGGTAACGGGTCCACCAGAGGCAATTTGCTTAGTAAACAAAGGTATTACCGAACCATTAGAGCCCAAAACATTACCAAATCTAACGGCAACGTATTCGGTTTTGTATTTTTTATCCATCGTTTGGATAATCATTTCGCAGATTCGCTTGGTTGCACCCATTATATTAGTGGGGTTTACAGCCTTATCGGTACTAATTAAAACAAACCTTTCGGTACCATATCTTCCTGCAGCGTCAGCCACCTTATACGTTCCACTAACGTTGTTTTTAACTGCTTCGTTAGGACTTGTTTCCATCAAGGGAACGTGCTTGTGCGCCGCCGCGTGGAATACAATTTGAGGTCTGTATTGCTCAAACACCTTGTTAATTTTCTTACTGTCCCTAACTGAAGCAATCAGCGTGAGAAGATTTAAATCATCTTTATATTTTCTTTTTAGTTCTTGTTCGATTTCATAAGCGTTATTTTCGTAAACGTCTAAAATAATAAGCTGTTTAGGGCTTCTTTGCGCTATCTGTCTGCAGAGTTCACTACCTATCGAGCCACCGCCACCGGTAACGAGAACAACCTTATCCGTTATGTAGCCGGCAATTTCATCAAGATTAATTTTAATTTGGTCTCTGCCGAGAATATCTGTTATGTTAACCTCTTTCACATCGCTAACCGAAGCCTGCCCGTTAACGAATTGATAAGAGCCGGGAATATTTTTAACCTTGCACCCCGTTTCCTTACAGAGCATAACAATTCTTCTTAGGTCCTTTTTAGAAAGGGAAGGAATTGCAATAACAATCTCGTCTGGCTCATAGGTCTTAACTGCTTCGCCAATTTCGTCGATTGCACCAAAAACCTTAACGCCACTAATAACTTGTCCCTTTTTAGATAAGTCGTCATCCATAACGCAAACAGGTACGTAGTTAATCTTGTCTGAAAGTGTCATTTCGCGAATTACCATTGAACCAGCTTCACCAGCTCCAATAACGATAACCTTTATTCCATCTTGTCTCTCTGTGTAATGCTTATGTCTAGCAATAAGGTAGGCATAGCATTTGTAAAGAAATTTACTGCCACCGAGGAAAACTAAATAAATAAGCGTATAAACTATAGTCACTTCTATTTGCACCAAGCTGTGAAAAATTGAAAGCAAGGCAAAGTACACTAGCTGAACGAGCCCTGCAAGTATTATAAGCAGTGCATCGCCAAGGCTTAGAAAACGCAAGATTTTAGTGTAAAAGCCAAAAATAGCATTAGAGCCTATTGCTATTACTACAGCAATTAAGAGCAAATACCATGAAGACACAATGAAACGATTTATATCTTGCTTAAAGAGTAGCATAGATAGTAGCCACGCGGCACATACAAATAAAACGTCTAAAAAAACAACTATTGTTTTTTTCAAAATCTTCAACGACAAAACCTTTCCTCTCCTTATAACGATAATGTTATCATTCTTCTCACCGACTCCACGTCTAGCCCGTTATATTTAAGTTGATTCGTTCTGGTTCCGTGAGCAATAAACTCATCCTTTACCCCAAGGTTATAAACCTTTACGGGGGTATTTGTAAAATATGCAGACACCATCTGTCCAAAGCCACCTATAACACTGTTTTCTTCAAGCGTTATAACTGTGCCAGAGGTGATACTACCTAAAAATTCCTTATCAAGTGGCTTAACCGTTCTAGCGTTAACTACTCTAACTCTACCTTCAAACTCCTCTGCCGAAGCAAGTGCAACGCTCATCGCATCAGGCCCCACGGCAAGAATGGTAATATCCCCACCATCCTTAACCACCGTCCACTTAGAAAACTCCTTTTCCTCCCTAATAGGAGAAATATCCATAACCTGTTTTTTAGGATAACGTATTGCAACGGGGGAATTTAATGAAATTGCATAATCAATGGCATTAGAAAGCTCGCTGGTATCACAAGGCGCAAGAACAGTCATATTGGGAATGTGACATAAAAAACTTAAATCAAATACACCTTGGTGTGTTTTTCCATCTTCACCGTTAAGTCCAGCCCTGTCTAAAAGCAATATTACAGGTAATTTTTGAAGACAAACGTCGTGCAAAATTTCATCGTACGCCCTCTGCATAAAGGTGGAATAGATTGCAACCATAGGGTTTAGGCCACCCTTTGCCATTCCGGCAGCGAGAGTAACAGCGTATTCCTCTGCGATTCCCACATCAAAAAAGTTCTCAGGGAATTTTTCCTCCACCTGCTTTAGCCCCGTTCCGTCCTTCATTCCTGCAGTTATAGCAACTATCTTATTGTCTTTTTCTATCAGCGAGTTTAATTTTTCACCAAGCGCACTAGAAAAACTCTTACCCTCGCTAACTCCACCGTTGTTCTTTCCAACACCGTGGTAGTAATCGGAATGCTCTTCAGCTTTTTTAAGCCCTTTACCTTTAGTTGTTTGAAGATGCAAAAAAATTGCTTTCCCTTTTGGTGTTCCCTTTACACTTTTTAAAATTTTAATAAGCTTTTTAATGTTGTTTCCATCGGTCACGTCAACATACTTATAGCCAAACTGTTCAAGATAGCTTCTCTTGTTAAAAACTCTTTTGATAAAATCTCTAAAAGAGATAAGCCACCTAGTAACGAAAGAGTTTTTGAAAACCTTTCTAATGGCTTTCTTGCCGTAATAGTACCCTTTGTTAACCGTTCCCTTGGAAATAAACCTGTAAAATCCGTTTTTATTCTTTGAAATGGACATACCGTTATCGTTTAGAATAACGATATAGTTTTTCGGCTTTTCTTGTGTTGCAAAGAGTGCTTCTAGGTTAAGTCCGTTAACAAGCGCACCGTCGCCAACAACGTTTATAACAAAATAATCCTCTTTAAGCTTGTCTCTTGCCGTACAATAACCGAGCCCTGCAGATAAAGAAGTTCCCGCATGCCCTGTAGTAAAGGCATCGAACTCGCTTTCCTCAGCGTCTGGAAAACCAGAAAGACCACCATCCGTTCTTATAGTCCCAAATGCGTCTCTCCTGCCCGACAAGATTTTGTGTGTGTAGCACTGATGCCCCACGTCGAAAATAAGCTTATCTTTCGGCAAGTCGAAAACGTAATGAATAGCAATAGTAGTTTCCACTATGCCGAGATTGGAAGACAAGTGCCCCCCGTTCTTTTCCGTAACGGAAATTATCTCCTCTCGGATTTCCTGTGCAAGAGCTTTTAATTCCTTGATATTAAGTTTTTTTATATCTGCAGAGGCGTTGATTTCCGAGATTAATGACATAATTTACCCATTTTGTTTATTATTTTAAATATTTTACTATAATAAGGCGTGTTTGTCAAGGTTAAACTTAGTAAAATAAGCCTACTCAGTTAAACGCAGGTGAGGAATTCGACAAAAATCGTATTTTTTTATGCTTGACATTATTACTTTGAACCTTTAAAATAAAGAAAACGGAGACCATTATGATGAAAGGTAAAGTATTAGAAAATTTTTGTTTACTCGCCTTAAAAATAGGCGTTAATCTTCAAAAAGGACAGGGTTTAGAAATTGCCTGCCCAGTAGAAAAAAGTGAAATAGCAGAAGAACTCACGAAAAAAGCCTATCAGCTAGGCGCAAAAAAAGTTAACGTTAGATGGGAGTGCGATAATGTGGATAAACTCACTTATCGTTACGCCACCACCGAAACGCTTTGTGATATTCCCAAGTGGTTTATTGACAGCAAAAACTACCTAGTAAAAGAAAATTATTGCTACGTGGCAATTGCAGCCGAGGACCCCTTGGCGTTTAAGGATATTCCCGCTGAAAAACTATCTAAAGTGGCAAAGGTTAAATCTACATTGCTCAAGAAGTTTTCCGATGCCGTTATGGGAAACGAGATTCGTTGGTGTGTTTTGTCCGTTCCGACAAAGGCGTGGGCAAAAACCGTTTTCCCAAACGCTAAAAATCCAATGAGCGAGCTTTCCAAAGCTATTGAACTTACTATGCGCTTAGACAAAGAGAATCCCGTCTTTGAGTGGAATAAGCACATTGAAACGCTGGAAAAAAGGGCAAGCTTTCTAAACGAAAAACGCTTTGATTACTTGAGGTTTTCCTCTTCAAACGGCACCAATCTAAGGGTTGGACTCGCTAAAAATCACTTGTGGCTTTCAGCCAGAGAAAAAGCTAAAGACGGAAATTATTTCGTAGCAAATATGCCCACGGAAGAGGTGTTTACAGCACCTCACAAAAACAAGGTGGACGGCATTGTTAAATCGGCAATGCCACTGTGCTACGGAGGAAATATAGTAGATAATTTTTCCGTTACCTATAAGGACGGAAAGGCAGTTAGCTTTTCGGCAGAAAAGGGATACGACATATTAAAGGGAATTATTGAAACGGACGCTGGCACGAAAAGGCTCGGTGAGGTAGCATTGATAGGAAAATCCTCCCCCATCGCAAAACTAAAAACGTTATTCTACAACACCCTTTTCGACGAGAATGCAAGCTGTCATTTGGCTTTCGGGAAAGCATACCCTACGACGGTTATAAATGGAGAAGCACTTAATAAAAAGGAACTTTTAGAACTAGGTATAAACGATTCCGTAGAACACGTTGACTTTATGATTGGCTCAGAAGATTTGTGCGTGTTTGGTGGATATGAAAACGGAAAGGAAACGCCCGTTATTTTATACGGTGATTTTGTAATTTAATAAAGATAAAGTTAATTATGGATAAGCAAAAGAAAAAAGAACTCCTTAGAGCAGTTAAATTTTTACTCTTTTCGGTGAGTGCAGGAATAATTCAGTTAGCATCATTTACTATACTTGATATGATATTCCCAGCTAAAGAATTTTACGTACTTAAGTCTTACGTAGCGCTAACACTTTCAGTAGTATGGAACTTCACGTTTAATAGAAAATTCACTTTCAAATCAGCTACAAACGTTCCCATCGCAATGCTAAAAACGTTAGGATATTACGTGGTTTTCGCACCACTATCTATCCACCTTGCAGATATCTATTTGGTACAGACTCTAGGCTGGAATCAGATATTAATTCAAGCTATAACAATGCTCGTTAATTTTGTTACAGAATTTCTATTCCAACGTTTCTTCGTGTTTGGAAAGAGTCTAGACACTGCAGTTAAAGGTGACAAAAAAGAGCAAAAAAAGGACAGTGAAAATACCAGCGATTGAATTTCTAGAGAACAACTAAAAAATCCTTTGCAACTTGCAAAGGATTTTTTACTTTTTAAGCAGGTATCCAGCCCATTTTCTGACCAGACAATATATGTATGTGCAAGTGAAACACAGTTTGCCCTGCGTCGTCACCTTGGTTAATTACGAGACGGTATCCATTCTCAAGCCCCAATTCTTTTTCGAGCGCGGGAATTTTCTTAAAGCACTCTTTAACCATTTCAGCCTGTTTCTCATCCATTTCTGCTAAAAGCTTAAAGTGGCTTTTAGGTATGCAAAGGAAGTGATTTTTAGCTTTAGGGTCAATATCCTTTATGATAATCATATTATCGTCTTCATACATTTTGGTCGCGGGAATATCCCCTTTAATAATCTTACAAAACAAACAATTTTCCATAATTATTCTCCTTTATATATCTCGGCTTTTGCCCCACCCTCGTATGGCGACAAAACCTTAACTTTTATAACCTCTCCACTATAGTTCCCTTTCACGTAAAGCCTTATATAGTTTTCCGAATAGCCAACGGTTACCCCGTTAGACGATTCTTCTGGGAGGAATGCTAAAATTTTTCCTTCTTGTTTTTTTATAAACGCAAGCTTATTTTTTAGTTTTGCGTTAAGTAGTTTTATTAGCCTTTCTCTCTTAACTTCAACAGGCAAATCCTTTAATTTATACGCTACCGTTCCCTCTCTAGGGCTATAGGTAAAGGGGTGAACGTCGGAAAACTCCACCTTTTCTATAAGGTCTAGGGTTTGATTAAAATCTTCCTCCGTTTCGGTTGGGAACGCAGCAATGACGTCGGTAGTAATACCTGCGTTTGGAAAGAATTTTCTAATGAGTTCTACCCTTTCTATAAACTCTTCTGCAGTGTATTTTCTGTTCATGCTCTTAAGCACTGCATTAGAGCCCGATTGAAGGGAAAGATGAAAGTGAGGTGCAAACTCTTTTAAGCCATTTAGCTCCGTTAAAAGCTCTTCGTCAATAACGTTAACCTCTATTGAGCCGAGCCTGATTCTCTTTTCAACACCTTTGAGCCTGTTTATAAGTCCACTGAGTTTTACCCCCTCATAATCGTAGGCTGAAATATTTATTCCGTTTAATATAACCTCTTTTGAAGGGACACTCTCAATTTCTTTTAGAATACTTTCTGGACTTCTGCTTCTAACCCTACCTCTTAAATATGGAATTATACAGTAAGAGCAAAAGTTATTGCACCCGTCCTCAATCTTAACGTACGCTCTAGTCCTAAGTGAGCTTACGGGCAAAAGTTCTTCAAACTCCTTTTTCTCTGGAAAAATACAAATGCCTTTCCCCTCTAGATTTTCTAGAATTTCCGATTTTGAGAAAACGCCAGTAATTAAAGCCCCTTCCGATTTATTTAAGAAAGCCTCGGGGTTTTTTTGCGTAGCACAACCTGTGAAGATAATTTTTGCACTGGGATTTAGCTTCTTTATTCTACTTGCCATCTGGCGAGATTTCTTCTCTGCCTCGGCAGTAACAGCGCAAGTGTTAACGATATAAAGGTCAGCTGGAATAAGCTTATCACTCACCTCGTAACCGGCATTTTTTAAGCCGGTGATAAGCGAGTCTGATTCGCATTCGTTTACCTTACACCCTAAGGTGAATACAACTGCTTTTTTCATACTATTTGGTAAAAACAAGAGCAGACCATTCGCCCTTTATCCTCTTATCCACAAGGACAAAACCATTTTCTTCATAAGAAGAAATAACCTTATCCATTCTATCTGTTAAAATTCCACTTAAAATAATAGTTCCCTTTTCCTTGAGATTGCCACCTATATACGGAGCAAAAGCCATTAATACTTCAGCCATGATGTTGCAAACGATAATATCGCCTTTAACAGTGTTATCATCAAGCAAATTCTTTAGTAAAACCTTGCCATTCTTAATATTATTAACCTGCATATTGTGTTCGGTAGCAACGATTGCGCACTCGTCAATATCGGTCATAATAACCTCTTTTGCACCAAGCTTGCTTGCACATATCCCAAGTATTCCACTACCACAGCCAACGTCTAAGACAGTTTCTTTTCCATTCACGTATTCAGCTAAAAACTCAACGCACATAGAAGTTGTTTCGTGCTCTCCAGTGCCAAACGCCATATTGGAATCCATGATAATGGGAATCTCATCATCTTTAGCCTCATATTCAATCCAACCAGGCACGATAACTATTTTACCAAGGTGAATGGGTTTGAAATTTTTCTTCCACTCCTCTCGCCACTTGTCTCCATCAACAACTTCAAGAGTAATTGACACATCACCTACACTAAAAGGACAATTTTCCTTTAAAGCCTTAAGGTCAGCTTTAATATGGTCGATTTTCTCCTCTTCTTCTTCCTTTATGTAGGCATTAACGGTAACTTCACCACTGTTCTCGAGCACCTTGTCGTCTAAATAATCCCAAGTCTTGCCCGATTTTTCAAGGTCCAAAACATCGGCATAGTCCTGAACGGAAACACCTTCTTCGGTGTAATTATATAGAATATCGCAAACAAGCTCCGATGCCTCGTGCGTGGTTTTAACCTTAACTTCAATGTATTTCATAGTTACTTTTTACTGTACGGATTTTTGCCGTACATTTTTTCCATATCTTCCTTGTATTGCTTCATTTTTGGGGTATATTTCATCTCGGAATGTGCCTCTAACGTTTCTAAAGCCCTCTTTTGTTCCTTAGTAAGTTTAATGGGCATTTCCACAATTATTTGAAGATATAAATCTCCCGTTCCTCTAGAGGTTTTGATTCCCTTACCCCTAATAAAGAACATTCTTCCACTCTGCGTGCTCTCGGGAATAGTATATTCGATAGTTTCGTCAATCAACGGAATGGAAACCTTGCCGCCGAGCGCTGCCGTCGTGATACTAATGGGAACGTCAACGTAAAGGTCAAAATTCTTTCTTCTCATAAGCTTGTTCGGTTCAACTTTTATAACGACGATGAGGTCGCCTGCCGGCCCCCCATTCCTACTCGCATCGCCAAATCCAATTTTTCTTATGTAACTACCCGTATCTGCTCCTGCTGGAATATCAAGGGTAAGCTTAGTAGTTCCTCTAACGTAGCCCTTGCCCTTACAGGTAGCACACTGGTCGATAATCTTCTTGCCCGTGCCACGGCACTCGTCACACGCGCGCACGGAAACTTGACGGAAAAATCCATTTCCCGTAGTGTACTGAACTTGCCCCGTTCCTCCACACTTTTCGCAAGTTTTATAAGCCGTGCCACCCTTTGCGCCAGTTCCCTTACAGCTATCACAGGGCGCTTCTCTAGTGTAGGACACTTCCCTCTTGCAACCCTTTGCCGCATCGAGGAAGGAAAGGGAAATTTCAATAGTTATATCCTCACCCTTGATCTTTGTTTGAGCATTTGCTCTGCCCCCACCAAAACCACCGAAGCCACCGAAAATATCGCCAAAGATATCCTCAAAACCAGAAAATCCAGAAAAACCTCCTGCACCAGAGCCACCAAAGCCACCCATATTTCCATTGGGGTCACCAAAGGTGTCGTAGTTTTTCCTTTTCTTCTCGTCAGACAAAACCTCGTGCGCCTCGTTAATCTCCTTAAACTTCTCCGCCGCCTTTTCGTCGCCGGGGTGAAGGTCAGGGTGATATTTTTTTACAAGCGTTCTATACGCTTTTTTAATGTCATCTTGGGAGGCGTGTTTATCCACCCCCAAAATCTCGTAATAATTTTTAGCCATAATTATTCCTTATTGTCGTTATCTTGATTAGCTGATTCTATTTTTGCTTTCCTTTCCTCTCTCGCTTTTTTGCAAAGGTCGTATCTCCAAATACCAACTGCAACGGAACCCGTACTGAAGGAATCTGAAAGTAGCGCAACTAAATACTTTGTCGGCAACGCAATAAAGTAGCAGATACTGTTTGAAAGCCATAGTGACATATAAATAAAGGAAAGTATTCTGTATAGAGTTTGATTGCGAGTAAGATAAGCAAATATGCCGATATAACCTGCCGCTATTGAGAAGAGGTCTTGAAGGTTCTTAAAGGTAGTTACTGCAACCACCGTTTGAAGAACTACAAATAGAACCACCCACCAAACGCTTCTTGCCCATTTGTGTTTTTCTCGTTGCATATAAACGAGCATACGCAATACGATAAGTATACAGGTTAGTGCTGCAACAAAATTTCCACTCAGTGCAAAAAACATTATCCAAGAAACGTTAGCTAGTGTTGCAATAAGCATCATCAAGCCACGCTTGCTTACCTGATATTCAATAACCTTAAGTATTATTGCAAGTACGCCAAAGGCATTCAGTATAATTAAATACCAAATGCCAAGATTTGCGTTAAGCCATGCCACCATAGATTCGGAAAGTTCGACCATGGAGAAAAGTAATAAATTATTCATTAGTTATATTCCGAATTAAGCTATTTATTTATTATTGATGGAATTCCGTATCTCCACCGTTATCACTACCAGCACCAGCGTCACCATTGGGGTTTGCTTGCTGATAAATCTTAGCAAATATACCTTGTGAAGCTTCAGAAAGCTTTTCGGTTGCTTTAACGATTCTGTCGTTGTCGTTAGATTCAAGCTCTGTTTTTGCTTCCTTTAATTCTTCTTCGAGCTTTGCCTTGTCCTCGTCAGACACCTTGTCGCCAAGCTCTTTTAACGATTTCTCGATGGTGAAGATAAGTCCGTCAAGCTTGTTGCGATTTTCTACAACCTCTTTACGCTTTTTGTCCTCTTCTTCAAACTGTTTTGCTTCGTTAATAGCCTTATCAATATCAGCGTCGGAAAGGTTAGTTGAAGAGGTAATAGTAATGTTTTGAGATTTACCAGTACCCATATCCTTAGCAGAAACGTTAACAATACCGTTTGCGTCAATATCAAAGGTAACTTCAATTTGAGGGATACCTCTAGGAGCAGGAGCAATACCACTGAGCTCAAATCTTCCTAAGGTTTTGTTGTCTTTTGCAAATTCTCTCTCGCCCTGTAAAATATGAATATCAACTTGAGTTTGATTATCTGCAGCAGTTGAGAAAACCTGTGATTTCTTTACTGGAATAGTAGTGTTTCTTTCAATAAGCTTTGTGCAAACACCACCGAGCGTTTCAATACCAAGAGATAATGGTGTTACGTCAAGCAAGAGCACGTCTTTAACTTCACCAGAGAGCACGCCACCTTGAATTGCTGCGCCAATTGCAACGCATTCATCGGGGTTGATTCCCTTGAAGGGCTCCTTTCCAGTAACCTTTCTAACCTCGTCGATAACGGCAGGAATTCTCGTTGAACCACCAACTAAAACTACCTTATCAATTTCAGAATAGGAAAGTTTAGCGTCTTCCATAGCCTTTTTCATAGGAATAACGGTTGCTTCAACTAAATCACGAGTTAACGCATCGAATTTCTGACGGGTAAGGTCGATATCGAGGTGTTTGGGACCGGTTGCGTCTGCAGTAATGAAAGGAATGTTAATGTTAGTAGTGGTCATACCGGAAAGTTCAATTTTAGCTTTTTCAGCCATTTCCTTTAACCTCTGCATAGCGAGTTTATCTTTAGAAAGGTCGATGCCCTCTTTTGCTTTGAATTCAGAAACGAGATAATCAATAATCTTATTATCGAAGTCGTCGCCACCCAATTTACAGTTACCGTTAGTAGCTAAAACTTCAAATACACCGTCTCCAATTTCCATAATTGAAACGTCGAACGTACCACCACCGAGGTCGTAAATAATAACCTTTTGAGTTTTGCCTTCCTTATCAAGTCCGTAAGAAAGTGCTGCAGCAGTAGGCTCGTTTATAATACGAAGCACGTTGAGTCCTGCAATCTTACCAGCGTCCTTAGTTGCCTGACGCTGGCTGTCAGAAAAATATGCAGGGCAAGTGATAACTGCATCAGTTACCGTGCCCCCGAGATAGCTCTCAGCATCCTTTTTAAGCTTAGATAAAATCATAGCAGAAATTTCTTGAGGAGTGTAACCCTTTCCGTCAATATCTACCTTGTAGTTTTCACCCATGTGCCTTTTGATGGAAGCAACCGTTCTGTCTGCGTTGGCAACTGCCTGACGCTTTGCTACTTGACCAACAAGTCTAGAGCCGTCCTTTTGGAATGCTACTACCGAAGGGGTAGTTCTTGCACCTTCTGCATTTGCTATAACAACGGGTTCACCGTTTTCCATAACGGCTACACACGAGTTTGTAGTTCCTAAGTCAATACCAATAGTTTTCATAATTTATATCTCCTTGATTTGTTTTTTATTTTATAACGCTTACCTTAGCGTATCTTATTATCTTGTCTTTCATACGGTAGCCCTTTTGAAGAACTTGTTTTACCGTATCTTCCGTTTCCCCTTCTTCCTTTTCCACCATCATAACGGCTTCAGCCTCGTTGGGGTTGAAATTCTGTCCTAATGGGTTTATTTCCTCTACACCGATGGAACTAAGCGTTTCGTCAAACTTCTTCTTTATACTGCGAATACCTTGCTCCGTCTTTTCGTCAAGCCCAATAGAGAGTGCCCAATCTAGGTTGTCCCCTACGGGAAGAATTTTAAGTATTATGCTGGAAACACCTTCGTTAAATGCTTCCTGCCACATTTTTGCGTTGCGCTTTTTGTAGTTGTCAAACTCGGCAACGTTCCTCATCCATTTATTCTTATAATCTTCTGCTTCAGCCTTAATCTTTTCAAGTTCTTCTGCTAAGGGGTTGTTTTCCTGTTCCTTAGCTTCAGCCTTTGCAGTTTTCTTCTTAACATCTTTTTCTGCCATCATTCACCTCTATTTTTTATTGTTTAAGATTTCTTCTAGAATTTGCCCTACGCCCTCTAAAACGGAAACGACCTTTTGATAATCCATTCTAAGTGGGCCTATAACGCCGTAACTACCGAGCTTAACTCCACCTGCCGAATAGGTCGCAGTAACTAAAGAACAATCTTCCGGCAAACTCTTTTCTCCCTCTCCACCGATTTTAATGTTGATTTCAATACTGTCGTCTTCGTGCGATAAGAGGTCGTAAAGTCTATCCTTGCTCGTTACAACGGAAAGGAAGTTTTTAACCTTTTCACCATCGTTATTATACTCGGAGTGATTGAGAATCTTTCCCTCGCCTGCAATTTCAACGTTAACACGGTCCTTTTCAATGTATTCTTCAATCGCCGTGATTACCCTTGAAAAGATTTCTCTATACGACTCAAACTCTTCTGCGATTATTTCCTCAATCCCTGAAATTTCACCTAGCGTTTTGCCAACCAAAATTTTGGAAATTATATTTCCCGCATCTTTAATCTGCTCGTCACTCATTCCCTCAGGAATATCTATAAACTTATCTCTGATAAGCATATTCTCGGTAACGATTAATAGAAGCGCTTGCGTTGGCTTAAACTTAAAAATGTCTATTTTTAAGATTTTTTCCTTTTCCCCATAAGAAGTAAAGGCAACGGAGGTATAATCAGTCAGCTCGCTTATAACCTTAACGGTGCTTTGAACAACTTCCTCTAAGTTGTCTGCCCTATCCCTAAACGCTTCCTTTATTGCTACAAGCTCCTCTCCCGTGAGGTTGCCCCTATCCATTAGCTCGGAAACGTAAAGCTTGTATGCCTCTATTGAGGGAACCCTACCGGAAGAAGTGTGTAGCTGGTTAAGATAACCAAGCTCTTCTAACCCAGCAAGCTCACTCCTAACAGTGGCAGAGCTTATGTCCGTCATATATTTTTCCGTAATAACTTTACTGGATACGGGCTGTGCAGTATTTATATAATCGTCAATAACGTACCCTAAAATTTTTCTCTTTCTGTCTGAAAGCTTCATCTTTTTTACCCTTGGCACTTTTTTGCCGTTATTGTTAGCACTCTTTTGGGTTAAGTGCTAATTTTTACTAAATTGTACACCTTATTATGCTTCTTGTCAACACTTTTACGCCAAATTTTTAAACTTTTTTTCTTTTTATTTTTGGCACTAGTCTTGTCCTCTGAATAACGAAGAAAATTCTACACATAATTAACGTATGTACCCATATCATAATCAAATAAAAAAACGTATAAGAGAGGGAAAACTTAAAGAAATATTATGGCTTAATGATAAAGACTTTTTATTCGCCTTTATCTTTAGCGACAAGCCGATTTTTCGCCCAATTCGGCACCACTCTCTATATAGATATGAGGAAATTTTAGAACAAAACAAAGATAAAATAAAGAAAATGACCGATTGAATCTTTCAATCGGTCAAATTTCTAATTAAAAATATTATCAGGTTTATAAAACCTTGGATAAAAACTCTTTTAGTCTTTCGTTTTTGGGCTTTTCAAAGAATTCTTCAGGTGGAGCTTCTTCTTTAATAACGCCCTCGTCGATGAATATAACCCTGTTTGCAACTGATTTAGCAAAACCCATTTCGTGAGTTACTACAACCATCGTCATTCCCTCTTTAGCAAGCTCGGTCATAACGGATAAAACTTCTCCAACCATTTCGGGGTCTAAAGCTGAGGTAGGCTCGTCGAAAAGCATAACCTCTGGTTCCATTGCAAGCGCACGAACTATAGCAACACGCTGTTTCATTCCACCAGAGAGAGCCGAAGGATAATCGTTTGCCCTGTCTTTTAAGCCAACCTTATCTAAAAGAGCAAGCGCCTTTTCCTCTGCTTCCTCTTTGGAAAGTTTTTTCAATTTCATCGGAGCGAGCGTGATGTTTTGCAAGATGGTGAGGTTCGCAAAGAGGTTAAACTGCTGAAACACCATACCCGTTTTCTGGCGATGCAAATTCAGGTCTTTGCTTATCTTGTTTTTGGGAGCATTTCCATCAAAAACGTATTCCCCCTCGAAAATAATTTCTCCTGAGGTTGGTATCTCTAAAAGATTTAAGCATCTCAGAAAAGTAGATTTTCCACAACCAGAAGGGCCTACAACGGCAACAACATCTCCTTTTTTAATTTGAATGTCAATCCCGTTAAGAACTTGATTCTCCTTAAAATTTTTACAAAGCCCTTTTACTTCAACAACCACTTCATTATTGTCTATCACTTTTTGCAAGCCTCCTTTCTAAAACTTTTAGTACTTGAGTAAGCCCCACTACTATTAAGAGGTATAAAACTGCCGAAACGATATAAGGCATAAATGGGTCAAGTGTTCGTGCTGTGATATTTGCGGCAACCTTGGTTATATCTATTACGCCTATCGTACCAACGATGGAAGTTTCCTTAATGAGGGCAATAAATTCATTAAAAAGTGCAGGCAAAGCTCTTCTCAAACCTTGTGGCAATACGATATTCATCATTACCTGAAATTTAGAAAGCCCAAGCGAAGCACCAGCTTCTAGTTGACCGTCGTCAACCGATTCTAAGCCACCACGAACGATTTCGGCAACGTATGCACCTGAGTTTATACCAAACGTGATAATTGCTATTGGAAGAGTTGGCAAAGCTACTAAAACTATAAAATACATTATAAGTAATTGAACGTATACAGGCGTTCCCCTAAATACGGTAAGATAGAAATCGAAAATCACAGATAAAACCTTAAAGTTGCCGTATTTTTTATTAACGTACTTAACGATAGCAACTAAAACACCGATTATTACACCGATTAAAATTGCACCGAGCGAGATAAGTAAAGTCTTACCGATACCGTCAACGTACCAAAGCCAACGGTCGGCTTTTATTAGCGTATTATAAAACATAATCTTTCCTTTTTACTGCAAAAGGCAGGTCTTAACCGACCTACCTTTTTAGCCTTTATACTTTTTTAAATTAGCCTACAAGACTTAATGCAGGGAGTTTATCTAGTACAACGAAGTCAATCTTGCCAGTTTTAAGAGCTGTGTAAGCAACGGGGCCACTATCATATTCAACCATAGTAGCGCCAGTATCCTTAAGAGCACCTTCGTTAATAGCCTCCTCAATTAAGAAAGCACCGGTAGTTCCCTTCTGAACGCCAATCTTCTTTCCTGCGAGTTGGTCTAGTTTAGTGAAAGCCTGGTCTTTTGTAGAAATAATATACTGCATAGAACTAAAGTAGGGATTTGAGAAATCTAAGGTCTCCTTTCTTTCATCATTAATTGTAATACCTGCAGCACCAACAGCATTGTCTTCAGTTGCAACCTTGCCACAAATACCGTCAAAAAGCATATCGGTAATTTCAAGCTTCATATTGAGCTTCTCACAAACGAGAGCCATAAGATACATATCAACTCCAATAACCTGATTGTTGTCATCAACAAATTCGTAGGGAGCAAAGCCTGACTCGGTGTAAACTTTTAAAGAACCCGCAGTGTTGTCTTCAAGGTTAGGCTGTTCAAGAGTAACGGTAGGAGTTTCTTCCTTATATATAGATGTGTAGTATGAAACTGCTTTATCAATATCAGCCTCTGCAATAACCTCGTTCATAGCTGCAAGAATTTCCGTTTTGTTGGTAGAGTTTTTGCCGATTGCAAAACCGTACTCCTCACTTTCAACGCCTTCAATTGCGTTAGCAACATATTTAGTTTCGCCACCGCAAGCGGTCATTGCAAATACGCTGGTTAAACCAAGCATCAACGTTAAAATAAGTGTAATAATTTTTTTCATAATGTTTCTCCTTTAAGAACGGCTAATTTTAAAGTTTAGTGTTTTCCGCGCCGTCTCTTTGAATATAGCTGTATTATACGCTCCTTTTTTTTATCTGTCAACTATTTTGTGCATATATTTTGAAAAAATTTCAAAGATTTATTCGTATAAATACTATTATTGAATAATATTATGAATATTTAATTTTTTTATGCGTCAAATTATAAGCTTGCAATTATTTCTCTTACCCTTTTTATTTGTTCTTCAACCTGCGCAATACCCGTTCCACCTTTTGAAACTCGCTTATTTACACAAGTTTCTAGGGAAATTTCAGTATAAACGTCCTCTTCAAATAGTGGAGAGATTTCTTTATATTCTTCTATAGTTAAATCCTCTAGAGTAATATTTTTCTCGGTGCATTTTCTAACCGTTTCTCCAACCATTTTATATGCAGAACGGAAAGGAATACCTTTTTTAACGAGATAATCTGCAAGGTCTGTTGCATTAATAAATCCCTTCTTCCCTGCAAGAAGCATGTTTTCTTCCTTTGCCTTCAAAGTTTTAATCATAGGAATAAACACTTCTAAGCAAAGCTTAACGGTATCAATAGTATCAAACAAGCCCTCCTTATCTTCCTGCATATCCTTGTTGTATGCTAAAGGCAAACCTTTGAGGGTGGTTAAAATTGCCATAAGGTTGCCGTATACTCTTCCCGTTTTTCCACGAACAAGCTCTGCCATATCAGGATTTTTCTTTTGGGGCATAATTGATGAACCTGTAGTAAACATATCCGAAAGCTCGATAAACTTAAATTCCCAGCTAGACCAAAGCACCAATTCCTCAGAAAATCTCGATAAGTGCATCATTATAAGAGAGCATGCAGAGGAAAACTCCACAACGAAATCTCTATCAGAAACACCGTCCATTGCGTTAACTGTAACGGAGGGGAAGCCTAAAAGTTCTGCTTCATAATCTCTATCTGTTTCATAGGTTGTTCCTGCTAAAGCACAGCTGCCGATGGGAGAAACGTTAACCCTCTTTAGGCAATCCTCAAGTCTATCGATATCTCTTAAGAGCATATTTGCATAAGCCATTAAATGGAAACCAAAGGTAACGGGCTGAGCTCTCTGCAAATGGGTATATCCAGGCATAATCGCACCCTTATATTCTTCTGCTTTGTCGACAACGACATCCACTAATGACTTTAAAAGGGAAGAAACATTTTCAATTTCGTCACGGAGGTAAAGTCTAATATCTAGCGCAACTTGGTCGTTACGACTCCTTGCTGTATGAAGTTTCTTGCCCACCTCACCTATCCTTTTAGTGAGCTCTGCCTCAACGAACATATGAATATCTTCGGCCTTTTCGTCAATAGTAAGCGCACCACTTTCAATATCTAAAAGAATTTCTTCAAGTCCTTTTATAATAGCATTAGCATCGTCCTTTTCTATAATGTTTTTAAATGATAGCATTTTTGCGTGAGCAATACTTCCCTCGATATCGTTTTTATAAAAACGCTTGTCAAACTTTATAGAAGAATTAAGCTCGTCTGCCTTAATATCGGTAACACCGTCGGTGCAACCCGTCCACATTTTTTTCATAATATCACCTTAAAAAATTGCCGTGCTTAAAAAACAACACGGCAATTAAAATTATTTGTTTTTCTTGTTAGCAATAGCCTGAACTTTAATGGGTAAGCCGTAGAGGTTAATAAACCCGTCAGCATCCTTTTGGTCGTAATCGCTTTCACCGAAAGATGCAAGCTCTTCGTTATAGAGGGAGTATTCCGACCAAACGCCTGCGTTAATCATATTGCCTTTGTAGAGTTTTAATCTTACCTTACCAGTAACAGTTTCCTGAGTTTTGTCAACGAAGGCAGAGAGCGCCTCTCTTAAAGGAGTGAACCACAAACCGTTGTAAACTAATTCACCAAAGGTGATAGCAAGCTTTTGCTTTTCGTGCATAGTCATTTTGTCAAGACAAATGGTCTCAAGCACGCTATGAGCCTTGTAAAGAATTGCACCACCGGGGGTTTCGTATACGCCACGGCTCTTCATACCAACTAAACGGTTTTCAACGATATCTAAAAGACCGATACCGTTAGCACCACCAAGTTCGTTGAGTTTTAAGATAATGTTCTTAGCACTCATCTTTTTTCCGTCTAAAGCAACGGGGGCGCCCTTAACGAATTCAATTTCAACGTAGGTGGGCTTATCGGGTGCTTTAATGGGAGAAACGCCAAGCTCTAGGAAGCCTTCCTTTTCATACATAGGCTCGTTACCGGGGTCCTCAAGGTCTAACCCCTCGTGAGATAAGTGCCATAAGTTTTTATCTTTAGAATAGTTAGTTTCTCTTTTTATCTTCAATGGAATATTGTGAGCCTCTGCATACTCAATTTCTTCATCTCTAGACTTAATATCCCACTCTCTCCAAGGAGCGATGATAGCCATTTCTGGAGCGAAGTGCTTAATTGCAAGTTCGAAACGAACTTGGTCGTTACCCTTACCAGTACAACCGTGAGCAATAGCATCTGCATTTTCTTTGATTGCTATATCCACTAAAGCCTTAGCGATACAGGGACGAGCGTGGCTGGTGCCGAGAAGATATTCTTCGTAAAGTGCGCCTGCCTTAACGCAAGGAATAATATAATTGTCAACGTAATCGTCGGTTAAATCTAAAACGTAAAGTTTAGAAGCTCCCGTTTTAAGAGCCTTTTCTTCCAAGCCCTCAAGCTCGTCACTTTGACCAACGTTACCAGCTACAGCAACTACTTCACAGTTGTTGTAGTTTTCCTTAAGCCAAGGAATAATTATGGAGGTATCAAGACCACCAGAATATGCAAGAACTACTTTTTTAATGTTTTTCTTATCCATTGTTTTTACTTCCTTAAAAGTATTTTTTATTCAACGTGTCCTATTATATACCCCCAAATTCTCCGTGTCAAATATTTTTACACTCAATTTCCTTTTTTTATTAATTATTTTTCTTTTTTTCTCATAATATTTTGTATATTATTAAAAATAATGAATTATTTTTTGAATAATAAATATTTTCATTCGTTTGCAATTAAAATAAATCGCCCTTAAATAAGGGCGAAAACATTTTGGTTAGCATTAATTTCTGTGTAGAAAAGTAATTAGTCTTGTTTGCCGTCGTTGATAAATAAAATACCTAGACATCCCTCACCACAGTGGCTTGTAATAGTTCCGCCTGCACGGGTAACGTACACGTTTTCAAAGCCTCTTTCAATAAGTGCCTGTTTTGCCGTCTGCACAATTTCCTCGTCAGCAGTAGTGTAGGTAACGAAAGCGTGCTTTAAGTCTGGGGAATCAAATTCCTCTAAAACGTCTTTGCAGTAGTTTTCCACAACGTGCTTAAATTTACCCCTGTATTTTTTGCCTGCAACGAGCTTTCCGTTTTTTACTATAATTTGAGGGCAGATTTTTAAGAGGTTTGCACCGAGCAGAGCTAGCATACTGCATCTTCCACCTTTATAGAGATAATCAACCCTCTTAAGCTCAAAGCTTGCCTGCACGTAAGGAACTCTGTTTAATACAGCTTGATAAACCTCCTTAGCGCTCTTCCCCTCGTCAATAAGTTCTCTAGCATAAATAGCAAGAAGCGCAATACCCGTCGAAAGCGTTCTGCTATCTATAACGTAAACGTTCTTAAATCCCTCGGCAGAGAGAATAGCGTTTGAACAGGCAGAGGAGAGCTCAGAAGATAAAGAAATGTGAATAACAGCATCAAAATCCCTTAGGAGTGTGGAGAAATGCTCGTCGAACTGAGTTCTGTTTATAGCCCCCGTTTTTGGCAAAATCTTGTTTTCGTTAACGTAGGCGATTATCTCGTCGCAAGAGATTTCACCGTCGTAATAATTTTCGTTTCCCAAAAGAACGGAAAAGGGCAAAGTTTTCACCCCGAATTTTTCTAACAGTTCCCTAGATAAATCAACTGTAGTTTCACAAGATAGAGCAATTTTCATTATAAACCTCCACGCCAAAATTAGCACACTTTAATTTTAATTTATTAAGAGAAAAATATCAACCTCCTTTTCTGCATTGCGTTTCCACACTTTTTTTTGCGTTAGTAGAGAAAAATTTTTAAACTCTACCAAAGGTAGAAACGCACTAAAACTCTAGCAAAACAGTTGATTTTTTTATATATTTATGTTAAACTACCCTTAAGATGGATATAAAAGAAAACCTTGCAAAAAATCTCGTTGCTTGCAGAAAGGCCTTCGGACTAACACAAGCAGAGCTTGCAGAAAAACTTAATTATTCTGATAAAGCCGTGTCTAAATGGGAAAGGGGCGAATCGGTGCCCGATTTAGTGGTGCTAAAACAGCTGGCTGATTTCTACGGAATTACAATTGATAAACTTATTTCAGAAAACAAAAATATCAAGCCGAACATTATAAAGAACTTAGGTAAAAAACGAATTTTTACTTTACTTTTCTCCCTCGGCGTGGTTTGGATAGTTGCCGTGCTTTGCCACACTCTGCTGTCAATATTTGACGTTGCGTTTGAAAAATGGCTACCCTACGTTTACGCAATTCCGGTAAACGCAATTATACTAATCATCTTTTCCTCTATGTGGAAGATTGAAACGGCAAACGCAATAAGTATTTCTTTACTTATATGGTCAATCCTGCTCGGGGTGTACCTGACGTTGGTGAACACATTAACCTTTGTTTCCCCTAATTTATGGCAAATATTTTTGATAGGTATACCTGCCCAACTAGTAATTGTGTTTATATTCGTGCTTAACTATTTGAAAAAAGCAAAATAAATATTAATAAATTTAAATTATTAAAGGCTAACGAAAAAATTTTCGCTAGCCTTTTTTGTTGGCAAAAATACCCGATAGGCTATATGTCTATCGGGTAAATTAATTTTTTGTTATTTTTTGTATTTCTCAATGCCTTCTCTAAAGAGGTCTCCACCGTAAGAGTCGTATGTAACTACGGCAAAAAATCCTTCAACTTCTAGCCTATAGATAGCTTCTGCGCCCAAATCTTCGTAACAAACAAGGTCACATTTTTTAACGTTTTCAGAAATAGAAGCAGCCGCACCACCTATTGCAGAAAGATATACTGCACCGTATTTTACAAGGTCGTTTCTATACTTTTCACCTCTAGGGCCCTTGCCAATCATAAGCTTTAAGCCTTGCTTTAGCAAATCTTCTGAGTATGGGTCCATACGGTAGCTCGAAGTAGGACCAGCAGAACCAATAGCTCTACCGGGCTTTGCAGGTGTAGGTCCAACGTAGTAGATTGCGCCACCGTTAACATCGATAGGAAGGGGTTTGCCTGCTGCTAAAAGCTCAACTAGTCTTTTATGCGCAGCGTCACGCCCAGTGTAGATTACACCGGTGAGCTCTACCCTATCACCTGCTCTTAACTCTTTTATCTGCACTTCCGAAAGAGGAAGGTTTAATTTTTTAACGTTTTCCATATTAGCCTCCTATAAAATCGCAGTTTTGTGTCTTGCCGCGTGGCACTGAATATTAACGGCTAAAGGTAAGCTTGCGATGTGGCAGGGATGTGCATTAACCTTTACTGCAAGGCAAGTAACCGTTCCACCAAGTCCCATTGCGCCAACACCCGTGTCGTTAATTTCTTTTAAGAGGTCTTGTTCAAGCTTAGCTAGGATTGGGTCACTATTAACGTCATCAATCTCGCGAAGGAGCGCTTCTTTAGCAAGAAGTGCGCACTTTTCAAAGTTACCACCAACGCCAACGCCAACCATAATAGGAGGACAGGGTTTGCCACCACCCGAGGTAACAACATCTAAAACAGTCTTTTTAATTCCCTCAACGCCGTCTGCAGGGATGAGCATTTTAACTAGGCTCATATTCTCACTGCCACCACCCTTAGGTGCAACGCTAAACTTAATTTTATCACCGGGGACAAGCTTTACGTGAACGATTGCAGGAGTGTTATTTTTGGTATTAACTCTGTCTAAAGGATGTCTAACAACCGATTTTCTCAAATATCCTTTGGTGTAGGCGTTTGCAACACCCTCGTTTATAGCACTATAGATATCGCCATTGATATGAACATCATACCCAACCTCGGCAAAAACAACGGCAACACCCGTGTCTTGGCAGATTGGCAAGTGCTTTTCACGAGCGAGCAAGTCGTTTTCAATTATTCTTCTGATAATTTCTTTGCCAAGCTCCGATTCTTCCTTTCTCTCTGCTTCCCTTAAACTTTCAAGCACGTTTTCAGGGATGTCCTCACAAGCAGAAATAAAAAGCTCTTCAATTACTTTGCTAATTTCGTTTTCAAAAATTTCTCTCATAATTTGGTCCTTTTTATTTTTATTTTCGTTAAATTTTTGTTTTTGATTTAAATTCAGCTTAATTATCTGGGTTTGGAGGAAGCTTCTTAACAAGCTCCTTCTTTTCCTTAATTTGCTCGTTTAATATTATAATCTTTAGATATTCAACGGTGGTAATTTTTGTAGCTACAACTGTTTTTAACATAAAGTATACAAAAAAACCAATAGCTGCCCCGATAAACGCCCAAGAAGCGTAAACGTGAAACTTGGTTTCAAGCTGCCAAATTCCGTATAAAATCTTTACCTCTTCCTCTACAGTAACTTCCATCTGGTGGGTCCACATATCAATTAAACCCCACGCAAGGAAAAGTGAAAAAATAAATAGAAAAACTATTAATGGCAAATGCGCATAAAACCTATACATTTTATCATACTTGTCTGCTTTTACTTGAGCAGTCATTTTTTGCGCTTCGAGCAACCTGATTTTTGATTTGAGTTCCTTTTCCACAACTCTATCCTCCAACAAAATATCTAAAATTAGTCTTTGCGAAAGACAATTTAACTTTAGTTTAACTTTAGTAATATATAGTATAATACTTTATGTTTCTTGTGTCAAGATTTTTATACCTACTACTAGACTTTATCCATTTCTACGCATAAAAAAACACCCTAAATGGGTGTTAGTTTCGGAAGTGTTATTCTTGATTGTTGCTCTTATTGTCCTCTAACCTTTTTAATTTATCCTCAAGACAAACAAGTCTTGTTGCATAGTACGTTCTTTTGGTGTACTCAAGGTTTAAGATTGGAACAGAAATAACTATTTTAACTAAGAAAAATAATATAATACCCGGAACAGCTCCACCAATCAAAGATAAAACAAAAGTCCCAAAACTATCGAAAAGAATGCCTAAGATTATACCAATCAAACCACCTATTGCTATAAATATCCACATAACAATAATCGGCAACTTCTTGAAGGTATTATAGGATGATGAAAACTCACCTATTGTTGTTGAACAGCTTTTGTCATACGATTCTGTCGTCTTAATTTTTGCTAATACTACATTAGCTGATTCTTCACTTTTGTTAAATGTCGCCATTACCTTTCTCCTTTAAATTACGTAATATACCAAATTGGGATATATATAATATACCAAAATGGTATACTCTAGTCAAGGATTTTTATAAGAAAATGAGATTTAGACTAAAAGAATTACGTAAAAGGAAAAAAATTTCACAGATAAGGCTTGCGATTGAATTAAACCTTAATCAAAACAGCATATCAAGATATGAGAATTTAGAAAGAGAGGCTGATTACGAAACGTTAATTAAGTTTGCAGATTATTTTAACGTTTCAATTGATTATCTTCTTGGAAGAGTGGAAAAATAATAAGAAAACCAACCTATACTGAAGTGTTCCCCTTTAGTTCACTTAATATCTGGTTGGTTTTTTTATAAAATTTACGTAGAGAGCAATAATTTACAACTTGCTCTTCAAGGTTTTATCGAAGCGATTAATAATATTTTGATTTTAACCAGTTTCTTGTGTAATAATTCTAGATTTATTTTATCTACTAATTGTGCTTTTTCTAGTACTGTTGGCCAATTTTCCGTTTCGCTTGTTTCTTTTAATGCTATTTCAAATTTTGAAATGTGGTTATAATATGAGCAATGCGAACTTTAATGCGCTTTT
This sequence comes from Christensenellaceae bacterium, assembly GCA_045637865.1. Taxonomy (GTDB): domain Bacteria; phylum Bacillota; class Clostridia; order Christensenellales; family Borkfalkiaceae; genus UBA1259. Next base: position 177,514 of record JAZUAF010000005.1, read on the forward strand.
GTGTTATCATTCAAATTCTTTTTTTATCTCGCTTTCGCTCGAATTATAGTCGCTATCGTGACATGATAATTCAATTCCCAAGAATTTGAAAAAAAAGAACGATTGAATAATCGTTCTTTGTGGCAGGGGTAGATGGATTTGAACCACCGAAGTGACGGAGTCAGAGTCCGTTGCCTTACCGCTTGGCGATACCCCTATCTAAATTGCTATATTATTCTAACAAATACTAAAAGAATTTACAAGCATTTTTTACAAGTTTTTATAAAAAAATAAAATTTTGTGCTAAAAAAGGGTGGCATTGTGCTTTTACGCTTTTATCGTTTGCCTTTAAGAATGATTTGTGCTAAAATTTATTTTGTACTACGGCGTTTCACTTTAGAGGATTTTTATGGACAAACAAAGAAAACTAAACTTAATCGGTCAATTATTGCTCCTCGGTGCAACTCTCGTTTGGGGCTCTTCCTTTTTTATCTTAAAGGGAACTATTTCAGAATACTCGCCAATGTACGTTATCGGGATAAGATTTTTAGCTTCTGCAATAATTATAGGACTAATTTTCATTAAAAGGATAATAAAGCTAACAAAAAGCACCTTTTTAAGGGGTATTGCCGTCGGCTTTTGCCTTGCAGGAGCGTATCTTACGCAAACTTACGGGTTAGAAAAAACCTCCCCTGGCACCAACGCCTTTTTAACCTCTCTCTACACTGTACTTTGCCCCTTTCTTTTTTGGCTTTTCTATAAAATTAAACCGAAAATTTATAATCTCGTATCCGTTGCATTGTCAGTAGTGGGTTTGGCACTCGTTGCCTTTTCAAGTGGAGAAGAAAGTGGAAACGAATTTATCGGGTGCTTTTTAACCTTAATCAGCGCAGTTTTTTATGCATTGCAAATAGTATTTAACTACCGTTTCCAAAACGAAAAGGACGACACTTTCCAGTTAATTTTCAGCCAAATTTTAACTGCGGGAATTATCATTTCTGCCGTTTCATTGGTATTTGAATTTCCAACATATCCCATAGAAAAATTCGTATTCAAAAACGAGCATATTTTTAACGTAATATATTTAACACTTGCTTGCACGGTATTTGCTCAGCTTGCACAAATTCTCGGTCAAAAATGGACAACCCCCGGTCAAACCACTATTATTTTAAGCTTAGAATCGGTTTTCGGTGCGCTGTTTTCCGTGCTTTTTGGTGGGGAAAAACTAACTGGCTTATTACTAGCAGGTTTTATCGTAATATTTACCTCGGTGCTCATTACTGAGTTTAAGGTTGATTTTCGCAAGCTATTATTTAGGAAAGAAAATTCTAAGGAGTAAAAATGGAAAAAATAGAAAGTTTTAAGATAAATCACCTAAACTTATTCCCTGGGCTTTACGTTAGCAGATTGGACGGCGAGGGTGAAAAATTAGTTACCAGCTTCGATATGCGCTTTACTGCCCCCAATAGTGAAGCACCAATGAAAATGAGTGCAATTCACACCCTAGAACATCTAGGGGCAACCTTTTTTAGAAATAGTGAGATAAAAGACCAAGTAGTTTATTTTGGGCCTATGGGTTGTAGAACAGGGTTTTACCTATTGCTTTTTGGCAGGTGGAATAGTGAAAAGCTTTTTCCCTATGCTCTATCTTTTTGCGACTTTGTAATAAACTTTAAAGGGCAAATCCCCGGGGCAACGGCAATAGAGTGTGGAAATTATCTAGAGCAAAATTTGCCGTTAGCAAAAGAATATGCTAAAAAATATAAAGAGGAATTGTTTAACCACAAACGCTTCACCTACCCAGAATAATATCCCCGTGATTAACAGATTATAAACAAAAAAACAGACTTCAAATTGAAGCCTGTTTTTTATTTATATTAGAACTTTATGACCAAGTAATTATTCTGCCATTGAAGGACGCAACACTGCGTAACGGTTGTAAGCAAAAATAGTTACAAGAACGTGAGCGCTGTCATATTGTGAATCAGCCATGGTAAGAAGCTTAACTTCACCCTTATCCTTAGTGGTACAAGAAACCACCTGCTTTCCACCAACGTAAACGTAGGCAACGCTGTTGTCAAAACGAGCGTTTTTCTCTGCGATTATAACGTCACCAACAGAGAGATTATCCGTCGTTATAAGCCTGATTATATCTTTATCTGAAGTGTAAACAGCTCTCTTTGTCTGTCCACCGTACATATCGGGTGCAATGATAGAAACAATATCAGTTTCCTTAAGTTCTGCACTCTCACTCTCGAAAACGTCGTCTAAAGCGAGGGCAATATCTTCATAGTCAAAGAGGTTAACGTTAAGTGCATCCTTATAAAGCTGTTTAACCATATCTATAGGGTCAGCAAAGGTCTTGCCTTGCGACGCATATTCTTTAGCCTTAGAAGCAACTTGCTCTAACTGAGCTGACGAATACTTTGATACGGAGTTTTTAATAATTGCTTGACCAACACCGTTAACAGTAGTTTTATCACTAACGATAACCGTTCCAGGTTTAACTGAATCTTTAACTTTTGCAGTCCAAGAAATGGTAAAGGACTTACCGGCTTTCACATTTTTCTTAAAGGTTACGTTTTGTCCATCGCAAGAAACCCCTTTAGAACCAGAAACAAATTCAAGGTTGTCATCTAAAACGTCCTTGACTTCAACTTCTTTGTATCCTAGGTCTCTATGATTTTCAACAGTTACCGTATAGGTTATTTTATCTCCAACAGCAAGCGAAGTGTTAACTCCAATATCAGATGTTTTCTCCCCATCAAGTCCTTTTGAAAGCATTCTTGCGTGGGTTTCCTCTGTAACTTGCACTCCCCTAGCCGTGGGACGAAGAATACAAAATCCCGTGTAGTTTTCCTTGAAAACGTATCTTTCGCCCTCTTTATCGAAAACGATATCCCAAGAATCTAATTTAACCGTCCCGTTAGGCTCACTCTGATTGAAACCCTCACTACTTTTCTCTGGGTTTAAGGAATCATCATTAAAATCGTCACCAGTTGAATGTAAGAACTGCCCTTCCCCAACGTAGATTAATGCGTGCCCAGTATCTGCTTTACGATAGTTAAGTATGTCTCCAACCTTAAGTAATCCCTTTACGGTGTTCATAACCGTTTCATCTTCACTAAAGGAATAATCTGCACGCTTCCAAACGCCAACAACGTCGTCACTATCAACATTTGTAATCGCATATTCGAAGTAATTCGCTGTGTTTGGGGACTTTTCAGTTGTTTCATAGGGCAATATATTTATGCCAAACGCCTCTTTAATAACAGCGTTAACGTAAGAAGAACAATCTATAAAAAGCATATGTTGAGAAGTCGCCTCTTCGGGTGAAACGTTAATGTTTCTTCTTGACATTGTCTGATTGTAATTTAATTGTTTTTCCTGGCGATAGTAGGCATAAGCAATTTCTTTAGCAGCATCTTCAACAGTGTAAACAGCGTCAACAGTTGCGTCTGCATATTTGCCACCACAAGCCATAAGCGAAAGACTTGACGTTGCCATTATCAATGCCAAAAGCAATAAAATTAGTTTTTTCATTATTCTCTCCTTTTCTCTATAATATATAACTATTATAACATTATATTTATGTAATATCAAGTAATAAAAGGGTAAATAACAACAAAACCATACGAAATTTTCTTGCCTGTTTTTTAACTTCTAATAATTTTAACGTTAGTTCCTCTTAAGCTAAAATTCCAAAATGTTTTATTATCTAACTCATCTCCATCAGCAAACAACATACGCAGTTCAAAATAATAATCATTTGAATCACTCTAACCTGTTCGTATTTTTCTCTCCACTTTTTCGTCAAAATTTTCATAATACACCTCCGATTTTATTCTATTTATGGCGATACGCCACCTAATAAGTTTAATAAAAATCCTATACTGTATATAGGTGGCTAATCACAATTAATCACCTAATAAGATAGGAGAACTATTTATGCCCATTTCAAAAAAATTCCAAAAACGCATAAATGAGCTTGTAGGAGAAACAAACCTGAAGAAAGCAGATTTAGCAAAGGAAGGTAATTTTGATTACCGTTCATTATCAAACGCTCTTGTTTATGGAATTATACCTACAACTTCTACGTTAATTAGAATGGCAGATTATTTTAATGTTTCTATGGACTACCTTTTAGGTAGAACTGATAATAACGACTATACAGAGTCATCAACTACTACCTTTCAAGAAAGATTCGAAAAACTTTGCGAAGAAAAAGGCGTAACTCACTACAAAGTTAGTAGATATTGCTTTTTTGACAAAAGCAATATCTCGCGTTGGCTTTCTAAAGGTTATTTGCCAACGCTTGAAATTTTAGATATGATAACAAAGTATTTCAACGTATCTATAGATTACATTCTTGGTCGCTCCGATTTCAAAAACTAACCTTACATATATTATACTAGAAAGTATAGGTGGTGTAAATCAATAAGCCTGCTATTTTTTTATTAATCTTAAAAATTTTGTCGATTTTGTAAAATATTTAATAGACAATTTCTTGTCACATAAAACCGAGGTTTAATCTCGGTTTTTTTAGAGTTTATTATTATCCTCGCAAAAAGCAACGAAGAACTTTTTGCGATGTGGAGCTGGTGACGGGATGTTGCTCCATTACATTACGCAATATTCGCTTCGCTCATATACGCACCGAGGTTCTCACCCGAAACACCATCTCCTAAAACATCTCGTAGGGATTCGGGCGTTTAGCCCTACGTAGTGAAACGGAGTAGACTGCAACCTCGCAGGTCAGGCAAACCGTTATCGGTTTGCAAATAAAAAAAGCACCCTTTAGGGTACTTTTTTTATTTCGTGGAGCTGGTGACGGGATTCGAACCTGCGACCTGCTGATTACGAATCAGCTGCTCTACCGACTGAGCCACACCAGCACCTGTGCCGAAAAAATTCGGCACCAATTCAGTTGCTTGTCTATTCTACCATATTTTTTTATAAATATCAACAAATTATCAAGTCAAATTTTCAACTTTTATTTAATTACTTTCAATTTTGAAATCTCTCTCTGCTAGCCAGCCCATGGCTTGCTCAAACCAAGTAGCAACTCTTGGGAGCACTTGGCGAGCTTGAGAGCACGCCACACTGTTTGCAGTTGAAAAACCGTGCACGCCCTTTTCAAAAACAACCATTTCAAAAGGAATTTTCTTTTTCCTAAGCGCCATAGCGTACTTTAGGGAATTTTCCATAGGAACAATCCTATCCTCAAATGTTGCAAAAATGAATGCAGGGCAAACTTTTTTATGAACGCGTTTATCCATAGAAAGCATTTTTTTCAAGCCCTCGTCCCCTCCTGACACCTTTAGTATACTGCCACAGGGCGCATTTTTATCATAAGTTAGCACGGAATAACCTAAAATAACGGCATCTGGACGGCAAAGCCTTGCCCTTTCGCCAAGATATGAAACAACAACCTCATCGTTATATAGGCAGTGCAAGGACGCGCACAAATGCCCACCAGCAGAAAAACCGATAGCACAAACCTTATCTTCCTTTATCTCATACTTTTCGGCATTTTCCCTTATATATGCCATAGCCATACAAGCTTCCAAAAGCTGAACAGGATAAACTCCGTTTGGTGCACAAGTGTACTCTAACGTAAAAGCTGAAAAGCCCTCCGATAAAAACTTGAACGCAACGGGCTCTTGTTCCCTTTTGCTAACGTGGTTATATCCACCCCCTGCGATGACTAAAACGGCAGGTCTTTTCCTATTTTTTTCTAAAACGCAACACTCTTTAGGGGCGTAAACGTTAAGATAACCCATATATCCATCTTTTCTTTCTTTGCCGAAATATTCGTATAAATCAACGCGCTCACAAACCATAGATAATCTCCTTATTTTTATTATAGCACCCTTAAAAATTTTTTTCAATAAGTTAAGTAATAATATTGAAAAATCTAATAAAATTTGCTACAATTAAATTATGATTTATCACATTAATACAGGACTTATAATAGATAAGTTCAAAGAAAATTCCGAATGTCCCCTTTGTGCCATACAAAAAATTGTTGAAGAACAGTTTTTGCACGAGTTCCTAAACGACGCCGTTATGGAAGACTCAACGAGGGAAAAGGTCAACAAGCACGGCTTTTGCAGTGAGCATTTTGACAAGCTATTTTTTCGCCCGAACAAGCTTTCCGTTGCCTTACAAATTCAAACGAGAACGGACTATATTGAAAAATTTATATCCCCTGTTACTAACGCAAAAGGCGCAATGAAACAGAGCGAACAAATAGACAAGCTATTATCCTCTTGCATAATATGTGACCTAACGAAAAAGAGTATGGAAAAATATTACAAAACCATTGCTCAGCTTTTCTCTAGCGATAAGGAATTTATTAAGCTTTTTTACACCTCTAAAGGCTTTTGTCTAGCGCATTATTCTGCACTATTAAAACACACTTCCTCGGCAGGCGTGTTAAAGAACGAATACGCACAAACCTTAACTGAGGTTCAAAAAAAGAATTTTGTACGCATTAAAGAAGAAATAAACCGTTTTTGCAACAAGCACGATTATCGCAATGCTATGATGCCTCTCGGCTCGGCTGAAACAGCCCTACCACGAATGAGAGAAAAACTTTACGGAAAGAAAGACGATTAAAACTTATATAATAGAAAAAGGATTACCCAGCCTAAAGGTAATCCTTTTTTATTTTTATTCTTCTTCAATAATCTCATCGGGGATAGAAATAGCCTTTTCTATCAACGACAAGATAGCCTCTTTCCCTAAGCCCGTTTCAGCTGAGCTTGCCGTCAGGTCGCCAACTCCCACTCTAAGGCTGGTTGCAATTTCCGATAATCTAGGTTTAACCTTTGATTTAGAAAGCTTATCTGCCTTAGTTGCAACGATGGAAAAGGGAATAACGTAATGATAAAGATAATTTATCATCATTTTATCCTCCTCGGTAGGGTCGTGACGGATATCAACCAAGGAAATTACCAGCTTGATTTTTTGTGTTGCCAAAAAATTTTCCATTAAGTCTGCCCACTTGAGCTTTTCCTCTTTAGAAACCTTTGCAAAACCGTAACCTGGTAAATCAGCAAGCACGAAGGAGCCAAAATCGAAATAGTTAACGAGCCTCGTTCTGCCAGGGGTAACGGAAGTTCTCGCCAGTTTTTTTTGCCCTGCAAGCATATTTATTATCGAGCTTTTTCCAACGTTTGATTTACCCACCACGCAAATTAAAGGTTTGTTCGTATTAAAAAAATTATTTTTGGAGGCAACGCTTGTAATGAATGTTGCACTTTTTATTTTCATTTCTACCACCTCACGGCGTTTTTAAACACTTCATCTACGCTGTCTACTGCAATAAACTTTAAGTGCTTTTTAATTTCTTTAGGTATTTCTTCTAAGTTCTTCTTGTTCTTAGAGGGAATAATAATGGTTTTTATGCCACGCCTATAGGCTGCAAGCGATTTTTCCTTTAACCCACCGATAGGAAGCACCCTTCCACGAAGGGTTATCTCCCCAGTCATAGCAACGCTTCCCTTTACAGGCTTACCAGTAAACGCCGAAAGAATTGCCGTTGCCATAGTGATTCCTGCACTCGGTCCGTCCTTGGGCGTTGCCCCCTCCGGAACGTGAACGTGAATATCCGTTTTTTCAAACCTTTCTTTTTCTATGCCGTACTCTTCTGCGTGCGAACGAATAAAGCTTATTGCCGCACGAGCAGACTCTTTCATAACGTCACCAAGCTTACCGGTTAGGTGAATTTCCCCCTTTCCTGCCATTAAGCTAACCTCTATAGTTAAGGTAGTTCCACCGACACTGGTCCACGCAAGCCCCGTGCAAGCACCAACCTCGTCTTTTTCCAAAGAGCCGTCTTTTGTGTACTTTTTAACGCCCAAATACTCCTCAACGTTTTGCTCGTCAACAATAAACTTCTTTTTCCTCGAACGAGACGCAACTTTTGTTGCCACCTTTCTAACGATAGAAGCAATTTCTCTGTCTAAATTTCTTACACCTGCTTCCATAGTGTAGTTTTCTATTACGATTTTTATTGCAGAATCGGTAATTTCAAGTTTTTCTTCCTTTAAGCCGTTTAACTCTATCTGCTTAGGAACTAAATATCTTTTTGCAATTTGCAATTTTTCCTCATCAGTATATCCGTTAATCTCTATAATCTCCATACGGTCTAGGAGAGGATAAGGAATAGTATCTAGAGAGTTTGCAGTGGTTATAAACATAACCTTAGATAGGTCGAACGGCACCTCTAAAAATCTATCTCTAAAGGAAACGTTTTGTTCAGGGTCCAAGACCTCTAAAAGTGCGCTCGATGGGTCTCCGTGAATATCTGAAGAGAGCTTATCAATCTCGTCTAAAAGGAACACGGGGTTTTTAGAGCCTGCATTTTTTAAGCCGTTAATAATTCTGCCAGGCATAGCTCCAACGTATGTTTTTCTATGCCCTCTAATTTCAGCCTCATCCTTAACACCACCAAGGCTCATTCTAACGAATTTTCTATTTAGTGCCCTTGCAATAGAAGTCGCAACTGAAGTTTTACCAACCCCTGGAGGCCCCACAAAGCAAAGAACAGGTCCTTTTATTTTTTTCGTGAGCTTTAATACGGCAAGGTATTCTACTATTCTCTCCTTTACCTTGTCAAGCCCAAAATGGTCGCTATCTAAAACCTTTTTTGCCTCCATAAGGTCGTCGGTATCTACCGTTTCTTCGTTAAAAGGCAAATCTAAAATCCAATCAAGGTAGTTTAGTATAATAGAATAATCTGGAGAAGAGGGGTTCAGTTTAATTAATCTCTTAACCTCTGCAAGCGCCTTTTCTTCAACGTCTTTAGGAAGTTTTTTATCTATGACTCTCTGCCTTAGCGTGTCTCCGTCGTCATCACCCTCGCCAAGTTCCGTTCTAATTGCTTTAATCTGCTCGCGAAGATAAAATTCTTTTTGACTTTTATCAATGCTCTTTTTTACCCTATCGGCAAGCTTTTTTTCAATTTCTGCAACTTGAATTTCCTTTCTGATTAGTGAATCGAAGTATTCTGCACGCTCTATAGTATCATCAAGATGCAAAAAGGTTAAAATATCCTTTTCCTTAAAATTAATAACGGATACAGCGTTATCCATAAAGGCGTTAATGTCATTAATTTCTGATACTGCTGAAATTACCTCCTTCGATATACCCTTTTGTGAAAGCGCAAATTGACGGAATGCAGAAGATATTATTCTAAAATATGCTTCCTCCTTAATAAAATCGTCTGCTGGAATATAGTCAGCCCTCTCAACTAAAGCCGAAAAGTAATCTTTAGTGTTCTTAAATTCAACAATTTTTGCACGGTAAAGTCCCTCAACACTAACCTTGAATACGTTTTGCGAGGGTTTTATAATTTGTTTAATTTTTGCAACAACACCAACGGAGCAAATATCCGATTTTCTTGGGGCATCAATAAAAACGCTCTTTTGTGGCGCAATAAATATTTCCGATTGCATAGCGACAGCCGTTTCAACTGCAGCCACCGAAAGTGGTCTCCCCACTTCAAAATTCAAATGCGTTGATGGAAAGAAAACTTTCCCCCTTAACGCTATTACCGGAAGTTCAATTCTACCTTCTATACTAATGTTTTTTTCTTCAGTCATTCTTCACCTACGTATTATATACAGTATTTTTCAAGAAGCACTTTTACAGGTTGCTTATCAAACGGTACCGTAATTTCTTTTGCATATTTTTTCAATTCGTCCATAGCGTCGCCAACTGCCACGCCGTGCCATTCACCGTCAAGCAGGCTTATATCGTTAGTTGAATCACCTGCAGTAATTACCGAACTTAAGGGAACGTTATAATACTTTGCAATTTTCTTTACTGCTTCACCCTTAGACCAAACGGGACTTATAACCTCTAAAATTCTAGAAGCACTCCTGTTTACGATAAGCTTACCTTCGTATTTCTTTGAAAGAATACGTTCAGCCTCATCAAGCATCTCAGGTTCGCCAACGGAAAGCACCTTTCTAATCTTTTTATCGGTAGTATCTGTATAACCTGTAAGATTATCCACCAAAACACCGTCAACGGTAACAAGCTTTTCATACACTTCGATAAAAGGTCCCCTCTTGTCGTAATAATAAAGGTCATCAAGATAAGCTCCGGTTTCAATACCCATAGAAAGGAGGTCGTTTATTATTTCCTTAGAAAGTGCTTTATCCATACCTCCGTCAAATATAAGCTTATTTTCTTCAAGGTCGCAAGCAAATGAGCCCTGAAAAGCTATTGCAACCCCTTTAATGCCGTATTTTGCACATACGTTTTTTATAGAAAGATAGGACCTGCCTGTGCAAATTACAAATATTCCACCCTTTTTTTGATATTCCTTTATAGCGTTAACCGTTTCCATCTCAATATGTGCAGGAGCAACCCCTAAGGTCATATCAAAATCACTTATAAACAGCTTGTACTTCATAATAATCCTTCCTTTGCTAGCATTTCCTTTATTGCCTTTGCCTGTTTTTCACCTATTCCGTCAATTTCCATAAGCTCTTCTTTGCTTGCTAAAGCTATGCCGGAAACGTCCTTAAACCTTTCAATAAGCAAAGCCCTTTTAATCTTTCCTATCCCAGGCACTTTGTCAAGCACGGAAGAGAGCGCTCTCTTCCCCCTAAGCGTTCTATGATAGGTTATCGCAAACCTATGCGCCTCGTCACGGATACGTTGAAGCATTTTTAAGCAGTAATCTCTCTTTTCTAGTACAATCGGCTCTGCTTTCCCCAAAAGGAAAATTTCCTCCTCTCGTTCAGCTAGCGCAATCAAGTCAATATCCTGCACATTAAACTCATCGAAAACCTCTTTAACGGCAGAAAGTTGCCCCTTTCCACCGTCGATAATAACTAGGTCTGGCTTTGGAAACTTTTCAAAGTCTTGAGCTAAGCGAGAAAGTCTTCTCCTCATCATCTCTTGATGGCTACGATAATCGTCTGCCCCCTCAAAGGAAGTTATCTTAAATCTACGATAGCTATCCTTATCAGCCTCTCCATCAATGAAAACTACCATACTGCCAACCTTATCCACGCCACTTACGTTGCTTATATCAAAGCATTCCATACGCTTAGGATAATTTTTAAGGTTTAGCTTTTGCTTTAAGCTTTCGCACGCACGAACGGTCATATCTTCCTTATGGGAAATACGGTCTACAGCCACCTCTAAATATTCCTCGGCATTCATTTCAGCCATATCCATAAGCTGTTTTTTTACACCCATTTTCGGCACAAGAATTGACACGTTTTTTGCTGACTTATCCTTTAGATATTCTTCTAAAAGGCTGGTGTCTTGAAGCTCAGTGTTTACTATAATCTCCGAAGGGATATCTGCGTTATTCCCATAGTAGGTAGAAATAAACGAAGATACGGCCTCCCCGTCAGAGGAGGAATAATCGGTCATAGAAAAGTTCTTTGCCCCGAGCATTCTACCCTTTCTAACGACTAAGAGGTTGACCACCGAATATATTCCGTTAGCTTTATACGCTATAACGTCTGCATCAACGAACTTATTTAAGGAAGTTAGCCTTGTTAATTTTAGCTTTTCAAGAGAGGAAAGCAAATCTCTGCATTTTAACGCTTGTTCAAACTCCTCCCTTTCCGAATAGTTAAACATAAGCTGCCGTAGAATTTTCTCTGCGTCGTCAGTCTCACCCGACAGAAATTCCATAGCAGATTTGACCTGCAAGATATATTCTTCCCTTGATAGAGCGCCACTGCAAGGAGCCTTGCATTTGCCGATATGATAATTAAGGCAAGGCTTTCCATTAAAAGCTTTTAGCTTTTTGTTACACGGGCGAAGTCCGAAGACAAAATTCACCATATAGATAACGTCATAAACGGAAATTCCACCCATAAAGGGCCCAAAATATTTTGCCCCGTCCTTTTTTAATTTTCTGGTAACGGTTAAGGTTGGAAACTTCTCCTTTAAATCAAGCCTAAGATATGGATAAGTTTTATCATCCTTTAACAGAATATTATATTTGGGTTTATGTTTTTTTATAAGATTGTTCTCTAAGGATAAAGCGTCAATTTCAGTTGGTGTAATTATATAGGAAAAGTCTGCAATGCTTTTAACCATAGCCATAACCTTGTCCGTTTTCACGCTGTCGTGGAAATACTGGCGAACACGACTCTTAAGGTTTTTTGCCTTACCAACGTAAATAACCTTTCCTTCCACGTCTTGCATAATATATACCCCGGGGTTATCGGGGAGCAACTTTAATTTATCCTCTATTACACCCATAAATTATATTATATACTTTTTTTTGCACTTTTACAAGCCTATAAAAGCAAAAACACCTTCACTAAAAGGTGAAAGCGTTTATTTTATCCTATCAACGTTAAGCGCAGTGGTTTTATTTTTCTAATACCCCAAAAACTCCACACCTTTTAGGAGTACCTCGTTAAGTTTTTCGTTCCTAAGCGAATAAAAAACCACCTTGCCTTGTCTTTTGGTTTTTACGGCGTTTAGGTTCTTAAGTAGCCTTAGCTGATGTGAAACGGTGGTTTGATTTAGTCCTAAAAGGGTAGAAAGGTCTGACACACACATCTCGGAGATTGCTAAAGCAGAAATCATTTTTATTCTCGTGTAGTCGGAAAATATAGAAAAAAAGCTAACCAAGTCATCTAAAATTTCCCCTTTAGGAACGTATTCTTCCACTAATCCCTGTAACCTTTTATCAAGTAAAACGTTCATCATTTTTCACTCCTTTTAATATGATAATGAATGTACACTTATTGTATCAAAAAAACACAAAGGAATTTTTAAAATAATTATCGCATAAAATACAAAAATAGCGTATTTTGAAATAAAGGAGGTAAATAAATGAGTTCAAACAATATTGTCCTCGTTGCACTCTTACTTCTGCTAACGAGTAACGGAACAATCAACACCACCCAACTTTTGTTGCTTCTTGCACTTTTATCTACCACGACAAACGTTTGGAATTGCCTTTGTGGAAACAATTCTGGCAACACCACCGTTATCAACTGACGATAAAAAAGCCCACTTCTAGAAAAGTGGACTTTTTCATTTTAAAGCTTTGATTTTTCAAAAATCTTAACTAAGGGTGGCAACAGCAAACCTACCGTTACAACTGCGCAAACACACTGTGGAATTACTGCAGATAAGGAAGCAACCCAATAAGCTTTAGTCGCCTCCACACTGTATCCGTAAAATATCGGCGTAATAAGGTTGTCAAGCACAGTGAAAAAACCTGTTAAAAGCAATACTGCAAATACGGTTATAAGTAGGCTTTTAACGTTAAGCGTTTTTTTCATCGCCCTCCCCACAAGCCCAATAACTATAGCAAAAATAACGTAATACGCTAAATACAGTATTAAAACCGACGGGAAAAAACCGAAAACCAGCATTCTCAAAAGAGAAAAGGTGATTCCCACCACAACTCCCCTAAAAACACCGAAATAAAAGCAGAAGGCAGTAAAAAGTAAGGTTACAATCTCCACTCCGGAAATTGCCGCAAAGGCAAGTTGACCAGCAATCAGCAAGGCAGTGAATAAACCGATTATAGCGAGGTCTTTAGTAGTTTTCATAATTTAAAAGGTTTGATATACCCAAATATAGGTTGCTCCGTCTTTGACAACAAGTTCCATCACGCCGAGAGAAGCAGAGACGTAAGTTCTTCCCTCGTGCTCAACGGTGCCCCAAGCAGTGTTGCTATTTTCTTCATCATCGGTGTAGAGCATCCAGTAAGAGTTAGTAGTGTTTGCAATTCCGTTAATAGAAGTCATCAATCCGTCACGCACCTCATAGGTGAGTTTTCCATCGTCACTGAGCATTGCCATAAACTCATTAAGGGTTTTGCCCTCAATATCATACTCCGAACTTGTCGCAGTGATAACAACTCTTTCAGGCTCTTTCCCACAAGCAGTAAAGGAAAGTAGACAAACGACAGATAAAATTAAAGCTAAAATTTTACTTAGTTTTTTCATTTTTCATTTCTCCTTTTTTATTTTTTTATAAAAAAATACGCCCTTGGGCGTACTCTCTAATAGCGCACCTCCTTCTTCACTGCCCAAGTGGGGTGGCTAAATCTTGCGAGTAGGTTATCGGACTGTTACCGTAATGACTGTTGTGGCAGATTTTCACTGCGCTTCCCCTACTTTTTGTGCCAAAATTTAGGCTCAGGTTCGCAAGATATATACTGATTTAATTTTTTCTAATTTTCGTCGTAAATCCTTGCTATTGCAAAGAAAAGCGAAGAAAGTTTATTAAGATATTCAAAGATGATTTCGCTTCCACCATACTTTTCATACACCTTGGCATAGGAGCGTTCCACTCTCCTTGTTACCGTTCTTAAAACGTGCACTTTAGCACCCATAAGCGTTTCTCCAGGGAATACGAAGCCCTTGAAAGGACCTGCCTTTTCGTTATACTTATTAACGAGCTCTACAAGTTCACATAAATGGAGCTGGCCAACGTGTCCTGTTCCACCTGCAGTCTCTGCAAGAGCAATGGAGAGAATATTTACAATTTTTCTAAGCTCTGCCTTAAGTTTTAAGTCCTCCTCGTAATGGGTGTATTCCATAATGAGGGCAGAAAGCTCGTCAACCTCTCCGAAAAATTCTATTTTCTCATCTGTTTTAGTTGTTTTTCCACCGATTAAATCGGTAGGAAGTGGTTCCTTTTTTATCATTTTACACCTTGAAGTAAAAATTTTCCTTTATTTTTCTAACCATACAGGAAGCTATAAGCACGTCTGCCGAGCCACCTATACTAACATTGTTTTTTATGCACTCTCTTGTAACTTCTTCCTCTTTATACTTAGAATTTATAATGAGGTCTTTGAAATAGTTATATCTCTCCTCGCTCCCTGCCCTTTTTAAGAGCACGCTATCATCGAGATTTTTAACGATAAAGATAAGTGTCTCGTGCAAATTATCTTTATCTAAAAATTCCTCTGCTTTTTTAACTGTAGGAAAGCCTTTCGTCGCCTCTTCCCTTATCCCTCCAAAGCCCTTCTTGTAAAAGCTTGCGCCGAAAGTATCGTTTGGGAAATTAAAGTTTTTAACGATTTCCCCCGCGTTTTTAAATATATCCTCAACTTTTCCGTTTGCTCTAAGAGTGTATCCGACGGAAGCCAAAATTAAGCCACCCACGAAAATAAATCCCTTATATGCGTTAGAATTTTTAGTTGCTCTTAGCATCGCTTCTTCGCATTCTAGCCCTAAGGGAATGAGCTTTGCCATAAGCATATCTAAATTCTCTTCAATAAAGCCTAAAAAGAAAGCTCTGATTAGCGATTTTTTTATAGCCTCAATTGCTCCTTTCATTACTGCATAACTTAAATCTTTGTGCGAGCCGTTAGACGAAGGAGTTACTAGCCCGAATTTATTTTCTAAATTGAGTTCGGAAAACATACTATCACTAATAATATTTTCTAACAATTCGGATATATGCTCATTCGTTTTGTCTTTTATAAACCTTAAAAGCTCAGATATAGAGTGGTTTTTTTCTCTTCCACAAACGAACGCTTCCCTATCACACAAAAAGCATTTTCTCATTTTGTTTCGAGAAAGACTCTGCTCTTTGCCTTTAAGCGTAACGTCTATATCAACGAGTCTACCAAGTGGGTGAGTTTCTTCTAACTCCTGCGCTTTTCCCTTAATTTCCTCACCCTTTTCCGTGACAAAATAAGCTGTCGCACCATCTTCTGACAATTCAAAATCAACTAACTTTGCACCGAGGCTTAGCACCTTGTTTATAAAGAAATTAACTAGAAGATTTGCTTCCTTTAAGTTTTTGTTTTCTCCAGGAACATTGGCTTTTAATGTAACTACGTCACTGTTTTTTGCAAGATAGATAACCTTTTTTCTTCTAGCCTCTCTAGAGAAAAGTATTTTATCGTTTACCATTTTTTTGTGGATAGAATTAAATTCATAACGGCTCTCGTTGCTGTGGGAAGAAGAGATAACGCATCCTCTCTTTTCCCCTCTTTAATAAGTCCTCTAACCGTTTTAGCTGAAATTTCCGTGCCGTTTTCGTTAAACCTCTGCACTATCTCGGCTTGTTCACCTAAAACCTCTTTCATTTTATCGTTATAAATTTGCATATAATCAGATTTTTCCGAGCCGAAATATCTTTTAACTATGCCGAGCTTAGGCATAAAATATTTTTTGAATATCAACGCGTCGTATTCTGCATATGCCTTTGTCTGCGCATCGGCTCCGTGCAAGAAATAATCGGGAAAGGTTTCTTTTGAGACGATATATTCGGAGGAGGGCAACACGGAAATTCTCTCGTGATAAGCCCTAGTTGCAACAAAGGCAAGGGAGAATCTTTCCTTAAAGGAAAACTCTGATAAATTCTCCTCTAAAACAAAGAGCATAAGCTTCCTGTGATGTGATAGCGCGTGCTCCACTAAGGCTAAATGTCCTTTAGTAAAGGGGTTGCCGTTAATAACGATAGCAGACGTATCTCCATCGATAAAGCCGTGCTCCATTATCACCTTATTTACAAGTCCGTCCACCGTTTTTTCAATATCCGAAGCACCACCCTCTAAGGCTACAAAGCTTTCCGTTTTCACTAAAAGCTTAAAGCCCATATCAATAAAAAGCATAAAATATTCAGGCTTAGTAAACACTCTGTATCCGAATTTACCCTCTGCACGAAGCTTAGAAATAACGTGGTCAACTAGTTTTAAGGCAAGATTTTCACCCTGCATACTCTTATCCACTGCAAGAAGCATAATAACGCTACCTGCAAGGGAAACGGTGCCCACTATTTTTCCACCATCTTCAATATAAACGGTATAATCGACGTCCTCCCTATACGTCAAATCAAAGGAGGTTAGAAAATCTTTTACTGCCGATTTTTCCGATTGTAATAAAGCCTGTTTTATTTCCATACTAAATCTTATAAATAGTGTCGATAACCGTTCCGTCTCTATAAACCACAACGCCTACGGGGGTGGTTGATTCTTCTTTTTCTGCAGGCCTACCAGTTATCTCGTAAGCCTTTGCAAGAAGCTCTTCTATCGTCATTACAGGGAGAGAAGTGCCCTTCAATTTTTCTAATATATCTACCCTCTTTGGGTTAACTGCAATTCCCCTTTCGGTAACGAGAATATCAACGTCCTCCCCTGGGGTAGTTACAGTGGTCACCTTTTCCTTTATTATAGGCATACGTGATTTAATTAGGTTAGTGGTGATAACGGTTATTTTTGCACCGTGCGCCGTGTCGCTGTGTCCACCAGAGCCACCCATAATAAGCCCGTGAGAATCGGTAGTAACATTAACGTTAAAATCAAGGTCTATTTCCGTTGCTCCAAGAATAACGAAATCGAGCTTATCAACGATATTATCGTCATAACAGTTTGCGTATTTACTGCCACTCATGACGTGGTGACTTTTATTCCTTTTAGAAGACTCTACTGCACTAAGGTCAAAGCACTGCACGTCGTAAAGCTCATTAAACAAGCCTTCTTCAAGCATATCTACAAAGTACCCTGTAATACCGCCAGAAGCAAAGCTCCCCATAATGCCCCTCTCTTTCATCATTTTCTTAACGTAAAAAGCAACGGCAAGGCTTGTTCCACCAGCGCCCGTCTGCATAGAAACACCGTCACGAATAACGCCGATTTTATCTAGTGCACAAGCAGTTAACCTTGCAATTTTTAAGCCTACGGGGTCCTTTGTTATCTTAGTAGTTCCTGAAACAATGCCCTCGGGGTTTCCAATTGCATCTACCTTTAGGATATAGTCTACATATTTGCCGTCAAGCTGAGGATTATCCACCCTGTCAACTAAATTGTCGGTAACAAAAACTACTTTTTTTGCGTATGTAACGTCAGAAACGGCATAGCCGAGGCTACCACACGCACTCTTTCCATCGCTTCCCGTTCCGTTCCCCTCTTTGTCAACTGTGGGGACACCTAAAATAGCCACATCGATTTTAAGCTCTCCCGATTCTATTGCTAAAGGTCTGCCACCATGGGTGTACATTTTTAGCATTCCTTTCATTTTTCCCTCGGAAATTGCTTTTGCAACGGGTCCGTTAGCATAATCACAAGAAATTTCTTTTACTGCACCACTTTCGATAAGCTCTGCCAAAATACCGTTTGAGGGAAAAACGGAAGAGGGCGCTAAAACCATATCCTTAAGTCCTCTTCTCTTAATCTCTTCACAAACAGCGTTGAGAACGTAATCACCATTTCTTAAATGGTGGTGAAAGGAAAGGGTCATTCCGTCTTTAATAGCTAATTTATCAAAGAGTTCTGAATAACTCTCTAAATATTCTACCCCCTTAGAACAAGTCTTTTCGGGGATTTTATTAACTTTTCTCTTTTTATATTCATTACTGCCGTTAAAAGGAATATATCCTTCCGGCACGAATCTACCTATTGAATTTTTCATATCTATATAAGATTATATCTTTTTGCCTTTATTATTATCTTTTTTGCACGCTCAATTACCGGCTTATCTACCATCTTTCCGTCTAAACTGAATACTCCAAGCCCTTTTTCTAGTGCGAGTCTGTTTGCTTCCTCAACCCTTAACGCCCACTTAATTTTCTCCTCAGTGGGAACGAAAACTGAGTTGATTACACCGACCTGATTGGGGTGAATTGCAGCCTTAGAAGTAAATCCTATCCCCGCAACAAAACGACAATCAGCTTCTAAGCCATCTTCGTCGTTAACGTCGGTAAAAGGAGTGTCTATAGAATCAATTTTATATGCCACACAGGCGAGAGCAAGTCTCTGCCTTGGATATAAGATTTCATCGCCCTTTTTGGTTCTAGAAACCTCTAAATCGCTAGTTAAATCCTCTGCACCAAGCAATACTCCATTAACCCTTGGAGCTTTTACAATTTCATCAATCTCCATAACTGAAGATGCAAGCTCAATAATTGGAATAACTGCTATCTTTTTATCTAGACCTAACTCTTTTTCCCTTTCGGTGAGTAATTTATCAAGCTTAATAAGCGTGGAAACGTTTGCCTTTGGAAGCATAATCGTATCAATTTTATCGCTAACGACAGCTTTAATATCCTCTAAATAAAAATCAGTGTCGAGTCCGTTGATACGAATAACGACTTCCATTGGGAAATCCTCTTTCCTTGCCGATAAAAAGGAGGATACAAGAGTTCTTGCAGAATCCTTCTCGGTAATAGAAACAGCGTCTTCTAGGTCAAAAATAACAGCGTCTGCATCAAAAATATCGGAATTTTGTAGCATCGCAGGGTTGTTGCCCGGCATAAAAAGTAAACTTCTTCTCACTATTTTTCCTCCATTCTACTAACTGCCGTGATAAGCCTTGCACGAATAGTATAATCGAGTGCGCCCTTATCTTTGCATATTACCTTTAGGTTTTCTTTGCCTAAATCTTTTAGCGTTGTTTTAATAACTTCTTCAATTTGCTCGTGAAAAAAATCATACACGATACTTTCAATCTCTATTTCTTGAACATTTGAGGGTGTAACCGTGATGAGCGCGTCGTTAGATTCTAACGAGCCACTAACGCCTATTTTCATAAATTTGCTCCGTATAGTTTATTTGCCTTATGCTATTATTTTAGCATAAGGCAAGTAATTTTTAAAGTATTTTCTAAATTTTTATTTTGCGCGCCTATTTGCGCTTGCAATAACTCTGTTCATTTCGTTTTTAACTATCATATAGCCCTCGTCAACGCCCATACCGGGTTTTGCAAGGCACTGAAGTGCACGGCAAGCAATTGCAATGTTGGTAGTTGTTTTAGCAGATTGGTCCGTTTCGTTACAGGTACCACCACAGTAACTGCCAACACCCTTTTCGTTACAATAAATAATAGCTTCTGCAACGTTGTTTACGCCACCTAAATCGGGCGTTTTAATTTGAAGCACGTGTCCTGCCTTGTTATCAGCAAAAAGCTTGATATCTTCTAAGGTATTGCACCATTCGTCTGCAACAATTTGAAGCTTACTGCCTGCCTTATCAAGCATTTCCGTTAATACCTTTTCATAGTGGAGAGTGCCCTCTCTATCACCAGTGTCGATAGGCCCTTCAATACGAATAGCAAAAGGCTTAGCAGTCTTTTCGCACTCTAAAAGATAGTTAAACATTTTGTCTACGTCATAGTTAAACGCAAGACCAATTGTTCCGTAAACGTCGATATGGAAGGTTGGGTTATACTCAGCGTTAACTCTGTTGTTGAGAATTCTATCTCTAAGCCAAGCGATGTAATCTAAAAGGATTTCACCGTTTTTACCGAGCTTGGTTTCAACGTGATTGATAAGTGCGTGAGGAAGAACGTCTGCCTCCTTAATAATCATCTTATCAGCGTTAATTTGTCTATCGTCGCCAGACTGAGTGAATACGGGGATAGGCTCGTAAGTTTTTCCTTCAACGCCGTATTCTTCACGAATAACTTCTGCCATAGTAATGCGACGAGCATTTGCAGTTGCATTTAAAAGTGCTTGAGAAATTCCGTAACGAATAGCAGTGTGTAAACGGTTGCCGTCAACGATTAATTTGTCGTATTTTTCAGCAAGAGCACGGAAGGAAGAAACGTCCTCTCCGATAAGCATAGGTTTAATTTTTTCTTCAATGAAAGGAATAAAATCCTTAGCGAGGAACAATGGGTCTCTGCCACCAGCACCGGAATATTGAACTGCAGCACAGTCACCGTAACCAACGGTGCCATCCTCTAGAATAAGCTGAATAGAAATTGCTTCACCTGCTTGACGAATGGAAGAAAAACCTTCGGTTACAGCTTCACCAACGTACATAAATCCGTCGTGTCCTGCGCCCTGTTTAATAGCCTTTTGGTCGTCAAAGTAGAAACCAGTGTAAGATTTAGTTAAAATAACGTCTACAATTTTCATAAATTATACCTTCTTAATATTATTTATTGTCTGATATTAGAAACTACCGTAATCGGGTCTACCTACGATATGTCCTAGGCTAACTGCATAAATATCGTCGATAGTGAGCTGGAAGGAAACTTCTCTACCCTCTGCTTTTGCCCTTTCTTCAATCTTTTTACGGTGGAACTCTTTAATTTCATCCGTTAAAGCAAGCTTACCGAATTCAAAAATTCTGATATGACCATCATTATCTCTTACAGGAAGGATAAGACCTGCATTGTATTTGCTAGGTGCAAATGGAATGTCGATAAGACCTTGTTCAAACGCCTTAACAGTACCGACTGCAATGTCACCCTCGCCAACTTCTAGAACTGCCTTCATCAAGCAGTCAACTTCATTTTTGATTTGATTAATTTCATCTGCAAGTTCTTTGCACTCCGGATACTTCTGGTCACAAAGAAGTCTAGTAACTAGCTTACTTGCTTTAATTCCCTGTGCGTTTGCTTCTTTAGTAGGAATACCAACCGACTCGTGTGGGGTTTTAGTAATCATTTTAGTTGCGCCGGAAAGCGCACCAACGGTGGAGGATAAAGCAATTAAGCCGAGTGCCTCCGTTTCATCGTGTGGGAAGCCCCCCATCCACTGGTGGAATACGGTAGTAACCACAACGTCCTTATAACCAAACTTCTCAAGATATTCTTCCGTTTGTTCCTGAAGTGCACGAACTGCCGCAACGTCTTGAATAATGTTGCCACCCATTCCGTAGCCTACGGTTATACTCTTAACTCCCTGCTCTGCTGCGAGGAGTGCTTCGATAATACCAACAGTGTTAGAAATACAAGGAGGAACCAGGGTTCCAGTCAAAGGACCAAAGGGTTCTCTATTAATATGAACGCCCTTTTCTTCATAATAACCAACGAGTCTGTCGCAGTACTGCCAGTATTTAATAGTATCTTCCAAGGAAACGCTCTTTGCATAAGGTAGATTATATGAAATTGCGCCACCCTCGTTAGAGGTCCAACCTGCAGCGTGAATAATTTCAGCTAAAAGTCTTGCATCAGGAGTTCCGTGTCTTGCCTGAAGAGGAACTTTTACTGCGTCAAACACCTGTTTACAACCGGTTACGCCATAGTTTACACAGGGGAACCCGTTGAGAAGCGCTCTGTCGTTCATAATGCTTTCTTTAATACCCATTTCAGCTTCAACGTATCTGTTTTGACGAGTATAACTGTCAATGGTGCTAGGCAAAAAGTCTGCACCGGCATTTTCTAAGAACTGTAAAAGTTCTATATGTTTGTTCACAACAGGAACACCTGCTCTAGGTTGAACTAGTGTTCTTGCCTTTTCCCTCTTTGCTTTTGCGAGCTTATCTGCAAAGTTCTTTTCCTCGGGGATAGACTTTAAGAAAGGAATAGACTCCTCAAAATCGAGGTGATAATCCTTACCCGTTTTCCAGGTTGCAAGCACCTGTTCTCTTTCTGCTAGAAATTCTTTTTCTGTTAATTTTTTGTTCTTTACCATATTTCCACCGTAAAATTTTATTATTTATTTTATAGCAACAACGTGCTTTTTCATTATTTTGAGTGCTAGAAGAGGGTCAATCTCTGCCAAAAGCCCCATAGCAGCAAGAATGTAATCTTTATCTAGCATATATCTAGGGTTCACCGGTCTTAATTCTAAGCCTTTCTTTAGCGAATACTCCACTGCCGATAGTATCTTTACCGGGGCATCGTTGTGCACAAGTACACCACCCGTTCCGATAACAAAGTTGATTTTAGATAAGTCCTTGCCGTACTGATTATAAAGCATGCCCATCGGAGTATAGGCTTCTTCCATTCTACCTGCGTGGCGCCCCATTGCCTTATCCACACAAATTCTACCCATTATCACATCAACCTTTGCTTGCTCATCGTTTTCGGGAACAACATCTACATGCTCGTGCCTAAAGAGCAATTCTTTTTCGATGTCAACGCCCTCGTCTTCTCGAATAAGCCTCTTTTCCTCTTCCGTTAAAGAGTTAAGCACCCCAAGTGCGGAATATCTCATGCCGAGGTCCCCCTCTACCGTGCGCTTTGCATAGGGTTCTTCAAGTCCCTTAATAACAACGTCGCTACGCTTAGCAGAGGCTGCACATATAGAATACATATCGGTAGTCGCCCCACCGATATCCACTAAGACAATCTCTCCAAGGCCACTCTCGTGCATATATCCGTCTGCAAGAAGTGTCGCCGCCCTTAAAACAGATTCGGGGGTGGGAAGAATAAGCCTATCTATATCTCCCTCTATCTTTTTAATACCCTTTGCTTCGATGATATTCTCTAAGAAAATTTTTCTTATTGTGTTTCTCGCATCATCAATGTTAAGAACGTTGAGTTTTGGCATTACGTTTTCGCAATAATATTCGTTCATGCCATACTCTTTTGCTAAACTCTTAACCTCATCGGTACAATTTTTATTACCCGCAAAGATTATAGGGATTTTAATCCCTCTTTCACAGAGCATTCTCTGGTTAAATAGCACGCACTCGGTGTTTCCACCATCCGTCCCACCTGAGAGAAGAATAATATCAATCTTTTTTTCTATAATCTTATCAACGTCTGCATTGGTTAGGTGATGAGAGAAAGCCAATTCTACTTTAGCACCTGCACCAAGACACACCCTGCGTGAAGCTTCAAGCGTAAGCTCTTCAACAAGTCCTATTGCAGCCATCTTTAAGCCACCTGCAGCAGAAGAACACCCGATAATCTTATCGAATTTAGGGTTTTCTTCCCCCATCTTCTCGCCTAAAACCTTCAGTGCATTCTTGTAGCCTACGGATATATCGGTATCCACCGTTGTAAAATGACTTGCAGTAGCAATAATATCCTCACTCTCCGTATCGACTGCCGTCAGCTTAGTAAAGGTAGAACCGAAATCTATCATCAGATAACGGCTCATTAAATTATTCTCCTAAAATAGCCTTTATGTCGGGGAGAGTTTCATTTATGGAAACGCCAGGAGCATAAACTTTATTAAAGCCCATAGCTTCAAATCTTGCTCTAACTTCATCAAAGTTCTGCTTACCAACAACGATGTTTCCACCAACGAACAAGGGAATATCACCAATACCTGCCTCAATGCAGTTTTCTCTCATTCCTCTACAGTCAATTTCACCTTGACCGTAAAGTGAGGAAACTAAAATAAGGTCTGCCTTCGTCTCGATAGCGGCGTTAATAAAATCTTCCTGCGAAGAAAGTACGCCGATATTTACTACGTTATATCCCTCTTGTTTTAACACGTATTCGATAATCTTGTTACCTACTGCGTGAACATCTGCACCAATAACTCCTATTACTATTGTTTTCATATTTTTTGCCTCTTAGTTTTATATTAATTTCATTATACCACTTATAATTTTATTTTTCAATCATTTTAATAATTTTTCCCTTATACGTGCTATAAATTTTTTTATATAACTTTCTGCAAAACATAAAAAAAGAGCACGTGTCAAGCACAATGCTCTCTTTTAGTTATTTTTACTTATGAAAGTTTTTCTTTGTAAACTTTTTTGGCAATTTCAATAAACTTTTCGCAAGCTTTACTTATGTATCTATTCTTTTTATAACCTATGAACATACGTCTCGTAATTTCATTTGAAGAGATTTTATAGTAAACGCAATTCTCCCCTCTGCCCTTTACAATCAAAATATCGGTAACAAATGCGATGCCCATTCCTGCGCAAGCCATATTGTATGAAGTTATAAGCTGGTCTAAGGTAATTAAAGTTTTAGGGCTAAAACCTGCTTCTTCGCAAAGCTCCTGTGCGTGACGCTCCATATCATTGCCCTTTTTTAGAATTAAGAACTCTTCTTCCTTAAAGGTCTCAAGGTTTACAGAGGGGCAATCTTCTTTTAGATGCTTGCCACTCTTAATATCATCCGAGGTTAGCGCAAAATTCTTTAACCCTTCGTTAATTTTAAGCCTTTCGGGAACTGCGAGAAGCAACATCTCGTCAAAAAGAGGTTCGCAAGAATATAATTTCTTATCAAAATCGTGAGCAATAAGAAGATCCACCTCATCACTGAGCAGAAGCTGGCGAAGGTCTGGAGAATTAGATTCTACTAGGTCTACCCTAATTCCCTCGTACTCTTCGGAAAATCGCATAATAACTTCGGGCATAATAAAGGAAGAAACAAAATTTTCGCCACTAACCACCAATTTACCCGTTTTTAACCCCCTAAGGTCAGAAAGTTCTTCGTCAAGCCTCTTTTTAACTGCTTGCATTTCCTCTATAGATTTAACGTAAACCTTTCCTGCTTCGGTTAAAGTTATAGGCGAGGTTGAACGGTCAAAAATAGTTATACCTATGCTTTTTTCCACCTTTTTTACCATAGCAGAAAGTGCCGGTTGCGATATGAAAAGCTTTTTTGCCGCAAGAGAAAAACTCCTCTCCCTATACACAGCATATACGTAATCAGTTACGTCCATGTTTTCCCTCCGATATAAGAATAAAGATATACCTTTTTAATTTGTATTCCTTTTTGATTATAACATATTTCATATCAAAAGACAATAAAAAAACCTCCCAATTTGGAAGGTTTTTTATTATACTTTATATGAAACTATTTAATTTCAGAGAAGTATTTAATGGTTCTAACCATTTGGCTGGTGTAAGAGTTTTCGTTGTCATACCAAGAAACAACCTGTACTTGATAAGTTTCATCATCAATCTTAGAAACCATAGTCTGGGTAGCATCGAAAAGTGAGCCGTACTTCATGCCGATAACGTCAGAAGAAACGATTTCGTCAGTATTGTAGCCGAAGGATTCGGTAGCTTGAGCTTTCATAGCTTCGTTGATGCCTTCCTTGGTTACATCCTTACCCTTAACTACTGCGATAAGAATGGTGGTAGAACCGGTTGCAGTAGGAACACGTTGAGCAGCACCGATGAGCTTGCCGTTGAGTTCAGGGATAACAAGACCGATAGCTTTAGCAGCACCAGTAGAGTTAGGAACGATGTTCATAGCACCTGCTCTAGAACGTCTCTTGTCGCCCTTTCTCTGGGGTCCATCAAGAATCATTTGGTCACCAGTGTAAGCGTGAACGGTAGTCATAATACCACTTACGATGGGAGCATAATCGTTAAGAGCTTTTGCCATAGGAGCGAGACAGTTAGTGGTGCAGGATGCTGCAGAAATAATGTGGTCGTCCTTAGTTAAAGTGTTGTGGTTTACGTTGTAAACGATAGTGGGAAGGTCGTTGCCAGCAGGAGCAGAGATAACAACGTTCTTTGCGCCAGCATCGATATGAGCCTGTGCTTTAGCCTTGCTGGTGTAGAAACCGGTACATTCTAAAACAACGTCAACGTCGAGTTCGCCCCAGGGGAGTTCTGCTGCGTTAGCCTTTGCATAGATGGTAATTTCCTTGCCGTCAACTACGATAGAGCTTTCTTTAGCTTCAACAGTGTGACCTGCAGCTACGTAGTTACCTTGCATGGTATCGTACTTAAGAAGATGAGCGAGCATTTCAGGGCTGGTGAGGTCGTTGATAGCAACAACTTCGTAACCTTCAGCACCGAACATCTGTCTGAAAGCGAGACGACCGATTCTGCCGAAACCATTAATTGCAACTTTAGTTACTTTTGACATTTTTGTGTATCCTCCATAATAATATTTCAAAATTCTTCATTTATAATTATATAAATTTTATTTACTTTAGTCAAACGTTATAAGGCAAATTTCGCATTTTTTAGCCTTTAAATTAAATTTTTCACGATTTTGCTTTTAGGGGGTTATTTAAGATTTTCGGGATTTAGAGAAAGAAGGTCATCGGTAACGAAAAAACCGTCCTTTCTAATGAGCTCGCCGTCAAGATAAATTTCCCCACCGCCGTATTCTTTAGTTTGAATTTGAACTAAATCCCAATGTATTGCAGAGTCGTTGCCGTTATCGCAATCGTCGTAACAAGAGCCAGGCGTAAAATGGATGGAGCCGGAAATCTTTTCATCAAAGAGAATATCTCCCATAGGCTTAACGATATAGGGGTTTACACCAAAAGCAAATTCCCCAACATGCCTAGCCCCCTCGTCAGTATCAAAAATAGCGTTTATCTTTTTATTGTCATTTGCAGTGGCTTTTATAATCTTTCCGTCCTTAAAAGTTAGAGAAACGTTTTCAAACTTAAACCCGTCTTTAATAGAGGGCGTGTTATAGGTAATAACACCATTAACACTGTCCTTAACCGGTGCAGTATAAATTTCCCCATCCGGAATGTTACAGCGCCCAGAGCACTTTTTACTGCCTATCCCCTTAATGGAAAAACTTATGTCGGTATCTTTTGCGACAATTCTAACTTTATCGGCATTATCGAGCCTCTTCTTTAACGCGTCCATAGCCTTATCCATTTTAGAATAATCTAGGTTGCAAACCTTAAAATAGAAATCCTCAAACGCATCGGTGCTAGTCCCTGCCGATTGCGCCATCCCTTCGTTTGGATAACGCAGAATTACCCACTTTGTCTTTTTAACCCTTATGTTGTGGTGAACGGGGTGAGTGTATAGGGTGCTCTCTAAACGGAGTTTATCGGAAGGCACGTCTGCTAGCTCATTGCTGTTATTTCCTCCCCTAATACCGATATAAGCGTCCATTTCCTCCATACGGATAGAGTCAAACTTTCTCCTTAAAATTGCCTGTTCCTCCGTCTGTCCTAAGAGAAGCTCTCTCGTAACTCTGTTGTCAAAAATTTCCACAAAAGGAATCGCCCCCACTGCATAAGCCTCGCGAATAAGTGCAGAAGTCAACATATAATCTACACCCTTTGCTTCAATTAAAACCTTTTCGCCCTTTTTAAGAGCACAGGAATAGTTTATAAGATTTTTAGCAAGCTGGTTAATTCTTAAATCTTGCATTACACACCCCTTTTTACTTTGCTAAAGTTATTATACAACTTTTATGGGAAATTATAAAGCAAATTAACAAATATCAAGGAAAAATATTTGATATTTATTAAAAAAAAAGGTATAATAAATGCGTTGGGTGTTTACCCTGCTTCTAAAGACGAAAAAAATAAAATTTGGAGAAGATAAATATGGCATTAGTAAACTCTAAGAAAATGTTTGAACAGGCTGCAAAAGGTGGATATGCAATCGGTGCTTTCAACGTAAACAATATGGAAATCGTTCAAGGCATCACCGAAGCATGTAAGGAAACTAACTCTCCCGTAATTTTACAGGTAAGCAAGGGTGCAAGAGCATACGCTAACCACACTTACCTAGTAAAACTTGTTGAGGCTGCAGTTATTGAATGTCCTGAAATCCCAATCGTATTACACCTTGACCACGGCCCCGATTTTGAAACTTGCAAATCTTGTATCGACGGTGGATTCACCTCCGTTATGATTGACGGTTCTCATCTTTCCTTTGAAGAAAACGTAGCTCTCACCAAAAAGGTTGTTGTCTACGCTCACGACGTAGCTGCTCGTGGCAGATATATCACCGTTGAAGGCGAACTCGGAACCTTAGCAGGTATTGAGGACGACGTTAAGGTTGAGCACGGTGCTGAAAGCTACACCAAGCCAGAAGAAGTTGTTGAATTCGTAAAGAGAACGGGTGTTGACTCTCTCGCAATCGCAATCGGAACCTCTCACGGCGCATACAAATTCAAGCCCGAACAGTGCACCAGAAACGAAGAAGGTATTCTCGTTCCCCCTGCACTCCGTTTCGATATCTTAGAAGCAGTTGCTAAAGAGCTTGGCGATTTCCCCATCGTATTACACGGTTCTTCTTCCGTTCCACAAGAATACGTTAAAATGGTTAACGAAAACGGTGGCGCAATGCCCGATGCTATCGGCGTTCCCGAAGAACAGCTCAGAAAGGCTGCTGAACTTTCCGTTTGCAAAATCAATATCGACTCTGACCTTCGCTTAGCTATGACTGGTACCGTTAGAAAGTTCTTTAACGACCAGCCCTCTAAGTTCGACCCCAGAGAATATTTAAAACCTGCAAGAGCAAACATTAAAGAAATCGTTAAGCATAAGCTTATCAACGTATTAGGTTGCGCAGGCAAAGCTGACGAATGCAAATAATTAAATCTTAAAAGGATATAAAAACCGTTGCAAAATCGCAACGGTTTTTTGTTATTGTTTTTTTATTAAGCACCTGTATTACAGAAAATGTAATCTGCCTTTTCAATTTGTACGTTTACTTCATAATAATTTAAGCCACCACCGATAAGGCTAGTGCGTTCTTGCATTGCAAACACGGTAAAGCTTTCTCCCACTTTAAGCTCCGTTCTCATAAGTCCAACGTAATCTCCAAGCGTGTCAGGCGTAACTGTGTAAGTTTGACCATTCCAACCGAGTGAATAAATCATATACCCAACCTTAAGCCCTGCTTTTTCAGCGTTACTTCCAGTCCTTACACTCTCTATTCGAGGGTAATTAGTGTTTTTATAGGAATAGGAACGTGTAGTAATACCTAAATCCCACCTACCTGAAACATATCCATAGTTGGTTGACGTTGCAGTTGCGATAAGCTGTGAGGCGATTGACACAAACCCATTGCCATTTTCAAGCTCGATAGGAATAGCAAAATTTATTGCATCGTAAGAGGTGTTCCCTGCATTGGTTATACCAATAAGTTCACCCTTTAGGTTATATAAGCCACCACCAGAGTTACCGGGATTAGTCGTTACGGAGATTTGCATTAAATTCATTTGCCCGACCTCTGAAACGAGCACCTCTCTCTCCAAATAGGAAACGACACCGTCTGCCACGCTTCCGGGTAAATCACCCAAGGGGTTGCCGATAGCAAAGATTGCCTCTCCCTTTCTAACCTTATAATCAGATGAAGGAACTACTGCTTTTTGAACTTTAGCCATACTGAGCTTATTGCCTGAAACTGCCGCTATATCAAGGTTTATTTTTATAACTGCAATATCAGAAACATTGTCGCCACCAACTAAAGTTACGGCATTATCAACGTAAATGCTACTGCCAATGTATCCCTTAAAAATATAGTCTTGATTTTCGTAGCTACATTCTTCATCGGGGAGATAAACGGTTATCTCGCCACAACCTGAAATAACGTGATGACAAGTTACAATATACACGTAATTTCCTGAATTTTTAACGTCTACAATAACGCCACTGCCTCTGCCGGAGCCGTATTCCGATGTCATTTCTATGGCAACCGAAGTGCGCTCCACTAATTCTACTGCATCGGGAAGCGATAAATTAGTTTGCACTCCCTCGTCTTTTGTAGCAAACTCAACAGCCTGCGCAGCGATAACAGAATCTGAAACAGTGCCACCACCACTCGTGCCCGGGTTAAAGTAACTTTGGTCTATAAACTGACAACCTACCACGGAAAGGCACATAATTACAGAAAGTATTGCGACTGAAAGGAATTTTATTATTTTACGCATAAAAGATACTCCTTTTCCTTGCTTTCAATTATATTCTACCATAAATTTTATTGAAAATACCTTTAAATGGAAAAATTTTAATAAATTTAATAAAAGGGCGAATTTTTCGCCCTTTTACCTCCGCCTAAAAACTTAAGCGGAGAATAAATTTCCTCTAAGATATTTAAGCGGTTTATATAAACGGCAGATTATCTTTAGTAGACTTTTAACGAATACTCATTAAAAGATATTACCTGACTGCCGACAATCTTAAGTATAGGTAGTTTTCACCGTTTTATTCCACTTTTAGAAAAATTTATTCTTCCTCTTCTTCAGGAAGGTCTACGTTGTGATAAACGTTTTGAACATCGTCTAAATCTTCTAAAGCATCTATAAGCTTATTAAATTTAACGAGTTCGTCACCCTCTAAGGTGATTTTGGTTTGGGGAAGCATTTTTATTTGAGCTTCAAAGAAGTTGAGTCCCTTTTCTTCAAGGTACTTTCTAACTGCCGAGAAGTCTGCAACTGCAGTGTAAACAACGAAAGCATCGTCTTCAGAAATGAAATCGTCTGCCCCTGCGTCTAACGCCATTTCCATAACCTCATCTTCAGAAAGCTCAGGCTTCTTTTCAATAACGATAACGCCTAAGGTAGAGAAAGTAAAGGAAACGCAACCTGCGTTGCCTAAAGAACCACCGTGCTTTCTCATAGCAGTTCTAACGTAGTGAACGGTACGGTTTTTGTTGTCTGTTAACGTCTTTATAATAACTGCGCTACCTGCTGGGCCGTATCCTTCGTAGGTGAGTTCTTCGTAGTTGTCGCCACTGAGTTCACCAGAAGCCTTTGCGATACATCTTTTGATGTTTTCGTTAGGCATGTTAACTGCTTTTGCTTTAGCAATAGCATCGGCAAGCTTACTGTTGGTATCGGGGTCGGGATTAGATTTTGCTGCAACGGCAATTTCTCTACCAACCTTAGTGAAAATTTTTCCCTTAGCAGCATCAGTCTTTGCTTTCTTTACTGCAATATTAGCTGCATGGCTATGTCCTGACATATTTTTCTCCTTAATTTTTATTTTCTGCAGAGCGTATACATAAGTATCCCTGCCGACACCGAAGCATTTAAGCTTTCCATATCGTTTTGCATAGGAATTTTAACAGTATAATTTGCTCTATTCTTTAGCGTGTCGCTTACGCCTCTCGCCTCGTTGCCTATAACTAGACAGAAAGGCTCTGGTAATTTAATGGTAAACGCATTCTCTCCACCCATATCTGCAACGACCACGGGCAGATTGATTTTATCTAAAAGTTCCTCTCTTTCACCAGAATATATCTTGACCTTGAATATCCCACTCATACTTGCCCTAACCGACTTTGGCGAAAAGGGGTCAGCACAATTATATGCATAAATTTCACCGTATCCAGATGCTGCTGCCGTTCTGATAATTGCACCGACGTTAGCTGGGTCTGAAACTCCGTCTAAAAAAAGGCAATTCCCTTTGGGCGCGAGTACTTGGGTTATGGGTTTTTTTACGAGTGCAAGAATACCTTGTGGAGTAACTTCGTTAGAGATGGACTTAAAAACGCTATCCTCAACGAGGTCAACCTCCCATTCTTTTAAGAAGTCCACTTTTTCAAAGCAAGAGGGCGTAACGAGAATATGGCAAAGTTCCTCCTTAGAGAGGATAGCTTCCTTCACCATCTTCACGCCTTCTACTATATATAAGCCTTCCCTGTCGCGAAACTTTTTATCGCTCAAGGACTTTGCAAACTTGACTAAAGAGTTTTGTCTCGATAAAATCATTTAACCAAAATAAAGCCTATCTTAAAATAAGGTAGGCTTTAGAAATTATTTGCTTAAGTTAGCCTTTGCAGTTTCGCAAAGGGTTGCAAATGCTTTTTCGTCGGAAACAGCGATTTCAGCTAAAACCTTACGGTTGAGCTCGATACCTGCATTTTTTAAACCGAACATAAATTTGCTGTAGGAAACACCATTCATACGGCAAGCAGCGTTGATTCTCGCAATCCATAAAGACCTGAAATCACGTTTTTTAGCTTTTCTTCCGAAGTAGGAATAAAGCTGAGCCTTCATAACGGCTTCTCTAGCAACTCTATATCTCTTGCTTCTGCCACCCCAGTAGCCTTTAGCAAGCTTTAAAATTTTTCTACGCTTTTTTACAGCGTTAACTCCTCTTTTAATACGCATAATCCTTTTCTCCTTGACTATTTATTGTAAATAAGCGTTTTTACGGTCTTTTCTTGCGTAGAATCTACGTAAGCACCTGCGCAAAGGTTGTTCTTTCTCTTTCTGTCTTTCTTAGTAAGAATATGGTTCTTGCCGGAGCAGGACCTTTTAATCTTACCGTTTGCGGTTACCTTAAATCTCTTTTTAGCCGCACTCTTGGTTTTCATTTTCGGCATAAATATACCCTCCGTTAGTTTTTTTATTTACGCTTTCAAAGGCGCAAGCATCATCCAAATGTTTCTGCCCTCTGTCTGCGGTTTCTTTTCCATTACACCCTGTTCTTTAACAAGCTCAAAGAACCTTTCCATAACGCCAAGACCTAGCTCGGAATGTGCCATTTGGCGCCCCCTCATTCTTATGGAAACTTTTACCTTGTTGCCTGCAAGAAGGAATTTTTGGCAAGCCTTAGCTTTTACGTTAAGGTCACCCACGTCAATAGTCATAGAAAGCCAAACTTCCTTAATTTCTACAACCTTTTGATTTTTCTTTGCCTCTTTAGCACGCTTCGTTTGTTCAAATAAGAATTTACCATAATTCATAATCTTGCAAACTGGTGGAGTTGCGTTAGGTGAAATCTTAACTAAATCCAACCCTTTTTCATCAGCAAGCCTTAAAGCCTCCTGAGAAGAAACGATGCCCAACTGACTACCGTCGTCAGAAATAAGGCGAACTTCCCTATCACGAATTTCTTCGTTAATTTGATGTTCCTTTTTAATGATTTTGTACCTCTCAATAAAATTTCCCTTAAACTGCTTAAGGAATAAAAAACGGGTTGCTATAAGTTATAGCAACCCGAAATACACTGTTGTAAAGCAGGCAAAATACTTGCCGTGCTAAATAAGGTATTGAGCCAAACGAACTGTTTTTCGCAAGGCGAGAAGGGTTACTTCTTCTTTAAGCCCTATTATATTACACCATCGAAGCACGTTTGTCAAGCAAATTTACACACTTTTTTATTATTTATTACCGTCGTTGAAATATAAAATACCCATCGTGTTTGCGCCACAGTGGCTGGCAATGGTGCCACCCGCACGGGTTTTATAGATATTCTTAAACCCTGCGTTCTTTAGTGCCTTTTCTGCGTTTGCAATCATTCCTTCAGTCGCCGTAGTGTAGGTAATGAAAACCTTATCTAAATCGGGCGTATTAAATTCTGCAAGCGTATCTGCACAATACTTAGCAATAACGCCCTCCATAGAGCCCCTATACTTTTTGTCAGAAAGCATTTTTCCGTCCTTTAATACGATTCTAGGTCTTATGTGGAAAATGTTGGCACCTAGAAGTGCAACAGACGAACAACGCCCTCCCATATGCAAATAGTCAAGCCTTTCAACAACGAAGCTTACCTGCAATTTATCTGCCCTTGCTTGAACCTTCTCGGCGATTTCTGCAGGTGCGACGCCCTCGTCTGCAAGCTCTCTAGCATAAAGAGCTAAAAGACCGATACCTGTGGACAAACTTCTGCTGTCTACTGCGTATGCATTTTCAATATTCTCACAAGCCTTGAATGCGTTTCCACAAGAAGAGGTAATGCCACTAGAAAGAGCAATGTGCACAACTGCATCGTACTCTTTCAATATTTCTTCAAAATATTCGGTGTACTCGTATTCGTTAATAGCATTAGTTTTAGGAAGAGTTCCGTAAGAGTCAACAAACTTAAACATTTCCTCGGTTGTCTTTTCACCGTCCTTAAACATCATGTCACCCAAAACGATATTGTAAGGTATAACTTTAATATCATTTTCCTTGAGCATTTCCTTGCTTAAATCGTTAGTTGATTCTACTGAAATTGCAATTTTCATAAACTTCCTCATTATAAATCTTTTTATATTATGATATCATATTTTTGAAATCTTTTCAACCTTTTAACCCACCATATACAGTTTTTCGGTCAAAATATAATAAAAATCTTTCAAATACTTGCTTTCTTTTTAAGTATGGTTTATTATATTTATACAGTTTAAATCTAGGAGTTATTATGAACACTATTAACGGCGAAATTAAAAAGAATACCCTATCGTTTAGTGAATTTAAGGAGCATAACAATGAAATTGTTTACATTAAAGGATATATTCATCGTATTAGGGAAATGACGGGGTTTTCCTTCGTTATCATCAGGACGGAGAGAGACCTTATTCAATGCGTTTACGCGCCTGAATTTTCCGATTACAGGTGGGATGAAAACTTAAGGGAAGAGGCTTGCGTTAAAATCACCGGCAAGGTCGTTTCATCTACCGACGCTAAGGGCAACGAAAGGTTTGAGCTTCAAATTCATAACGTTGAAATTCTCTCCTTGCCTGCTGAAGCACTTCCCATCGTCATCAATAAAAAACAGCTCGATAATATTCAAATGAGCACTATTCTTGACCTTCGCCCCATCGCGCTTAGAAACCCAAAGGAAAGGGCTATCTTCAAAGTACAAGAAGGCATTGCAAGGGGCTTTAGAGAATTCCTGCTTAAAAACGGCTTCACGGAAATTCGTTCCCCAAAAATTAACTTTGCAGGCGCAGAAGGTGGAACCAACGTGTTTAAGCTTGACTACTTTGGAAAGCAAGTTTACCTTGCTCAAAGTCCCCAGCTTTACAAACAGGCGTTAGTTGGCGTTTACGAGAGGGTTTTTGAGATTGCCCCCGTATTCCGTGCAGAGCATCACGACACCTCTCGCCATTTGAACGAATATATTTCTATGGACTTTGAGATGGGATTCATCAACGATTTTTCTGATATTATGAATATGGAAACGGGTGCACTCAAGTACATCTTTAATCTCCTTAAGGAAGAATATAAAGAAGAGCTTGAACTTCTTCACGCACAGGTCCCGGAAATCACTGAAATTCCCGTGATGAAATTTATGGAAGCAAAAGAACTTTTAATGAAAAAGTTCAAATATCAACCCTCCGATATGAAGGACTTCGACCCACAGGAAGAAGAGCTTCTCGGCAAATACGCTAAAAAAGAGTTTAACAGCGACTTTATATTTATAACTCACTATCCCTCTAAAAAACGTCCCTTCTATACTATGGACGACCCTGAAGACCCAGAATACACGCTTTCATTTGACCTTTTGTTTAGAGGGCTTGAAATCACCTCTGGTGGACAGAGAGTGCACGATTATCAAGCACAGGTTGATAAAATGGTTAAATGTGGTATGAACCCCGAGGAGTTTGAAACCTATCTTATGCTCCACAAATACGGCGCACCTCCACACGGTGGATTAGGTCTCGGTCTTGAAAGACTTACTATGCACCTCTTAGGCTTTAAGAACGTGAGAGAGGCAACTATGTTCCCAAGAGACATAAATAGAGTTACACCCTAAAAACAAGCGAAAAAAGGACTTAAAAACAAGTCCTTTTTTTATAATATGTTTTTACGGTTTTACTCTTTTAGAAAACACACATCCACAATAATTTTGTCTATATAATCCGTATTCTTTCGACAGCTCTACAGACCTTTGATAGCCACCCCTTTTTTTGAAGTCGCAGGGCAAAAAATCCACTCCTACCTCATTCCCTATTAAATGCCCGAATTCATTGATAATTTCTGCATTTTTCAAGGGTGAAACCGTGAGGGTTGTCGTAAAAAAATCATATCCATATTCCTTAGCGTATTCTGCCGTTTTTTTAAGCCTTAAATAAAAGCATTTAGCGCACCTTTCCTCCCCCTCTGGAAGGTCTTCTAGTCCCCTAACCTCCTTGTAAAACTCCGTAGGGATAAAGGCTTCTTCAATGAATGAAACGTTAAAGTTTTCGCACAGCCTTTTTTGTTCGCTTGCACGCTTATTAAACTCCTCTTCTCCATCGATATTTGGGTTGTAATAATAAACGGTTAAGTCAAAGAAAGGCTTCAGCCTCTCTATGCAAGCTGATGAACAAGGCGCACAGCAAGAATGCAATAAAAGCTTGCTTTTGCCGTTTAACTCCTTTATTCTTTTCATCATTTCTCTATCAAAATTTACAGCGTTCATTCTCGTGCCCTTAATAATAATTTTTAGTTTTAATTTACAAATGGTCAGACCTATGCCTGACCATTTATTATTGATAATGCGTTTGTATCAAACAGTTTTTCGGCAGTATTTTTGCCATATCTTTTTTCAACGATTTTTCTTGCCTCGCCTATTCTTATAGGACGAAAATCGTGGCAATCGCTTGCAATAAAATCAACCAAGTCGTTCCTTAGCAGCCTTTTTACCCTCTTCATATAAGTTTTATCAGCCCTCTTAACCAAAGACGATGCGTTAATTTGTATTAGCCCACCAAGATTTTTAATTTCAAAAATTTCATATAAGTCCTTAAAATCAAGATACTCATACCTTTCAATATGTGCAATGATAGGAATAAACCCTCTCGCCTTTGCAACGTACACTGCCTCTACGATATCACTATAGTTGTAATAGTGAAATTCGAGCAATATGTACTTGGTGCCGTTTAAGGTTAGAAGCTCACCTGCCGACAAGCGATTCATTGACTCGGTGTTAAAATAGATTTCCTGACCGAGATATAGGTTTATTGGAATATCTTTTGATAACAGTTTGATTTTTTCAAACTCCTCCATTAATACGGACTTATCCTCAACGTATTTCCCACGATAATGAGGCGTTAAAATAACGTCTGTCACCCCGCACGCCGAAAGGTCTTGTAGCATTTTAATTGAATTTTCGGTAGACCTACTGCCGTCATCAACTGTGGGTAATATATGAGTGTGTATATCAATCATAAACTACCTTTAAATTTAATAATTTTATTCGTTATCATCACCATCAGAATAGGAGTAATATTTGTAATAGGGGTTATACTCTTTATCCTTTTTCCTATCGTACATAGAGAACACGGTGCCAAGAATTTTGATATTGTTCTTCTTTAATAAGTTAATCGCCTCAATAACCTGATTCTTGGTGGTTCTGCCATAGGCAATAACAAAGAGCACACCGTCTGATATTTTAGAAATATGAATGTAATCAGAAACCTGCAACACTGGTGCGCAATCTAAAAGCACGTAATCATACTTCTCTTTGAGCATTTTTACAAGCGAAGCAAATTTTTCCGAAAGGAAAGTGATAGAGGGGTTGTAGATATCTGCGCCCCTAGTGATGATGTCCACATTCTTATATTTGGTCTTTTTAATAATTTCTTCTGCGTTTTTTTCACCTTGCATATACTCTGCAACGCCGTTTTCTTTTTCAAGCTCAAACATTCTGTGAAGCTTAGGACGACGGAAGTCAAGGTCCATAACGAGAACTTTCTTCTCTGTAATGCCAATACTTACTGCAAGGTTAGAAATTACCGTAGTTTTAGCCTCGTGCGAAAGTGAAGATTCTATTTGGATAACCTTACAATTTCCATCTGCGTTCATATATAGAATATTATCTTTAAGCCTCGTATATCCTGTTGAACCTACAGCAGAAACATCCTCCGACACGATTATTTTACTTTGGAAATCGCTATGCTTTTTCTTTTTGAAAAGCTTCATTCTATCTACCTTATCCTTTATAATTTTTTCATCTATTATAATACCACACAATATGAATAAAATCAACAGTAAAATGAAAATTTAACGTGTTTAGCCATAATTAGACGCATTTTCAGCCACTTTTGCCGTTAAATTCTCAGCCTAAAAGCAAAAACTACCGATGAATTATCATCGGTAGTTTGGTTTAATTTAATTTTACAAAGAACTAAATCTTAGTGTCTGCCACTCCAGTTGCTAGTAAGCATAACGGTTAAAGTAATGGTTGCATCTTGTTCACCAAACACTTCGCCAGTGAACACGGTGCTTCCGTCAACCTTAATTTCATTACCTGCGATTTCAGTCTTCCAGTAGCTGAATACATAGTCGCCAGCAGGAGCATCAAACTCAACAGGGAGCTTGTCGCCAAGAGTCTCACCACCTAAAACAGTAATATCATCAACCATGCTTTGACCGTCAATAGTTAAAGTACCAGGCTTGCCATTGTTATCTACGCCAGAAAGAACGAACTTAACGATGTAGGTAATCTGTTCCCAAGTAGCTACGAAGCTTCTTGCACCTACGCTACCAGCTTCGATAGTAACGTTCTTAACAGGTTCAGCTTCGCCTTCTTTCCAACCTAAGAATCTGTAACCAGTTTTAACAGGAGCCTTTAACGTGATGGTTGCACTTGCTGCGCTATAAACAGCAGGGTTTTCTTCACCAGCTTTCATATTACCACCAGCTAAGTCATAGCTGATAGCAAAGGTTTGACCGTCGTCTGCAGTCCACATTGCATAAGCAGTATAATCTTCTGCAATGTTGTTTTTTGCGCCTTGAACTAACAATTCACCTTCAGCGCCACCTTTTCTCCAACCTGCGAAGATGTAACCAACTCTAGTAGGAGTGGGAATATCCATCGTAGCGTCGTAAACATACTGTTTGGTGCTTTCGCCTTCCATTACAGCAGGAGCGTTAGCAGAATCGTTAAGATTGAAGGTTACGGTATAAGTGTTTGCAGTCCAAACAGCTTTTACGGTAGTTTCTTCAGTAATCGTGGATAGGTCAGTATCCCACGAAAGAGTATAACCCGTCTTCTCAACAACAGGAGCCTGAATTGCCGTAGCATTTTCAACATCCTGAACTAATTCACCGGAAACAAGCGTGCCACCATTAGCATCAAAAGTTACTTTGAAGGTCTTGGGGCCGCCACAACCTACTGCGAAAAGACTTACGATTAAAAGCATTGCACTGAGCAATAAGATAATCTTGGATTTTTTCATGTTTTCACCCATTTATCCTTTATTTTAGTTTTAATTACAATCATTATATATTATATAGTTTGTTTTGTCAATACCAAAATTGAAATTTTATCAATTTTTTTCTAACTATTTACACAGCATGTCGAGACATTATTTTAAGAAGTGCCGATAGGCCATCGTTAACCTCTTCCTTTATCAGCAAATTATTCTCCCCCCTCTCCATTTGAAGCAGGGCAATCTCCAATGAAATAAGCTTTTCTCTGTCGTTTAACGGCAATTCCTTTAGTAGCGTTTTTTCTATCGCTCTTTTGACCCCTGAGAATTCTATCGGAGCACTCTCTCCCTCTTTACAAGCCGTTCTTATCACCTCTAATTTTGCAGGTCCTTTCTCATCTTCTCCCTTTAGCATCTCCTCAAAGGAAAACAAAAGGCTCTTCTTTTCCTCTTTCTCTATGGTATTAATTTTTTCAGTTTGTTTTTTTGTCTCAAGGTCAAGCTTTTTCACTGCTGTTTTTTGTTGGTCAGTTAGAACAATTTCCCTCTTTCCTATTTCAATAAAGAAAAACGGCGTATTTAAGAGGGTAAAAAGCGCAATGTTGAAAACTGCAAAGGATAAACTCTCGTTAGTTATAATCAAGGCAAAGGTTTCAAATAGAATAAGCGATAAGCAAACAGAGTTCATCCCCCTCCTAAATCTTAACGCCCTCTCTTCGGCCCCTCTAGTTATGGAAACGACTAAATTGAGCACGAAAAATATAATCAAAAAAGAAAAGGTTATTAAAAAGCACCAACCATTATCGAGAACGGAAAAAATTGAATTAAAAAGCTCCACAAAAAATTCTTTCATAATAAAAACCTCTCATAAATTTTATAACCTTATAGGGTAAAAATTACGAGAGATTTTATGTAATTATGTCGCTTATTGCTTAAAAATCTACTAGTTCCCCGCTGAGAAGATTAACCAGTGTTTTTTTAGTAGATTTAACCTTAAGCACCTTTTGAACTGCTAGGGAGTAAAGTTCTAACTGTACGGCGTATTTCTTTCTTAACGATTCACCACTAAGCACGGAGTATTTATAATCAATTATCTCTGCCCCATCTTCACCTATTGCAAGCAGGTCTATTATGCCTTGAACGAGAACCTCATCTCCACCCTTACCGAGCACCTTCTCACCATCTATACGAGCAAGGAAAGGATGCTCACGATACAGCTTTTTACCTTTTAACCTTTCTGCAAAACCCATAACGGCTAGTTCAAGCCTTGCCAAATCAACGCTTGTAGCCTCGCTCTCCGTTAAAATTCCCAAGCCAACCATGTCTTCTATCTGGTTAAAGAATCCCTTGCCCTCAAACAGTGCGTCAAAGCTTAAATGCTCCAAAATCTTATGCGCGATTATGCCTCGCTCTACCCCCGTTTCCTCTTCGCTTACGATAACGTGAACGGGGGAGCCCCCCTCCCGAGAGTTTACTAGTGCCTTAGTTACCGAGCATTTTATCGGAAGCGTAGTGCACGATTCAAACGGATAACTGTATGAGAGGTTATTTTCAATAATGCTTGCCTCCTCCTCGGAAACTTTGCCGACAAGAACACTCCTCTTTCCTCTCCTTTCTTCCACTCTCTCGCAAATATCTTCGGGCGATATTTCCTCTATAGCCATATCTCTAGGAAGATAGTCGACAAACTTATCTGCACCGACAAAGAAGCCACGCCTAATATCTGTACTCGCCTCAAAGGTTAAATGCATTGAATAAGATGCCCTCGTTGTGGCAACATAAAAAAGCCTTAAGTCCTCTTTTATCTTATCTGCCTTCATTTTTTCCTTAAATAGACCTCTAAAGAGATTTTCTTCTAAAATCTTATTCTCGTCGTCGTAATTTTTTAGGCATAATCCAAGCTGATAGTCCTTTAACACTTCGGCAGACTGAGGGCGACGGTTTACACCTTTTTCCAGTCCACACACAATAACGACAGGAAACTCTAATCCCTTTGATGCGTGAATGGTCATAACCCTCACCGAATCGTCACCCGTGGTGGGACTAAGTTGGAAAGACTTTGGAGAATTTTCAATTAACCTTAAAAATTCGTGAACGGTGTAAATTTTATCTTCTGTAGCTTTTTTAATAAAAAAGCTTATTCTTGCAAGCTTTTCTCTTGCATTCCCCTTGACGATAAGATAATTTTCCAAGCCAGAGTCAATAATTACTCTTTCCAACATCTTGCCTGCGCCAAAGAAATCTGCTTGCAGTCTAGCATTCTCTACGTACTCGTCAAACTTCTTAAGTTTTATTAAAATTTCACCGTCTATGTTCTGGAGAGCATACTTATATGCAGAATAAAAATTCCTTCTCTTCCTCTCCTTTCCGTCTAGAGTCTCAAGATAATCCTTATATAAAAGCGCAATTTTTAACAACTCTTCTTCGGTGAAATTTCCAACGGGACTTTTCAACACCGAAACTAGAGGAATATCCTCTTTTTTGCAGTCTATAAGTTTAAGTATAC
Organism: Christensenellaceae bacterium; assembly: GCA_045637865.1. Lineage (GTDB taxonomy): Bacteria > Bacillota > Clostridia > Christensenellales > Borkfalkiaceae > UBA1259. The sequence goes on from JAZUAF010000005.1 coordinate 219,126, forward strand.
TCACGAGTAACTGAATCTCAGGGTAAGCTAGCACGTTCTCGGAAACACTAGAAGAAACTGGCACGTTCAACCTCAATAGGTCGGAAACAAGAGTGAATATATATTCGTTATCTCTATTCTTGTTAAGGATAACTATGTCTGAATATGTTATGTTTTTTTCCTTTTGAGACTTGGTGTCGTAATATTTTTTTCCCAGCTCTTTTTTTATTATTTTTTCAATAAGTAGAGCTATGTTTGAGGGATAATCCTCCCTTGTCTTAGAAGCCTCTTCTAGCAAATTATAAATTTTAGGCAGAATCTTTTCTGCGTTTTTGTCCTTTTCCTTGTCTAGTAGATATAGTGAAGTTTGCCCCCTTGCTTCCTCTGGATAAATTCCACCACCTATAAGCTTTGCCGTGCCGGCATAGTCTGCCCCGTATAGCGCTTCAGTCATAGAATAGGAGAAAATATCGTTTACTGCGTCGATAACGCCATTTGCAGACCTAAAGTTATGATTTAGCCTAACAGTCTTTTCTCCTAACGCCCTCATCTTTTTTTCCTTTTCTTCAAAGATTTCTGGGCGACAACCACGAAAACCGTAAATACTCTGCTTTACGTCGCCAACCATAAACAGGTTATTGTTGGACACGCGCGATAATATTTCCTCTTGAACACCGTTAACGTCTTGATACTCGTCTGCGAAAACGTATTTGTAGCCAGCCTTAATCGTTTTAAGGCTTTCCTCGTCCCTTAATATCCTAAGGGCAAAATGTTCTAGGTCGGCAAAGTCAAGAACGTTCTCTTCCCTCTTTTTCTCGGCATAAATTTCACCGAACAGTTTAACTACTGCAAACAGTTTTTCAAGATGCTCTTTAATTTCCAAGCCCTTTTTAGCGTCCGTCTCTCTATCAGAAATATGCTTGTTAATTCTCTTAAAGGTAGAAGCAACAGTCGAGCAAAGCTTTTTCACTTCCGCTTTTATCGCCTCTTTTTCATCACCTATTTTACTGCCGAACACTTGGGAAATTTTGTATTCTTCAAACCTTTTAACGTCGTAAAGGTCGCCGTAAATAACCACGTCTAAATCTCGAGCAAGCTGAGATACGATTTTTATAGCGTTATCAAATTCAAGTCCTTTTGCCCTGAAAATTATATCGTTGCAATATTCGCGAAGATTGTTTAGGGTGATTAAAATATATTCTTTATATTTTTTTACGGCAAACTCCACGTCTGAATATATTTTTAAGGAATTCTCCACGTACTTTTCAGGGTCAGCATCCACCTGCAAGAATTTGTGCACGTCTATAACAAGCTCCTTAAAAGTTCTGTTCGAACGGTTCTTTCCGTGCCTTTTAAGAAGCTCAAGAAAGCTTTTTTCTTTTTGTTTATACAGCGTGGAAAAAGTCTCGTTAATGCTCTCATTAATTAAAAGGTCTGCCCTAGTTTCTTCGGCAATTTTATAATCGGGCGCAACCCCTGCAATGAAGAAATATTTGCGTATAAGTCTTGAACAAAAGGAATGAATAGTGCAAATATCGGCAGTGTCCACCGATAAAAGCTCTTCAGAAAGGTCCACCCCTTCTGCAATCTTTTCAGCTAACGCTTTTTTGAGTTTAAGCTTCATTTCCAAAGCCGCCGCCTCGGTAAAGGTCACGCATAGCACCTCTTTTACCGAAGTCTTTTTCTCAACTATAAGCCTAATTAGCCTTTGAATCATAACAAAGGTCTTTCCACTGCCTGCAGAAGCAGATACAAGGATATTGCCGTTTCCGTGATTAATAACTTCTCTTTGCTCTCTTTTAAGCTCAGGCATTTTCATCACCTCCGTTAACAGCTTGGAGAAGGTAGTCTTCGCTAGTTCCCTTCACTTCTCTCTCGCACCCATTTTCTAATAAGCAAGCAGACTTATATTTACACCAATCGCACGCCCCTTTTATTGGCGAAGCAATTATAGTTCCGTCATTCATTTCTCTAACGGCATTCTCGCACATTTTTTCAGCATACTTTAAGTACGCTTGAAGCGTTTCCTCCGTTGTAACTCCACTAATTTTACCCCTTTTAATGCTTACGGGAATATACTTGCAATCTTCCGTCCCGCTAAACGTTTGGTCTTGCAATCTTATAATCTCCTCGTTATCAAGAGTTTTTCCTTTTAGCACTGGAGATTCTTTATCTGAAGATGATTTATACTCGTCTTTAACGTCGTAATAATACACGCCTGCAGGCTTCTTACCTTTAATAGCCAAAGCGTATAGCCACAACTGAAGCTTGGTGCCAGTATAGAGCCCCTCGTCAATATCGCTAACCTTTCCGGTTTTATAGTCTATTACCCTAAAGTAATCACCAAACGTATCTACCCTGTCTATCTTTCCACCGAGCTTAACCTTGCCGTCACAAAGGGAAATTTCAAATTTACGTTCTAAATTTTCCTTTTCCACCTTAAACTGAGAATTACTTAAGAAACGATAAGTCTCAAAGCAATGTTTTTTGCATTCATCGAGCGAAAGCCTAACGCTCGTTTCCTCCTCGTCGCTAGTAAGATATTTTTTGTAGCACTCGTATCCAAGCACTCTTTCTGCGCAAGAGGAAAACAACTCCTCTAACTTAGTTTCTTCACTCACTCCGTCAATTCCCTTAACAAACAGATAAAAAATATCGTGCATAAGGTTGCCGATTGCAAGGGAAGATACCTCTCCAACCTCTCTCTCTTTAACGCCCAACGCATGCCCCATAAACGAACGGAAGGGACATTTATAATACTCCTCTAGCGTGGTAGGACTGATAGAGGAATTAACTAAAACTTTTGCGTTTTTTATTTGTTTAGTTAAGTCGGTGTTTGCGCTCTCTAAAATTTTGCTTGTCCTTCCTTGCTTTTCCACTTGATGAAAGGCTAAAGCTTTTGTAACATCACCCTTGCCCCACTCTCTAAAATCTGCAAGGTCACTGGCAAAGCTTCTTAGACCTTGCCTGTCGCTTAAATATCCGTCAGTTTCGGGAAATTCCTTTAGAGTAAAGCTTTCCTCAAAGGTCTTTAAAATTTCACTCTTTTGGTTTTTCTCACCAGAGGAAGTGTTTGCTGAATAAGAGAGATAAAGCTTTTCACTAAACGCAGATAGAGCTAGGCAAATTTCCTCTCTCATTCTGTGGTTAACGATTTTTATTTTAGGCTCGATAATAACCTTGAGATTTGAAAGAGAATCAATTTCCACGTCGGAAAGCAAGGCAGTATCTTCCTTTCCACCTGGCACGGAAGATGTCAACCCACAAACAAAAAGATTTTTAGCTTTCGCCCTTGCGCCCTCCTTAAACCCACCTATAAATACAGCGTCGTTGTATTGTGGAATAATTGAAAGGTTAAGCGCAGAAACACCACTAGAAAAAATAGTTTTAAACTCTCTCTTGTCTAAAAGGTCGCCTAGAATATTTTTCATATCCTTTATTATTTCAATAATCTTCGAATAAATTTGCTCGGTAACTGCAGCCTCTTCAAAGCAAGAAGCCTCTTTAAGCTTTATCGCATAAGCATTTAATTTTTTCTCCACCTCGCATTTATCTAAAAAGGCACTAACGTTAAAAACCTTAAGGTCTTCAGCTAGCCTTTCCCTTAATACCTCGAGTTTTTCTAGTTCTTCCTTGCTCTCTGCTTCAAAAGTAAAGGGCTTATAAAAATGCGAATAATTTATGTTGTACTTATACACGTAATTGACAAACGCGTCATTAATATCCTTATCACAAGAATAAAGAGGGTTTTTAATTAGTGAAAGAACAGCTTCCCTTTCTCCGTTTTTAATAAAGCAATCAACGTATGAGAAAATCAACGTTATAAGTGGGTGATTATTCACCTTATATTCCGTATCTATATAATATGGAACTCTCAGCAACTCAAACGCTTTCTTTATATGTGCGTGCTCGCTCACGTTTGGCACAACCACGGTAAAATCTTTATATCTTTTGCCCGAGTACACCTCCTGTTTGATAACGGAAGCAATCTTTTCAGCCTCTTCATCCTCAGAACTTGCCACGTGCACGCTTATTTTATCCGTGCATAATTTTTGCGTCTTACTTAAAGGATTAAAAAGAGCCGAACATATTATATCTCCCTCGGGCGTATAAGGTGTTTTTTCTATTATGATTTCAAAATCCACGCCAAGCTTTTCACAAAGACTTTCAACCTTTTTTGCAGTTTCGTTAACAAAGGCAAACCTATTATCCCCATAGGGAAGTATCGCAGTAAAAGACTTCGCCTTTAATATTAACGACTCAATGCTCGTAAGGTTTTGCTTTGTAAGCCCCGAATGCCCTACAAGATATACGTTCGTGTCACCGATATAGTCAAGGCAATCTATTACACTTGGCAAGAGAGAAAGGGAGGAGCTTTGGTCCTCTATCTCATTCTTGACGAGATAATTTTCATAGGCAGTAAATATTGTCTCTATATCAGTTAGTTTGTTTTTAAGTATACCAGAAACACCTTGGCTTGCAATTTCAAGTTCCCTTGGCGTTACACCTGCACTTTTCAATTGTGCAATAAGTTCATAAACGATAGGCGCAATATCTCTTCCACGATTTAGGGTGGTTAAGGGCAAGTCCACTAAAAGTTTTTTCACCACCATTGCAGAGCCCTCTTTAGAAAGTGCCCTTATATCCGGTTTATTTACACGCAAAAAGTTACCGAAGGAATACACCTGGGTATTAAACGTTCCACCACCTTTTAAGCAGAGCATGTTCTCCACCATAAGCGAACCTTTCTCTTCGCAAAAGACGAGATTTTTCTCGTCAATAGAGGGTTTTTTTGCGACCTCCTTGCAGAGAAGTTCAAAGGAATTATAATATGAATCGGTACAAATAATTCTAACCTTGTTGCGCATATTAAACTTAACCTTTTATAACTAACTGTTTTTTACTAATTTTATTATAACACAAATAGCACGGTTTTTTTAAATATCTTTGTGTAAGATTTTACAATTTTTTTAATTTGTGTTAATATGGTAGTATATATAGCAAAAAATGGAGAAAAAAATGAAAAAAAGAATTTTTTCCGTAATCGCACTTATGCTGGCGTGCCTGTTTGTATTTTCGGCGTGCGACGGGTGTTTTGCGCCACAAGAACTGGTGTTCACCACAGCCTTCAACAACGGAGATACTGCCGAGGACCCAACGTCAGGTTACAAAGAAACGCTCACCTATAACGTTGAATATCAGGAAACCTATGATAGCATATTTACCGATTCTAACCTAAAGGCAAAAAAGGAAAGTGGCGAACTCGTTTATGAATTCAGCAATGGCAAGTACGTTTCGACGTTAAAAGTCTTAAAGAATTTTAGCGAAGCAAATCTAGAATTTAAGAGCGATATCGTAGACGGGCTTGAGAACAATGAAGTTAGAATATATCACCTACACACGAATTTTTCTATTGACGTAGAATATAAAATCGGAGACAAAACTTATACTGGAGTAGACACTATAGTCAGTGACAGTTACTTTTGTAAAAGCTCACTCTCCTATGCGCCTATATATTCAAAGACCACTGCAAGCTACACGAATTTAATTTACACTTCAAATCCATACCTTGCAAAATACGATAGTGAAAGTGAAATAAAGTACAATAAAAATAATTACACGTTAAATTTTACCACCTTAGTTAGCATACCAACCTATGATGGAGAGGAACCTACTGATAATCAGACCCCGTTAACTCCCAAAGTTGAAACCTCCACTTACGATTATAAGTTCAAAACCATTATAGATAATTCTCAATTACTATTCGCTCTAAGAAACTTTAACGTGACTGACGATAACACCAGTTCCATTCCAGTTGTAACGTCAAATTATGGCAAAGCAGTATCCCTTGCAATAAATAATCCCAAGCAAAAAAGCACAATCAGTTTTTCGAGGTCACCACTAAGCGTAACTATAGACAACGAATCTTCTGCTTATAACGAAGACGTTGAGGTAAAAAATTACCGTTTCTATAAGAACACTAAGAACGAGACGGGAGCAACACAGTATATATTTATTCAAAACAACGTTGAAGACTCTAGCCTACCCTATAATTCGCTTCTTGTCCGTTACGTTGAACCGTTGATAACTCACGGCTCCTTTGCCCCAATGGGCGCACTAGTTTACACGCTTGAAAAGGTTGATATATATACGAGCAAATAAATTTAATAAACGCTAGGAAAGCTTAAATAATAACGCCACGCAATTCTGCGTGGCGTTTCATATTTATTATTAATTTATAGCCTTAGTATTGTTCTTATAATTAGCACCTTTTACGCTCCAAGCGTCTTCAAGCTCGGTTGAGAAAACTAACTTTTCGCAATCTTCAAATGCAGATACGCCTAGGGTTGCATTAGTTAGGCCACTAACGTTAACAACCGAAAGGTTTGCACAGCCGTAGAAAGCATAAGCTCTAACTTCCCTAAGTGCTGCAGGAAGCGTAATCTCTTCTAGAGTAGCGTTCTTAAACGCCCTAATTCCAATCACCTCAACCTTTGCAGGAAGCACAAGCTTTTTAATACCTGAATTAGCAAACGCCGATTCCTTAATCTCGGTAAGATTGGAGTTGTCTTCAAAGTTAAGCGAGGTCAAATAGGAACAACCCTCAAATGCAAAAGCATCTATAGTGGTTACGGTAGCTGGAATATTTATCTCGCTTAAATCCCTACACCCTTGGAAAGCATTAGTGCCGATAGCAGTGATATTTCCCTCTAGATTCACCTTACTTAAAAGTGAAAGGCTTGCAAACGCATACATAGGAATCTTATATTCGCCTGCAGGTTTAATGGTAACCTCTGAAAGATTTACAGGGATATAATATAGTTGCGTGCCCGAGCCGAAGTTAATATTAATTTCTTCGCCATAGGAATACTCCTCAGTTCCAAAAATGTGAGCAAAAATTCTTTCGCCGTTAACAGCTTTTCCGTCAGCTTCGTCCGTTTCGTAAATATAGGAATCGGAAACTGCCGTTTTACCTATGAAAGGAAGAGTAATTTTAGAAAGCTTTTTCATCTTCTGGAATGCGCCTGAAGCTATTTCAGTAACGGTGTCGGGAACGATAACTTCTTCAAGCGTGTCGTTGCCAGCAAACGCGTCTTTTGCAATTCTACCAACGGTTTTATCCCCAGCTTCCTTGCCGATGTCTAAAGAGGTAACGTCTTCACCCTCGTCAACGTAACCGTAAACGGTGTAAAACTCCTCACCTGCGTATTTCTTTAATAAAAGCCCCTTGTTGCCGTCACTTGAGTCTGGGTCCCCACACGCTACTAGTGAGAATGCAGATACGGTAATGAGAACTAAAGCTAAAAGTATGTTTATGATTTTCTTCATAAAGCCCCTCTATGATTATTTATACTTATTTAGTTTATCATTTATCAACCCTTTTGTCAATCAATAATTTTTATTAGTGCTCTTTTTTTAACTGTTTTTTAAGGAAAATAAGAAAAACTAGCGCCATTTATTAATTAAGCGCTAGTTGCGACGTTATATAACGGCTTTCCCTTCAAAGAAACTGTAGAAAAAGCCAGCTGAATCCCTGCTTTGTTTTTCAAATTCCCCCACTAAGCAGTCGGGCGTAACGTTAGTTAAATAATAGTTCTTATAATAGCTTCTAAGTGCGCTGAAAAATCTTTTGTCGCCAATAGTTTTTCTTAAAGTGTCGTACATTATACATGGCTTAACGTAAGCTATGTTAACGTACTCGTACTCCCCCGAATACTCATTAAGGGCCCTAAGCATTGAAGTATCCACCTTGCCAAACAACTTATCGTATACCGAACAGAACATTTTATACGTTTTTTCCGAAGAGGCAATAAGCGTTTCCCTATCTAGCCCATAGCTAGGGTGGTTTTCATAAAATAAAACTACTGAATATTCTGCAAGCCCCTCGTCTAAAAAGCCGTACTTTATTTCATTGTTGCCAATAGTCGTCTGCCACCATTGGTGGGCTGTTTCGTGAACGATAACCTCCCCATACGCCCTTTCTTCAAGCTCGTCGCTTATCATCACTAAAGCTGGGAACTCCATTCCCCCTTGCACAAATTCCGTTTGCACAACGGAATAGATATCGTATGGATAAGCGCCAAAGGTGTTATTAAAGTAATTCATACTCTCTTCTGCATAGCGCAAGGAGTTTTGTGGCGCTTGGTCGTTATAGTAATAATAGTTTATCTCCACGTTACCAGCCTTTTTTGTTACGCATTCAAAATCTTTGCAGAGCACCATTGCAAAGGACCTAGCGTTTTCTATTTTATACGTATTAGCCACTTTGCCATTTGCTTTATTGCTTTTTACCACCCTTCCTGAAGAAGCCACAACGTATTCCTCTTCACAGATGAAATTCACAGTGTAATCGGCAACGTCACTATAAAAGGGGTCACCGTTAGCATAATATACGCACTCGTAAAAAGCACCGTCCTCTATCCCGCAAAGTATGGGATAAAAGCCAGCAAGATTAATTGTTTTTTGGTTTATACCAAGTCTTGCAACAACCTCTGCAAGAGTAATTGTATATTCTATTATAACAACCGTGCTCTCTTCGGGAAACACTTCCTCTAACAACTCCACCTCTAAAACGTTTAAGTCCTTGCCGGAAATATTAAAATTAAGCTCGATATTCTTATCAGTGTACGCTTTAGATACCGTTATTCCACCAAAGCTTGGTCCGTTAAAATAAGCTTTCGAAGTATATTGCGCTGATATGGGAGAATATTTAGCGTCCTTTCTAAAAGCGTTTGCAAATAAATTGAACTTTAGACTCTTAAAAGCGTTATCGCTGTGGTTATAAAACTCCACCCTTTCAACGCCTCTAATTTCCTTGCCGTCAAGCGTACACGTTATCTCGTACGATGAACGCTCCGTTTCCTTACTGCAAGATGAAAAAACTGAGAAAATCGGCAAAAGGAAAATTATCAAAAGCAAACTAAATTTTTTCATAAAAAAACCCCGAAAAATACTTGTTACAAAGTATTTTATTCAGGGTTTTTCTATTTAATGATATTATTTTTCCGAGATAGATAGATAGGTAAGAGGATTAACGTTTACTCCATCCTCAATCACCTCGAAATGAAGATGCGCACCATCTCTATACTCCTGCCTATTGGTAATGGAAACGGAGCCTATAACATCTCCCTGTTCAACAGTTTGTCCAACCTCAACCATTTCAGCGTCTGCAAGAGAGTTGTAAACGGTTTTAAGACCGTCACCGTGGTCAATAACCACTGTCACTCCCTCTAATAGGGTAGTTTCAACACTTTCCACCTTGCCACCGTAAACTGCAAAGACTGAACTCCCCTCCTCTGCAAAAAAGTCCATTGCCGTATGCGAGGAAAATCTACCTAGAGTACTGCTCCACACCATTGTTTCGCTATATTCCTTATAATTAGTGGTGTCAACAGGCATTATAAAGCTTACAACACTTACTACTGGTGATGACGGTGTATCGTCAGGCGTTTCTGTTGGAACGTCGTTTGATTGGTCATCGTTCTCGTCATCAGTGCCCTCGTCAATGGGAGGGTGCGTGTGGTTTTCATCCTTTGGCGCATAGTCCTCGGAAATAGTAATGTCATTCCCCTTATTTGCAATTATGAGCGTCATTGAAAGCCCCACTGCAAGAATGCAGAACGCAAGCACCATATATACGGCGTTTCTTCTAAAGAATGTGCTAATTTTACCGTGTGATTTTTTCATTTTTGTTTCCTCCAATATTTTCACCTTGATTATTGCCGAAAAAATTTTTTATATACACTTTTTTCTTAAAAACTTCCGTAAATTAACGGAGAGCCTATTTTAATTCCTTTTTCGCTTTTGTAAATCTGAAGATTAACAACCTTCCCCTTTACTGTTTTTCTGTATCTTATACTTTTTGAATAAGCGTAATAACTTTCACCATTTTCAACTTGCTCTGTAAAAACTATTGACGCGTCAAACTCATGCATAATATTGTCAACGCTAACGCTATCCCCCTCAATAAACACAGCCTCACCACTCTTTCCTAGGTAGTTTTTAACCTTTTTCCCGTCCACACAGATAACCTCTGCGCAAGATGAACTTGAGCCTAGGTAGATTTCATGTGTTCCCTTGAAGTTCTCAAAATAAGAAGTGGAATTTACAAGAGTGAGGAAATACAAAATTAAGATGAATATAATTAAAATTGATATCGTCCTCTTTTTTGGCATAAAAAAACTCTCCTTTTTCAAGGAGAGTTATTGACTGATATTTATGTTTTTATTCCCTATTAATTGAGTTTTCTATAGAAACTCGCCAACGCCACAATCTCGAACTATAGTCATGCCGTTAAAAACTTCAAAAAAATCGCCACTAAGTTTAATGAATTCGCTATTAATAGGAACTCTATCTCCACCTAAAGCAAGGTAAGTTTTTTCCACCTGCTCAAAAATTTTAAGATAACTTGAAGTCTCCACAAAAAGTCTTTCCTTAATTAGATCAATTTCCTTTTGCTTTTTTGCGCACAACCTACTCTGGAAGATTATCCACTTAGAAATATCCATCTCTCTTGCGCTTTCCACCTTTAAGAGCTCTTCCACTCTAGCTAGGTAATCGGGCACCTCAACGCCGTCAAACTCACGTGAAAAGGCAAGCGAATAAATTTTTGCTATTCTCTTAGCGTAAAAAAGTGTGGAATTTTTATCCCTGCAAAGCTTTGCACATATATCTGCCGAACTGTTCTGCAAAAATTTACCAAGGGTAATAGCGTCGGCAAGGCGTATCTTTATGGCGTTTTCCATTAGAGATAAAAGATATTCCTCCCTCTCCCCTGAAAACAATGAATAGGTTTCCTCTACTGCCCCCTTGATTAAGTTATAAGCATTTCTGTTGGTTGGTGTTTCGGTAAGAATACCAAAAATTCTGTAATCCACAAGAGCCATAAGCTTGCTCATAACGAAGGCAAATTCTTCGGCAGAGCCCTTTTCGTCCTTAAATATTATTTCCGTATCGAAAAGAATACGCCTGTCAAAATCTAAACGTATTTTTTGCCTTTTCCCCCCTTCTTCCACCTCAAAAAAAGTGTTTAGAATATTGTCAAAATTAAACTCGGTAATTATGAAGAGTGAAAAAAGGTTTCTCTTCGTAGCAATCTTTCCTGCAAGATTGAAATACTCGTTATTAAAGGTTATTATAGCTCTAGCGTCCTCAGGGATATTAGGCTGCTCTTGATAGGAGGGGTTGAAAAACAATACAACCTTAATTCCCTTTTCACTTAGAGCTTCCTCTATATGGCGAGCCTTAATATCATAATCACTTTCATCGCAAAACAAAACAGCCTTCCCAAAAGGAATAAGCTTAGGAATTAGTTCACTTGTTTTATCTTTCGCGTTGCCAAAATAAAACTGTGTGCTACCTATAACGCTAAAATTTTGCGAGGATAAAGTATTCAATTTTACAAATGAATCATTCACGTTTATCATAGACTTTAATAAATAGTAAATCAAAAAAGTAAAAAAGTCAAGGCAAAAAACGAAATTGGCGTGTTTTTAGCGTTTTTTTAACATTTTTTTGTAAAAAACGGCACTTTTTTTAAAAAACCCCTTGAAATTATATTATAGTATGGTATAATAATTACATAAAACTATGGAGGTTTTGAGGAAAATGAATAAGAAAGATTTAGTAAGAGCAATTGCAAACAAATGTAGCATCACCTTAAAGGAAGCTGGTGAAGCATTGGACGGATTTATTGGTGCAGTTACCGACAGCTTAAAAGCTGGTGAAAGCGTTCAAATCTCTGGTTTTGGTACTTTTGAAGTTAAGTCCAAACCTGCTAGAGAAGGCATCAATCCTAAGACTGGCGAAAAGATTAAAATTGCAGCATCTAAAGCTCCCGCATTCAAGTTCGGTAAGGCTTATAAAGATTTATTTTAATTACTAAAAAATACAAACGCCACGCAAATTTGCGTGGCGTTTTTTCTTGTCAAAATTACTAAAAAGTTTCTACTTTCTTATTTCTGTTTTTCAAATGCAAATCCTTGGAACGTTAAAACATCTCCCGTAATTTTATAGCTACAAATTTCTCCAGTAGAATCCCCCTCATAGAAAAGAACAACCGTTTCATTTTCTTCTAGAATTTTATATGTAAATCTTTCAGCTTCGTCAAACTCACCGTCTTCTCCGTATGCAGCTATTCCACTTCCGTCCTTCTCAAGCCAAATCTTAATAGTGACCCCGTTGTTGTCGTAAAGATATACCCCTGAAATGTTAGCGTTTTCCCCACCACAAGCAAGGAAGAAACAAGAACAAGCCAAAACAAGAGCACTTACAATAACACAAATAATTTTTTTCATATAAATCTCCTTTTTCTTTTGTTTTTATAATTATATCACACCAATTGGTGTAGTGCCAATAATTTAACACCGTTTGGTGTAAAATATTTATATGGATAAAGATTATAAAATTGAGTTTGCAAAAAACCTTAAGGCTCTTTTAGGCGAAACAAGTGTCAATGAATTGTCAAAAAAGATAGGAATACCCCAACAAACTCTTTCTAGATATTTGCTTTGTCAGAGAGAAATAACGCTTACTAACCTTATTAAAATTGCAGAGTACTTTAACGAAGATATAGATTTTTTAATCGGAAGAAAGGAATATTAGTTTTATTTTCATAAAAAACACGGCATTAAGCCGTGTTTTTACTATATTAGTGATTCTCAAAAGAAAAGCGCGGATAAAATCCACGCTTTAATTTTTTGTTATCAGCTATAATTACTCAACGATTTTAGCAACAACGCCGGAACCAACGGTTCTGCCGCCTTCACGTATAGCGAAACGGAGACCTTCTTCCATAGCGATGGGGGTGATAAGTTCAACATTGATTTCAATGTTGTCACCAGGCATAACCATTTCTACGCCATCGGGAAGTTTGATTGAACCAGTAACGTCGGTAGTTCTGAAATAGAACTGGGGACGATAGTTGTTAAAGAAAGGAGTATGACGACCACCTTCTTCCTTGTTCAATACGTAAACCTGACCAACGAATTTGGTGTGGGGTTTAACTGAACCGGGTTTAGCAATAACTTGTCCTCTTTCGATTTCTTTCTTGTCAACACCACGGAGAAGCGCACCAACGTTGTCACCTGCTTGAGCAGAATCAAGAAGCTTTCTGAACATTTCAAGACCGGTAATAACGGTGTTCTTGCTTTCTTCTTTTAAGCCTACGATTTCAGCAGGGTCGTTAACGTGTGCAACACCTCTTTCTACTCTACCAGTAGCAACGGTTCCACGACCAGAAATGGTGAAAACGTCTTCAACAGGAAGAAGGAAGGGTTTAGCTTCGTCTCTTTCGGGGTTGGGGATATAGCTATCTACGCTAGCCATAAGTTCGAAAATGCATTTGCATTCTGCGCTGTTCTGAATTTCTTCAGCAGAGTGGTCACCCTGAGCATATTCTAATGCCTTAAGAGCAGAACCCTTGATGATGGGGGTATCGTCTCCGGGGAAGCCGTACTCAGAAAGAAGTTCTCTGATTTCCATTTCAACGAGCTCTAAGAGTTCAGGGTCGTCGAGCTGGTCGCACTTATTCATAAATACTACGATATAGGGAACGCCTACCTGACGAGCGAGAAGAATGTGTTCTCTAGTCTGGGGCATGGGTCCATCAGTAGCTGCAACAACTAAGATTGCGCCGTCCATTTGAGCCGCACCGGTAATCATGTTCTTAACGTAGTCAGCGTGTCCGGGGCAGTCAACGTGCGCATAGTGACGGTTTTCAGTCTGATACTCAACGTGAGAGGTGTTAATCGTAATACCACGAGCCTTTTCTTCAGGCGCCTTATCGATTTCGTCATATCTCATTTTCTGAGCGTTACCGAGAGAAGATAAGGTCATAGTGATAGCTGCGGTAAGAGTGGTTTTACCGTGGTCAACGTGACCAATGGTACCGATGTTAATATGCGGTTTGCTTCTGTCAAATTTAGCCTTTGCCATTATTGTTTCCTCCAAAAATTCTAAATTGATAATATTTTTTTAATTTTTTATTAAATATA
>JAZUAF010000006.1:0-59778 GCA_045637865.1 Christensenellaceae bacterium
TCTGAGGTTCAACGCCACCCTTTGCACAGAAGGTTGCAACAGCACCGTCTAATACACGGAGTGACCTTTCAACTTCGATAGTGAAGTCAACGTGTCCGGGAGTATCGATAATGTTAATTCTATGGTCCTTCCAGAAACAGGTTGTAGCAGCACTAGTAATGGTAATACCACGTTCTTGTTCTTGCGCCATCCAGTCCATGGTCGCGCCACCATCGTGAGTTTCACCTACTTTGTGAACCTTACCGGTGTAAAACAAAATTCTTTCGGTAGTAGTAGTTTTACCTGCGTCAATGTGCGCCATTATGCCTATGTTTCTAGTGGTTGTTAAATCAATTTTCTTAGACATAATCTTTCTCCCAAATTAGAATCTGTAATGTGCGAAAGCCTTGTTAGCTTCAGCCATTCTATGAGTATCTTCTTTCTTCTTAACTGCGCTTCCGGTGTTGTTGAATGCATCAACGAGTTCGCCTGCAAGACGAGCGCTCATTTCTCTTTCGCCTCTCTTTCTTGCCGCAATAACTAACCAACGGATTGCAAGCGTCTGTCTACGGTCAGCACGGATTTCGATAGGTACTTGATAGTTAGCACCACCAACTCTCCTTGCTTTTACTTCAACCATAGGCATAATGTTATTAAGTGCCTGGCTGAACATTTCTTTAGGCTCTTGTCCAACTTTCTCAGCAGCCTGAGCGAAAGCTTCGTAAACAATGCCCTGTGCTATTCCTTTCTTGCCGTCCAACATAACTTGGTTGATAAGTTTAGTTACAACCTTATCGTTATACACGGGATCGGGCAAAACGTCTCTTTTAGCGAGATTGCCTCTTCTTGGCATAATTAAATCCTCCTTTATTTTTTGTGCGTTTTCACGCTATAAGGGTAAACCCTTAGTTTTAGTACAGCTATCACTTGCCCTAGTCTAGGGTAGCGAATCTTCTGCCTTACGGCATACTGCCTACCAAATCGGGTTATATTTTCCGAATTTTCCGATTATCAGTAGGTGTACAATAATTTTAAATTCTTAAAACTATTTAGGTCTTTTTGCGCCGTATAAGGACCTGGACTGTCTACGTTTTGCAACGCCAGCAGTATCCAATGCGCCACGTATGATATGATATCTTACGCCGGGAAGGTCTTTAACTCTTCCGCCACGAATAAGTACCGAGCTGTGTTCCTGAAGATTGTGACCTTCTCCGGGAATATACACGATACCTTCTGCCTTATTGGTAAGTCTTACTCTGGCAATCTTACGAAGTGCTGAGTTAGGCTTTTTAGGGGTAGTAGTGGTTACGGTGAGACAAACACCACGTCTTTGAGGACATTCCTCGAGAGCCGGTGATTTACTTTTGTAAGTAATTTTCTTTCTACCCTGTCTGATTAACTGTTGAATTGTTGGCATAGTACTCCTCCTTTAATTTTTTCGGTTATTCGGAAAACGGATTCGGAACCGTTTTTGAAACGTTTTTTATTTGCGAGACTTCTCTTTTATACTTGTCTCGCCGAAATATAATTATATCAATTTCGGCACAATTAGTCAAATAAAATTCATACTTTTTACAGTTTGTGCCGAAATTTTAGTTAAACTATTCAGCCCCTTCAGAAGGTCTCTGAATTATAGTTTGGGGAGAAACGTTTTTATAATCTCTTATACCCGTACCTGCAGGGATAAGTTTACCAATAATTACGTTCTCTTTTAAGCCGATAAGTGGGTCAACCTTGTTCTTGATAGCAGCTTCGGTAAGCACCCTTGCAGTTTCTTGGAATGATGCTGCAGAAAGGAAGCTTTCCTTTGCGAGCGCAGCCTTGGTAATACCGAGAAGAATAGGTTTACTGCTCGGGGGTTCTAAGCCGTTTTCAAGCGCCTTATCACGTTCCTCGATAAATCTGTAAAGGTCAAGCTTTTCGCCGGGAAGAATTTCCGTTCCACCTGGGTTTTCAACCTGAACTTTCTTCATCATCTGGCGAACGATAATTTCAACGTGCTTATCGTTGATATCAACGCCTTGTGAACGGTAAACACTTTGAATTTCCTTCAAGATGTAGTCTTGAACACCCTTAATACCCTTAGTCTTTAAGATATCCTGTGGATATACAGAGCCGTTTGTCAATACCGTACCAGGCTCTACCCTTTCACCTTCCTTAACGATAACGCCGGTGCCGAAAGGAATAACGTAATCCTTGGTTTCGCCTTCGTCCGTCTTAACGACAACGTGAATAATCTTATCCTTTTCCTCGATGCTAACAACACCACTTTCCATACAAACGATAGCAGCGTGCTTTGGTTTTCTAGCTTCAAAGAGTTCTTCTACCCTAGGAAGACCTTGCGTTATATCGCCCGTACTTGCGATACCACCGGTATGGAAGGTACGCATGGTAAGCTGGGTACCAGGTTCACCGATTGATTGTGCTGCAATAATACCAACTGCTTCACCAATCTGAACGGGGTTATTGTTAGACATGTTTTTACCGTAACATTTAGCGCAAACGCCCGTTTTTGATTTACAGGTAAATACACTTCTAATTTTAACTTCTTCAATGCCTGCGTTAACAATTTCCTCAGCCATATCCTCGGAAATCATTTCGTTTGCCTTAACCATAACTTCGCCCGTCTTGGGATTAATTACGTCGTTAACGACAAATCTGCCTGCTATTCTATCCTTTAAGCCTTCAATTACTTCGCCCTTGCTACCTGTAATTGCACGAACTACAACACCATTGGGTTTCTCGCCAAGCTCTGCAAAACAGTCGTCCTCTTTTACGATAACTTCTTGTGAAACGTCAACGAGACGACGGGTTAAATAACCCGAGTCAGCCGTTTTAAGCGCCGTATCGGCAAGACCTTTACGTCCACCGTGTGAAGAAATAAAGTATTCGAGAACGGAAAGTCCTTCACGGAAGCAAGATTTAACGGGAATTTCAATAGTTTTACCATTCGGGTCAGTCATAAGACCACGCATACCTGCAAGCTGTTTAATCTGGTCGATAGAACCACGGGCACCAGAATTTGCCATCATTAGAATGGGGTTAAATTCATCGAGTGCTTCCTTAAGCTTTTCAGTAACGTCATCAGTAGCCTTTTTCCAGATAGAAACTACCTTTTTGTATCTCTCATCATCGGTAATGAAGCCCTTCTTGTAGAGGTTTTCAACCTTGAGAACGTGTTGCTCAGCTTCTCTTAAAATGGTTGCCTTGTCCTTAGGCATATGCATATCAAATACGCTGGTGGTAATTGCGCCAACGGTAGAATATTTAAAGCCTAACGCTTTAACCTTATCGAGAACGTCTGCAGCACAACTAGCCCCGTGACGCTTAAAGCAAGCACCAACAATCTTCTGAAGGTCTTTTTTGCCTACAAGCTTATCAATTTCGTATTTAACAAAATCTTCTTTACTTTCTCTAGAGGTAAATCCGAGGTCCTGAGGAATTGCTTCGTTGAAGATGATTTTACCAACTGAAGTTTTAATTCTTCCGGTAACTTTTTCGCCATCAACTTCAACTTCACGTCTTACAACGATTTCATCCTGCAAGCCGATTTTACCAGTTTGGTAAGCCATAATAGCTTCCTCGGGCGAACAGTATGAAACGGTGTATTCTGGAACGCCGTATAATTCACCTTTCTCGTCCTGTCTGCCCTTTTCGTTATACCTTTCGCCAATTTTGTGACGGAGAAGTGTTAAATAGTATGAACCCATAACCATATCCTGAGTAGGACTCATAACAGGCTTACCGTCGGAAAGCTTTAAGATATTGTTAGATGCGAGCATTAAGAATCTAGCTTCAGCCTGAGCTTCAACTGAAAGAGGCACGTGAACTGCCATCTGGTCACCGTCGAAGTCAGCGTTGAATGCGCCACAAACGAGGGGGTGAAGCTTAATTGCTCTACCCTCAATCAATACGGGCTCGAACGCTTGAATTGAAAGTCTATGAAGCGTAGGAGCGCGGTTTAAAAGTACGGGGTGGTCTTTAATAACGTCCTCAAGAACGTCCCAAACTACCGTCTTAGCCTTTTCTACCGTACGCTTAGCGTTTTTAATATTGTGGCAAATATTGTTTTCTACAAGCTTTTTCATAACGAAAGGCTTGAAGAGCTCAATTGCCATTTCTTTAGGTAAACCACACTGATAGAGCTTAAGTTCAGGACCAACGACGATAACTGAACGACCGGAATAGTCAACACGTTTACCGAGAAGGTTTTGACGGAATCTACCCTGTTTACCACGGAGCATGCCAGAGAGAGATTTTAACTCTCTGTTGCCTGCGCCACTTATAGCCTTGCCCCTCCTACCGTTGTCGATAAGAGCGTCAACGGCTTCTTGAAGCATACGCTTTTCGTTTCTTATAATAATCTCGGGCGCACCGAGTTCCATAAGCTTTTTAAGTCTGTTATTTCTGTTGATAACCCTTCTATAGAGGTCGTTGAGGTCGGAGGTTGCAAACCTTCCACCGTCAAGCTGAACCATAGGACGAAGCTCTGGGGGAATAACGGGAAGCACGTCTAAAATCATCCATTCGGGACGATTGCCACTCTTTCTGAACGATTCGATAATTTCAATACGTTTTACTGCACGAATTTTTCTTTGCCCAGACTCATTTTTCTCAATGATTTTCTTAGCTTCTGCGCTTTCCTTTTCGATGTCTATAGCCATTAAAAGTTCTTTAATAGCTTCAGCACCCATGCCCGTTTTAAATGAGCCAACGCCGTAAGTTTCCTCAGCCTCAATCTTTTCCCTGTCGTTAATAACCTGCTTGTAAGCAAGATTAGTCGCACCAGGGTCTAATACGATGTGGCTAGCAAAATACAACACCTGCTCCAAAGCCTTGGGGCTGATATCGAGCATTAAACCTATTCTTGAGGGAACGCCCTTAAAATACCAAATGTGCGATACGGGAGCAGCAAGTTCGATATGTCCCATACGGTCACGACGAACTTTAGATTTAGTAACCTCTACTCCACACTTATCACAAATTACGCCCTTATAACGGATGCGTTTATATTTTCCACAATGACACTCCCAATCCTTGGTTGGTCCAAAAATTCTTTCGCAGAAAAGACCACCCATCTCAGGCTTTTGCGTTCTGTAGTTAATGGTTTCAGGCTTAGTAACCTCGCCATAAGACCATTCTCTAATTTTTTCGGGAGATGCAACTCCTATCTGTATTGAATCAAAATTGTTAAGTTCAAACATCCTTTTCTCCCTCCTTATTCTTCGTCAAATTCTTCGATTTCGTCCAAATCATCCAAATCGTCTAAATCGTCAAGAACGCTAGCGTCAGGGATAGTAGTGTCAATTTCATCTTCCTCGTCTTCGAACATACTCTTAGCGTTGAACTCAAAATCTTCAAGGTCAACTTCTTCAGCATCTTCAAATACCGTTTCGCCAATATCTTCAGCAGAAATGTCGTCGATAGAAACTTCCTCTTTATTATCTCTTTCTCTGAATGCAGGAACGTCGTCAATATCGCTTTCAATAAGGTCTTTAATTGCAAGTTCTTCCTTGTTTTCGGTGAGAACTTTCATATCAAGAGCAAGCGACTGTAATTCCTTGAGGAGCACTTTGAATGCTTCAGGAATACCAGGTTCAGATATGTTAGTACCCTTAACGATAGATTCGTAGGTTTTTACACGACCCACGATATCGTCGGACTTAACGGTAAGAATTTCTTGCAAGATATGTGCGGCACCGTAAGCTTCAAGTGCCCAGATTTCCATTTCACCGAATCTCTGTCCACCAAACTGAGCTTTACCACCCAAAGGCTGTTGGGTAACCAAGCTGTAAGGACCGGTTGACCTTGCGTGAATCTTATCGTCAACGAGGTGGTGAAGCTTAATCATATACATCTGACCAACTGTAACCCTGTTTTCAAAGGGTTCGCCCGTTCTTCCATCGTAAAGCTGAATCTTGCCGTCTACCTCGCCGTCGGGGTTAACTATATTGTTGTCTTTAAGTAATTCTTTAATATCGCTCTCAGAAGCACCGTCAAATACGGGCGTAGCGATTTTCCAGCCGAGCTGTTTGCAAACTAAACCTAAGTGAACCTCTAATACCTGTCCGATATTCATACGGGAAGGAACGCCGAGGGGGTTTAGAACGATTTGCAAAGGAGTGCCGTCTGCCATAAAGGGCATATCGGACTCTGGGAGTATTCTAGAAATAACACCCTTGTTTCCGTGACGGCCTGCCATCTTGTCACCGATGGAGATTTTACGTTTTTGAGCAATGTAAACTCTAACGAGTTTGTTTACTCCTGGAGGAAGCTCGTCTTTATTTGCTCTAGTAAATATTTTAACGTCTACTACAATACCACCTTCGCCGTGTGGAACCTTTAAGGAAGTATCTCTAACTTCTCTAGCTTTTTCACCAAAGATTGCTCTTAAGAGTCTTTCTTCGGGGGTGAGTTCGGTTTCACCCTTAGGAGTAACCTTACCAACGAGAATATCACCACTGTTAACTTCTGCACCGATTCTTACAATACCCTCTTCGTTGAGGTCTTTAAGTGCGTCGTCACCAACGTTAGGAATATCCCTAGTAATTTCTTCCTCACCAAGTCTAGTGTCTCTTGCTTCAATTTCGTGTTCTTCGATATGGATAGTGGTGAACATATCTTCACGAACGAGTTTTTCAGAAAGAAGTATTGCGTCCTCGTAGTTATAGCCTTCCCAGCTCATGAAACCAACCATAATGTTGCGACCCAATGCGAGCTCGCCGTTTTTGGTGGAAGGACCATCTGCAATAGTTTGACCCTTTTCAACCTTTTCTCCCTTATCAACGATAGGTCTTTGGTTGAGGCAGGTGCCTTGGTTACTTCTTTCAAACTTCTTAAGTTTATATTCTCTGTCAACACCGTCTGCTTCGGTGATAACGATTTTATTACTTGCTACGCTCTTAACTACGCCTGTTTCCTTAGCGTTAACCATAACGCCGGAGTCGTAAGCGATGCGTCTTTCAATACCCGTTGCAACAATTGCGTTTTCGGGGCAAAGTAGAGGCACTGCCTGACGTTGCATGTTAGAGCCCATTAGCGCACGGTTGGTATCGTCGTTCTCTAGAAAGGGAATAAGTGCAGCTGCTACCGATATAAGCTGTTTGGGAGAAACGTCCATATAGTCCATTTTCTCTTGAACGTCTTCGGTAATAGCGTCCTTGAAACGGCAAGAAACACGCTCGTTAACAAAGTATTTGTTGTCAATAAGGGGTTCGTTTGCCTGTGCAACGATATATTTATCCTCTTCATCTGCAGTGAGGTAATCAACGTGCTCGGTAACCTCGGTTATAATCTTACCGTCGTCACCAAGCGTATGAATAACCTTTCTGTAAGGAGATTCAATAAAGCCGAATTCGTTTACCTGCGCGTATGCAGCAAGCGAGGAGATAAGACCGATGTTCTGTCCTTCAGGGGTTTCAATAGGACAAATTCTACCATAGTGAGAGTGGTGAACGTCACGCACTTCAAAGGTTGCCCTATCCCTGTTAAGACCACCAGGACCTAAAGCAGAGAGCTTTCTCTTGTGGGTAAGTTCTGCAATAGGATTAGTTTGGTCCATAAACTGCGAAAGTTGTGAAGAACCGAAGAATTCCTTAATAGCAGAGCTTACGGGGCGAACGTTGATAAGACCCTGAGGTGAAACGTCCTTTTGGTCCTGAGTTGCCATTCTTTCCTTAATAACCCTTTCAAGTCTAGCAATACCGATACGGAATTGGTTTTGTAAAAGCTCACCAACGGAACGAACGCGACGGTTTCCAAGATGGTCGATATTGTCGATGGAGTTAAGTCCTTCAACAAGGTCTAAGTTAACCGATACGGAAGCCACGATATCGTCAACGGTAATATGCTTGTGGTTAAGTTTGTCAAGGAGGGAACGGATATCCTTCTTTTCTTCAGCAGACAAGGGGGTTTCCGTACCTCTTTCCATAATATTCCAGAAGGAAAGACAAGCTCTAACAAATTTGTTTCTCGTTTCTCTTGCCTTTTCTTCGTTCTTTCTGTCTTCAGGCTTCTCTTCGCCTGCGAGAATAACCTTGTCCTCCAAGTAGAAAATTGCATTAATTTCCTTCTTTAAGGTTTCAGCCGTTGCCTCTACACCATTTTCCTTAGCGCCCTCAGCAACACTCTTTGAGAATTCAAGAGAGGGATTGTAAACGTAATCAAGAAGCCCAAAATATTTGGGGTCAACACCGGTAACTTCCTTGAAGCTTACAACGTTGTTTGCAATCATCTTGTGCTTTTTGCCATTAACGTCCGCATAGAACACGTTCACGCCTGCGTTTTGAATAGCTTCTGCAGTATCTTTAGAAATAATCTGACCTTTTGTAGCTAGAATTTCACCGTCAGCACTGCAAACGTCCTCGAAAGACTTTAAGCCAACGATTCTTTCCCCTAAACGGAGACGCTTGTTGAATTTATATCTACCTACCCTAGCAAGGTCGTATCTTCTAGCGTCGAAGAAAAGATTCTTAAGGTGCTGTTTAACAGCCTCCTCGGTAGGAATTTCACCGGGACGCAAACGACGGTAAAGTTCGATAAGCCCTTCGCTTTCCGATTTAGCGCTATCCTTTGATGCAGTATCGGTAATCATCTGATTGCCGTCGAAAAGCTCGGCAAGAGCTTCATCACTACCAAAGCCGAGAGCTCTCAATAAAACGGTACCGGTAAGCTTTCTAGTACGGTCAACGTGTACCCAAAGCAAACCTTGGGAATCTTGTTCAAACTCTAACCACGCACCCCTAGAAGGAATTACGGTGGTGTCGTAAATACTCTTACCAGACTTGTCTACCTGTTTGCCGTTGTAAACGCCGGGGGAACGAACGAGCTGTGAAACTATAACACGCTCAGCACCATTAATGATGAATGCTCCATTCTCCGTCATAAGTGGGAAATCACCCATGAAAACTTCTTGGTCAATAACCTCGTCGGTAACCTTGTTTACGAGCCTTACCTTAACTCTTAAAGGAAGAGCGTAGGTAGCGTCCCTTTCCCTGCATTCCTTTTCGTCATACTTGGGCGAACCTGCAAGGCTGTGGTCCAAAAAGTACAATTCAAAACGGTCTGAATAGTCAGTGATAGGAGAAAAATCTTCTAACACTTCGCCAATACCCTCACGGATAAAAGCGTCGTAGGAGTCCTTTTGGATTTTGACAAGGTAAGGGAGTTCAATCGCATCCTTTATTTTGGAGAACGATTTTCTCTTTACTTTGCCACATTCAATTTCCGATAATACTCTCGTCATTAAAACACACTCCTTAATTTAATAAATATGGTTTTCAGTGTTTACAAAAACAGTTTTTTGTTGTATAATTGTTGTTGTAAACGGTTATTAGGCTAAAAATCAAAGTTCATTTGCTTTTTTCTTGCTTTTTTAACTATTTTTTTTAACAGCATTTTTGCAAAAAAGCGATAAGAATCGATATTAACCTATCATAATGCATTTTATAATGTTAATACATTCTGTCAAGATTGTCAAGCATTTTCAAAAAAAAATTAAAATTATTTTTTCAAAAGGAACAAAAGGGGCTTTTTTTCGATAAAAAAAGCCAAAACTAGCAATTATGAGAATAGATAAATTTCTAAAAGTTTCAAGAATACTTAAAAGAAGAACTCTCGCCCAAGAGGCAGCCTCAGGTGGAAGAATTTCCGTTGGTGGAAGAACAGTAAAGCCCTCCTATCAAGTTAAGATAGGAGATATAATCGAGGTCGCTTTCAACAGTGGAACGATAAAATTTAGAGTGTTAGATATCAAAGAGACGGTAAAAAAAGAACAAGTAGAATCTCTTTATGAAATTCTAGGAGAATAAATATGCAAAAGGTAACCTTAATTCTTGCCTGTGCAGGCAGTGGCACTAGAGCAGGCTTTTCTAAAAATAAGCTACTCGTAAAACATAACGGAAGCACCATAATAGAAAAAACCCTTTCTGCTTTTTATAGGTCAGGGTTAATAGACGAATACGTTGTAGTTCTATCTAAAAAAGATTACGGCGAAATTTCCCCGACATTGCCAGACGGAGTCCTTTCCGTTATAGGAGGGGCAACGAGAACAGAATCGGTTAAAAACGCCCTCGCAAAAGCCACTGGCGATATAATACTCATTCACGATGGTGCTCGCCCCTTCGTTACCAAAAAGGTTATTAGAGACTGTATAGATACTGCCACTAAAAAGGGAAGTGCTATACCTGTGTTCCCCGTAAAAAACACTATCTGCTCAGTAGAGGATGGAGAAATTTCAAGCTACTTGGGTAAGTCTGGGCTATATTCCATTCAAACGCCTCAGGGATTTAACGGTGAAGACATTAAAAAGGCTTACCAAAACATAGGTGAAGAAATCTACAACGACGACGGAGAGGTTTACGCTTGCACCTTCGGCAAGGTAAACACCTTTTTAGGAGATGCTAAAAACGTTAAACTCACCTATGCAGAAGATTTCGAGGCCTTGTCCTCCCTTCCCCTTTGCAGAGTAGGTACGGGGTTTGACTGCCATAAGCTAGTAGAAGGCAGAAAGCTTATTTTAGGTGGAATAGAAATTCCCCACACTAAAGGTCTTTTAGGGCATTCTGATGCAGACGTTTTAACTCACGCAATAATGGACGCAATGCTTTCAGCTTGCGCCCTTAGAGATATTGGTTATCACTTCCCTGATACCGATGAAAAATATAAGGGAGCTAACAGTATTACTTTATTAAAGGAAGTTATTTCAATTTGTGAGCGCACAGGCTATAGGATTAAAAGTCTTTCAGCTGTTATAATGGCACAAAAACCCAAACTTCTAGCCCATATCCCCTCAATTACCAGCAGCCTCTCCAGTGTGCTCGGTACCAGCGAGCAAGAAGTAGGCATAGGTGCAACCACTTTAGAGGGTTTGGGATTTGTTGGCAGAGAGGAAGGAATTTGCGTTTCGGCTCAAGCAGTTATGGTAAAGATATAAAATGGAAAATCAAAAAAAAGCCGTCGTAGTGACGGGAGCTTTGGGTGGAATGGGCAAAGCCGTTTGCGCCCTACTCAAAGATGAATATAAAATTTTCGGTCTCGACGTTAACGTGCTGCAAACGAAAGATGATGACATAACATACATATCTTGCGATGTAACGAACGAGCAATCGGTATCATCTGCTTATGAAAACGTTTTAGATAAAACGGATAAAGTATATGCAATAGTTCACACGGCAGGAATTTACGACCTTGATTCACTTGTGGAGATGAGTGAAGAAAGGTTTACCAAAATTTTTAACGTAAATCTATTCGGTGCATACAGAATAAACAAGGCTTTTTTGCCCCTTCTAGATAAGGGAAGTAGAATTATTATAGTTTCTAGCGAACTCGCACCTCTTGACCCTTTGCCCTTCACTGGCGTTTATGCGATAAGTAAATCTGCCCTTGAAAAGTATGCTCATTCACTTCGAAGTGAGCTTGCCCTAAAAGACGTTTCCGTTTCCATAATTCGCCCGGGAGCAGTTAAAACGAATATGCTAGGGACTTCAACAACTGCCCTTGATATGTTTTGCGAAAACACAAAGCTCTATCCTGTAAACGCAAAAAGGTTTAAGAAGATTGTAGATTCAGTAGAAAATAAAAATATCCCTGCAGAGAAGATAGCAAGAAAAATAAACAAAGCACTCAAAAGCAGAAAACCAAAATACCTTTACAACATAAACAGAAATTTCTTATTAAGACTTTTATCCTCCCTCCCAAAACGAATGCAGGTGTGGATATTAAAAATGATATTAAAGTAAAAAAAAGTGGAAAAAATTTTCCACTTTTTTCTTTTTTCTTTTAGTTTTCTTTGGTGGATTCTAAGCTCATAGCTTCGTCAGCAAGCTCTTCTTCCTCTAATGCTTTGCAGAATTCCTCAAACACCTCGTCAAGAAGCCCTTCGTCCTCCACGGGAACAAGCTCAGCAGTTTCCTCGTCGTCACCAGTAACCTCGAAAATAACTAAGTCGTCCTCAGTCATTCCCTCAATTTCTTCAGCAGGCTCAAACGCAGAATAGATTTTTCCTTTGTATTCAATAGTGCCTACAAAGAAGAATTTTAACTTTCTTCCATCGTCGGTGGAAAGTTCTACAATATCTTCTTCATCACAGCAACCACAATCACAATCGTGGTTATGAAGTTCTTCGTTTTCGCATCCACAAGTGCATTTTTCTTTCTTTTCCATAATTTATCTCCTTTATTTCTTGCTTTTATTTATATCGTTTAGGTACCCTTGAAGTATAGTTGCCGCGGCAAGACTGTCAACACATTGTTTTCTCTCCTCCCTGCTCTTGCCTTGAGATATTAACACCTCTTCAGCCTCACAGGTTGAACAACGCTCATCCACCGTGACTATTTCTAGCCCCAAGTTTTCCTTTAACTTCTCTATAAAAAATATTGCCTTTTGCGTTTGAATAGAGGGCGTTCCGTCAAAATTAACGGGGAGCCCACATACCATTTTTGTTATACACTTCTCCTTGACAATGGCAATAATTTTATCAAGGTCAGTTCTCAAATTTTTTCTATGCACGGTGGTAACCGGCAAAGAATAGGAATTAAACGGGTCGGACACGGCAACACCTATCCTCTTATCCCCAATATCTAAACACAAAAATCTTTCCACCCGATTATTATATCATAATTAACTTCCACTATCAAGTATTTGCTTTAATTTTCTTATTATAACACTACTTAAAAGGATTGCTTTATTCTACATAATATTATCTTTTTACCCTTATACTCTGCAAAAATCATCAAACGATTGGATTGAAGATAAAAAGACGGAAATTAATTTCCGTCTTTTTCCATTTATGATTTTTTCTTAGGCTTAGTCATTTCAGAAACCTTTTTCTTGATTTCCTTTTGCCCGTCTTTGACTACCTCTCTAGCCTTAACCGAGTTGGTAACTAAAACGGCGCCACCAAGCATTCCGAGCAGAATACCTGCTAAAAATTTCTCGTCCATAATTTCCCCCTTAGAGGTTATTATGTGAAATAATTAATTACGTTATACCTTTTTAAGCTTTTTTGCTCATGTAATCTTCAATGGCTTTTTTAATAGCTTCTTCTGCTAAAACGGAGCAATGAAGTTTTTGCGCAGGCAAACCACCTAAAGTTTCCACAACCTTTTTATTAGTAATCTTAAGCGCTTCCTCAACGCTCAATCCCTTTATCATTTCAGTTGCAGTGGAGCTAGTTGCAATCGCAGCAGTACAACCAAAGGTCTTAAACTTTGCGTCGACGATAATATCGTTTTCAATCTTTAAGGATATTTGCATTATATCGCCACAGCTTGCGTTACCAACGGTCCCTACACCGTCAGCATTTTCAATTTCACCTACGTTTTTGGGGTTTCTAAAAACCTCTATTACCTTTTCGTTATACATTTTTTATTTCTCCTTCCTTAACGTTGAATAATGGCGACATCTCCCTAAGTCTATTTACCGAAGCTTTAAGCTCTTCTACTGCATAATCAATTTCTTCTATTGTGTTGTGTTTGCCGAAAGAAAACCTTATCGAACCGTGTGCAAGCTCTTCAGGGAGTCCTAGAGAGAGCAACACGTGCGAAGGCTCTAAAGAACCTGACGAACAAGCCGAACCAGAGGAAACTGCAATTCCCGCGAGGTCTAGACAGAATAATATTGATTCACCCTCGATATATTCAAAGGAAAAATCAGCATTGGCTGGAAGACGTTTCGTCCCGTCCTTAGGGCCGTTAAGTTTTATATAAGGAACTTCAGCAAGCACTCTACTGATAAATCTGTCCCTTAAAGAGGAAACGTACTTTGCGTTCTCCTCTAGGTGTGCATTGGCAAGCTTAAACGCTTCATAGAAACCAACTATTCCCGCAACGTTAGTAGTGCCTCCTCTCTTGGTGCGCTCTTGATGTCCACCAGTTATAATACTTTCCGTCTTTAACCCGTTTCTTATATAGAGCGCTCCAACACCCTTAGGTCCGTAAATCTTATGCGAGCTCATACTCATTAGGTCAACGCCAAGTTCCTTAACGTCTATTTTTAGAACACCAGCCGCCTGCACTGCATCAGTAAAGCATATTGCTCCAACGGAGTGAGCAAGCTCGGCAATCTCTTTGATAGGCTCAATGGTGCCCACTTCGTTATTTGCAAGCATACACCCAACAAAAATAGTGTCTTCTCTCAAAATACTCTTAAGGTGCTCAAGGTCAACAAAACCCTCTTCATCCACCTTCATATAGCTTATTTCAAAGCCCTCTTTCTTTAACTCGTTTGCCGTAACAAGCATTGCCGCATGCTCGATAGGGCTTATAATAATATGCTTGCCCCTTTCTTTGTATCCTCTAGCCACCCCTCGAAGTGCCCAGTTATCAGCTTCCGTCCCACCCGAGGTAAAATACAATTCACTCGGCTTGCAGTTGATGATTTTTGCAATCCCGTCTCGCGCCTCATCAACAGCCTTAACTGCTTCACGCCCGAAAAAGTGCTGACTATTGGCATTACCAAAAGTCTCGCTAAAATAGGGTATCATTTTCTCTAAAACCACCTTGTCCACAGGAGTGGTTGCCGCGTGGTCAAAATAAATAGGTGTTAATGCCATTATCTTAATTCTCCGTCAATCATTTGCCTTAAGGTCATTGAATCTAATAGTTCGTTTATTCCCTCGTAAAGCTTTCTCCATACCCCACTTGAGGGACAGCATTTACATTTAGCATCCTTTCCAACACATTCGATAATTTCCATATCGTCCTCTAGTGCCCTTACTATTTCCCCAACAGTAATTTCCTTTGGGTCCCTAGCAAGATAATATCCCCCGTTCACGCCCCTTGAAGCGCAGATTATATTCCTTTTAGAAAGCATTCGCATAATCTTTTCAAGATATTTTCCAGACACTGCAGTCATACTCTCTAAGCTACTTGCAGAAACCTGTTTTTCCGGATAATTAATGCCCAGTATATGGCACGCCATTAAACCATAATGAGTTTTAGAGGATAACTTCATTTTTCACCTTTACGTGGAAATTGCAACCAATTAGGTTGCAATTACATTATAGTATTCTTTTATTAATAAGTCAAACGATTGAAACAAGTATAAAAAACTTTTTTTAGAATAATTAAATTATTCGTTAATATCCTTAACCTCGTCTAAAACTTTCTTAATTTTTTTAGCAGCGATATCCATTTGCTCCTCCGTGTGAGTAGCCATATAACTAGTTCTTATAATGCTCTTTCCAGCAGGCACTGCTGGAGAAACGGTGGGATTAACGTAAACGCCATCCTCGAAAAGCTTTTTGCACGCAAGGAAGGTGCGTAGATTATAACAAGTAGGTATAGGAATAATCGGAGTTATTGCATCTTTATTCATAATCTCCACTCCCTCTAAAGCAAGCCTTTTTCTCATATAAGCAGATATGTCTAAAAGCCTTTTTACCCTTTCAGGTTCTCTAGCTAATATTTCCAAAGACTTTCTTGCGCAAGCAACGGAGGAAGGCGTTATACTTGCACTGAAAATAAATGGGCGAGAAGTGTGGCGAATGTAG
This sequence comes from Christensenellaceae bacterium, assembly GCA_045637865.1. Taxonomy (GTDB): domain Bacteria; phylum Bacillota; class Clostridia; order Christensenellales; family Borkfalkiaceae; genus UBA1259. The sequence goes on from JAZUAF010000006.1 coordinate 15,470, forward strand.
GTACAAACCTTTTTGGAAGCAACCATATAACCACCAAGACTTGCTAAGGACTTAGAGAAGGTTCCCATATAGATATCGACCTCGTCCTCCAAATCGAAGTGCTCGGCAGTACCCCTGCCGTGTTCACCCAAAACGCCTAAACCGTGCGCATCGTCAACCATGATTCTTGCGCCGTACTTTTTAGCAAGCGCAACTATTTCTGGAAGCTTACAAATATCGCCACCCATTGAGAAAACACCGTCAGTCACTATAAGTATTCCGTGCTTTTCTCCGTCAATAGTTTTAAGCACTCTCTCTAAGTCTTCCATATCTGAGTGCTCGTATCTAACCATTTTAGCGTAGGAAAGACGGCAAGCGTCGTATATGCTTGCGTGGTTTTCTTTATCGCAAACAATATAATCGTTTCTACCTGCAATTGCAGATATTATACCTAAATTACTTTGAAACCCTGTGGAAAAGGTAACGGCATCCTCCTTTTTTAAGAATGAAGCTAATTCCTTTTCAAGCTCTAGGTGAATATCTAAAGTTCCGTTTAAGAATCTACTCCCCGAGCAACCGGACCCATACTTGTTAAATGCTTGCAACCCTGCCTCAACCACTTCTGGATGAGACGTAAGACCAAGGTAGTTGTTAGAACCAATCATAATTACGTCTTTCCCTTCCATTCTAACTTCGGGTGCCTGCCTCGTTTCTAATTTATGGAAGTAGGGATACACTCCCTTTTCCATTGCCATCTTTAACATTTCAAGCCCATCACACTTGTCGAACAAATCCATGAAACTTCCTCCTTAAAACGCTACTTGTTTTGATAGTCACGTAAAATTGTATCTTATTTATTATAAAGCATTAGAAGAAGTTTTGCAAGGCGTTAGCTTGATAACCCCTTTTTTCCACCGTGTGAAAAATACATTTCTACACTATTTGTCATATCGGTGCCGTATATAAGCTTATACATTTCAGAATTTTGGGCGTTTAATCTTGCGTTTTCCTTGCTCAAACGCTGGTTTTCCCTTTTTAAATCAATAAAAATTCTTTCAAACAATCCGTTAATTTCCTTTTTAAGCCTTGCAACCTGAACCTCGCTAACACCAAAGTTTGTCCTCTCCCTGCCAAGCGAGGCGGAGAAGTTATTATCCTCCTCCTTTAGCTCAGCAACAACCCTATTAACTAAACTCTTGTTCACTTTTAAAAGGCTTCTAAATTTATTTTGAAAACGAAGGGCGAGCTTATCGTTGCCACCAGCGAGCTCCATAACTGCTCTTCTAACGGATATTCCTGCACCTTTCTTTTTTAGAATTTGCCTCAATAGAGCCCTCTCTTGACAAGGAAAGAACTCTACCTTTTCTTCCACAAGGAGTGGAACCCCTCCCAAATATTTGTCACAGAATTCCTTATCTTTAACCGACATTTTAGAAAGGGTATAATATAAGTTTCTGACCGTGCCCCTTGCCTTGCCGGAAAACATAGCATACTTTTTGAAAACGGCAGTTAAGCTTTCCCCTTTTCTCTCTTTAACGAACTCTATTAGCTTTAACGCATCTTCTCTCTTAAATCCATATAGATTTTCCATAATAAAACTCCTTGAAATTAGTTAGTGGAGTTATTGACATAATAAAGTTAATTTATACATATTTATTTATAAATGTATTATTATTTTTCTGCAGGCTATCCTGCCGTGATAAAACTAAACGGAATATATTATGGTGAAATTAGTGACCCTGTTAAGTTTATCAACGTTCAATCGCCCTCCTGTTTTGTAGAAATTTGCCCCTTAAACTCCTCTCTCCCACAGCTGAACTTCTTTCTAGATGAGGAGCTATTAGAAAACCCACCAAGCCCACTTTCCGTAACGGATATGGGTGGTGGGTATTTGATAAAATATTCTCCAATAATACAGGATAATAAGTTTAGTTTAATTAGCCAAAACAAATTCCCAAACTCGCTTTTTACTGCCTTTAAGGAAAACGGCTATAAATTATCCATTGAAACAAATGGAGGCGTTTACGTGGAAAACTTAGATTTTGAATTTTCTAAAGCGCTTTTTGCCCCCTTTCAAGGCAGTTACGAGTATTATCTTGCCATATTTTACGGCAAGGAAACAATCGTTAACGCATACTGTATAAAGGGGGAAACGGAAAGAGTTTTATCATTTTCTACCACCGAGTTTGACGTGGATAATATGAAAGCTATAACTAGCTTTAAGGATATGGCAAAGCACGTTTTAACGGAAAGGCTTATCTTTGACGGAGAGATAAAAAAAGAAAAACTTTCTCTCTCCTCCAAAAACACCCTAACCGTATACAATATTCACCAAAAGCTAGTGCCCTATGCTATGCTTGAAGCATTGTATATTGGAGATGATATAAAAGATTTTCTAATAGGTTTAGTACTAGAAAACTGTGACAGATTAAAAGATTTCTTTGGGAATTATATTGGTGTTATGCCTCCACCCTTTTTTAGAGACGATAAGGAAGTTGGGCTCATTTATAAAGTGAAGGAGGGAAAATATCAAGTAAGATATTTCACCTTTCTTTATGAAAACAAAAAAATTTGTGGAATAAGAAGCGCTGACTAGCAATTTTACAAAAAAGCACTTGATTTCTCAAGTGCTTTTTATTAATTAAATAAATAATATGTTAAGAAAATAATATAAAACAGGTATAGTTATAATAGATAATATAGTTGTTCCAAGCGTGAATATAACAGCGTTTTCCGTATCCCCGTCGTATCTATCTGAAAAGGCTGAAGCGAGACCAGCCGTTGGCATTGCAAACCCTATAAACATTGCCACTATCATATATTGGCTCTTAAACTCAATAACGAAGGATAATAAATAGGTCACTATTACGGCAACTATCGGCACCACAATAAGCTTAACGGCTGAAACCCAGTATAACTTTTTTGAGGTAAACAAGGTGCGGAATTTTATCCCACCCATTTTCATACCCAAAATTAACATTGATACGGGCGTTACTAAGTTTTTAAAGTAATCGGAAAATTTCTTTATCTCGGTAACGTCAGTCGCTACACCTGTGAGGTTTAGAATAATGCCTATTATAAAACCTATAAGTACGGGATTTAACACGATGCTCTTTAGGTTGATGGTTTTTTTATCTGCCGAAACGAGATACACCCCTAAAGTGTAGAGCATTACGTTGGTGATAATATTTATAACGACAAGGTAGGCATACACGGTGGTGTCAACCCCCATTGCCAATGCTAACGGAAGTCCTAAAAAACCGTTGTTAGAGAACACCTGTGAAAAACGCATCATTCCCCTTTTCTTTCTCTCGAATTCTTCATCCGTATTGCTAGTTTTCTTAGACAGTAACAAGCTAAGATAATAAAGAATAAATATGACAACGGCACAAAGAAGGGCTGAAAGTATAAGTCCAAACACTACGTCGCCATTAAATTCTATTTCTAACGTGCCCGAGATAATTAAAAAGGGCATTCCAACATACATTAAAATCTTAGATAATACGCCAGACTGTTCGCCCTTAAGCACCCTACATTTTACCAAGATATATCCTGGAACTGCAAGAAGAACGAACAAAAGCACGTTTATTAACATTGGTAAAAATGCATCCATAATATTCTCCTAATTGCGCACTTGCGCCCAATAGAACTGTATAAACTACCTCATAAAAGCATATAAAACTGCTTTTATTGTGTGAAGTCTATTTTCTGCCTGATCGAATACGATGGACTTTTTACTCCCAAACACACTGTCCGAAACTTCGATTCCGTTTAAGCCGTATTTATCGTAAATCTGTTTGCCAACCGTCGTCTCCAAATCGTGGAAAGCTGGCAAACAGTGCATAAACACTGAACTCTTTTTGGTTTTAGCCATAACCTCTTGGGTAACCCTGAATGGAAGAAGGTCGTTAATTCTCTTTTCCCACTTCTCCTCCGGCTCACCCATTGAAACCCAAACGTCGGTATAAACAACGTCGGCTTCGGCTAGAGCCTCGTCAAGATTATCTGTAAAAGTAAGGGTTGCGCCAGTTTCTCTTGCTATAGCTTCAGCTTCCTTTCTTAAAGGCTCCTCTGGATAATATTCATCCGGTGCACACGCAACGAAATGCATACCCATTTTAGCACAGCCAACCATAAGAGAATTACCCATGTTGTAACCTGCATCACCCATATAAACGAACTTAATACCCTTAAGTTTGCCAAAAACTTCTTGTATCGTTAAAAAGTCTGCCAAAATCTGCGTGGGGTGAAATTCGTTAGTAAGTCCGTTAAAAACAGGCACTCCCGAATGCTTTGCAAGGGCTTCAACCCTAGTTTGTTCAAACCCTCTGTACTCTATACCGTCAAACATTCTACCGAGCACTGCAGCAGTGTCTGCGATACTTTCCTTTTTGCCCATCTGCGAAGCCTGTGGGTCAAGAAAAACTGCATTCATACCGAGGTCAGAACAAGCAACCTCGAAAGCGCACCTCGTTCTTGTGGAATTTTTTTCAAAAAGAAGAGCAACGTTTTTGCCTACCAAGTGACGGTGAGGAATCCCCTCCCTCTTTTCCTTTTTCAGCTTTGCCGAAAGTTCTAAAAGTTCTGTAATTTCCTCAGGGGTAAAATCAAGTAGTTTTAAAAAGCTTTTTTTTCCGTGAAATGACATTTTTATTCACCTTTTAATTCTATAGAAATTAAAAACAGCCTCTTTTTTATAAGTGGCTGTTTTGTTTATTAATTATTTAACGGTTACTGAAGCCACCTTTAAGGAGTGTGCACCGTCTCTCGTAACTACAGGCACCTTAATAACGTATGGGTCGTAGATTTTGAGTTGTTGTTTTTCGTTATCCGTTTCAAAAAGGTCTTCAATATCCTTCTTAATATCCTTAAAATTGTCAGCCAATGCAATATTAAAGGTTAAGCCATAATTTTCATCTGCCTTAGTTTCATCGTAGGTACCGGTGTAGTAAACCTGATACTCAACGTATCTTTCAGCTTCATCAAAGATTGTCTTAAGCACGTCGTAAACAGTCTCTGCCTTATCGTCGCTAAAGTCTACCTTGCCGAAAATACACATGTGCCCTTCATATATTCCTGTAGCCTCGGTGGGGAGGAACCACGTTGCTCTACCGGTATTTCTCGCGTCGGAAGACACTGCAACACCTGAATCGCAAGCATAATAGCTTCTCCAAATACCAACGCTACCCTTTTCAAACTTTAAGTTAGAACCGGTAACACCATTAGCAGTAAACTCACCCTTGATTTCAGGTGCGTTAACCTGGATAATTTCACCATCGTCGTTATACTTAAGGTCACCAATCATATATTGATTGCTGTTAGTTTCAGTTTTGTATACCAATGCATTGTTGTAGAGTCCGTCGTTTACGTTTTTAATAACGCTATCAACGGTCTCTGGCGCAAGATGACGATATAGGTCGATAGTTAAGGTAATTTCCCCATCTTCATACATTTTAGCATTCTCATAATCATACGCTTGGAATTTAACTTCGATAGTTACGATATCTTCACAAGCAGTAAAGCAGAATGCAGAAACCATCATCATTATAACTGCAAGAATACTAACAAATATCTTTCTAATTTTCATATTCTTCTCCGAATAATTCTTTTACCATAATATTTTACTAATAATTCTCGCGATTGTCAATGATTTAGCAAACTTTTACTGTGTACTCATCTTTTTTTTTGCTTAATTGGTCGTTTTTTGCCCATATTACGAAAACCATCCAACTCAATCAAACTAAAAATACAAAATTTTTTAATCTATAATCAAATTTTCCACTTCAAAGGATGCGTCGTTTAAGAACTCGCTCACGCGCACGCCTAAACCTGCCGATAATAATATTATGGTTTTAAGAGATATCCCCCTCGTTCTGCGTTGCATTATGCTTTTTATTGTCGGAAAAGGTATACCACTTAATTGCGCAAGCCTATATTGTGTTATTCTTTTTTCCTCCATATACTTATACAATCTTTCAACTACAGCAATATTTAACGTTTTCATAGTCCACTCCTTAAACTATATACTCAATTAAATTTTACCCCATTAATAATTAAAAAATAGGATGACGCGTCATCCAAAAGGTTGACACATCATCCTAAATATGTTAATATGGTTAAAAAAACAAAGGAGAAAGGGATATGATAATAAACTGTCCTGAATGTGGAAAACCTATAAGTGACTCTGCAAAAAGCTGCATACAATGTGGTTTTCAATTTAAGAAATGTGAAGAATGTGGCAAGATTCTTTCTAGGGACTCAAAAACCTGCACTGGTTGTGGACACCAATTTGAGCAGAAGAAGAAAAGCAAGAAAAAAGAGCAAACAAAGCAAGAAATAGCCTTTGAAGAAGAACAAGAAAAAGCAAAAAAAGTTGCAGCTTACATACATAAATGCAACTCTGTTTTTAAGTGGCTAACTGCAATCTCAATTATTATCGGTATAATATTACTGGGTGTTGCGATTTTTAAGATTGTTGACTTTGTGTCTTATAAAAATAAGAGTGCCGAAGAAGTATTTAAGCTTCTTACAAACGCCGAGGAAATTCGAAACAGCATTCACACTCTTATAATAGTTTCTTTTATTTGCTTTACCCTCCCTTGCGTTTTCGATAAATTTAAGACTCTTTTTTACTCCGGTTTAGTTGAAGCAAAAATTAGGGAAGTTGGGTTTGATTATAGAGTTTATTATGGAAATTACCCCGAGGATGAGAGTGGTGAAGTTTTCCCCCCTTTCCTATTCCTTTCCGAAAGCATATTTGAACTAATTGATGAACAATTAACCGAGTGTATACGCTACAAAAAGGATGTGGGAGCTATCTTTGTTAAAATTTTAGTGAGATTAATAGAGGTTGCACTAGTTATAGGTGGACTAATGTTAATATATCCCGTACTTATTGAAAACATAGACAGTCTATTGTCTCTTGCAATATTAGGAAAGGAATCAAACTTTGAGGTAATTTTCAACTTTAATATTGTTTATGGCGCTTTAATGATACTCTTCAGAATGATTGTCGTTGACTTGTTTATAGAAACTAACTTAAGTGATGCTCACACGTGGCTTAAAAAAGTACATAACACGTACAAAGAAACAGAAGAAACCAAAGAAGACGAGATTGAGATGCAAATATTATAAAAAGAATACTCCATACTAAGAAAGTATGGGATATTCCTTTTCTTGGCATTAAAAAAAAGCTCGAATATTCGAGCTTTTTTCTTTTTGTTTTTCTGAAAAATTACTCAGCAACAACGGTAGCGCCAGCTTCTTTGAACTTAGCAATCATAGCGTCAGCTTCTTCTTTGGTAGCATTTTCTTTGATTACTTTACCGTTTTCAGCAAGAGCCTTAGATTCAACAAGACCTAAACCGGTTACGTCCTTAATAACTTTGATAACGCCAATCTTGTTGCCGCCAACTTCTTTAAGAACTACCTTGAATTCGGTCTTTTCTTCTGCAGCAGGAGCAGCTTCAGCTGCAGCGGGAGCAGCAGCAACAGCTACGGGAGCAGCAGCGCTTACGCCAAATTCTTCTTCTAAAGCCTTAACGAGCTCGTTGAGTTCTAAAACCGTCATACCTTTAACTTCTTCAATCATCTTCTGAATATCTGCCATTTTTCTATCCTCCAATATTCCTTTTTTAATTTTAATTTTTTTATTTTTTGTTTTTTAATTTTTAAGCTTACGCTTTCTTTTCTGCTATTGCGTTAAGCGCAATAACAAGGCTTCTCGGCATAGCCGAAAGTACACCAACAAAATTTGCAATGGGTGCTTGTAAAGAGCCGAGCATTTTTGCAACGAGCTGCTCTTTGCTGGGCATATTTGCAAGTTCTTTAACACCTGCTTCTGCAACCTTGCCTCCATCTACGTATGCGCTCTTAACACTAACCTTTTTGTCGTATTTTTTAACAGCTTCCATAACAACCTTTGCTGCACCAGTTTCATCTGCACCGAATGCTACTGAAGTGGGGCCGTTAAGGTCTTCATCGAAATCGTTAACGCCAAGGTCGTTAAATGCACGTCTAACTAAAGTGTTCTTTAATACCTTGTACTCGACATTGTTCTTTCTAAATTCTCTTCTGAGCTCGGTGTCCTCTGCAACGGTTAAACCAGTGAACTTAACCAATACAACCGACTTAGAATCTTGAATCTTTTGTTTAATTTCTTCAACAACTAATTTTTTTGCCTCTTGATTTGCCGACATTTTGCTACCTCCTTTTTAAGAATAAAAACGCCCTTGCACACCGAACGGAATACAAGGGCATAACTATACTTTAGCCTTTAATATTTCGCCTCGGTTGGTTTTACCTTGTGGTAAATTAACACCTACTGTCTTGGGCTATTAAATTTTCAACGTATTGATTATACCACCATAGAATGGTATTGTCAACTAAATTTTAGCGTTAATTTTAACGCCAGGACCCATGGTGCTTGCAAGAGAAACACTCTTAATGTAGGTTCCCTTTGCTGCAGCAGGTTTTGCCTTAACGATTGCTTCCATAAGTGCTTCGTAGTTTTCTTTAATCTTTTCTGCACCGAAGCTTTTCTTACCGATGGGGCAGTGAATGATAGCTGTTTTGTCAAGTCTGTACTCAACCTTACCAGCTTTAGTGTCCTTAATTGCCTTAGCAACGTCCATAGTAACGGTACCAGATTTGGGGTTAGGCATTAAGCCCTTAGGTCCTAAAATCTTACCAATACGACCAACCAAGCCCATCATATCGGGGGTGGTGATAATTACGTCGTAATCAAACCAGTTTTCCGTTTGAATCTTTTGAATCATTTCTTCTGCGCCAACGAAGTCTGCACCAGCTTCTTTAGCTTGGTCAGCCTTTTCGCCCTTAGCAAGAACTAAAACTTTAACGTTTTTACCAGTTCCGTTGGGAAGAACGATCACGCCTCTAACCTGCTGGTCAGCCTGTTTAGGGTCAACGCCTAAACGAACGTGAAGTTCAATAGTTTCGTCAAACTTTGCTTTTGCAGTTTCAAGAACAGTCTTTACTGCTTCGTCAATCTCATAAAGCTTGTTGCTTTCGATAGCTTTTGCACTGTCAATATATTTTTTACCGTGTTTCATTTTTTACCTCCTGTGGTACGTACGGGGTTTCCCCCTCCCACTTCTATACTAATCTACTACTTCTACACCCATACTTCTAGCAGTACCAGCAATCATGCTCATAGCACTTTCTAAAGTATTTGCGTTAAGGTCGGGCATCTTTAATTTTGCAATTTCTTCTACCTGAGCCTTGGTAATCTTTGCAACCTTGGTCTTGTTAGGAGCTGCGCTCGCACTTTCAATACCACAAGCTTTCTTAATAAGAACAGGTGCTGGTGGGGTTTTTAACACGAAAGTAAAAGAACGGTCCTGATAAATGGTCATAACAACCGGAATGATAAGACCTGCCTGATCCTGAGTTTTAGCATTGAATTCCTTGGTAAATCCGGGAATATTGATTCCGTGTGGACCTAAGGTTGAACCAACGGGTGGACCGGGGGTTGCCTTGCCTGCGGGCAATTGAAGTTTTACGATTGCTGTAACTTTCTTAGCCATAATAAATTTCCTCCATGAGTGGTAATACCGTCGCGCCAGTGTAAAAATTTAACGCAACTCCCACTATTTATACAATCGGCAAAAGTGCCGTGCGTATCTAAATTATATAATAATGATTATTGTGCGTCGGTTTCTTCAACCGAATTACCAATTTTCTTGATTTTAACGAATTCCACCTCAACGTCGGTACTTCTACCGAACATTTCTACATTAACCTTAGCCTTTTGGGTTTGCTCGTTAATGGCGAGAACCTTACCAGCAAATCCCTCTAAAGGTCCGTTTAGAATGGTAACGGTGTCGCCAACGGCGAAATCAACTTCGCCCTTATAGGTTTCAAGTCCGTTTCTTTCAACTTCTTCCTGAGTTAAAGGAAGAGGTCTGCCTTGAGGACCTACGAAACCCGTTACTCCACGAGTGTTGGTAACCAAATACCAAATATCGTTTGAATAAATCATCTTCAAGAAAACGTAGCAAGGGAATTTTCTTCTTTCAACGATTTTTTTCTTACCGTTTGCCTTTTCTTCTAAGGTTTCCTCAGTAGGAATCTGAATCTCAAAGATATTCTCTTGCAAATTGTTATTTTCAATAAGCTTTTCCAAACTGTCCTTCACCATTGCTTCGTAACCGGAGTATGTGTGAATAACGTACCACTTAGCCTGTTCTACCGACATTTTTAGCCCCCGAAATTACTATTTAATAAATTGTACGAGTTTGGTTAGACCAGTGTCGAATGCCGTGATTACGATAAGGAAAAGTAAAACGACAATAAGTACGACACAGGTTTGTTTTACAACCTTGCCAAAAGTAGGCCAAGACACCTTCTTGAGTTCGGAGAACACGTCTTTAATCTTTGTTCCCATTCTCTTGAAGAATCCAGGCTTATCGCTTTTTTTCTTAACTTTTTTTACTTTTGCTTGCTGTTTAGCGTTTTCACTGTTTTCAGCGAAATTACCAAGCGCAGCATTCTGTTTTTTTGCCATAACTTAAACCTCTAAAAATCCCATAGGGAAAATAAGGAAACAATGAAATTATTTTGCTTCCTTATGAGCGGTATGCTTCTTGCAGAATTTGCAATACTTTTTCATTTCAAGTCTTTCGGTATCGTTCTTTTTGTTTTTGAACGTATCGTAGTTTCTCTGTTTGCATTCTGTGCAAGTTAAAGTTATTTTATTTCTGTTGCCCTTTGCAGCCATAATAGCACCTTCCGAACATGAAAAAATTAACACCCCGTACTCGAAGTGCTAAAGTATTTTATCAAATAATGCAATGTATGTCAAGTTTTTTTACCCTTTTTTTATTATTTTTCACGAATTTTAAAAAGTTTAAAAGTGCCACTCGTTATTTAGTATTTTTTGGGGCATTTTGCCACCATATATAGTAAATTTACATCCCTACGTATTTATCTAGGGAAGAAGCAAGTTCGCCCTTTTCAATAATTTTTTTTATTTTCTCTTGGGAAAGTGTGAAAATTGGAGTAAGCCCGTCGTAAACCTCTACCTCGTTAATAGCGTCTGCGTCAAGCAGGGCTAAAAGTCTTTTAACGGTCATTCCCTTTTCCACGGCAATCTTTTTTACTATAACCCCTTGCTTTAGCTTTTTTTCGCTAATGCCAGTGTATATTCTAACGTATCCCGTTTCCTTTTCACGACTCAATGCACCAAAGAATATAAAGAGAGCAAAGAATAGTACGGAAAAATTAACCGTGCGAAAGAGTGAGATAACAAACAAAGAAAAGATAAGCAGTGCAAAAACCACTCCAAGTATCTTACACACTTCTACTGCCCTTTTTCTGCCAAATTTTAGCGAAAGAAAAGCCGAGAAAACCCTGCCACCATCTAGAGGGTATGCGGGAATACAGTTTATTAGCGCCATTGAAAGACATGATTCTACAGCAACGTCTGTGTAGGCGTAGCTTTCCGGAAACACCCACCAAAAGGCAACGAAAAAGAGGGCTATTAATAGGTTTGTGAAGGGACCTGCAAGCGCAATAGAGATTTCGTCCTTAAAGTCCAAATCTGATAAATCGCCCTTAACAATAGCCCCAAAGGGCATAAGCGTGATTTTATTCAGCTTATACCCTTTCTCGCCTGCAACTATCGAATGCCCAAGCTCGTGTGCCACGGCAGTTACCGTGCACACGATAAACACTATTATTTTTCCCGTTAGAGCATAGTATAGCCCGAACAGGAAAAATAACGGATGGATTTTTAATTTTATACTGCCCATACAACGGCGCCGTCAATTATTTCGTAACCTGTTATAACTGCTCCGTTTGCGCCTAAAAAGCATAGACTTGCTTCAAACTCGCTCATATATCCCACGGGAATATTTGCGTAAACCTTTTCACCCTGCATCATATACACGTAGGTTAGTCCACTAATTAAGGTGGAGAAGTTTTCGCTGTGTGCAATCTCCACGGTGTAGCTTCCGTCTTCGCTGGCTACAACCGATGAAACCACTCCATCGCAAGGCGAATATACACTACCCTCTCCAGATACGGTTAGAACGCCACTTTCTGAAAGCGTTACACCTTCGTCAAACGCAATTACCGGCGTAAAAGCGTTAAACTCTCTATCGTCAACAGCTACCGGGGTGGTGGGAGAGAATAAACTTCTCATAAACACATTGATTCCACTGTTGTCGTTAAGCACGTTAGTTAGCGCAATCACACCAATTAATAGCACAACCACTGCAAGCTGAAGGGATATTACCGAAAACTTAAAGGTCTTTTTTTCCTTTTTGTTAACGGTCGCAGTTGCCTTTTGTTCCTTTTCTTCAAGCTTTTCCGTTGAGGGGAAAGATACACTTTCTACACTTGTGCTTTTTTGCTCTTCCACAGGCGCACTGTTAGCTTCTGCATTGACTTTGTCCATTAACTCTTGCTTAACTTGTTCGGGCGTAACGACCTTTCTTTTAACTCTTTTCTTTTTTATCGGCTTAACGGTTACGTTGCAAGAGCTTTCTGGAATTTCCAACATTGAAGCATACTGTAATTTTTCGTTCATAGTTTTTCTCCTTTAACTTTATCAGTAAACTATATGAGGAAAAATCAAAAGGTATACCCTTAAAAAATTAAACTTTATGTAGAAAACAGTTAAGCTTTCAAAAATTTTTGTCGATAACACCCGTTAGAAATAAAAAAAACAAACGATTTTTCGCTTGCTTTCTTTACTATAATATTCTATTTGTTTAAGAATTTCTCCATAAGTTTTTCGCCACTTTCAACGAAAATGCCAGAGCTTTTAGCATATTCTTCCGTATAAGAGGGTGCACCCTCTTTAACCTCGTTGCTTCTATAAAGAACATAAGGAACGGGGTCAATAGCGTGGGTCATTGTATTTAACGGAGTGGGGTGGTCTGGCATAATCAACATACAATAATCTTCGCCAAGTTTATCTAGCTCTTCTTTGATATAGCCTACAACTTCTTTATCTATTTGCTCAATAGAGAAAATCTTTTTTTCGGCATCGCCATGGTGCCCACACTCATCAGGCGCTTCCATATGAATATAGCAGTAATCTGCACCCTCTTTTAAGGCGTTAAGACATGCTTCTGCCTTGCCTTTAAAGTTTGTGTCATAATTGCCTGTTGCACCCTCAACCTCTATAACCCTCATTCCTGAAAGTTTGCCTATACCCTTAAGCAAATCAACAGCTGAAATCATTGTACCTTTAACACCAAACTTCTCCTCGTAATTTTCGAGAGAGGGCTTAGTTCCCTCACCCCAAAACCATATAGAGTTCGCTGGATTTTTACCCTCTTTAATTCTCTTTATGTTAATTGGGTGCTCCTTTAATAGACTATAAGATTTTTTCATTATTTCTAAGCGCGAAAGCCCAACCTCGCTCTTTGGCAAATATTCTCTAACCTTTTTACCGGTAATATCGTGTGGAGGAGTAAAGTCTCCTGCGATTTTGCCGTTATCCACCACGAGGCAGTGACGATAGCTTATGCCTGCATAAAGCTTGATAGAGTCCGTATTAATGTGCTCTGCAAGGTAGTTTATTAATTCTCTAGCTTCTTCGGTAGAGATTTCCCCTGCCGAATAATCTATCATAGTTTTATCTTCATAATTTTCTTCATCCGACACGGTTACGAGGTTTGCCCTTAAGGTCACGTCGGTTTCTTTCAAGGAAATGCCGATACTCGCTGCTTCCAAGGGCGACCTACCGGTGTAACACCTTTTAACGTCGTACCCTAAAACGGAAAGGTTGGCAACGTCTGACCCTGGCTTCATTCCCTCGGGCACCGTTCTACAAAGCCCTATCTCCGAAATCTTACAAAGGTTATCTATATTTTCCTTTTTTGCAATTTCCAGTGGCGTTTTACCCTTAAGACAGTCTTGAGGATAATCAGCCATTCCATCGCCTAAAATTACTACGTATTTCATAAATTGCTCCAATCAATGGGCGTTTTGCCCTTTTTAGTTAAATATTCGTTTGCCAATATAAAGTGATTACACCCGAAAAAGCCGTTATATGCAGAAAGTGGACTTGGGTGCACAGTTTCTAAAACTAGGTGCTTTTCTCTATCTATAATAGCCTTTTTACTTCTAGCGTTTGCTCCCCAAAGAAGAAAAACAACACCCTCTCTCCCCTCGGAGATTTTTTTAATAACACCGTCAGTAAACTCTTCCCAACCTTTCCCTTTGTGAGAGTTTGCCTTATGCTCCACCACCGTTAAAACGGTGTTAAGAAGTAACACACCTTGTTTTGCCCAACCGGTTAGGTTGCCGTGACTTGGCATCGCACACCCTGTTTCGCTTTGAATTTCTTTATATATATTCACTAGGGAGGGTGGAATCTTCTCCCCCTCCGGCACTGAAAAGGAAAGTCCCATTGCTTGCCCCTTTTCGTGATAAGGGTCCTGCCCAAGTATTACCACCTTAATATCTTCAAAAGAAGTATACTTCATACTGTTAAAGATATTAAACATATCTGGGTATACGGTTTTAGCAGAATATTCACCCTTTAGAAACTCTCTTAAGTTTTTGTACGTGGGGGAGGAAAACTCCTCACTTAAAATCTTATCCCACTCCTCGGTTATCTTTATCATGATTATTTTATATAGTATACCATATTTTGTTTGACAAAATCAATATAATTATATATACTTAAGTTCGGTTTTATTATGGATATTTTAGATATTATTTTTATCGGTGTGGCCCTTTCAATGGATGCCTGCGCAATCACTATTGCAAACTGCACTCAGCAAGGGGAAAAGCTAACTAAAAAACAAGCGTTTTTAATGCCCACCCTCTTTGCCTTATTTCAGGGGCTAATGCCGTTAATCGGGTATTTTATAGGCTCCCTTTTTTATGAATATATCGGCGATTACGCTAAATACTTAACCTCTGCAATCTTTTTCGTTCTCGGCTTTAAAATCATTATTGATATGATAAAGGAGAAACGCGAAAAGGATAAAGGGGAGGAAACGGCACCACAAAAGTTCAGCACCCTGATAGTAGTTTTGCAAGCGTTTGCAACCAGTATTGACGCGCTTGTCGTTGGCATAACGCTAAACAAATACGTTATCCCCTATTATTTTTCCGTTATCATTATTGCGGCAGTTACCTTTGTTCTTGTTTCCCTTGCCCTATTACTTGGCAAATCACTTGGAAAAGCGCTTGGAAAATATTCCAACTACGTTGCAGTGGTAATAATTTTGTTTTTAGCTATAAAAAATCTTTTCTAAAAAAATTAACGGGTTACTTGCTATTAAGTAAACCCGTTTTTATTATTTTAATCTAAATAGTCTTTGAGCCCTTGCCTCTCAAGGTAGTTAAGATTCCCGAATTAAAGCTCCTTTTAACAGAAGAATTTCTATTAAACGAAGTCATAGCGTACTCAATCATCTCGGTTAGCATTCTCCCAAACTCCGGCGTGTTTTTGCAAAAGAGATAATACGCAAGCGAGCCTGGAACTGTGTTTATCTCGTTAACGTAAACCTCGTTATCAGCAATAAAATAGTCAATCCTTATAACCCCCTTAAACTCAAACTCACGGTAAATTTTTGCCGTGGTTTTTTTAATTAAGGTAGACTGCTCCTCGCCAATCTTTGCTGGAAATTCCCTAAGCCCCCTCTCATATTTATCGGCAAAGGTTAAAACCTCATCTTTTCCGATTGGTTTTTCGCACTCAGAAACAACCAAGTTTCCGTCACCATCCTTAAAACAAGCGCAGTTAATCTCCGTAAAGTTGGTCACAAGAGGCTCAATCACCACCGAATGGCTAAAGTTAAGCGCCTCGTTTACGGCAAACTCAAGTTCCCTTCTATCCTTTGCCCTGCCAATGCCAATGCTTGAACCACCCGTGCAAGGCTTAACTATCAATGGATAACCGAATTTTTCTGCAGAAACTGCCGAAATTACGTCGCTAACCGTTACCGAGGGAATAAAAGGAATTTCTAGGCCCTTTAGCATTATTTTTGTTAAGCTTTTGTTCATACACACGGCAGAACCTGCAATCCCCGGTGAAACTAGGGGTATTTTACACAGGCTCAGTAGCGCTGATATCGTGCCATCCTCCCCCCTTTCTCCGTGCATACAGTTTATGGCTACGGCTATTTCAAATAGGGGCTTTAACTTTTTTCCACTAATTTCATAAAGTCTATCACGTCCCATTAACAGCGTTACTTTTTTTAGCTTCTTAAAATCCAGGTTTTTATAACCGTCGGGGTCTCTTAGCTCATTGCCAGTATAAAACTCCCCCTCCTTTGAAACGTAAATGGGCACAGGATTATACCTTTCTTCAATAGAATTTAACGTGAGAACACCGGTAATAATAGATATGTCGTGTTCGATTGATTCGCCACCGAAAAACACTGCAACGCTTTTCATAAAAAAAACACCTCCACTTATTTTTTAGCTTTGGTGTTTCTTTTTTTATAACTGAATTTAGCTGTAATTGTCGGGAAGGTCGTTTTCAAAAAGCACAACGTCTCCCTCAGTAATTATAGTATTCAAATACTCGTTGCCTTTGTTAAGGGATTTAAAGAAGGAAATCTTTTCCCTATCCATTCCCCCGTCGATAAGTCCACTTACAAGCATTTCTGCATTATGATTACCTATCACTATAACTAGGTCTGCGTGGCTTGCTAGAAGCCTACCCATCTCATAGTTGGCTTGGTTTTCCCTCTTGCCAAGCTCTACAAGTCCTGGGGTGAGCACAATTTTTCTGCCCTCAAAGGTATCTAAAACCTCCATTGAAGCTTTAACTCCGTCCTCGTTTGCATTATAGCTATCATCGATAATAACTATGTTTTTGTTGTTGGGAATAATTTCAAGACGGTGCATAACCGACTGAAGTCTATTAACGCCGTAAGCAATTTCCTTTAACGAAAGCCCAAGCTCGTAAGCAACGGAAGCGGCAAGACAAACGTTATCTATACTGTGTTTTCCTAATAAAACGGTAACACATTTAACGGGCTCCTCCCCCTCCACGTTTAAGGTAAACCAAGTGCCCTTGTTGGTAACGACAACGTCGGTCGCATAGACTTGTTGACCGTTGCCACCATTGCCACCTGCAAGCACCTTTCTCCCCTTAAATCTTTCAAAAAGCTCTAACGACCCATCGTTTTCAGAGGAGAAAAAACCCTTTCCGCTTTCGGGAAGTCCTTCAAAAAGCTCAAACTTTGTGTCTTTTATGTTTTCTATAGTCTTAAACGTTTCAAGATGCTGGTTGTTTATGCCGGTTAACACACCGTAGGTAGGCTTAACAATTTTAACGAGTTCTTTTACATCCCCTTTTGCACGAGCACCCATTTCTGCAATAAACACATCGTGCGTGCTGTCGAGATTTTTAACCGCCCAGCTCATGCCTAAGGGTGTGTTGAAAGAAGCCGGAGTTGCTAGCACCCTGTATTTAACGGAAAGGATACCCTTTAATATTTCCTTTACGCTAGTTTTTCCATAACTACCTGTAACTGCAATTTTAATAACGTCTTGCCTATCAAGCTTTCTGGTGGTGATAGCATAGTATCTTCGCCTTATAATTTCTTCAAAGGGCTCGTTAATAGCGTAAGCCACTATAAGTAGCACAGAAGTTACAAGTGGCGTTAAACAGAGTGGCGCATATTTTAAAAGGGACACCACCTCGTCGTTAATTACATTAGCCAAATAATTGACAAGCACTATTAAACCGAAAGAAAATAGCACCAAAACTAGCATATAGGTGATACAAAGCCTAACTAGTCTACTTGTTTTTTTCAATGGAACCTTTGCGTTAACTGCACTCTCGGTATTTATATAGGAAACACCGAAAAGGATATACGAAGCAAAACCGATAAACGCACTTATCTCTACACGAACAACTGAGGAAAAGCAAATATTTAATACACAAAAGAAAAGCAACGCTAGTAAACTGAGTAGCATAAGCCTTGCTAGGTATGATTTCTTATTGGAATTTATCCATTTAAAATACCTCGTTCCGTGATATCCACTTTGTTGAAGCACTAGCAAAAACTTAAGTGAGGAAAAATAGAGTATTACGGCGTTAGCAACGCCAATTAACGAATAAATCATTAAATTTTGACTACTGAATAATTCTGAAGCGCCCATCTTTTTTAGGAAAGCAAAAACTTTCCAACCTCCATGTTGAAAGTATTAGGTTTGTCAATAAATGCAAAATGCCCTGCATTCTCTATGAAAATTAGTTTACTATTTTTTATACCCTTGTTTAAGCGTCTTGCAAAATAAGGGGGAGTTTCCCTATCTTTTTTTCCATTTATTATAAGCGTCGGATTTTCAATTAGTGGCAGGCAGTAATCTAAATGCTCTGTCACAATCTTAATAAAGCTCTTTCTCATAACGTCGTCGAGCATAAGGTAATCTTTAGAATAAAATCCCTCTAGCCGTTCCTTACAAACGAACAACTTAAGTAGGTTAAACGCTCTTTTTTTTAGAGTTTTTTTTACGGTAGGTCTAGGCTTAAGTCCCGCCGCCCCCGTCAAAACAAGCTTATCAAAAAAATCTTTCTCACGGCTTGCAATCTTTATCGCCACACGTCCACCAAAGGAATGCGCTATGCAAGAAGGTCTCTTTATGCCGTTTTTATAAAAATAGTCATTAACGTCGTCAATATAATCGTCTAAGGAATAGGCTTTTCCCATTCCCTTGTTTTCACCAAAACCCTTAAAGTCAAAGGCAAAAACCTCAAAGCTTCGCTCAAAGTAGGATAATTGATGAACAAAGCTCCTCTTATCGGCAAGATAACCGTGAAAAAATACTAACTGCTTTTTATCTTCTGCAAAACAATTTGCAAGATTGAAAATAATTATATCTCCTTAAGATAAATTACGGCATTTTCACCGTCAGAATAATATTTTTTTCTCTTGTTAATCTCGATAAAGCCACAACTTTCGTAAAGCTTTCTAGCAGGAGCGTTACCATCCCTAACCTCAAGCAAGACTCTATCTATCTTTTGCTCTTTAATAGAATCTAAAGCTTTTAAAATAAGCTCCTTTGCAACACCATTGCGTCTCGCCTCTGGTATAACGAAAACCGTCTCTATATCGGCATCGTCCATTCCCTTGTCTAAGGTAATATATCCTAGTTTCTTACCATCACGTTCAGCAACGAAGCCGAAAAATCTATGGCTAGCAAAGGCTGACTCAAGCATCCCTTCATCCCAAGCGTCGTTAAAGCCAAGACTCTTAGAGGAAATCAAGAAAGGAATATCCTCTCTATTGAGCGAGCGAAAAATCATTTTCGCCCCTCCTCTGCCTGACTTTTTCTAACGTACAACGGAATTAAGTTATCAAGGTTTGAATCTGTTTCGTTACTTTTTTTCTCTATTGCAAGAATAAGCCCATCGAGAGGGTTTACCACTTTTAATTTGAGTCCATCTACTTCCCTTTCGCTAACCAACTTATACTCTTTGGATAGCGCTATTATATCCTCTCTCATAAGATACGAGGGCTGTAAAATTACGCTACCATCCTCGTAACCACAAGCATAAAAACCGTTGTGACCTGCGTCTATCACGGCTAAGGTTTTGCCACTTTTTTCATTATATGCAAGCGTATCAAAGGAGGTTACTTCTAGAAAAGGAATATTATTTGCAAAGCATAACGCTTTAACGGTAGCAACGCCTATTCTTATACCGGTAAAGGAGCCTGCACCCGTAACGCAAGCGATAAAATCTGCTTTTCTCAAGTCGAAATCCGATTCGATTATTAATCTTTCAATCTCCACCATGATTTTATCCGAATGCTTAACTCCACATTCCCTATCAAAACAACAATGCTTTTGTCCGTCCTTGCAGATGACGATTATTAAATTTTTACTGCTCGTATCTATTGCGATATAGTTCAAAACGTTATCCTTCTTTCCTTTTCGGAAATTTTTTGTATGTTTACTTTTTTTACGCCTCTCGGCAAAATATCCTCAACGTTTTCAGCCCACTCTAGAATGCATATATTATCTCCGTTAAAATAATCGCTTAGCCCAAGTCTTTCGGCATCTTCGCCACAAGAAAGCCTATAAAAATCGTAATGATAAATAAAGTCACCGTAAATATTTAGGTAGGCATAGGTTGGACTAGTTACTCCGTCGAGGTTAAAATATTCGCATATGCCCTTAGTAAAAGCCGTTTTGCCTGCACCAAGGTCCCCGTCTAGGCGAACCACGTCACCCTTTTTTAGGGTAGAAGCAAACTCTTTTGCAATCTCCCTAGTTTGTTTTTCGCTTTTTGAAATTACTTCCATAACTTTTATTCTTTTTTGTTTTCAATTTTCATTATTTCAAATAGGTATTTAACCCTTTTGTAAACCACAAGTGTAACCACGCTGATACTTACGCTTTTGATAACGTTAAATAGTAAAACGTACCACCAAAGCGAAGCAAAAAACTGAGATGCAGATATTGGCATTTTATAAAGCCAAATAAAAAATGGGAAGTTTATAAACCTATTTACTAAAAGTGAAAAGGCAATTTGCAAAACGCATGCAACGATAAGTGCTAAAATAACCGTTTTTATGCCCTTTTTTCTTCTATATATAATTGATGGGAATATAACGAAAGACACAGTCATTATAACGTTTGCAAGTTCCCCAACACCCATCGTTGTTCCAAAGGGAAGATGAAGTGCTTCTTTAACTATGGTTATTATAAGGGCGGGAATTGGCCCATACATAAACCCCGCAAGCATTATAAATACGTTAGAAAAATCAAGTTTTAAAAAATCTGCAGGCGTGCCAGGAAAAATAGGGATTTCTGGAACAATGCAGTAGCAAACAAATGCTAAAGCCGTAAAAATCGCCATACCTGCAATATTTTTTGTTGTGAAAACATCTTTCATAAATTAAGCCCCTTTTAAAATTTATCAAAGGGGCACAAAAGCACGAAAAAATATACTTCTTTTCCCATCCGGACTATAACCGTCGGTTTCGGAATTGCACCGAATCTGCCATAAAAGGCTCGCAGACTTTACTGCCGATGGGGAATTCCACCCCGCCCCAAAGAATTTATTATATTTTAATATTTTTTTGTATATTTGTAAAGCGTTTTATTTAAGTTTTACGCCCTGCACTTTAAATCTTTCCACTAGGCTCTTTCCAACTGCGTCAGCATAGGGAGAATATATTTTATCTACCCCAATATTTTTAAGCTCAACAACAGCCTTTTCGCCGTTTATATTGCCCATAACGGCGACAGACTTTTTGCCTTTATACTTAACAAGTAGCTTAGCAGCTTCGATAACTTGCTCAACACTTGCCTCGCCAAACACCAGCGTGATGAAAGAAAGTGGAAGTTTTTCTATCGCCTTTAACGTGGACTTTAGCTCTTCTTCCACAGTATCTGAAGCCACAAAGGCAATGCCAACGTTCCCTTTATAAATTCTAGCTAACTTTAGCGCCTGTTTTTTCAAAAGTCTAAGCTTATCGGGAGCTGTCATCAAGGTAGGCATCATTACAAGTATCTTGCCCACGCCTAAAGCCTTTAGCGACCTTACCTCTTGCACCTTTCTTGAAAATGTTCCCTCACCAAACGGAAAGTCAACTATAGCACTAATTTTAGATAGTGCAAAATCTTCCTTTTTTGCAATCTTCTTAACCTCTTGAACGTAGACTGGAGAGAGCAGTATTTCGCTGATTTTAAGCGTTTTGCAGTTGTACATAAGATTAACGAGCTCTCCCTTTTCAGGAGCATATCTAACGAGCACCCTGCCAGTTGCAGACATAATTTTTCTAACCTCTTCTAAAAGGCATTCGTCCTTGACTTCCTTAACCGTCTTGCCTAAAAGATTTGCAAGGTCCAAAAATTCGTCCTCGTGATAGGCACTAGCTTGCTCGCCATTTCCTTTTTTGCCCGATTTCTTTTCCCCCTCGCCTACAACGGCAATGGGATTTGCTTCAACATCTTTTTTGTTTGCCTCTGTTTTTCCTTCCTGCGCTTTCCACTCAACTAAAGCGTTTGCACCCTTCTTTTTTAAGAATTTGAATAAAGCCATAATCAATCCTCCGTTTGATAAAAAATTTCATTTATCAACAAATACTTGTATTATACCCACAAAAAAATATGTTAACCTCGTTAAAAAGGAGGTTAATATGCATATTCCCTCTTATGTGTCAGGTCCCATTTTTTTGGTTTTAGCTTTTCTAATTTGTGCCGTTGTAGTGGTGGGCACAAAAAGTGTTGTTCTCTTTATTAAAGAAAGCATACAAGAAAAGCTATCCCCACAAAAAAGCGTACAACCTGCCCCAAAAAAACCGACGCTTAAAAAAAGTAAATACGAACAAGTTAAAAGCATAGCAATAAACACAGAAGATATCGACCGTATTTATTTTAGAAAAAGCTCTTGATTCTATTCAAACCTTTCGATATTTCCCTCGTCTCCCCAAAGCTTTTCAAGGTGATAGAAGAGTCTGGTTTCATCGTTGAAAATATGAACGATAACGTCGCCATAGTCAAGAACGGCCCATCTGCCCTCCTTAACGCCTTCACGTCGAACGGGCATAATACCAAGCTTATCCATTTCCTCTTCAACATACTCTATCAAGGAGCGAGTATGAGTTGACGACCTGCCACTTGCAACGATAAAATAATCTGCTACGGAGGACTTATCCGTGATATCCATTCTGATAATGTCTTGTCCCTTTTTGTCGCTTAAAATTTCACAAATTTTAATGCTGAACTCTTTTGAATCCATATTATACCCCTTTTAATTATTTTTATTTATATAGTAATCGTACGCGCGAACCGTTTCCGAATAAATATACTCTTTTTTATTGGTTAAGTGCACCATTTCTTCTTTAAGGCATTCTCTAAAGCTTTCCTCAAAATCTCTCTCATAAATTTCACGAAGCCGTTCCACCCCCTCGTAGGAACGGTTTTTTTCCACCATGTCGGAGACGAATAATAGTTTGCCTAGGGTGGACATATTAGCCTTTCCCGAGGTGTGATAGCGTATTGCGTCTATAACCTCTTCATCGGAAATCTTTAGCATTTTTTCGGCAACGAAAGCCCCTAAAAAGGCGTGAACGACGGGGGCTGGCACGCCCTCCGGCAATTTAAACCCTTTAACTGAGCGATAGTCTATATATTTTGCGCAATCGTGCAAAATACATGCTAAGACAACCTTATCTTTATCTAACCCTAGTTCTTTCACCTTTTTTAGTGCAGTAACGGTAACTTCAGCCGTGTGAATAAGCCGTTTTTCAGGAAGTGTTTTCTTAACAAACTCAAACACTCTTCCACCCTGATACAATTGATTTTGCTTTATGTATTCCTCCACCTTCTCATCTACTAGCCTATTTAGAGGAAGGTCTAAAGCAGAGTAAATTCTTATTCTTGTTGAAGATAGGTTTTCCCCTTTGTGTTTCAGAAGCACGAAGGATTTTTTAAATACTTTATAAAAATATTCCTCCTCTTCTTTTCTCGAAAAGGAAAACCCCTCTCTCGTAAACACTGCAAGGGTGCTACAGGCTAAAATCCTTTCTGGAAATCTCCACGACTTAAAGTCTTTGAGCATATCGCCACCCACAAGGAAGAAAAGCTCGTCATCTTTATAAAGACTCTTAAAGTGCTCCACTGTAATATATGAAAAGCTTGTTCCACCCTTTTTAATTTCAAAATCACTAACCTCAACCTTTTCCTCTTGTGAAAAGCAGAGCTTAAGCATCTTTATTCTGTCCTCGCCACTTGCAAGGTCAGTTACTTTATGGGGTGGAATATTGGTAGGTACAATTATTATTTTATCTAACCCTAACTCTCTTATAGCAGATTCAACAAGCTTTTTATGTTCTAAGTGAACGGGGTTAAACGTCCCACCGAAAAGGGCAATTTTTTTCATATAAATATTATTGCACATTTTTTATATAAAATCAAGGCTTTTCTTTGCCACGCACACGAATAAAATGCTTCTCTTTTGTCGATAATCTCTTTGCCTATGAAAAATTATATTCCTATTGTCTCCGATACTATTTTTTGTACGATTATCACCTTTATCATATTGAATTTTCTTTTCTCTTTTTTCCTACCAAACATTCTTTCGGTAATTTTTACTACAACTTTTTCTCTAATTTTAGGATTGGTGTTTTTTAAGCTCTTCAAAAAGAAAAGTGGCAAAAATCTTATGAAAAAGAAAGAGGAGGGGCAAATGAAAGAAACTCTTCTTCGCCTAGCTTTTATGAGAAAAGCAAGCCAGCTTTCCTTGTTTGAGCGTGTGTTTGCTAAAATTAAGGTGCACACCACAAGTAAAAACGGCAGACTTTATCTCCCAGAGTACGGTGCAGTAATTTTCTTGCGTTTTGATTTTGACTCGGTAAAAAAATCTGAATTTATAAAGTTTTACAACCTACTTGCAGATGGTGAAATAGGCATAATATTCTCCTCAAGCTTCCCCCCTGAGATAAAAGCTTTTGCCGATAATTTTAGTGGCAAAATTCGCCTTTTTAATGGAAACGACGTTTATATGCTTTTCAAACGTGCAGGGATTTTTCCTGAAAACGACGTGCGCTTTTATAAGGAAAAAGAGAAAAAGTGGGATTTTTCTTTACTTTTTAATAAAAAACGAGCAAGAAATTATTTCTTGTTCGGAATAATTTTCTTGCTCTATTCTTTCATCGTTCCAATTAAGCTCTACTACGTAATTGTCGGTACACTCTTTTTAATCTTTGCCATAACCGTTAAGCTGTTTGGCAAAACTGAAGAGGATAAAGTCTATTAAAACTCTATATGTTCAACCTTATCTGAAAGACTACGACGGTAGAATACTAGCTTTCTGCCCGTTGCACAAACGAACTCTGCAAAAAGAAGCTGTGCAATTTCCTCACCTGCTTCCCTTGGGTCAAGCCCACTATTTTCTAAAACGGTAACTTTAATCAATTCCCTTTTTTCAATAGTTTTATCTAGGCTTTCTATAAAGCTTTCCGTTATGCCCGATTTGCCCACCTGGGTTACGGGCTCTATTTTTTGAGCTAAGCCCCTTAGCGTACTTCTCTGCTTTGAAGTCAACATAATTTTCTCCTTAATCTATCAGTTCAAATTCCTCTCCACCAATATTAATGGTGGATTTTTCGTTTGCGCCCATTTTTTTGAGCTCGTTAATTATTCCTCTATCCTTTAACACCTTGTGGAGATATGCAAGTGAATTCATATCGTCCATAACTACGTTCCTCTTTAGCACGTCAACAAGCGTTCCAACGACGAAGAAAGTTTCTCCTTCGCGAAGAATTTCATATTCAAGCCTATCCGGTTTAACGTAATTAAACTCTTCAAACTCCATCGGAGCGAGAGCAGGAAGCTTTTCTAACGTCTCTATGATAACCTTTTTAAGCTCGTCAAGCCCTCCCCCTGTCTGTGCAGAGATACAAAGGATTTTTTTGCCCCTAACCTTGCTCTTAAACTCTTTAATCTTTTCCTCCACCCCGTAATAATCGCACTTGTTTAATGCTATTATTTGTGGAAGTTTAGATAATTCCTTGCTATAGCCTTTGAGTTCTAAATTAATTTTCTTGTAATCGTCAACAGGGTTTCTCTCCTCCGAGCCCGAAATATCCACCACGTGAACGAGCATTCTCGTTCTCTCAATATGCCTTAAGAACTCAATGCCAAGTCCCAAGCCCTCGCTAGCCCCCTCGATAAGTCCTGGAATATCGGCAACTAAAAACTGCTTGTCGTAATATTCGGAAACACCAAGGTTTGGAGAAAGCGTGGTAAAATGATAATTTGCAATCTTTGGTCTTGCTTTTGTAATTTTACTAAGCAAGGTTGATTTACCAACGTTAGGAAAGCCAACTAGCCCCACGTCTGCAATAGTTTTAAGCTCCAAAACAACCTGCTTAGTTTCAGTCTTTTCGCCCGTCTGCGAAAAGTGTGGCGCGTGACGGCGTGAGTTAGCAAACTTAGCGTTGCCCTTTCCTCCATCGCCACCTTTTAAAACTACTTTGCTTTGCCCGTCGGTAAACATATCGGCAATAATTCCTCCCGTCTGTCTGTCTTTAATGACAGTTCCTAGAGGAACTCTCAGCACTAAATCTGCCCCTGCCCTGCCAAAACATTTATTGGAGCCACCAGGGTTTCCGTTTTCTGCAACGTATTTAGTTTTATAGTAGTAATCAACAAGGCTTGAAAGGTGCTTATCTGCAACGAAGATTATATCTCCACCCTTTCCACCGTCGCCCCCATCGGGACCACCACTGACCTTTCCTTTATAGTGAACAAAGGAAGTAATTCCACTTCCACCGTCCCCTGCCTTTATAGTTACTATTGCTCTGTCAACAAACATATTTCACCTTTTAATCTTTTTTTCACAATAGGAATTTATGGGGCAATTATCGCAATCGGGTTTTTGCGCTTTACAAAAACTTCTGCCAAGATATATGAGGTAATGGTGCGCCCTTGACCAATCGCCCTCGTCTAATATCTTCATCAATGACTTTTCCGTTTTAACAACGTCATTTGCATTTGCTAAACCTATTCTGTTACTCACCCTGAAAACGTGCGTATCCACGGCAATTGCATTCCCTTTGAAAGCAACGCTATACACTACGTTAGCAGTTTTTCTGCCCACACCTGCAAGAGTTATTAATTCCTCTTTAGTTTTCGGCACCACGCCGCCAAACTTATCAATTATGTCTCTGCTTGCTTCAAGAATATGCTTTGCCTTGCTCTTATAGAGCCCACAAGAAAAAATGAACCTCTCTAGTTCCTCTTGAGACAAGGTTATCATCTTTTGAGGCGTAGAATATTCCTTAAAAAGTTCTGCCGTAATTTTATTCACCCTCTCGTCGGTACATTGTGCAGAAAGTATCACTGCAATTAAAAGTTCATACGGGGTGGAAAAATTTAACGCCGGCTTGTCCGTAAACCTTTCGGCTAGTGTTAAGACAATTTTTTTAGCAGTATCTTTATTCATAAGCTTACCCTATTTATCTTAACACAAGCCAGGCAAATTTTACAAGCATTTTACCTAAATACTTCTCACCAATATCTTCCCATAGGTGTTTTTCACCTTGAAAAACCCGGCAAAAGAAGGCAAATTCATTATTCGAACCCCTCTTTTTGCCACGGAGAGCAAAGCAGGCAGAATTTTAACGGATAGCCCACATCCTACACCTGCCTCCTTCGGCGTATTTATAATTTCCGAACGAATACCGTTTTGCTCTAAAAAAGAATGAAATTTAACCGTGTGTGCACGCGACCTGAAAGCCACCACTATATACTCCATAAAAAATTTCTCCTTTGCATAAAAGGGCACTTCGCCCTATACAATATATTATTAACCAACCGATATTTTTGTTAAACAGGAGATTTTATGATTTATTTAGATAACGCGGCTACGGGTGGATTTAAACCAAGGGCAGTCTCGGATATTGCAGAAACGGTAATAAAATATCTTTCTGCAAACCCTGGAAGAAGTGGGCATCGTTTAGCAGTTACCGGTGCAAAAATAGTATATTCTTGCCGAAAAAAACTAGCAGGTCTTTTTTGTTGTTCGGAGGACAGAGTAGTGTTCACCAAAAACTGTACCGAAGCCATAAATACGGCTATATTTGGCACATTAAAAAAAGGCAAAAAGGTTATCACAACGGTATTTGAGCACAATTCCGTTTTAAGGCCGTTATATTCTCTCGAAGAAAAAGGGGATATTTTGCTAGAAATAGTACGCCCCACCATGCAGAAAGACCTCGCAGAAGCTATCGAGGAAAAAATTGATGACAATACCTACCTCATAGTCTGTTCAGCCGTTAGTAACGTAACGGGAGAAGTTTTGCCAATTAGAAAAATCGGTGAAATCGCAAAAAAACACAATTTACTTTTTTTGGTTGACGGTGCGCAGGGCGCAGGGCACGCTCCACTTTCAATAAAAAATGACAATATCTCTATGCTAGCACTAGCTGGACACAAAGGATTGTACGGAATTATGGGGAGTGGAGCATTATGTTTTGACGATAATATTGATATCTCACCCATTACTTTCGGGGGGACGGGAACTGATTCTTTTTCAAAGGAAATGCCAGCTAGCTACCCCGAAAGGCTTGAAGCCGGCACACTTAACCTACCTGCAATCGCCGCCTTAAAAGAGGGCGCAGATTACATTTCAAATCATCTTTCACATTTTGCTGAACAACTGGAAAAAACTACGGAGAGAATTATCGCTAGGCTTTCCGAGATAGAGAACGTTAAAATCTATTCACGCCCTAACCCTGCAGGCATTGTCTCTTTTAACGTAAATGGAATGGACAGCAACACTATCGCAGACCTGCTAAGCCGTGACTATGATATTGCTGTTCGAGGGGGATTTCATTGTGCCCCGTTAACGCACAAATTCCTAAGAACTGACGAAACAGGGCTCGTTAGAGCAAGCGTTGCCGTACAAAACAGTGCCCACGAAATCTCTCGCCTTATCGACGCAGTCGTAAAAATCTCTAAAAGCTTAAATTCGCTTTAACTCGTTAACAATTTTGGTGAGCATCTTCCTCTGCTTATCGTCAAGCATAGGATAGAGCATTGAATAAAACCCGTCAATTTCCGAATTAGAAAGGGTGCCTGCCTTTTTACGCTTTTTCGCTTCGTCAAAAACGGCCCTGATTAATTCATTTTCGCTTTTGCCGTCGAACTGCTTTGCCATTTTAGTTACCATATCGATAATGCTTTGTTCATCTCTAGGCTTTTCTGCCCTGTTTTTTTCACCGTTTTTGATAAAATCATTAAAATCTTGCATAAAATACTCCTAAACATTTTGGCTTTTTAATGCCTTTCTACATATAGTATATTAACGGAAGTGATTTTATGATATTACAATTTCTATTGAATTATTTTTTAACAGAATACAAAAATGGTGAATTCAAGCCGTTATACGACCTTTTAGAAGCAAACGACTTTGACCTTATAAGCGCACTAAAAAACGCTAAGCCACAGGATTTTGCGCCACTTTTACGCACCTTCTTTGAAAGAAAAAACCAAAACAAAAGCGCCCCCGAAGATTGTACTTTCGGAGGCGTTGAACCCATTAAAAATTTTGCTGACAGTGAAATAGTTTCCACCTTAAACGCATACTTTTCCTGTCCTATTTAGACAGAATTTCTATCGCCCTTGAGATGGCGTTTGTAGAATTGATTTGATTATCCACCTTATCCTGCACGACACCCGTGCCGTGAATACACGTTTCCCTGTCCGGCCAATATATTCTTGCCGTGGTGAGCTTTAGCGCACCACCCGATAAAAGCCTATAGGTGGTTTGCATTATTCCCTTGCCGTAGGTACTGTAATTACCCCTTTGCGAATTATATTCAATCAGCAAGTTGTCGCTAGAAAAGTTAGCGTCTCCATAGCAGAGCATTGCCCCTATCAAGCATTCCGAGGCTGAAGCAGTGCCTCCGTCTGCAAGCACAACGACATTTTCAAGCTGCGAATTAAACTTGTTCCCTAACGTGTAATAGGAAGAGCTTCCACCCCTTTCTTCAACCTCCGTCACGAGGTTTTTCTTTTGTCCACCGTTATTTATAAAGTTGGAGGCAACCCTTTGCAAGCAGTCCATATATCCACCACCGTTCCCCCTTAGGTCAAGGATAAGCTTTGTTCTGCCCGTCGAATAAAAGTAGCTTAAAGCCTCTTCTAGCTGTTTTGCAGAATCTCCCTCGAACGACCTGAAAATTACGTGTGCCGTATCAGATGGAAGTTTCTCGTTTTTCTCCGCTGGGAAAAGGGTTTTTTGAGGAATATTTTCGCCCTCCGAAACAAACCTTAGGGCAGTATCACTATCATAATAATATACGTAAGAGCAAACGTATTTTCTCTTAACGAGCGTAAAGCTTTGCTCTAAAAATTCCCCCTCTCTTTTTACCAAGAGTTCCACTTCGCTGTTTTCGCTGACAGATTTCATAAAGGCAACAAACTCATCGGTAGTAGCGGTTACGTTAAATTCCTCATCGCCCTTTCTAGCTTTTAGTATTTGGTCACCCTTCTTTAGTCCTACTTTCTCTGCTGGAGAGTTGCCATATACATAATATATAACGGGATAATCAGCATAGAGTGAAACGCCTATCCCAGAATAGTTGCCTGCTCCCTCCGTTTTATTTTCTGAATATTCCTCATCTGTAAAATACTGTGCATAATCGTCGTTAGATAAAACGGCACGCACAAACTGTTTTGCAACGTCATCGGAATTAAAATCGGAATCGTTGCCGTTAGGATCCTTTGCAGTATTTTCTATAACGGATAAAATATTGCTTAACTTTTTAATTGTTTTTGGCTGCACTAAATAGTGCGTAAAAAATCCGCCCGTAAAGCATATTACGAGCGATAAAACAATTATTATTATTTTTAAGAGTTTTTTTTCTTTCTTGTTTTCTTTCATTATTTCTTACCCTGCTTAAATAGCACTGTTATCAACCTAAACGTAACGGCATCAGAGAATTTTCTTATATCAAGCCCCGTTTGGCGTTCAATCTTATCTAGTCTGTAGGTGAGCGTATTTCTGTGCAAGAAGAGTTTTCTCGACGTTTCCGAAACGTTTAAGTTGTTTTCTAAGAACACCTCTGCCGTTTGAATCATCTCCTTGTCGGTAAAAATCTCCTCTGCGTCAGAGTCCAAAAGAAGGTCTAAATATTCGTTTCTTCTCGGCTTTGGCAAATCCTCTATAATTTTAGTAAACACATACTCCTTAAACGAGTGTACGTTTCCACTTAAATTAACAGAATCTTTCATTCTGTAAGCGGCAAGAGCCTGCGAAAAAGAGGAATGAATATGCCCTATGGCAGAGACGGCTGCACCTAGGGTAATATAAACGCGCATACCCGTTTCTTCATAAATCGATTGATATAAAAATTCTGCATATTCGTTGTATGAGCGATATTCTGTATCTTCATCGCCAAAAAATTTAACAAAGCCAACCTGATTATCATCAAGTATTACTGAAAAATCCGTTCCGTCGGAAGCGTAAGCGTCGACAATGCTCTTAACCTCCTCTGCCCTAGAAGCGTCGCATACAACTAACATTGCACAGGCAGAAGAATTACCTAAAAGACCGTACTTTCTTGAATACTTATCTATCTGATAAGTACTAACGTCGCCCGTGAGCAGTGAACGATAGAAATCTTCTTTGCTGGTAATCTGCGTTTTATACGAAGCATTCTCTGCAAGTTCACTGATAAGATATGCGTAATTTCCATAAATACTTCCAACCCCGTCAAGCCTAGCTATGTATGTTTTATCTCTATAACGGAACCTAAAAAGTGACTGATTGGTTAAAGTATCAGAATACAAAATCTTAAAATCCGTGTTCGCCGCATTGCCACGAACAGCACCAAAAATATATTCACCCCTCTCGTCGTAAACGGTAATTTTTACACCGAGATTCCTTTCAATTTCTTCAATAAAAAGCTTTACGTCTGTTTCCATTTTTTTACCTTTGTGTTTTTATCCAATATATTTTACCCTATTTTTTGCAAAATTTCAATACTAATTTTTTGAATTTTAATACATATATCTATATTTTTGCCCCTTTTTAGCGTTTTTAACGGATAAAAAGAAAAAATCGGATAAATTTCTTATCCGATTTTTTGTTGTTTAAGAGAAAATTATTCTTCTTCAGATTCTTCAGCAGTTTCTTCTTCTGCTTCTTCTTCAGCGCTTTCTTCTTCAGCGCTTTCTTCTACTTCAACGCTCTTCTTCTGAGAGAGACCAAGGAAGCTTAAGAAACTCTTCTTTTCAAGCTTAGCAGCAAGTTTGTTTGCTTCAGCTTCTTCTGCTGCAGCATCAGCTTCTGCTTTGAGGAGTTCTTCTTCAACTCTCTTAGCCTGTAAAGCTTCAATTTCTGCCTTGCCGTCAACAGTACGAGCAAGAAGAGTAATTTCGGTAGCCTTGTCGAAAATGTGGCATCTTTCCATATCAAGAACGATATCGATGTCGTCACCAGACTTAGCTTCAGTACGGCTATCAACCTTAGCAACAAGGTTTGCCTTAACTTCGATGATGTCGTCGCTTTCTTCAACGTCACTAGTCTTGCAGTAGAGAAGAGTTTCTGCGCCTAAGCCTTCAACGAATTCTACGCCAACTTTAATAACAGCGCTTGGGTTCTTTGCAACCTTTTCTGCACTGCAATCGATGTTCTCGGGACGGATACCAAGGATAACTTCCTTGCCGGTGTTGAGATATTCTTCAAGATTGCAGAAGAGTTCAACCTTTTCCTTGGGAAGAAGAACTTTATCGTTACCAAACTCGATGTAAACAGCGTTAGCCGTTCCAGTTAAGGTAGCAGTAAAGAAGTTCATCTGAGGTGTACCAATGAAGCCTGCAACAAACTGGTTGATAGGATAGTCGTAGAGGTTCAAGGGTTCGTCAACCTGCTGCATAAAACCGTCCTTCATAACTACGATTCTAGTACCCATGGTCATTGCTTCAACCTGGTCGTGAGTAACGTAGATAAAGGTGGTTGCAAGTCTATTGTGAAGCTTGGTAATTTCAGTTCTCATCTGAGAACGAAGCTTAGCGTCAAGGTTGGATAAAGGTTCGTCTAATAAGAATACCTTAGGTTCACGAACGATTGCACGACCTAATGCAACACGCTGTCTCTGACCACCAGAAAGAGCCTTTGGTTTTCTAGAAAGATACATTTCAATACCAAGAATTCTAGCTGCTTCTTTAACTCTAGCGTCGATTTCTTCTTTAGGCATTTTTCTAAGTTTAAGACCGAATGCCATATTATCATAAACAGTCATGTGGGGATAAAGTGCATAGTTTTGGAAAACCATCGCGATATCTCTATCCTTAGGTGCAATGTTGTTTACTAATAAACCGTCAATATAAAGTTCACCGTCGGTGATTTCTTCAAGACCTGCAATCATACGAAGGGTGGTGGATTTACCACAACCAGAAGGTCCTACGAATACAATAAACTCTTTATCTTCGATATCAAGATTAAAGTCGGTTACTGCAGTTACACCGGAAGGATATACTTTGTAAATGTTCTTAAGATTTAAGCTTGCCATAATTTCCTCCATTCATAAACAAGTTATTTGTGTTTCTTTAATTATTATATACTTTTTCGTGGCTATTTACAATTTAATTTTGCACGAACAAATTTTTTCTTACTGTATATTTTGCACAAACTAATCAAGTTCGTCCAAAGTTAATTCAAACGCAGGGGCAAATTCTTTTAAATAATACACCACTTCCGGTCTCTTCGAGGCCTTTAATTCCGATTCAATGCTTCTCTTAGCCTTCTTAAATTCCGAATTACCTGCCTTAATTTCTTCTATACATTTTATATAAGCAGCAATCCTGTCTGCGTATTTTACAATTTTATATTCTTCCGTTTCCGTGTCGGGCAAAATATATTCCTTATACTTTGGCATTAAGCTTTCTGGGAGCATTCCGAGTATTCTCTCGCAAGCCTTTTGCTCTAAATCCTTATATGCCGTTTTGATTTCTGGATTGAAATATTTGATAGGCGTGGGCAAATCCCCCGTGATAACCTCTCCTACTTCGTGATATTGTGCAATAAGCACAACCTTATTTTCGTCGATTCCCAATTTGAATTTTTCATTAGCTATTAGAGCCAGTGCGTGCGCAATTACTGCAACCTGCTGGCTGTGTTCCATAATGTTCTCATCGCACACTGAACGCATTAACGACCAACGGCGAATATATTTCATACGGTTTATATATGCAAAAAATTTATACATACTTCTTTCCCCCCAAGTTTAGGTGAAAATTATTTTAACACATATTTTTACTTGACGCAAGATTTTTTTCGTGCTATTATAGTGTTATAAAATTAAATATTCGCTATGGGTGCCGTTTTCGGCTGAGATTATACCATTGAATCCGCAAGGTAATTCTTGAAGGAAAAGACGTCTTAAGTATTGTCGACTAAGCACCTAAAATTAGGTGCTTTTTATTTTTTACATAGCGAGTACAAGGAGGTTTTTTATGTTGTTCAACTTACTCTCTTCTGAAAAAGTTTATTTTTCAGACACACTAGAGCCCATCTCGCTATGGCTCACCGTCGGCTTTTTGTGCGCAATAGTTCTCTCCCTTGCCGTTTGCTTTTTTATAAGTAGAGAACATATAGGCAAGGTCGCAAAAAGTGGAATTATAGCATTCGTTTTTTATGCACTAGTGCTTGGGATACTTCTCCTCACTGCAGAAATAATGAAAAAGTACGATTTAGCTTATCTTGAAGATAACTGGGTTAATAAAGACGTAGTAACTCACGTTATGTTGCCCTTGCTTATCTGCCTAGTCGTAGCGCTTATCGGTGGAATAGTTTTATTTATTCTTTCTAAAAAGGAAAGCAAGGCAAAAAAAATTTTCTCCATCCTCTTCGGCTCCATCTTAGCTGTGTCAATAGTAACTACGCTAGTGCTTATGTATTTGCATTATTCGAGAAATATTAGTGGCGACGGATATTATACCTCGCCCGAGAGTGGCTTTAACTCTACGCTTTTATATGTGCTTAGTGGAATTCTAATTGCATTCACCGTAATTTTAGCCCTTGTGATTGGCAGAAAAAATAAAGCACCTTTCAACTCTAAAACTATAGCTTTTGCAGGAATTTGCTTATCACTATCTTTTGCCCTATCCTTTATTAAGTTTGAGGCTGCGTGGATACAAGGTGGGTCAATTACTCTCTTCTCCTTCTTGCCCATTTGCTTATTTTCCTACGTTCACGGAATGAAAAAGGGCTTACTTGTAGGAATTATATACGGACTATTGCAGGCAGTTCAGGACCCCTTTATCGTTCACCCTGCTCAGTTTTTGCTTGACTATCCCGTGGCTTTCTCAATGATTACTATGAGTGGTCTGTTAACCGATTTAGGCATCCTTAAAAATATGCCTAGGGTTAAATTTGGAATCGGCGCAGGCATTACCGGACTTTTCAGATACGTTTGCCACGTTATTTCCGGCGTGTTCGCTTTTGGTGCTTACGCCCTGGACGCTGAAGCAACCAATTTTTTAACCTACAGTGCAGTATACAATACATACGTGTTTATTGATATTGCCCTTGTTATAGTGGTTGGAGTAATTCTCCTTTCCTCTAAAGGCTTCCTAGCAGAACTAGATAAGATGAGCTGTCTACCCCTATCAGAGGAAAAATAAACTAATTCTAAAACAAAAAGCGCTAACGAAACATTTTTCGTTAGCGCTTTTTGTTTATTAATCTTAAGTAGAAAATCTTTAGATAAAATTTACTCTGAACTATATTGAGAAAATAAGAAACAAGCAAATCAAAGCTCGCTTAAACGGACTAGTGCTCCGTAGTGTAACGGAGGAGAAGGAAGCAACGGCTGAGTGGAAAGTAAATAAATGGACAAAAGTAATTTAAAATTCAAAAAGCAATTAACCTTGTTAACTGCTTCCTGAATAATATATGATAAGGGGGAAAATGATGAGCTGAATTTGTGAATCATTTTTTCTTACTGTGCAAAGCACCTAAGGTTTTAAAAAATGATAAGCGATTAAATCGTCTTAGGAACCTTGTGTCCTTCGACAATAATAATATACAATATTAAAAATTTTTTGTAAAGCATTTTAAGGCGATTTTTGTAAATTTTTTTCACATTTTCCACCTTTTTTGTTTATTTATGTTAATATTTATCACTTTTTGAGAGAAAAAAAAGTAACGCACCGATAAATCGGTGCGTTTTTCTTTTTTACCTAAACTATTCACCTTTGAAAGGTAATAAGTCAACCAATCTTGCTCTTTTAATAGCTTTAGCAAGAACTCTCTGGTGTTTTGCGCAGGTGCCAGTCATACGACGAGGTAAAATTTTACCACCTTCTGCAACGTATTTTTTCAAGGTGTTGATATCCTTGTAATCAATAGCGTCCGTCTTAGCTTGACAGAAAGCACAAACCTTTTTACGGGGAATTCTTTTAACAAACTTTTTACCCGTTTCCTTAGCAACAGGTTGAGCCTGTTCGGCAGTTTCGGGAACTACATTGGTATTTTCTTCCATTTTATACTCCTTTTAGTTTACAACTTAATTAGAAAGGAAGTTGATTATCGTCCATCACTTCCAACTGAGGGCGAACTCTTGCCGAAGAAGAAACAGAAGCGTCTGCTTCACCTTCACCCTGTGCACTCTTAGGGGTTAAAAACTCAACTTCGTTAGCAATAACGTCGGTAACGTTTCTCTTAATGCCGTCCTTATCTTCGTAAGAACGAGTTTGCAAACTACCAACGATTGCAACCTTGTTGCCCTTTTTGAGATATCTTCCACAGTTTTCTGCCCTACCACGCCATACCGTTATATTAAAAAAATCGGTTTCGCGATTGCCTTCGCTGTTTGCGTAATCCCTTGATACAGCGATTGAAAATCTGCATACTGCTATTCCGTTGGGGGTTTCCGTGAGCTCTGGGTCACGGGTTAAATTGCCAACTAGGATAACTTTATTCATAAATTTTTCTCCTTATCTTTTGGTGATTAATCTTCTGATTATACCATCAGTAATGCCAACAATACGCTTTAATTCTTGAACGAGGGTTTTTTCTGCCTCGAAGCTCATTAAAACGTAGTAGCCTTCAGATTTGTAGTTGATGGGATACTGTAACTTTTTAATTCCCCAACGCTCGGTCTTTTCTATAACACCGCCGTTTGATACTACTAAATCCTCAAACTTCTTTACGAGTGCATCCTTTGCTTCATCTGCAAGTGACGCGTCGATAATATAGAGCATTTCGTATTTCGTCATATTCTTTTACCTCCCGGACTTATTCGGCTTGACTTAAATTCAAGCAAGGTTTCAAATCGTAGCATATTACGCCATACTACGTGTATGTTATAATAACAAATTTTATTGAGCTTGTCAATTATTTTTTAAGCGTTTTACCCCTATTTTGAACTATTTTAAGTAGTTTTTCCTCATTGTTTAGGGCTGGGTCTTCAATACAAAGTTCCCTCAACTGCTTAAGCGTTTTTCCTATTTCTCTATCCTCTACGCCCAAAGCCTTTAACTCTTTAGCGCCAACTTTAAGCTCCTTAAGCTTAATTGGCGTGCCGTCCATTAGCATTTTTTCCCTCGTTTTTTTTAGCCTGATAAGAAAACTTTTTGGAATTTCTTTATCCTTTAACGCCCTATAATCTGCTTCCTTTATCTTTATTAGAGCATCAATCTCATCAAAATTATCAGCAATAAAGCGCCTAAGCTTTTTCTCTTTCATCTCCTCG
This sequence comes from Christensenellaceae bacterium, assembly GCA_045637865.1. Lineage (GTDB taxonomy): Bacteria > Bacillota > Clostridia > Christensenellales > Borkfalkiaceae > UBA1259. The sequence goes on from JAZUAF010000006.1 coordinate 52,612, forward strand.
GTTTGTAGCATGTGATTTCTAACGAGGTAGCAAGTTTTTTTTATCAGAGAGGAGGAAGATTTAAACCTTTTTAACACCTGCTCTGAAATTTTCTCTCCTTCCTTTGCGTGAAAATAAAAATTCCCGTCACGTTTAAAACAAAACGGCTTACCCACGTCGTGCAAAAGAGCAGGAAGCCTTATCTCTTCTTCTGCATACAAAACCGTTCTTAACGTATGCTCTAGTACGTCGTACTTGTGGTAATCACTTCGTTGAGCTAACCCCTTACCGAGATAGACCTCAGGCAAAATAATCTCTAAAACACCTATTTCTTCTAGAATTTTAAGCCCATTGTAATGCCCCTCTTTATCGGAGAAATCGTGTTTTTTATCCGATGACAATATTCTGCCTAATTCTGCAAAAATTCTCTCTACCGAGATGTCTTTTATTTTATGACAATTTTCCCTTGCCCCTCTTAACGTTTCCTCGCTAGGCTTAAAATTAAGCTCTCCAGAAAGACGTGCAAGGCGCATTAACCTAAGCCCATCGTGGGAGAAAACCTCACTAGCCTCCTTAACGGTGGATAAAACCTTGCTGTCTATATCGGAAATTCCCCCTAAGGGGTCGCAAAACTCCCCATTTTTAATATCATAATAAACGGCGTTACACTTAAAGTCACGGCGAAGAGCGTCTTCTACTATACTGTCCGTTGGCAAGGTGATTTCTGGAGTGTGAAGCCCACCCTCGCCATAAATATCCTGTCTAAAGGAGGTGAACTCGTACTTGATTTTCCCGTCATACAAAATTGCCGTGCCCGTTCTTTTGTATTCCCCCACAACCTCTATATCGCATTCCCTCGCAAAGGAAGTAAGCTCCCCAACGGAAAGAGGAGAGGCAAGGTCAATATCCTCTGAAAATGAGTTATCAATAATATAATCTCTCACCACGCCACCAACGGCGAAAAGTGGCTTGTTTAGTATTTCAGCTAAGCGCACTATTTTTGGGGAAAATAAGTTTTTCATACAAATATTATAACATAAAACCTTGAAATTAGTCGTAATTTGTAGTAAAATTTTAACGTGGAGATTGAGGAGTATGTTAGATTTTATAGTTAACCCCACGGCAGGTGGCAAAAACGGTAAAAAAATGATGAATATTCTTCATAAAATTACCAGACACCTTGACGGAAAGAATGTTGAATATGCAATACATATCACAAAGGAGCTTAAGAGCTCTAGAGAGAAAACTGCCGAGCTTATAAAGGACGGTGCAACCGATATCATAGCCGTTGGTGGAGACGGAACACTTCACGAGGTTATAAACGGTTTTGATAATTTTGAAAGCGTTAACCTTGGCATTATCCCCTGTGGAACGGGAAACGATTTTGCCAGCGCAATAAACTTGCCTAAAAACCCCATAGAGGCACTCGATTTAATTTTAGAGGAGAGCCCAAAGCATACGGATTTTATGCAGATGGAGGGGCTTCGTGCACTGAACGTCGTTGGCACCGGCATTGACGTTGATGTTCTAAAAAGATACAACCAATTAAAAAGGAAAACCAAACTCGGCTATACAAAATGCCTTATAAAAGCACTTATGGACTTCGAATACACCGATTTTACTGTGGAAATTAACGGTGAAAAAACAAATTATCGCTCTTTTGTTGCGTGCATTTGTAACGGATATAGATTCGGTGGAGGAATTCCCATCAGTCCAAAAGCTAAGGTGAATGACGACGTACTTGATTTTATTGCCGTTAGAGAAATGCCAAAGTCTAAAATTATTGGAGCTTTCTTGAAATTAAAAGCTGGCAAAGTTCTTTCTATAAAGCAAGCCTGTCACTCCCAAGTAAAGCAAATTAAAATCACCTCGGATAAGCCCTTTACCATCAACGCTGACGGAGAGCTTTACGAAAATATTCCGTTTGAAGTAAAAATTGTATCAAACACCTTAAAGGTATATAGAAAATAAAAAAACGGCTTGATTTTCAAGCCGATTTTGCTTTTATTAAATTTTAGCAAACTTCCTTACCTTCTAGGAATACTTTTTTAACGTTAACCTCGTCGTCAATTAAGATAAGGTTAGACTTTTTGCCAACTTCTATACTGCCGACCTCATCGTCGATACCTAGAACCTTTGCAGGGTTAAGAGATGCAAACCTAATTGCGTGGCAAAGCCCGTAACCAGTGTGGCGCATCATATTTTTAACTGCCTTGTCAAGAGTAAGTCTACTGCCAGAAACGTAACCCTGATAATCGTAATTGATATCGGGGCCGAAAGGAATGCCCTCTTCTTCGTTGTTCTTATAGTCGCCACTCTTTGCCATAGAGTCGGTAATTAAAATCATACGCTCTACGCCCTTAGTTTTAACGATAAGCTTAATTAAATCAGGAACTACGTGGATACCCGTGTAGTCACATATGATTTCTGCAAACATCTCAGGAGTATAGTAGGTGTATTCGTCACACCCAGCACCGAGAGTACCCTGTGCTAAGCCTTGAACCTTACCAGCATCTTGCGTATGTGTTTGCAAGGTGATGCCGTACTTTCTAACCTTTCTAACCTGAGCGGCAGTTGCCCTTGAATGACCTAGCGCGAATACAACGTCAGGGAATCTTTCTCTAACGTAAGAAAGGAAAACCTCGATATTGTTTCTAGCAGGGTCAATAGCCCAAACTCTAACGAAATCACCTATCTCGTCAACGAGAGGAGCAAAGGCTTCTTCGGTAATATCACCGTTCCATTTAATGAACTTAAAGTTGCTACCACGACCAGACATATAAGGTCCTTCCATATAAAGACCGTGGATAATTTTGCCTGCACCCGATTTCGAAGCTTCCTTAATCTTTCTTGCCCCCTCGAGCATTTGCTCTAAGGTGAGGTCGTAATAGATAGTTGGAAGAACGGTGGTTTGACCGTGCTTTAGAAAATATTCTGCACACTTTTCGGGCTCGTTAACGAACAGATGCGTGTCGGAGCCGTGGTTGTGGATATCGATAAGACCGGGAGCAGTATAGAGTCCCTTAGCGTCAATTATTTCGGCAGAATCAGGAATTATAACCGATTCCATAGGACCAAAATCAATAATTTTTTCCTCGTCAAAGAGGATAGCAGCGTCAAAAACGATGCCGTCCTCTAATACGAGCTTAGTGTTAATAATGGCTTTCATAAATTTACCTTAAATTAAATCCTTAGCAGTCATTCCGTAGAACCAGTGCTTAATGGGAGTTGCTTGAGCTTCTGCAAGGTAGCAAACACCCTTGCCAAGACGAGCAATTGAAGAGGGGCAATCTTTTGAAATTTCTCCGTAGAGTTCCATACGGGAAACCATCTTCTGCCAACCATTGGGAAGAGCACCATCGTGAACGATACAACGCTCTTTAGCGTTAACAACGTCGTAAGGTCCGATAGTTGCAGCACGTGGAGGAACTGCCCAAAGGTCACCTGCGTTGCCTACCTGAGGCATAAGCGAATCTTCGCAAACGGTAATAACGCTGGGAGTAACTAAACCAGACTTGATTTTAATAAAGTCCTCTAAGGTGTCGTCCATACCCTTATGTTCGGGCATACCGGGGTCGATAAACGCCATATGTCCGGGCCAACCGGTAGCAGAATAAATAATATCTGCACCACCCTCGTCCTCAATCATTTTTGAGTATACGCCATATTTTGCGTTTTCGTTATTGAAAGTATGCCATTGTTCTACCTTTGGACGCAAATCTTCACGGATGTTGCCATAGAAGTTGTGCATAAAGGAATAGCCAAGGCCAGGAGCGTAAGTAGTTGGGCAAACGTTGCCATCTTCATCTGCAAATTCGTCCATAGCAAATGCGTGAACGTTTCTCATATTGATACCGAATTTATTAATCATTTCAACTAAGGAAAGGTATCTTCTAACCCAAGGGTTGGGGCAAATCATAACGAGTTTTTTATCCTCTAAATCACTCTTTAGGATACGATAGAACATATCCATAACTGCACAGTAGCCTGGATCGATAACAACCTTAACCTGATAGCCGTGCTCGTTTGTGTACTCCATATCTTCCCTTTTAATGTTGCGAAGCCTCTCATATTCTTCTAAAGGAAGATTTGCGTTAGGAAGACCTTTTGCAGGTCTAAACTTAAAACCATCGTAAATTGACATAATATTTTCTCCTTAATTAATTTTTATATTAAAATAAATCAATTTTTAAATTTTTTATCGTAGCGAGTAAACTTTTCAGTGTAGTTATCCACTAGCTCTTTTTGAGGTGAAACGACCGTTCCGTCCCACTGGAAAGTAACGAATTTCCCCTCTATTCCCTTTCTTGCTATAGAGTAGGCACCGAAACAACACCTATCTGCTTGGTTGGAAATATAAACTTCTTTACCTAAAACGTTGGCAAGAATTTGCATCCAGGGAGCACTTCTAACTGCGCCACCTGCAATAATTATTTTATCTTCCCTCATTCCACTTGCTCTGAATCTCGAAGCGATTTCTCTTATTTCAAAGGCAACGCCTTCCATTGTGGCTTTAATGATATCGTATTTGTTAAAACGGAACATCGCATTCTCTAGAGAAAAGGTCAAGGGAATTGGGCCCCTGTATCCACCACTGCCCGAAACAAAAGGATAAACTAGTAAATCTTTTTCAAATGGAGCGTTAGGCAATTCCCTGTTTAAGTCGTCGTAGGAAACGGAAAAGAGATTTCTCTCCCAATCAATAACCACGCCCGAAGAAACGGCAGACGAGAACACACCGTATCCCCCTGCAGGGTGGTTGCACGACGCAAAGTGGCTTTCCCCTAAAGCAAGCTTATCGCTGTTGCCAAAGACTACCCAAGTGGTGCCCGAAGAGATAAGTAAATCGTTGCTATCAAAATATTTAGAGCCAATGTTTGCAGCGTACTGGTCGTGCGCTCCACAAACAACTAGTGCATTTTTGTTTATGCCAATAGCCTCTGCGACCTCTGGGAGAATTTCCCCTATTATCTCTCCTGCTTCTAATAGGGTTGGGAGATTCTCTTCACTTAAACCGATAGCAGATAAAAGCTCCTTATCATACGCGCGATTATTAACGTTGTAAACGTCCATCATCGCTGCCGAAGTATAATCAATTACCTTTTTGCCCGTGAGCTTGTAATATACATAATCGGAGGTAGAGATGAGCATTTTTGCTCTTCCTACAATCTCAGGAATATTCTTTTTAGCCCACAAAACCCTCGCAGGCATAGAGCCGGGCGAAAGCCTACTACCCGTACGACTATAAAAATAATCTTCGGGGAACATTGCCTTGAGTTCTTCTGATTCCTTTCCTGCTCGCTTGTCCATCCAAGTGTAAGCGTTAGTGAGAGGAACAACTTCTCCCTTTTCGTCAAGGTCTGCAAAAAAGAAACTGCCACCCTGAGCTGAAACGGAAAGAGAAACTATTTCGTATTTTTCCTCACCTACAGCCTCTCTAATACTACCGTAAACGGCTTTAACCCAGTCCTCAGGGTTTTGCTCAAAGGCACGGTCAAAGGGGGAAATTAGCTCGTAACCGACGTATCCACGGCCAAGAACGTTATTATTTTCATCAAACAGCATTGATTTGGTGCCCGTGGTACCTAGGTCAATGCCAAGATAAGCTTTTTTCATTTTAACTCCAAGTTAGAATTTAATACCGTAAAGGTTAACAGCGTTAGTGCACATAATATCTTCAACCTGTTCTTTGGAAAGGGTAAGGTCAGTTGCAGCTTTCTTAAACCCTCTTAAAATTTCGTAGGTGAAGTTGGTAATATCTTTTTCATCAGATTCACGCATGTGAGGGTCTTTTTTAACTAAATCGCCATAAAGCCCACGGGGAACGACGTTAAGATAGAATCCGTTTTCAACGATTCTATACATACGCATTTTGGCAATAGGCATATCCGTGCCGAACATTACACGCTTATTCCCAAAAGTTTCAATGCACTCTCTAATAATATCAGAGTTGGTGTTTGCCGAAAAATCGAACAGCATATTTTTAGTTTCTTTAAGCCTTATAAAGGCATCGCCAACGTCCTCACTCGCATATGCCCTACCAATGTGCGCAACAATAAGCTTTACGTTTGGATATTTTTGTTCTATATCAAGGAGCGTGTCGAGGTTAGATTTGTTCTTAAATCTATCATCCTTTGAGATATGCAAAATAACCTTCCAGCCGTATTTATCAGCAATCTTTAAGTGAGCTTCGGGAAGAAAGTCATAGATATCGGCATCAGAGGGTTTAACCCCCTCTTTGCAACCACCAAGGTAAGGCTTTAATCCTTGATACCCCCCAGAAACAACTTGCTCTTCTAAAAATTCAGGAGACATATCGTATTTGGTCCAAAAAAGAGTTGGATAACCTGTTCTAGCACCTACCTCTTTAATGTAGGCGTTATGCTCCATACATCTTTTTACTGAATTACCAAAAACAACGGGTATAACTTTTTTTCCCGGGAATAAATCTAGATAGGTTTTTTGTAAATCTTCAATATAGCAGTCTCCTGCGACAAGGTTTGACCACTTAACGGGAAATTTACTCCTGTCAAACTCGTCGTCTTCAACGCGCCAGGAATGGGCGTGAGAGTCAACTATTTTATCGGGGAGAAAATCTTTTAATTCCTCCTCGTAAACCTTTTTATCATAATCGGTCATTTCAAAGCCAAACATAGCTAGCCTCCAGTTATCCTATTATTAAATATATTGTAACACCTATATTAAAATTAGCCAATAGGAAAAGTTTAGATTTACATATTAAAAAGCAAGAAGTTGCAAAAAAGATATTAAAAAGCAAACAAATCCCCGAGGAGGTTTCCTCGGGGATTAAATTTTGTTTTGTTATTTTCCCTTTTCGGGATTAGTTGTTTAGTTAACTAATTAGTTAGCTGCAACTAATGACTTCCATACAGGAACACCGTCAACGATAGTCCAGTAATCTGCAGAGAAAGAAGCATAGCTTATAATTTGAGGAGCTTCTTCAGTGCCAATATTAGTACCATCAACAGGGAGAGCGGTGCACTTAACGAAGTTTTCTCCTCTGGTGTTAGCAGTTAATTCAGAAGCACCACGAGCAATACTTGCAGTAGTTACAACGTAAGTATTTAATACAACGTCGGTATCCTTAACTGCAGTATATCTGTTAGTAGAACCGTTTACAACAGGACCTTTAGCATTTTCGATAATAACATTCTTAAAGGTTAAGTT
>JAZUAF010000007.1:0-25328 GCA_045637865.1 Christensenellaceae bacterium
AGGTCCATAAGTTTTGGATTTTTATGGCGACAAGTCGTTGTAAGTCTTAGCCAATCTTCAGGAATATCAAATGATTCTGTTTGAATAACAGTTCTAGCATATAAAAAACCATTATTTTCAAGCATATCAACAACTGAATCACTGTAACTTCCATTAGCATACGCCATACCGTTTATAACAGTTCCAAACAATTTTTCAAGTTCTTCTTTATCTTTAACAACGTCTCTAGATGCAGCAGCCTTATCAACTTCACCGAGAGAAAGATGTTCATAGCCATGGACAGCAACTTCGTGCCCCGAATTAGTATACAATTCAAGCACTTCATCCAAACTCATTCTTCCTTTTTCAACAATTTCTCTCTCAGTTCCAAACATACCTGAATTAATGTTGAAAGTTGCTTTAATTCCGTGTTTATCTAAAATTGAGATAAATCTTTTGTCCTGTCTAACACCATCATCATAACTTAAAGTCAAAGCCTTTGGTTTAAAACCAGGAAAACGCAAAAATCTTCTTTTCATAAATTATAGCATTTCGTTGATTTTTTTGCAGTTATCAACGATATCTCCTTTCATCATAAAACTTCCACCAACAGCATAAACTTTGTCAAAATCTAAGAACTCTTTAAGATTTGATAAATCTGCCCCACCTGTTGGAATAAATTTAACTTGTGGAAATGGTGCAGAAAGAGCTTTTAATGCTTTTAACCCACCATAAACGTTTGCAGGGAAAAATTTAACAATATTAATACCTAATTCCAAAGCTTGCATAATTTCAGTTGGCGTTACGCAACCAGGATAATAAGGAATATTGTTTTCAATAGCCCATTTAGCAACAGAAACAGATAAACCAGGTGAAACTAAGAATTTAGCACCAGCTTCAACAGCCTTCTTAGCTTGATCTAAATTAATAACCGTGCCTGCACCAATGTTCATATCAGGGAAAGCTTTAACGCCTTCACTTATAGCTTCTGCAGCACAAGCCGTTCTAAAGGTAATTTCAGCACAATTTATCCCACCGTCTTTCAATGCTTGCAACGTAGGAATAGTATCTTTAAGTTCTTTGATAACAACAACAGGTATTACTTTGTCCATAATATTTTCTCCTAACTAATTTATTTAAGATTATAACATATTAAATTATTTTTTTCAATCACAATAAAAGTTTTTTTAAATTTTTTATTAAAATACTTTTTTGTATGTGAAATTTGTCACAATTTTAATATTTATGTGTGGCATAATACTCATTAAAATAATCAGTAATTATAAAACGATTACGCCATTTTCTCTTATCGAAACTGGAATAATATTCTTATCCAAACAAATTTCTTTTAATTTAGATATAAATAAAGTTTTATCACCTTTTAACGCACACAAAACACATCCAGCAAATCCACCACCATGAATTCTTACTGCCCCATCTTCATTTATTTTCTTGCAAAATTCTAAGGCTTTTGGAATTGCCAAAACCTTATCCCCTTCAACATAGCAATTTTTTAATTTAAAATAAGAACTTTCTCCCGACTGATTAAGCGCATTAAAAAATAAAATATAATCACCATTTTCTAACGCATTTTTAGCTTGCTCAACTCTTAAATTTTCTTCAAAAAAATGTTCAGCTCTATCAACTTGATTACTTGATAGTTTTGATTTTAATTGCTCTTTATTGCAATCAAATTCTTTTTTAGATATTTCACATAAACGATTCTTTTCAAAAAATTTTGCAACCAAATACATGTCTTGTGGTATTGCACTATATTCATCTGATAAGTCTGCATGGCTACTTCCCGTATCAACAAGCACAAAAGATAATTCTTTCAAATTGTTTTTCACTTTTTCAACTTTTAAATTGTTTTTATTTTCAAAATCAAAATAGTTGACACCTCCAAAAGCAATTGCAGACTGATCTAGTAGCCCACAACTTTTTCCAAAAAAATCATTTTCCGAATATTGCGCAATTTTTGCTTTTTCAAAAGGTAAAATTTTACTATCATTGTATAAAAAATTTAGGATTTCAACTATTAAAAGTTCAAAAGATGCAGAACTTGATATACCAGCACCCCCCAAAACGTTGCTTGTAATACACGCCTTAAAACCACCAACTTTTCTACCGTTTTTCCTTAATCCTTCAACCACACCATAAACCAACGCCAAAGAATTACCTTTTTCGTTTGAATAATCTTTTTCTAAATCAATTTCAATTGCAGGATAACCTTGACTAATTATGGTGATAATACCATTGTTTGTTGGCAAAAAAGCACCCACAGTATCCAAATTTATTGCACAGGCAATAACTTTACCACCATTATGATCTGTATGATTCCCACAAATTTCTACTCTACCTGGTGACGAAACAAAATAAGCTGTTTTCTCACCAAAATTTGCAATAAAATCACTTAACAAACTTAAATAGCGTTCACGTTGATACTCTAGCTGATTATCTCCATATAAATTTTTTAATTTTTCAATTAAAGAGCTAAACTCTTGCATGTACAAATCTCCATTTTTATCAGTTTTTTATAGTATACCATTATAGAAGAAATTTGTAAATTATTAAATATACAATTATTTATTTTTCTAAATCATTTTTTCACTCTCTTATCCTTGACTAAACCAAATGAAATATTATATAATATTTCTTGACTTTGATTATAATAATTTTCACGGAGGTCGTGTTCAATTTATGGACATCAAACATGTAGAAAAAAAATGGCAAGCATTTTGGGAAAAAGAAAAAATTGCCAACTTTAACAACAAGAGTTACGACAAAAAATATTACTGCTTAGAAATGTTCTCATACCCTTCTGCAGCAAAACTTCACCTTGGGCACTGGTACAACTATGGTCCAACCGATAGTTTTGTTCGATACAAAAAAATGAAGGGTTTTGAAGTTTTTCAACCAATGGGTTTTGACGCATTTGGTCTTCCTGCAGAAAACTACGCTATCAAAACGGGCATTCACCCTAAAGATTCAACAGAAAAGAATATTGCTAACATGGAACAAACTTTAAGCGAAATGGGTGCAATGTTTGATTGGAGCGCAGAAATTAAAACCTGTAACGAAGATTACTACAAATGGACTCAATGGCTATTTTTAAAGTTATATGAAAATGGCTTAGCGTATAGAAAAGAAGCGCCTGTAAACTGGTGTGAAAGTTGCAAAACTGTTCTTGCAAACGAACAAGTTGTAAACGGCGCTTGTGAAAGATGCGGTTCAATTGTTATTAAAAAAGACCTTACTCAGTGGTTCTTCAAAATTACCGATTATGCAGAAGAGCTTCTTGAAGGCTTAAAAGATTTAGATTGGCCGGAAAAGACCAAGCTTATGCAGAAAAACTGGATAGGCAAATCAAATGGTGGAGAAATTGAATTCACTTGTGAAAGTGGAGATAAATTCAAGGTTTTCACTACTCGTGCAGATACCCTTTTCGGTGTTTCATACGTTGTTCTCGCCCCCGAGCATCCATTAGTTAAAAAACTTACCTCCAAAAAACAATTAAAGGCTGTTGAAGCATACGTTGAACAAACTTCGAAAACCAACGAGATTGACAGACTTTCAACTGCTAGAGAAAAGACGGGTGTTTACATTGGACACAACGCTATTAACCCCATCAACGGAAAGGTAGTTCCCATTTACGCTGCAGACTACGTACTCTACTCCTACGGTACCGGTGCTGTTATGGGCGTTCCTGCACACGATGATAGGGACTTTGATTTTGCTAAGAAGCACGATATTCCAATAGTTAGGGTTATAAAAGGAACTTCCTCTCCCGATGATTTACCCTACACCGAAGACGGAATCGTAATGAACAGCCCAGGATTTGACGGGCTCACCAGTGAAGAAGCTAGAAAAGCTATCGTAAATAAGCTTGTAACAACCGGTCAAGGCGAACACAAAACAAATTATAGATTGAGAGATTGGCTCGTTTCTCGCCAGCGTTACTGGGGCGCACCTATCCCAATGCTCTATTGCGAAAAGTGTGGAACAGTCCCCGTACCAGAAGAAGACCTACCAGTTAAGCTCCCCTACGACGTTGAATTTACCCCTGACGGAGAATCACCCTTAAAGAAACACAAAGGCTTTATGGAAACCGTTTGTCCTATCTGTGGTGGAAAGGCAACTAGAGACCCCGACACTCTCGACACCTTTGTTTGCTCAAGCTGGTATTATTTAAGATATCCCGACGCAAACAACTCCAAAGAAGCTTGGAACCCCAAAATTATCAATAAAATGCTTCCTGTTGATAAATACGTTGGTGGCGCAGAGCACGCTTGTATGCACCTTCTCTATGCAAGGTTCTTTACCAAAGCACTTAGAGATATGGGCTACCTTAACTTTAACGAACCCTTTAAGTCTCTCGTTCACCAAGGCATTATTTTAGGACCCGACGGGTCGAGAATGAGTAAATCAAAAGGCAACATTATCGCTCCCGACCCATACGTTGAAAAATACGGCTCCGACACTTTAAGGCTCTATCTTATGTTCGGCTTCTCATACACCGAAGGTGGTCCATGGAATGACGACGGAATTAAGGCGATAACTAAATTCTTAGACAGAATTGAAAGACTTTCTCGTAAAATTTCTGAACTACAAGCACCAAGAAAGGAATCACCTTTAACAAAGGACGAGAAAGAGCTCTTGTACGCTACCAACTATGCAATTAAGTGTGTCGATAACGATATGGAGCAATTCTCATTTAATACGGCAGTTGCAAGACTTATGGAGTTATTAAACGCACTCTATAAATACGACCTTGTTGAAAACAAGAATATTACCGTGTACAAGAACTGCTTCAAACAATTTATTCAGCTTCTTGCCCCCTGCGCTCCACACGTGTCTGAAGAGTTGTGGGAAATACTTGGTGGAAAAACCTCTATTTTCTATTCTCAATACCCTGTATGCGATGAAAAGGCGCTAGTTAAGGACGAAGTTGAGGTTGCCGTTCAAATTAACAGTAAGATGAAAGCTAAACTTATGCTTCCCACAGGAATTGACGAGGATGGCATTAAAGAGCTCATCTTTGCAGATGAAAAGCTTTCAGCTGAATTAAAGGACAAAGAAATTAAAAAACTTATCATAATTCCAAATAGATTAATTAATATAATTATATAGGATTGAAATGAATATCTCTCAAAACGTTACACAAAAAGAAAAAAGACCGAAGCCCAGTATGGATTTCGGTCTTAATATAAATGAGGTCAACCAAAGAAAGGCTGATGGTCTTGTTAATGAAGTACAGAAAAAATACTCTAAATCTTACCTATCAATTTTTGTAGGTAATATTTGCACTTTCTTCAACCTTCTAGGTTTAATAGTAGCAATAGCTCTCATAATAGCTAAGGCTCCCCTTTCTAAATTTTTCTTTGTGGTTATATATCTTGCCAATCTTTTTATAGGTATATTGCAAGAGATACGAGCAAAACATTGTATAGATAGACTTTCGCTACTCGCCCACAAAACCACCAAGGTTTTAAGAAATGGCGAAATTTCCGAAATATCTTCTGATGAGATAGTAATCGACGATATTATTCACCTAGGAATGGGTTGCCAAATCCCCACCGATTCAGAAATACTCGACGGGGTTGTAGAGGTAAACGAGGCTCTTTTAACCGGAGAATCGGTTCCCGTTAAAAAGAGCGTAGGCGATAAATTACTTGCAGGAAGTTTTATAGTTTCCGGCACCTGTACGGCAATAGCAGTAGAGGTTGGGAAAAATAACTATGTAGAAAAATTATCGGCAAAAGCCAAAGAGTATAAAAAACCTCACTCAGAGTTAATGTCCTCTCTTCAGCTTATAATAAAAACTGTTGGAATAGTAATTGTTCCAATGGCGATACTTTTTGTGATAAAAACAATGACGAACGGCACGGAATTTCAGCAAGCTATAACCAGCACCTCTGCCGTTGTAATAGGAATGATTCCATCTGGAATGTTTCTTTTAACAAGCCTTGCGCTTGCCGTTGGAATAATAAAACTCGCAAGACACAACACCTTAGTGCAAGACCTTTATTCCCTTGAAATGCTTGCTCGTGTTGACACCATTTGCTTTGACAAGACGGGCACCATTACCGATGGAAAAATGACTGTAAAAGACATTGTTCAAATTAAAAAACACAAGCATTCTACTGAAGACATCATGTCCTCTATGCTCGGCGCGCTTAAAGACAACAATCAAACTGCCATTGCTCTGTACAATAAATTTGGCGAGAGCAACACACTAAAAAGCGAAGCTATTCTCCCCTTTAACTCGGCAAGGAAGCTTTCAGCAGTCACCTTCGAAAAAGAAGGGACTTATTCATTTGGTGCACCAGAATTTGTATTATCAAAAAAAGAATACGCTAAACTTGAAAAAGATATTGACGGTTACGCTAGAGAAGGCTTAAGGGTGCTTGTTTTAGCCCATTCGACATCAAAATTAATTGACGATGAGGCACCGGACAACTTTACTCCCATTGCTTATATTTTAATCGTCGACAACGTTAGAGAAGACGCACAATCAACAATAGCTTGGTTTAAGGAAAACAAGGTTGCAATCAAGGTTATATCGGGAGACAACCCGATAACCGTTTCTGAAGTTAGCAAGCGTGTTGGCATTGAGAATGCCGATAAATATATAAGTTTAGAGGGCTTAACTGACGAGGAAGTTGCAAAAGCTGCAAACGAATATACAGTGTTTGGCAGAGTTTCCCCTGAACAGAAAGCAATTCTTATTAAATCAATAAAAAACGCAGGTCACGTTACGGCAATGACTGGAGACGGTGTAAACGATATTTTAGCCCTAAAGGAAGCTGACTGCGCAATAAGTGTTGCTTCAGGAAGTGAAGCAGCTAGAAACGTTGCACACCTTGTGCTTATGGACAACAACTTCTCCTCTATGCCTAAAGTCGTACACGAGGGCAGAAGGGTTATAAACAACGTCGAAAGTTCGTCATCATTATTCTTAATGAAAACGCTGTTTACAATGATTTTATCATTACTTACCCTCTGCATTCCCCTATACGAGAAATACCCTATTGAGCTTGACCAAATGATATTTTTGGAGTTTTTCATTATTGGGCTTGACTCATTCTTCCTATCCTTGCAACCAAACGATGCAAGGGTTGAAGGGAAATTTATAAATTCCGTTTTTGGAAAATCTATCCCTAGTGCACTACTAATGATTTTCAGCTTTGCAGTAGTTGAATTTTTGAAATATACAGTTGGTACTTTCCCCGACGATATTTACTCAACTATAAGTATTTACGCCATAACTTTTGCAGGGCTTATAAACCTATATCATATCTGCAAACCACTCAATAAGTATAGAGCTGTACTCTTTTCAACTACACTCGTTGTAATGATTGGAGTGGCAATTTACGGCTTTATTTATGGTCTCCCAATGCTTACGCTTAGCCCCCTTTCACATTGGGCTCTTCCACTAATAGTTATTGGAATAATTTTACTTGACTCAGCCTTAATGCCTCTTTTGAATTATGCATTTAGAAACATAAAACTACCCGACATTGTTAAGGAACGATAAAAAGGCAAGTAATTTCAGAAAATCATATTGTCAATCCAAACGAAAAACAGACTTGGAGATTTCCAGGTCTGTTTTCTTTTTTAATAAATCTTATTTCTTTAATTCTTCAATCAATTTAACGATTTCACCAACAGTTTTAATCTGAGATGCGTCTACGTCAGGAACGGTGATATTGAATTCCTCTTCAAGGTTCATTATGATTTCAACTGCATCAAGCGAATCAGCGCCGAGGTCAGCAACAAGTTCCTTTTCAAGTGTGATTTCACTCGCATCCTTATTGAGCTGTTCAGCAATAAACTCTATAACCTTATTTGCAACTTCCATTATTTTTTCCTCCATATAACTTTATTATATTTTACTATAAAAGCACGAAAAAATCAAGTACTTTTTTAATTTTTCCATCCACAGCATAAAGCTGCATAAAAATTATGATATTTTCTAGCTATTTGTAAGCACTGCAAAGCTGTTTGAAGCTAAATTATATCCGTCATTTATAGTTATCTCTTTTACGTGCTCATACAGTTTACCGTTAAAAGAAATATATACGTCTTCATTTGATATGTTTACAGCAATTAAAACCTCGTTATCACTACACGTTATTTTATAAACAAAAACCCCTTCGTCTGCACAAATTTCCTCGTAATCCCCCTCGGAAAAAGCTGAAAAATTTTTTCTAATTTTGGCTAGTTTCTTATACCAATTTAATATATCGTTGTCTATGTTGTCCCAAGAAAAATAACACCTATTTAAGGGGTCGCCATAACCTGTCATACCAATTTCGTCACCATAGTATATTGAAGGCACTCCAGGCAGAGCAAACTGCAAAAGTGTTGCGACTTTTAAATTAAAAACAGCCTTGCTATATTCTTCTTTTGTCAATGAAATTCTAGCCATTTGAGATTTAGTAAGTCCATTAACGTCTATCGGTGCTAAAGCCGATAAAAGTCTAAAGGTATCGTGAGTTGATAGAATATTCATTAGAGAGAGTCTAACGTCTTTCGGATAATGGTCTGTTTGCTCCTTTATTACATAGGAAAGCTTTTTAGCGTCTTTGTTAAGCACAAATGATATAATAGCATTTTTTAACGGATAATTCATTACTGAATCCAACTCGTCCCCACAAAAATACTTTCTTCTTTTTCCGTAGGAAATCTTATTGGATGCATCTTCCCAAACCTCGCCTATAATTATGGCATTTTCGTTGATAGACTTAACTGATTTTCTAATTCTTTCAACAAAATGAGCGGGAAGCTCGTCAACAACGTCTAGCCTCCATCCAGCAATACCAAGTTTTGTGTAATGCTCAAGAACACCTTTCTCTCCACAAATAAAATCAATGAATGGGCTGTCCTTTTTCTTGTTAACTGCAGGCAACGTTTTAATACCCCACCACGAATTGTATTTTTCAGGATGATTAATAAACTGAAACCAATCTACATAGGGCGATTTTTGGCTTTGATAAGCCCCAACTTCACCATACCTACCATCTTTGTTGAAATATACACTGTCTGAGCCAGTATGGTTAAATACACCGTCTAAAATTATTTTTATTCCTCTTTTGTCAGCTTCACTAACGAGTTCTATTAAATCCTCTTCGGTGCCTAGTAAGGGGTCAATCTTAAAATAGTTAGCAGTGTCGTATCTATGGTTAGAATACGCCTCGAATATTGGGTTGAGATAGATTGCAGAAACAGATAATTCCTTAAGATAATCCAGTTTATCTACTATTCCCCTAATGTCACCCCCGAAAAAGTCGTTATTCAAAACCTCGCCATGAGCATTCGGCAGGAAAACGGGCAGTTCATCCTTGTTTTGATGCAGAATTTTCCCGTCCCCAACTTCTTTTGTATCAGAGGACGAATAAAACCTATCGGGAAATATCTGATAAATTATTCCGCCCCTCAAAAATTTTGGAACTGAATAATTCTTATCATAAACGGAGAGCTGAAAGCAGTTTATATTTGTAGATATTTCGCCAATATAATAATCACTAAGAGAGATAAATTTATTATCACAAATAAAATAATAAAAATATAAACCGACGGAAAATTTAAGCTGAACCTCAAAAAAATCTCCGTTTTTTTGCATTGGATAATAACAAATATCCTCACCGTCTTTTTTCACAACAAAAATTACAGAGCCAAAATCTCCTTTGACTCTGAATTTTATATTCTTATTAGAAGGCACTGCCCCCAATATACTTTTATAATCTTTAGATAACGGATTATAAATCATAACTTTTTATATTAAACCTTCTTTAAGCCCCAAATTCTTTCTGCATACTCTTTAATACTTCTATCGGCAGCAAAAACACCTGCGCTTGAAATATTGTTTAGGCTCTTCCTTGCCCAAGCTAATTTATCCATATAGCATTTATCAACTTTAGCGTGAATATCGGTAAACGCACCAAAATCAGCAAGACACATATATGGGTCTGCAACGGGGCTTCCCGTTAAGAGATAGCTAGCAATATCACTGAATGATTGACCATTAAAGCCGATATTGAGGGCCGTTATTACGCGCTCAAGCTTTTTATTGTTTACATAAAATTCTGTGGAATTGTACCCTGAATTCCAAAGCATATCCACTTCTTTTGACGTTAAACCGAAGATAAATATGTTATCCTTTCCACAAACTTCCTGCATTTCAACGTTTGCGCCGTCAAGCGTGCCGACAGTGAGTGCACCGTTTATCATAAACTTCATATTTCCCGTGCCACTAGCTTCTTTTCCAGCCTGAGAAATCTGCTCGCTAACCTCAGTTGCCGGCATAAGCTTTTCTGCCATAGAAACGCAGTAGTCTTCAAGATAAACAACGTTTAATTTTTCGTTGATTTTAGGATGCTTCTTTATGTCCTCAGCAAGACAACATATAAGTTTAATAATTTGTTTTGCAAAATAGTATCCAGGTGCAGCCTTTGCTCCAAAAATAAAGGTTTTAGGAGTAATTGGAAGGTCAGGATTTTCCTTTAATTCATTATAAAGATCAATGATATGCAAAGCGTTCAACAGTTGACGCTTATATTCGTGCATACGCTTCGCCTGAACGTCAAAGAGTGAGTCTGGGTTAATTATTAGCCCTTGTTTCTTTTTTGCAAAAGCACAAAATTGCTCCTTTTTAATATGCTTAATCTCGTTTAAGCGTTTAAGAACACTTTCATCGTTTTCATACTTTTTAAATTCAGAAAGCAATGAAGCATCCTTAACGAAACCGTTACCTATACAATCGGATAAAAGAGAAGAGAGCTCTGGGTTTGATTGGCAAAGCCAACGCCTATGAGCAATACCGTTAGTTACGTTGGTAAATTTATCGGGATAAACGTCGTAGAAATCTTTGAAAATACTGTTTTTAATTATGTCACTGTGGAGTGCAGAAACACCATTAACCGTGTGCGATGCAATAACACATAGGTTAGCCATTTTAATCTGGTTGTGTGAAATTACACTCATTCTATTAATTCTATCCCAATCTCCTGGGAATTTATTCCACATCTCGCCACAAAATCTTTGGTTAATTTCCCTTAAAATCATATAGATTCTAGGAAGTCTTCTTTGAATTAAATCTTCGCTCCACTTTTCAAGCGCCTCACTCATAACGGTGTGGTTGGTGTAAGCAACAGTCCTCGTAACTATATCCCACGCCTTATCCCATTGATAGCCGTTCTCATCGATAAGAATACGCATAAGTTCAGGAATACAAAGCGCAGGGTGTGTATCATTAATGTGAATCGCAGCCTTATCCGGCAAGGTATCAAGCGAGCCGTATCTTCTCTTATGCTCTCCAATAATATCCTGAAGCGCAGCAGAAACAAGCAAATATTGCTGCTTAAGCCTTAAAGATTTGCCCTCAAAATGGTTGTCGGAAGGATAAAGAACTTTAGAGATAAGCTCAGCTTCGCTGTCTTCTTGCATACTTCTCATATAGTCGCCTTGAGAGAAAATATTCATATCGAACTTATGAATATTTTGCGCTTTCCATAGTCTTAATACGGAAACAGCCTCTCCGTCCTTTCCAGAAATCATCATATCGTAGGCAACGGCTTCAACCTCTTTAGCGTCGTAATGAGCTATTTCAAGCCCCTTTTCCGTCCAATTCTCCTTAATAAAACCGTCAAATTTTACCTTATAACTTCTATCGAGACGTTGGGTAAGCCAAACTTCTCCTCCAGGAAGCCAAATATCGGGAAGCTCCATTTGCCACCCATCGACTATCTTTTGCTTAAATAGTCCGTACTCATATCTAATAGAATACCCCATTGCAGGATAATCTCCTGCAGCCAAAGCGTCCATAAAACAGGCAGCAAGACGCCCCAAGCCTCCGTTTCCAAGACCAGCATCTGGTTCTTGCTCGTAAAGATCTTCTAAGGAAATATCAAACTCCTTTTTCAAAACGTTGTTAAAAGACTCTGCAACGCCAAGGTTGTAGGCATTGTTTTTTAGTGATTGTCCAAGCAAAAATTCCATACAAAGATAATAAACCCTCTTTGCACCTTTGCTACGATATTTTTTGTGAAACGCGCCCCTCTTTTCAAGAAGAATATCGCGCACACACATAACTACTGCTTTATACACCTGTTCCTTGTTTGCCTCTGTCTTTGAAACCCCGAAATATCTCGTAAGTTTATCAGTAATCAATCTCAATGCATCTTTTTCGGTTATCGAACCCATTTTTTAGTACTCCTAATCTCGGTCAAATATATTATATAAATTAAATTTCGTATAGCTTTTCGTATTCTCCAGCCTGATAACGCCAAGAGAAATCAGTGGTCATAGCCCTCTTTTGAACATCTGCCCAAGCCTCTTTATCCTTAAAGAGCTTAACTGCCTTATTTATTGTAAAAAGCATATCGTGGGCGTTGTAATCGTGGAAGGTAAAGCCGTTGCCAGAATCACCAGTGTATGGTTTAATGCTGTCGTTAAGCCCACCCGTTTCTCTAACAATTGGAACTGTGCCATATCTACTTGCAATCATTTGTGAAAGACCACACGGCTCCATTTTAGAGGGCATTAAGAATAAGTCTGCACCAGAATAAATCTTCCTAGACAAATCTTGATTGTACGCAATTATCGTTACGCATTTCCCCTTGTAGCAATGTGAAACGTGGGTAAAAAAGTTTTCATACCCCACTTCGCCTTTACCAAGTATAACTATCTGCACGTCCGTAACAAGCAAATCTTCAATAGTTGCCCTAATCAAATCTAAACCCTTGTGAGAAACAAGTCTAGAAATTACTGCAATGATAGGCACGTCTTCACGAACGGGCAAGCCAAGCATTTTTTGAAGCTCTGCCTTACAAACTTTTTTGCCAGAAAGGTCATCAACTGAATAATTCTTGAAAAGATATTTATCCGTTTCAGGATTATAGAAATCAATATCGATTCCATTTAATATTCCACAAAGCTTATTTTCATTTCTACAAATTATATCCTCTAACCCGTGTGCATAGAAGGGGTTTTTAATTTCTTTAGCATAGGATGGAGAAACGGTGGAAACTATGTCACTCATTTCAATTGCGCCCTTCATAAGGTTAACTGCACCACCAAACTCAACGAAAGATTTAATGCTCTCGGGGAACCCAAACAAATCGCCATAGGTGTCCATATTATAAACGCCTTGATACTCTATATTGTGAATGGTGAATATAGTTTTGATTCTTCTAAACTTTTCATCACTATAATACATACCTTTGAGGTAAATAATTGAAGCTGCCGTCTGGTGGTCGTTGCAATGCAAAATATCGGGATAAATATTAAGTCTTGCAATAGTGTCGAGTGCTGCTCTCGAGAAAAAGGCAAATCTTTCGCCTTCATCATAAAATCCGTAGATATTTCCTTCCCTCTTAAAGTAGTATTCGTTATCAATAAAATAGAATTTTACACCCTCGTACTCATAAGTGAACACACCAGCATACTGTAGTCTCCATCCTACCGAAACGTTAAAATGCATTACAAAGCTGAATTTTTTTCTAAACTCATCAGAAATATTGCTATAAAGTGGTAAAATAACACTAACGTCAACTTGTCCTCTCTTAGCAAGTGCTTTAGGAAGAGACCCGATAACGTCAGCAAGACCTCCCGTTGCAATAAAGGGCGCTGCTTCCGAAGCTAAAAACACAACCTTTTTACGCTTAATAACCTTTATTTCTGGAAGCTTTTTAGTAGATTTTTTCGCCGTCTTTTTTGTAGTAGCTTTTGGCGAAGCCACTTTTTTTTCAGTAGTAGTTTCGGTTTTCTTAGTTGCCATATTTTACTCCTTAAATCATTATGCCTTTCCCAATATAGAAGGGGTGATTTTCACTGCCAGATAATACCTTTCTATCCTTAATCGTTACGTTTTTATCAGCAATAATGCAGTTAATAGTGGAATTTTCACCAAGCACAGTATTTTGCATTATAATACTATTTTTAACTACGGTGCCTCTGCCAACTTTAACGTTTCTGAAAATAATACTGTTTTCCACCTCTCCTTCAATAACACAGCCGTCTGCAATCATAGAATTTTTCACAACTGCACCGTTACCATACTTTGTAGGAGCAGAGTCACGAATTTTGGTAAAAACGCTTCTATCCCCGAATAATTCGTGGCGATTATTAGCGTCAAGCAAAGCAAGATTGCTTTCATAGTATGCTTGAAGGGAGGTAATGCCTGCATAAAATCCTTCGTGATAGTAGCCTAAAACTCTCATACTTTCAAGGTTGCCGGCAATAACGTCCGTCATAAAATGATTTTTGTTTTTTGCTATACTGTCCATAACTATGTTTTGAAGTAGGCTCTTTTTCATTACGAATATATTTGAGAATATGTTATATTCTTTATCCTCGCATTCAGTCGTATAGTTTATACCTACAATCCTCTTGTTTTCATCAATATCAAAGGCAGTAGCTTTCTTTTCATCATAGTTTGGCTTTCTCTTTTTGTAAACGAGAGTAATATCTGCACGATTTTTAATATGTTGCTCTATTACGTCGTTATAATCAATTCTACAAACCGTGTCACAATCGGTCATAACAACGTAATCTTCGTCCGCTCTGAAAAGGAAATTAGTAATGTTTTTTAACGCTTCAAGCCTAGAGTTGTATAAATTACTACTTTCAACGTCACCGTAAGGTGGGAGAATAATAACACCACCGTCTTTTCTCGCTAAATCCCAATCTTTACCACTACCAACATGGTCCATTAAAGATTGATAGTTGCTCTTTGTAATAATACCAACGGTATCAATACCCGAGTTTACCATATTAGATAAAGGAAAATCAATAAGCCTATAGCTTCCACCGAAAGGAATAGAGCCAAGCGTTCTTATTCTGGCAAGTTCAGGAACGTTGTTATCGTGAATGTTTGAAAATATAATACCAACGGCTTTCATTTACTTATCCTCCCTTGCTACGTCTTGGTCGATAATTTGACCGGCAGTTACTTCTGCCCCATCATACACCTTAATGTTTCTGCCAAGGACGGTTATTTTCTTTTTCTTTCCGTCGACAAAAGAGCCAACCTTGGCGCTATTGCCAATTTCCGTATTTTCATCGATAATAGCATAATCAACAACGGCATTTTCGCCAATAGTAACATCTGCCATTATAATACTGTTCCTAACAACTGCACCCTTTTCCACAACAACGTCACTAGATAAAACTGAATTTTCTACCGTGCCAAAAATTTCACAACCACTCATTATAATACTGTTGTTAACCTTTCCCTCAAAGCCCAAATAATGGGGAGGTGCAAGAGGACTACGTGACTGAATCTTCCAAGAAGTATCGTTAGTATCAAACACAGGGTTATCTCCTAGTAAATCCATATTAGCTTCATAAAGCGAATCTATGGTACCAACGTCTTTCCAATATCCAGAAAACTCATAAGCCATCATTTTCTCGCCTGCATTTAGCATTGTGGGGAGAATATCCTTGCCAAAATCATTTGAGGATTTTTCATTTTCGCTATCCTCTTCTAGATACTTATAAAGCTTATCTGCAGAAAAAATATAAATACCCATCGAAGCTAACGTTGATTTAGGCTCCTTCGGTTTTTCTTCAAACTCATAAATAACACCCCCTTCATTAGTGTTCAAAATGCCAAATCTTGAAGCTTCCTTTAGGGGAACGTTAATTGCAGCAATAGTACAATCAGCCCCGTTTGCGACGTGGAAGTTTAGCATTTTGGAATAATTCATTTTATAAATATGGTCGCCGGAGAGTATTAAAACAAAATCGGGGTCAAACTGTTTTATAAAATGCAGATTCTGAAAAATTGCATTTGCCGTTCCCTTATACCAATCGGAGGAATGCTTCCCTTGATATGGCGAAAGGATATGTACGCCACCAAAAGTTCTATCAAGGTCCCAAGGCTGTCCGTTGCCAATATAGTCGTTAAGAACCAAAGGTTGATACTGTGTTAAAACACCCACGGTATCAATACCGGAGTTAACACAGTTACTCAAAGGAAAATCAATAATTCTGTACTTCCCTCCAAACGACACGGCAGGCTTTGCCAAATTATTAGTCAAGGCATAAAGTCTACTGCCTTGTCCACCAGCAAGAAGCATTGCAACGCATTTTTTCTTTCTTATCATATAATTCTCCTTAAATTTATTTGAGATTATTCTCCCAAACTAAATTTTATTTACACTGTTTTTATAAAGTATATTCCCGTGAACGCAGGAAGATTAAACTTAATAGAGTTTCTTTTGCCGTGCGCACATTTTTTTACAGACTTAAAGGTTTTCCCCTTAAACATTCCCCTTCCACCATACTTTTTTCCGTCAGAATTGATTAAAAGCTTGTATTCGCCCTTCTCCACCCCTAAACGGTAATCATAATAATCGTTTCCAGAGAAATTTATTATCGCAACTAAAATGTTGCCCATTTTATCCCTTCTCTCAAAAGATACGACATTGTTATCCCTCTCGTCTGCAGAAATCCAGCTAAAGCCATGCCACCCGTCCTCAATTTCAAACAAAGGTCTTGTGTTTTTATATATATGGTTTAAGTCACGATTGAACGTTTGCAGTTTTTTATGTGTTTCATATTTTAGGAGAAAAAACTCTATTCCCTCTTTATAGTCCCACTCCTTAAACTGACCTATCTCACTACCCATAAAGGAAAGTTTTTTACCTGGGTGTGCAAAGGTGTAGAGATTAAAAGCTCTAAGCTGGGAAAATTTATCTTCTATTTTCCCCGGCATTTTGTCAAGTATTGACTTTTTTCCGTGCACTACTTCATCGTGCGAAATAGGAAGAATAAAATTTTCCGTAAAAGCATAACACATTGAAAAGGTAAGCTTATTATGACTACCAGAACGGAAATACGGGTCGAGTTCAACGTATGAGAGGGTGTCGTTCATCCACCCCATATTCCACTTAAAGTTAAACCCAAGTCCACCGATATCGGTAGGTCTCGTTATCATAGGAAAAGCAGTTGATTCCTCTGCAATCATTAATGCGTTAGGGAATCTAAAAAACACTGCCGAATTCAACTTCTGCAAAAAGGCAATTGCCTGAAGATTGTAGTTTCCTCCATTTTCATTGGGAATCCACTCCCCGTCCTTTTTATCATAATCAAGGTAGAGCATAGAAGCAACTGCGTCCACCCTCAGTCCGTCAATATGATATTTTTCAAATAGGAAGAGAGCATTTGAAATTAAAAAACTTTGTACTTCGTTTCTACCCCAATCAAAAACCCTAGTGCCCCAGCCCTTATTTTCCATACGGTCCCATCCCTGATTTTCGTAGCAGGGCGTACCGTCAAACTCATAAAGTCCGTGCTCGTCCTTAGGAAAATGAGCCGGCACCCAATCAATTATTACCGACAAGCCTTTTTGGTGGCATTTGTCGATAAAATACATAAAATCTTTTGGCGTGCCAAACCTCGATGTCGGCGCATAATAGCCTGTAACCTGATAACCCCACGAACCGTCAAAGGGATATTCTGATATGGGCATAAGTTCAATATGAGTATACCCCATATCCGAAGCATAGTTTACAAGAACATCAGCGTATTTGCTATAGGAATAATAGTCGCCGTTTTCCTTTCTCATAAAAGAAGCAAGGTTAACCTCGTAAATATTCACAGGCTTATCGTAGGGAGGCTTTTTATTAGATAAATATTCGCCATCTCCCCACTCGTAGCCCTCAATATCGTACAACTTGGACGCATTATATGGTGGCGTTTCACTATGATATGCATAAGGGTCTGCTTTAAGCACTGTTTTTCCGTTATTAGTTACTGCAAACTTATAGATATCAAAATCCTTAAGTCCACGAACAGTCCCCTCAAAAACACCACCCTCTGAAATTCTAGTCATTGGATTAGCCTTTACGTCCCACCCGTTAAACTCACCGACTACCGAAACGCTTTCAGCCCTTGGAGCCCACGTTCTAAAGGTAACGTAGGACTTATCTTGAGAAAATCTTGCGCCCAGATAATCGTAAGCTCTAAAATTCGTTCCTTGATGGAAATAATATAGCGCGAGGTCACCCTTTGAATTGCTATTCTTATTATTCATAAATCTATCGAAAAATTAGATAATATAATCTGCTTTTTTGGGTGGAGCTTCTTCCATTTCCTTTTTAGTCTGCTCGTAACCCTTTCTGCCAAATAGCGCATAGGTAGCGTTCTTACCCCCTTCAACACCCGGCTGATTAAAAGTATCTATATTTAGCATTGCACCACAGTATGCAGTTTCAAGCTCAAACATATATAAAAGCTCGCCAACGGTAAATGCGTTAACCTCGGGAAGAGTTATTGTGTAATTTAGCCTTTTCGCAGTTGTTAAAGCGTATTCCGTTGCCAACCTTTCACTGTTTATAAGCTCGTTCATAGTGTGTCCACAAAGGAAATTAACGTCGGGAATATCCTTACAACCGTCACTAATCGTAACCTCGGTTCTGTAATTCTCAACAGCAATTAAGGTTATAACCTTATCAAAGGGACCTTCTCTATAAAGCTGAACTTGTGAATGCTGGTCGGTAACACCAAGCGCTTTAACAGGAGTTTGACCTACATAAACTAAATTTCCATCGTTATCAACGGCTTTACCAAGACTTTCACCCCATAACTGGCAATACCAATCGGCAACATAACGAAGGCTATCTGCATAGGGCATCATAACGGAAATATTTTTGCCTTTTTTCATAGAAAGATATTCTAACAATGCTGAAATTAATGCAGGATTTTTCTTTAAATTTTTAGTAGCACACATCTTGTCCATGTGCGCAGCACCGTCAAGCATAAGTTTAATATCAATTCCAACTACTGCAGCAGGCAAAAGTCCTACCGGGCAAAGTTCGGAAAATCTTCCACCAACACCGTCGGGAATATAGAAGGTTTTAAGCCCCTCTTCTTTAGCAATTTTTATGAGATTTCCTTTGTTTGCAGAGGTAGTTGCTATCATGTGTTCTTTAGCCTTATCGCCAAACCTCTTCTTTAAAATATCCATAATGATAAGATATTGAGACATCGTTTCACTAGTAGAACCACTCTTTGTGATAACGTTAAACATTGTTTTTTCCAAATCTAAAACGTCAAGAAGTGCCGCCATTCTCTCGGGGTCAACGTTATCTTCAACGTAGAGCTTAGGAAATTTTCTCTTCGATTTGGGAAGTTCATTATGCCTCAAATGACAAAGCGCCTGAAAAACAGCCGTTGGGCCTAAAGCTGAACCACCGATACCAAGAACTACGAAGTTATCATACTTTTTCTTAATATACTTTGCAGTTTGAATTATATCTTCAACAATCTCATTTTGGTTATACGGGAGCTCAGTCCACCCCATCATGCCGGTGCCACGGTTTTTCTCTACCTCTTCAAAGGCTTTATTTGCAATGACGGAAGCTTTTTTTATTTCAAGGTCAGTAAATCCCTCTTCCTCGCCAATAAAGTCAGCCATCATATTGTTATAATCAAGTTTGAGTTCCATTGCTTTACGCATTTTGTCATTAAATCTAGCCATTTTTCAATCTCCTTTGCCTTTAATGATTTAATATTTATATTTACTATGATAATATATATGGAAAAAAATGTCAATATGAATAATTAAATTTAATCGGTAAAATAAGCCGTTTTTTAACGAAAAAACCCGAGAATTAGTCTCGGGTTTTATATTATGCTTGAAGTTCTTTAAGCTGAGCATTAAGTTTTTCTCTGGTGTCTAAATGCTTGTTGAGTTTTTCCCTCTCAGCATCAACTAAAGCCTTGGGGGCTTTATCTAAGAAGCCCTTATTTGCAAGCTTTCCGCTTGCCCTTGCGATTTCCGTTTCAATGGTCCTAAGCTCGTTTTTAATTCTTTCAATTTCTTTATCAAGGTCAACGAGTTCACCCATAGGAATATAAAGCTCCATACCTGAAACGACCTGCGCAACAACCTTTTCGTTAAGTTCCTTTTTGTCGTTAATAAATACTACCTCAGACACGCCTGCAAGTTTTTCAACGTAAATAGCACCGTTTTTGATAGCTCGCTTCTCCTCCGTTTTAACATATAGCTTAACTTTTTTAGAGGGAGCAGCACCAACGGTTAACTTTATGTTACGAATGCTTTTGATAATTTCCTTAACAACCTCAGTATCCTTTACGCACGCAGCGTTTTTAATTCTTGAGTTATATCTTGGGAAATCGGCAACCATAATGGAGCCCTCGGTATTGGGCATACTTCTATAAATCTTTTCAGTAATGAAAGGTGCAAAAGGATGCAACAGTTTTAATATTTCACTAAGAACGAAAGTTAACACGCTAACCGTATCATTGCGCTTCTTATCATCTTCTCCATAGAGAACGGGCTTAGTAAATTCAATGTACCAATCGCAGAAATCGTTCCAAACGAAGTCGTAAAGATTGGAAAGAGCAATGCCCATTTCATATTTTTCCATATTGACGGTAACATCTTTAATGGTTTTGTTTAACTTAGAAATTATCCACTTATCTGCAGAGCTGAGCTTGCACTCGGAAATGGGAGAAATTTTCTTTCCCTCAGCGTTCAAGAGAACAAATCTGGATGCATTCCAAATCTTGTTCATAAAGTTTCTCGCACCCTCAATCTTCTCGTCAGAGAATCTCATATCACTACCAGGCGCAACACCGTTAATAAGTGAGAAGCGCAAGGTATCGGCACCGTACTTTGCGATAATTTCCGTTGGGTCAATGCCGTTTCCTAAAGATTTACTCATCTTTCTGCCCTTAGAATCACGCACTAGACCGTGAATAAGCACGTCCTTAAACGGAATTCTATTCATATGCTCAAGCCCTGAGAAAATCATTCTAGCAACCCAGAAGAAAATAATATCATATCCCGTAACTAAAACGTCAGTAGGATAGAAGTATTTTAAGTCCTCAGTAATATTAGGATAACCGAGTGTTGAGAAGGGCCAAAGTGCAGAAGAGAACCAAGTATCTAAAACGTCTTCATCTTGATTTATTCTTGTGCTTCCACACTTGGTGCACACCTTAACGTCTTCCTTGCTTATTATCATTTCGCCACAGTCTTGGCAGTAATAAGCAGGAATTCTGTGTCCCCACCAAAGCTGACGAGAAATACACCAATCTCTAACGTTTTCCATCCAGTTGAAATAAATTTTAGAAAACCTTGCGGGAATAAATTTAACGCTCTTTTTTCTAACAACCTCGATAGCAGGTTCTGCTAAAGGTTGCATTTTAACAAACCACTGCTTGGAAACGATAGGTTCAACGGTATGCTTACATCTGTAACAATGCCCTACCGCGTGATGAAGTGGCTCAATTTTCTCTAGGGCACCAATCTCCTTTAGTTCTTCAACAACCTTTTCCCTACAAACGAGTGCGTCTAAGCCATTGTACTTTCCGGCAAATTCATTCATCGTTCCGTCATCGTTTAATACTTTTACAACGGGAAGATTGTGTCGAATACCAACCTCAAAGTCGTTGGGGTCGTGTGCAGGAGTAATTTTAACTGCACCAGTACCAAACTCCAATTCAACGTAGTCGTCGTACACCACGGGAATTTCTTTATTAACTATGGGAAGAATAAGGGATTTACCCTTTAAATTCTCATATCTTTTATCTTTGGGATTGAATGCAACGGCAGTATCACCAAACATAGTTTCAGGACGAGAGGTTGCGACGGTAACGTAACTATCCTCGCCCTTAACTTGATATTTAATATACCAAAGGTTACTGTCCTCATCAACGTAATCAACTTCAGCATCGGAAAGTGCAGTCTTACAGTCGGGACACCAGTTGATAATTCTGTCACCTCTATAAATCAGTCCTTTCTCATAGAGGTTTACAAAAACTTCTTTTACTGCTTTAGAACATTTTTCATCC
Organism: Christensenellaceae bacterium; assembly: GCA_045637865.1. GTDB lineage: Bacteria > Bacillota > Clostridia > Christensenellales > Borkfalkiaceae > UBA1259. The sequence goes on from JAZUAF010000007.1 coordinate 21,808, forward strand.
ATAGTAAAAGCAAGCCTAGACCAGTCGCAAGAAGAACCTAAAAGCTTTAACTGTTCAATTATTCTGCCACCGTATTTTTCCTTCCAAGCCCAAGCCCTTTCAAGGAATCCTTCCCTTCCAACGTCATTTTTAGTGAGCCCCTCTTTTGCCATTTGCTCAACGATTTTAACCTCGGTAGCAATAGAAGCGTGGTCCGTTCCGGGAAGCCACAAAGCAGAATATCCCTGCATTCTCTTAAATCTTATGAGGGTATCTTGAAGGGTTTCATCTAAAGCGTGCCCCATATGAAGTTGACCTGTAATATTTGGTGGGGGTATAACGATGGTGAAGGGAAGTTTATCAGCGTCCACTTCAGCCCTGAAATAACCGTTTTTCTCCCAATCTTCGTAAATTTCCTTTTCAAATTCCGAAGGATTATAAACCTTTGCCATTTCGTCCATTTGGCATTTCTCCTTATAATTCTTGTAATAATCTTGATTATTATATATCAAAAATTAAACGGTGTCAACCGAAACGTTGTCAAATAAACTTTTCATTTCATAAAATGAACTATAAAAATCATAAAAATATATGGAGAATGGTATGAAAAAATTTATAACAGTAATACTAAGTGGAATTCTTCTCTTGCTTCCCTTCTCGGGATGTAAAGGAGAAGAATTAAAAACAGTGAACCTAAACGAAGTTACGCACTCCGTTTTCTACGCCCCTTTATACGTGGCGATTGAAAACGGATACTTTGAAGAAGAGGGCTTAAAAATCAACCTAACAAACGGTGGTGGTGCAAACAATTCAATGACTGCTGTCTTGTCTGGTGACGCACATATTGGACTTATGGGTCCAGAAACGGTAATATACATCAACAATCAAGAAAGAAAAGATTTACCCAAAGTTTTTGGACAGTTAACTAAAAAGGACGGTTCCTTTTTGGTCTCGAGAAATGCTGAAGAAAACTTCAAATGGGAAAACCTTAAAGGCAAGGAAATTCTAGCAGGTAGAAAGGGTGGTGTGCCAGCAATGACTTTTGAGTATATCTTGAATGAAAAAGACATGTACGACGGCGTTGATTTTACACTTAACTATGACGTGCAATTCAACCTTATGACAAGTGCTTTTTTATCAGGAACTGCCGATTATTGCACTGTTTTTGAGCCCACGGCTTCCGAATACGAAAAGGAAGGAAAATGGCATATTGTTGCTAGCGTTGGCGAGGCTGGTGGCGAAATCCCCTACACCTCATTCATTGCACTTGAAAGTTATATCACCAAAAATGAAGATACTGTTAAAGGCTTTTTAAGAGCGCTTAAAAAAGCATTTGAATATATTGAGTCTCACACCGAATATGAAGTTGCTGAAAGCATTGTAAAACAATTCCCATCAACAACAATCTCATCCATTGAAACCTCACTAAAAAATTACAAAAAAATAGATTCTTGGCAAAGGAATATGCAGGCTACCGAATCAAGCTTTGAAACCCTGCAAAATATTATGAAAAACGCAGGCGAATTGGAAAATAAAGTTGCTTTTCAAAAATTAGTAGAAAATAAATACGCAAAGGAAATATTCGGCTAAACTAAAAAACTTACATTGGATAAAATCATGAAAAAACTTTTGGAAATAAAAAACGTTTCACTCAACTACCAGACGTTAGAGGATGAAATTGAAGCAATAAAGGGACTGAGCTTTGATTGTAGCGAAGGCGAATTTTTATCCATAATAGGTCCATCAGGCTGTGGGAAAACCACCGTTCTATCTCTAATTGCAGGATTGCTTACACCTACTGTAGGAGAAATAATAGTTGATGGAAAAACGGTAGATGCTTCGCTAAATCTTGGCTATATGTTACAAAAGGACCAACTATTCCCTTGGCGAACGATTGAAAAAAATGTGTTTCTTCCACTTGAAATCAGAAAAATTTTCACCGAAGAAAATAAAAAATACGCGCTTAATCTTTTAGATAAATATGGGTTAGAAGCATTCAAGAAAAATTATCCCGATCAACTCTCGGGTGGCATGAGACAACGTGCTGCCCTCATAAGAACTCTAGCTTCAAGACCTAAACTATTGCTTCTTGACGAGCCCTTTTCAGCGCTTGATTATCAAACTAGGCTAGCCGTGTGCGATGACGTGTATAAAATAATAAAAGCTGAGAAAAAGACTGCCGTTTTAGTCACCCATGATATATCTGAAGCTATTAGTATGTCAGACATAATTGTAGTGCTTTCTAGTAGACCTGCCCACGTGAAATCAATACATGCCCCTCACCTAGTCGGAGACACCCCCTTAAGAAAAAGAGAAGACCCAAATTTCTCCCACTACTTTGAAAAATTATGGAGGGAATTAAACCAATGAAAAAGCAAAAAAACTTTTCTATAAGCCATATAAAATATCTAAAAAAAGTAAAACGTGAAGACAGCACTGTATGGATATTGCGCTTTACCCTATTATTTGGATTACTAGCCGTTTGGGAATTATTTGCAAGGCTTAACCTAATAGATTCTTTTATTACTAGCTCCCCTTCCAAAATGGCAATAACCCTAGTTAGCTTGTTTAGAGAAAACAATATGCTACATCACATTTGCGTTACCCTCTACGAGACAATATTGGGGTTCATAATAGCAGTTGTCTTAGGCTATGCTATTGCCCTTATACTTTGGTGGTCGGAACGAACGAGGAGAGTTTTAGAGCCGTATATAGTAGTACTTAATAGTCTTCCAAAAATTGCACTTGGTCCAATAATTATCGTTTGGTGTGGAAGTGGAAGCAAGGCAATAATTTTTATGGCAATATTAATAAGTATAATTGTTGCAATAATAACGATGCTTAACGGGTTTTTAGCTATAGATAAGGATAAAATTTTGCTCTTAAAATCAATGGGAGCAAGCAAGGTTCAAATAATGCTAAAGCTTGCTATCCCCGGAAGTTTACCAACCTTTATCAGCATGCTTAAAATAAGCGTAGGCATGGCTTGGATAGGCTCAATTATGGGCGAATATTTAGTTTCAAGGGCCGGTTTAGGGTATTTAATAGTTTACGGTGGCCAGGTTTTTAAACTAGATTTAGTTATGGCATCTACCGTTGTGCTTTGTATTCTAGCGGCAGTTATGTATGGGTTAGTTGCCTTGCTTGAGAAACTTATTATTAAATATAAAAATTGAATAAAGTCAATATTAACCATCAATTTTTAATCATTAACAACTAAATTTTATTTAAAATTACAACCCGCTATATTTCACAAAGCCTGAAAGATAACGGGTTAAAATTTTATTGTAAATTATATAAAACTAAAAGACATTTTTCAATTATAATTTAATAGCAATTGCACCTAAATGAACGGCTGCTATATAGAAAGCATCGGAAATAAACGATCTAAACGAATAGCTATTTTCAGTTAAAACAATAGATGCAATAATAGAAGCTATAACTACAATCGTATACAATACAACAAGCGCGCTAGCACCGCCATCACCTTCTCCTGAAAACAGCGACTTTAACGTCATAATAGCCAAAATTATTATTGCAAT
>JAZUAF010000008.1:0-71470 GCA_045637865.1 Christensenellaceae bacterium
TGCTCTAACGAATTTCGCTTTGTTTAGCGTTTTGTCATTTTATGACTGTTTTCAAAGTACATATTTCATACTTCAAAGATTTTGACAGAAACTTTCAAAATAACTATTATTTTGTCTTATTTCCTTCTATTCAATTTTTAAACAACCTTCCGTCAACATCGGTTGACGCTTGCTATCGCCACGCGACAGCCTACATATAATACCATACCGTTTTCTTTAAGTCAAGCATTTTTCAAAGGTTTTTTAAAGTTTTTTAAACTTTTTTTCAAACTTTTTTTTCGACACAAAATATGGTGTTTTTCAATGCCAAAACCACTATATTTTGTTTTAATGCTTTGCCCATAATCGTTATATATTTACTAACGATTTATGATATGGTGCAATCTCAATTTCTTGAGAGTAATTGAGATTATAAAGGAAAAAAGAAATATTGTCAAGCGTTTTTTTGGCTCTTTTTAAACTTTTTTAAAAATTTTTCTCACAACGCAACCATCTATAATTTTTAGTATTTTATTATTGCTATTTTGCCCCCTTGTTTACTCTATATATTATTATATATATTATATAATGTTTAAGGTAAAGGAAAAAGGCGACATTGTCGCCTTTTTGTTTTATTCTATATCTTTCTTTGTTTCTTTAACCAGAACCCTCTTGCACCAAGTTTTTGCGCCACAGTGTGGGCATTTGAGTTTTCTTGCCGTGTGAGCGTGAACTGCCATAATATATTCTTTGTCGGTTGGCCTAAACGTTTTGCCACAATTCCTACACTTAAAATAAGCGATACCGTTATCCAAGATACAGATTGGGATTACTGTTGCAAACAAAATTATAAATTCAAATATAATAATTGCTACTCCCATCCATTCCTTAAAGAAAGTCCCCTCCAGTAGCTTATACTCCATCATGTACGACATTGCTAGCATCACAAGGAACACGTTCAAAAAAGAAGCAATTCCAAGAACTACCAAAGCTTTGGTGTTTTTCTTGTTTTTCTTACCCTCTTCCAATACAGAGATAAAATTCTCTTCTGCTTTTTTCATATACTCCTCCTTACCTAACCTCTCGCCACTTAACAGTTCGTTTACGGTAATACCAAGCTCTTCGCAAAGAGGAATCATTAGCGAAACGTCCGGAGCACCTGCGCCACATTCCCACTTGGAAACAGTTTTATCGCTTACCATAAGCTTTTCTGCAAGTTCGGTTTGAGTTAGATTTTTTTCTTTTCTAATAGTTTTTATAAATTCACCAATTTTTTTATTGTCCATAATTATCTCCTGAATTCAGCTTCTAACAATATTATACATATAAAAAACAAAAAAACAACCCACGCTCCGTAGAGTTTCAAGGTTTTATTAAGAAATGAAGGGTAAACCCTCTACGAATTTACCCTTTTGTGCTTTATTATATACTTAAACTATCTTTCTTCTCTAAAGTAGTTAAGCCCAAGTGATGCAGGAGGTTGATTTTCTTTGCTGTCAACTATGCTCGTAATAATCAATACTAGAACCGTTACCACATAGGGCAATAGTTTTATAAGCTCTTGAACGCTAAGCGAAGGCAACCCTGTGAGCTTAAAGCCTAAAATGTACAGCCCTCCAAAAACGAAGGAGCCTAATATACAGAGGTCCGGTTTCCACATTGAGAAAATAACGAGCGCAATTGCAAGCCAACCAAACGCTTGAATAGTTAAAGTGTTGTCAAAAGTTCCGCTATTGTATTCCATTACGTAGAGAAGGCCACCTAAACCAGCAATGGCAGCACCAATCAAGATTGCAAAATACTTATAAGCCGTTACGTTTATACCGGCAGCATCAGCAGTTGCAGGGTTTTCGCCAACTGCACGAAGATTTAACCCAACTTTCGTTTTCTTTAACACGATAGCAGCAACGACTGCAATAGCTATTGCAAAATAAAACAAGAACCCATATGAAAGGAATAATTCTCCAAACCAACCTAGGCTTTCTGCAAAAGGAAGTGAGGTTCTAATTATCTTACTAGCCTTTGAAAAACGCATGGTGTCTACAAACTTATCCATAAAGAATTGTGAAAAACCTGCACCAAAAGTCGTTAACGCCAAACCAACTACGTTTTGATTAACCCTAAAAGTAACGGTTAGGAAAGCGTAAATCAAACCACCAAATGCAGAAAATAAAACAGCAAAGAAAATTGGGACTATTATAAGTAAAAACCAATTCATTCCACCAGCCATGCCCGTGCAAATAGAAACACCAAAGCAACCGCCAGCAGTTCCCAAACACATAATTCCTGGGATACCAAGGTTAAGATGTCCTGATTTTTCCGTAATAATTTCACCAACAGAACCAAGAAGAAAAATCACGCCCATACTTAACGCACCAACTAAAATACCAATCATATCTTTTTCCTCCTGTTTTAACCCTGTTCAACATTTGTTTGTTCAGTTTCCGTTTCTTCAGTTTCCACTATCGCACTTTCTTTTTTCCTTTTGTTGAAAGTGATTTTGTAGGTGGTAAAGAAAACGCAACCTATAACAAACAAATACATCATACCAACAATCATGTTTGCAACAGCGTCGTTTGTAACGCCAAAGTTTTGATTCACTCTGCCAAGACCATAGGTCAAGAACATTATACCAAACGAAGACGCAACGGTAAGCAATGGATCCATATTGCCGACCCAAACGGCTATAATAGCCGTAAAGCCCATGTTGTTTGCAGACGTAGTGGAAACGTTGTGGTTTAACGCACCTGCAAGCAATAAACCGATTACACCACATAAGGCGCCCGATAAAGCAAGTGTTCTAATAACCACCCTCTTAACGTTAATACCAACGTATCTTGCAGTATTTTCGCTATCCCCAACTACGGATACTTCAAAACCTTGCTTTGTATATTTCATATATATGGTAACAAATACGGCAAGCAAGACAACGACTATAATGGTTAAAACTGCATCGTTTCCAAGCGTGGGAAGATTACCAACAGATATAGGGTCTAGCGTACCAGAAGAGTTTGTTCCACCCCATTCTTTAATAGCAAATGCAACTAAGCCCGTTGCAATATAGTTCATCATAAGCGTGAACAAACTTTCGTTAGTGTTGAAAAAAGCCTTAAATATCGCAGGGATTACTGCCCATATTGCGCCCGAAAGAATTGCCGCTATCGCCATAATAAACCAAAGCAAAACGTCCGGGACTTTTCCACCCAAGTAGAACATGCACGCAGTAGTAGAGAGTGCGCTAATTAAAACTTGGCCATTTCCACCAAGGTTCCAAAACTTCATCTTAAATGCTGGAATTAAAGCCAAGCCTACGCCTAAAAGAAGAGCAGTACCTTTTAAGAGTTCCCAAATTCTCGTGGCTGGTTGAAAATTACCTTCAAAAATAAACCTTACGAAGTCGATAGGGCTTTTTCCATAAACGACTAAGTAAACTAGTCCACCAAAAGCAAGCCCAAGCAAAATGGCAATAACTCTCGCAAGTATTTGTCTTGCAACAGAAGTTTCAGTTCTTTTTGAAATATGAAACAAGGGTTCTTTTACAGTTGATTTATCAATCATTTTCTTCTTCCCCTTTCGTCTCTTGATTTTCTCTAATAGTTTTCCATTCTTCTTCCGTTAGGTTACTGTCTTTAGCCTTTCCGTATTCTTTATTTCTCGTTTCCGAAAGGTCAAGTGAGCCCGTCATCATAAGCCCTAATTCTTCTTTGGAAGTCTTACTTGCGTGCACGATGCCCATGTTTTTGCCGTGACAAAGAACCATTATCTTATCGCAAAGAGCGAGCATAACGTCTAAATCTTCACCTACGAATAAAATACCCGTTCCCTTTCTCTTTTGCTCGTTTAATATATCGTAAATTTGATAGGATGAATTTATGTCAAGCCCACGAACGGGATAAGCCGTTACGATAACGTTTGGATTCGCATCAATTTCCCTACCTACTAAGACCTTTTGAACGTTACCACCCGACAACAACCTTACGGGAGTTTCACTCGAAGGGGTTACGATAGATAGTTTTTCTATAAGCGCGTTTGCCTTTTCTCGTGCCGTTTTTCTATCGACAAAGGGTCCCTTGCTATCAGAATAGCTTTTCAGCATAACGTTGTCGGTAACGGACATTGATGGTGCAAGTCCCATGCCAAGCCTATCTTCTGGTATGAAACTCATTGAAATACCCTTTTCAATGATCTCCTTAGGTGGAAGACCAATTATGCTTTCACTTTTGTGACAAATTAAACCACCTTCAACCTTTCTTAAACCAGCAATAGCCTCGCACAGCTCTTTTTGCCCACAACCCGTTATACCTGCAACACCTAAAATTTCGCCACCTCGGATATAGAAATTTACGTTTTTAATAGCACCGCTACCGTCATCTGCATTTACACACAAATCTCTGATTTCAAGTAACGGTCTATCAAACTCCGTTTCAACGCGTTCAATTTTAAGCTCTATCTTTTTGCCAACCATCATCTCGGTAAGTGCCTTTTCTGAAGTCTCGCAAGTGTTTACAGTGCCTATATATTCGCCCTTTCTAAGTATTGAAACTCTATCGGAAATTTCCATAACTTCGTTAAGTTTATGAGTGATTATGATAATTGACTTGCCGTCCTTTCTCATCTTTCTTAAAATGTCGAACAATCTTTTAATTTCCTGAGGAGTTAAAACTGCCGTAGGCTCGTCTAATATTAAAATATCTGCACCACGATATAGAACTTTTATAATTTCCAAAGTTTGCTTTTCGGAAACTACCATATCGTATATTTTTTTATCTAAATCTATTTCAAAACCGTATCTTTTGCAAATCTCTTCTACTTCCCAACGGATTCTTTTCAAATCAAATTTTTCTTTACTGTCAAGCCCTAACGCAATGTTTTGAAGGGCAGTAAAAACTTCCACCAACTTAAAGTGTTGGTGAACCATACCAATTTTGTAATCAAAAGCGTCTTTGGGAGATTGAATATTCGCCCTTTCGCCTTTAATTCTAATTTCACCCTTGTCTGGATAATAAATACCGTCAAGCATATTCATAAGGGTAGTCTTACCACTTCCGTTTTCGCCGAGAAGAGAAAGAATTTCCCCTTCGTAAACGTCAAAAGTGATATCGTTGTTAGCCACAACTTTACCAAACTGCTTAGTTATTCCACAAAAACTAACGACAGCGTTTTTTTCTTCTATAATAGCCATAATTTACCTTGTAAAAGTCAAGAACTGATTTATTTTATAGAGTTATTTAAAATTATATATCCAAGGGGCAAAATGCCCCTTGGGTATAATAAATTTGTTTTAATACTATTAGAATTTAGTATTTAAGTAGTTGATACCGTCGATTTGGATATCAAAGTAAGGAGCAGAACGGAAGTCTGCATGACTTTCAGCAAAATAGGTAATTCCACCCTCAGTTTTAATAACGTTGGTGTCTCCAGTATAGTCACCATCGGTATCTGCCATGTAAGAAGTTAAGTGTTCGCCATTTACGGTAAAGGTAGAACAATCGAACACCTTGATAGAACCATCCATGAGTTTACCTCTAACTTCGATAAGTTTTTCTAAGGTGCCTTCAGCCATAACATCACCGTTGAGGTTAGACATAGCAACCATGCAACTGTCACCTAAACCACCAGCAAAGTCGGTTGGGATTTCAGCAACCTCTGCGCTTGAACCAACTGACGCGATAATCCACTTGAAGTAGTAGGTCCAGTCAATCTTGGAAGAGATGATGAATGTTTCAGGACAAGCCTTAATGGTGCTACCGTTGTAGGAAACGTTAGGAACGCCTGCATTTTCACAAGTGTTAGGAGCGCCCCAAGAGTCAGCGTGTTGTGAAATAAGAGCACAACCTCTGTCAATTAAGGTTTCAGCAGCTTCTCTTTCACCTGCTTCATCGTACCAAGAACCAGTAAACTGAACGTCCATAACAACGTTAGCATATTGAGATTTAACGCCAAGATAGAAAGAAGTGAGTCCAGAAACAACTTCTGCATAGGTGAACGCACCAACGTAACCGATTTTAACGTTGCCGTCAGCATCAAAGTTGTTTTCTTGGAGCTTGTTAGCTTCTGCCATTTCCTTAATCTTTAAGCCTGCAGCAACACCTGCTAAATATCTACCCTCATAGATGGAAGCGAATGCGTTGTGATAGTTAGGAAGAACGTCCGCTACGTGAGCAGAAACACCAGTTGCGTGGAAGAATTGAACGTTAGGTCTTTCAGCAGCAGCCTCTTTCATATATGGGTCGTGACCAAAAGAGTTAGCGAAAATTGCTTTACAACCGTTGTCAGCAAGTTCAAGAGCTTTAGTTTTACAAGCAGCACTTTCATCAATGTCGGTTACAATAACCATTTGGCTATCCTTAAGACCAAAGGTAGCACAAGCAGCCTTAAACGCATCGATAAAGTTCTTATCGTAAGTAGAAGTTTCTCCGTGTAAGCAAATTAGACCAATTTTGAAATCATCATTAATTTCTAACTGGTCGAATTGCGAGAAAACAGCACTTTGAACTGCGGGGAAAACAACTTCGTTAGCGCCTTCATCGTCATCACCACCGCAAGCGATGAGACCGAAACAGCAACCAACTGCAAGAAGTGCAGCAAGTAAGAAAGTTAAAAGTTTCTTCATTTTTATTTACCTCCTACCCTTTCGGGTTTTTTACCTTTGTTAAATCTTGCGAAATTCAATGCCTTCGCTATCCATTTTCTCGACGATTGCTAGAGAGTAAACGTCAATTCCTTCTCTTCTCAAGGCATCTCCACCACCTTGAAAGCCCTTCTCAATCCCGATAGCAGCACCAACTAAAGTTGCGCCTGCATCACAAACGATTTTATTTAGCGCCCTAATCGCCTCTCCATTAGCGAGGAAGTCATCCACAACCAGTAGCTTGTCCTCTTTTGAGAGGTATTCCTTGGGAATAATGAGGGTATTGCTTTTTTTATGGGTAAAAGAATAACACTCTGCTTGATAAACGCCACCTTCTACGTTAGCCGTTTTACTCTTTTTTGCAAAGACTGCATCCACCCCTAATTTTTCAGCAACTAAAATGGCAAGCGCTATACCAGAAGCCTCAACCGTGAGAATTTTAGTTATATCTCTACCATTAAACCTTTGGCAGACGTCCTTTGCCATATCGGACAAAAGTTTTACGTCCATTTGCTGGTTCAAAAAGGAGCCAACCTTAAGCACGTTACCAGGCAAAACCTTGCCTCTTTTAACTATCTCACGCTCTAACCTTTCCATTACCCTGCCCTAAAATCAAAAAACGGTAAAAACCCATATTCTTACCGTTTGCCACAATTCTCCTGCTTTGATATGGTTGATTTGCCAACAAAAAGCTTTTTAAGGAAAACCCACAAAAGCGAACATTGGCTAGCAAAAATCAATCCACATTTTAAGTATAACAAAGGGACGGTAATTTGTCAATCCTTTTTTTTTCGACGTTAAGCGTCTTTTTGCACCATTTTTCCCCAAAGGGGAAACATGCCACCCTTTACTTGAGAATTGCCCAGTTAACCCCTTCTTCGGAGTAGTTTTCAATATAGTTTATAACCTCTTCTTCTGTAGATAAGGTTACGTAAAGCTTATCGCATTCGTCCTTAACGAATTCTTTCTCTATCGCGGCATCCATCATAGCGTTCATTTCCTTGTAGTAGCCGTTCATATCAAAAACAACTATTGCTTTTTTGTGCACGCCTAGTTGCTTTAAGGTTAAAACCTCAAAAAACTCCTCAAAGGTACCTATCCCACCGGGAACGGTGATATATGCATCACACATATTGCTCATAGTCATTTTACGCTCTGACATACTTTGCGTATAAACTAAACGGTCACTTTCATAGAAGATGGATTCATATCCCTTTTCCTCAAAAAACTTAGGTATGATTCCTAAAACCTCACCACCAGCCCTTTTGAATCCCCTGGCAACAGCACCCATCATTCCCTGCCCACCGGCGCCAAACACAAGTTTGTGTCCACGTTTTGCTAAGGATTCACCAAGGTGCTCGCCAGCCTCTATAAATTTATCATCTATTGTTTTGCTTGCAGAACCAAAAACACAAATATTCATACACGTCTCCTCTTAATCACTAATCAGTATACGTATATTTTATATTTTTTTGTGCTTTTTGTCAACACGCATTTAAAAAGTAACCAATTAAAAAAGAATTTTTAAATTTTCCTTGATTACTTTTTGTTAAAATAGTATAATATTCTTATGAAGAAGATTGCTCAATTTTATAAGGTTAGTGAAAATGAATTCTTAAAAGACGGTTCACCCTCGCAGTACGCTGATGTTTTGTTGCCAAAACGCGCAACCTCTGGCAGTGCTGGTTATGATTTTTTTGCTCACTCGGATTTTTACGTTAACCCTGGCGAAACAGTTAAAATCGCCACTGGTATAAGAGTTAGAATAGACGAGGGATGGGTGCTAAAAATTTACCCGAGAAGTAGCCTTGGCTTCAAGTACCGTCTGACCCTAAACAACACAGTGGGAATAATTGATTCCGATTATTATCACGCCGATAACGAGGGGCACATATACATAAAAATGACCAACTGTGGCGACAAACTACTTTGCGTTGAAAAGGGCAAGGCATTTGCGCAAGGTGTTTTTGTAGAATACGGCATTACAGTGGACGACGATTGCGACACGTCTCGCCACGGCGGTTTTGGGAGTACTGATAAAAAATAATCACAAAAAGTGGTGAAGTTATGAGTAAAAAATTATGTTTTGTATTGGGAGCAGGTGGTGCTAGAGGCATTGCCCACATAGGTTTTTTGCAGGCCATGGAGGAAAACGGTATTAAACCAGACGCCATAGTCGGTTGTTCTATGGGCTCGGTTGTTGGCGCAGCGTACGCTTCGGGGCTTACGCCTAAACAAATGCGTGAAATTGCAGAGAGCCTTCGCTCTAAAGATATTATCGACATCTCCCCTGCGCTTTTCAAAAAGAAGAGCTTGCTCAGTTCTGTTAAAATGCAAAGAAAGATTAAGTCCGTTTTAGGAGAAACGGACTTTAAGGACTTAAAAATTCCCTTTGAATGCGTTGCTGTTGACCTGAATAAGGGTAAGATTGTGACATTGAACGAAGGAAGCGTTGAGCAGGCCGTTAGAGCAAGTTCTGCAATCCCCACTGTGTTCCGTCCCGTTATAATCGACGATATGGAGCTTATAGACGGAGGCGTGCTTCTCCGTGTGCCAGTGGAAAATGCCAAGCATTTTAAGGCAGACGTGGTCGTTGCAGTTGACGTTTTAGGCGAATATCGCCCACACGAGGTCTCCAAAAACATTATTGAACAAGCACTTAGGGTTTTGGACCTTGCAGACGCAGCCCACACCAAAACCTATCTAAAAGAACACAAACCCGATATTCTAATCAAGCCAAATCTCGGCGATATGAGCCAGTATAAGGTGGAAAGAATTTCCTTTGCATACGGTCAAGGTTATCACAGTGGCTTAAAATACGCCCCTAGAATTAAAGCTCTCCTAGAGGATAAAAAAGACTAATTCCACAAATAACAAATCGCCCTGCTTTTTAAAAAAAGCAGGGCGATTTTCTTTTAAGTTTTTATTGTTTTTCCCTAAGCTCGCTGACAAACTCTTTTATTTTGTTGGTTGCGAGAATTAAATCCTTCATAGAATACGCATAGGAACAACGGATAAAATACTTGCCTTGCTCGCCAAAAGCATCACCCGGCACCACGGCAACTCCCTTTTCCTTTAGTAGTCTAGTCGCGAATTCCTGCCCGTCTAATCCCACACTTTTAACACAAGGAAAAACGTAGAATGCCCCTTTAGCGTTAAAGCACTCAAGCCCCATACCGTTAAAGGCTGAAATCATAAACCTTCTTCGCTTATCATATTCCTCTCTCATTTCGTTTACAATGGAATACTCTTCTTCCCTACAAAGCTTAAGCCCCTCACGTGCAGCGTGTTGAGAAAAGGTAGGCGCGCACATAATTACGTACTGATGAATCTTCAACATTGCTTCAAGAATAGGCGAATGCGCACATACGTAGCCTATCCTCCACCCCGTCATTGCAAAAGCCTTAGAAAAGCCGTTAATTAAAAGCACATTATCCTTCATCTCCGGGTAGGAGGCAATTGAAACGTGATTTGCACCATATGTAAGCTCTGCATATATTTCATCAGAAATAACGAGCAAGTCGTGTTTTAGAAAGACGGGCACTAATTTATCTAGGTCCTCCCTTTCCATAACTGCGCCAGTGGGGTTGTTGGGGAAAGGAAATATAACCACCTTAGTTTTATTGCTAATTTTATTCTCCAACTCTTTGGGAGTAAGCTTAAACCCGTGTGTTTCTTCACAGGGCACACCTACTGCAACGCCACCACAAAGCGTCACCAAAGGTTCGTAAGCAACGTAGCAAGGTTCGGGAATCAACACCTCGTCACCGGGGTCAATAACGGAACGCAAAGCAATATCTATTGCTTCGCTTGCTCCGACGGTAACGATGATTTCTTCTTTGTCGTATTCAACGGAAAAACGGGATTTTAGGTAGAGGGATATTTCCTCTCTTAGCTCTAATAAGCCCTTGTTAGAGGTATACTGCGTTTTTCCAGCCTTTACCGACCTTACTCCTGCTTCGCTAATCTGCCACGGAGTAACGAAATCTGGCTCACCTACGCCAAGTGAAATAACGCCCTCTGTCCCCTGACAAAGGTCGAAAAATTTTCTTATACCACTCGGCTTAATATTGTCCAGTTTCGCCGAAACGAAGTTTCTCATAATACGAGCAAACGTTCGCTCCCAGTGTTTTTACAAGTAGACTGACCCTCTACTTTATATTTTTTAAGCATGAAATGCGTGTCGCACGCAATTATCCCTTCTACTGCAGAAAGACTCTCTGAAACAAAACGTGCAACCTCGCCAAGGCTCTTTGCCCTAACGAACACAGCAAGGTCAAAACCACCACTTATAAGGTAAAGGGATTGAACCTCCTTAAACGAACAAAGCTCTTCTGCAAACGCATCAAACCCCTTTAGTTTTTGGGGCTTTACTTTTACAGTTATAATCGCGTCTACGAATTCTTCTTCAACCTTGCTCCAGTCTACAACAGCAGAATATTTTAAGATGGTGCCATTATCTTCAAGATTCTTTACGGCGGCGGCGACTACGGCTTCAGTTTCGCCCGTCATCGAGGCGAGCTCTTGCATGGTGCACCTAGAATTCTCAGTTAGATAGTTTAAAATTGTCTTGTGTAGTTCTTTCATAATATGCCTCCTTAAAAAATCTTTTTTGGTTATTATTTTTGTTGTGAATGGTTATATAGTTTAGCGTATTCACCGTTTAGTTTCAGTAATTCCTCGTGGGAGCCCTTTTCTTTTATTTTTCCGTCAACTACAACGGCAATAGTGTTAGCATTTTTTATAGTAGAAAGCCTATGCGCAACGACAATAGTCGTTCTGCCCTTGCAGAGCTCGTCAAGCGCCTTTTGAATTAGAACCTCCGTTGCATTGTCTAGTGCAGAGGTTGCCTCGTCTAAAATTAGCATAGGTGGGTTTTTTAAGAATACTCTAGCAATAGAAAGCCTTTGCTTTTGCCCTCCCGACAAGCGAACCCCTCTCTCTCCGATAACCGTATCGTATCCGTTTTCAAGCGACATAACATAATCGTGAATATTTGCACGCTTTGCCGCCTCAATTATTTCCTCATCGGTAGCATCCGGCTTGCCATACAAGATATTATCTCTTATGCTTGCATTAAAGAGATATACATCTTGTTGAACAATGCCTATGTTTTTTCTTAATGACTCGGCTGCGACGTCATTAATATCCATACCGTCGACTTTAATCACACCATTCTCCACCTGATAAAACCGTGGCAGAAGATGGCAAATAGTAGTTTTTCCCCCACCTGAAGGACCGACAAGCGCAAAAATTTCACCTTTCTTAACCGACATAGAAAGGTTATGTAAAACGTCTGCCTCTCCATAAGTAAAGGTGACGTTCTCAAAGCTAATTTCCCCCTCAAGAGTTCCAACTTCTATTGCACCCTCTTTATCCTCTTCGCTCGGCGTATCCATAATTTCTACAAAACGCTTAAAGCCTGACACACCGTTTTGATACTGTTCCATAAACATTATAAGTTGTCTCACAGGGGCTAAAAACACGTTGATGGAGATTATAAACGTTGTATAATCGCCCAGCTCAATCTTCCCAGCAAACATAAACAAGCCACCGGCAATTAACACTACAACATTGAAAATTTCCGTAACGAAAGTGGAAGTTGAATGAAAAGTTCCCATAGCCTTATACGCCTTGCGCCTTGCTTCAACAAACTGGCTATTGCCCTTTTCAAACTTGACCTTTTCTGCCTGAGAATTGGTAAAGGCTTTTGTTACTCTTATGCCGGATATACTGCCCTCGAGCGACGCGTTTATTTGTGCAACGCCCTTTCTGCTTTCCATAAATGCCTCTCGCATTTTTGTCCTAACGAGCATAGAGATTATAATTAAAACGGGCACACACAGAAATATGATAATCGTTAGAATAACGTTAATCGTCATTAAATAGACAAAAGCCGCTATTATTGATATTCCTGAGATAATAATATTTTCAGGACCGTGATGTGCAAGCTCTGAAATATCCTGCAAATCGTTAGTTAAACGGGACATAATTTTACCCGTCTCGTTATTATCGTAAAATTTATAGGGAAGCGTTTGCAAATGGTTGAACATATCGCTTCTCATTTTCGCCTGCATTTTAACGCCTATCATGTGCCCTTGGTACTGAATAAAATAGTTGAGAAACAGCCTAAGCAAATACACTCCAAGGAGCGTGGCACCGAAGATGATTATCATTCTGTAGTTTTGATTAGGAATGAAATCATTGAGCATAGTTCTAGTTAAAATGGGATATATCATCCCACTTATGGACACGATAAACGCCGCCAGCATATCCAGCGCAAACATAAGCTTATGTGGTTTGTAATAAGACAAGAATCTTTTTAACATTTATTTACCTATCGTATATTTATACAGTTCAGACTTAGGAATGCTTCTTTCCTTAGCCACCTTTTTTATTGCGTCCTTTTTTGAAAGCCCTGATAAAACGTATTTATCAATGAGCTCTTCATCTGAGAGGTGAGCGTTCTCCTCCCCCTCTTTTGCACCCTCAACAATCAACACATACTCTCCCTTAGGTTCGGAGACAAGGTTTTCGGAAAGATTAAATCTCTCCACCCTTTCGTGAAGCTTAGTTATTTCCTTTACCGCAGCGGCTTTTCTATCGCCAAAAACAGAATATATCGTTTGAATATCCTTTTTAACGTCGTGTGGGGCACAGTAGAAAATTAGCGTAGCTGAAACACCCTTAAATTTCTCTAAAAGCTTTTCTCTCTCCGTCTTCTTTTCCGGCAAA
Source organism: Christensenellaceae bacterium (assembly GCA_045637865.1). Classification (GTDB taxonomy): domain Bacteria; phylum Bacillota; class Clostridia; order Christensenellales; family Borkfalkiaceae; genus UBA1259. The sequence goes on from JAZUAF010000008.1 coordinate 13,346, forward strand.
AAACCAACGAAGCAAAACCTAAGTGCATCCATTCCCGATAAAACTAGGGCAGAAAGCGCTGCGTTTGCCCCGGGAACAATAGTAAATTCCAACCCCTCCTCGACGAGGCGCTCGGCAAGAATATTACCGGGGTCAGATATAACAGGCATACCGGCATCTGAAATAATTGCGATATTCTTGCCCTTTTTTAACTTTTCTATTATTTTATCAGCCGTTTCTCTCTCGTTAAATTTATGGTATGAGAACAAGGGTTTTTTAATTTGATAATGATTTAATAGAGTTAGCGAATGCCTGGTATCTTCGCACCCTATTTCATCGACCGAACCTAGCACCTCTACTGCACGATAGGTTATATCCTTCAGGTTACCTATTGGCGTGGAAACAAAATAAAGCATTCCTCCTCCTTAATTTTCTAGGTTTTCTAGAAATTTTATACCAGGTTTGCCACCCTTTACACCCTCTATCAAAATAAGATAGGGTGCCTTGCCTTTTGCCGAAACAGTTTGAAGTTTTTTCGGCTCAATGTTGTATTTTTTCATTGTTGAAATAACGTCTGCAAGCCTGTCTGCCCTATGGCACATATTAACTCTGCCCCCAAACCTTAAACACCTCGAAACGCTATGTATAAGCTCGTCCAACGGAAGATATACTTCCCTCCTGCAGATGGCTATAGTTTCCTTTTCCTCTCCCATTCCACTTCCCATAGCCATGTAGGGAGGATTGCAAACTATAAGGGAAAATTTCTCGTTATATTCTCTCCCAATATCCTGAACTTTAGCATTCACTGCCGAAAAAACTTTTTCGAGCCCGTTAACCTCTATACTCATCTTACTCATTTCATATAGAGGCTGTTGCATCTCAAAGAGTGTAACTTCTTCCACTAAGCCCTGATTAAGCCCATAGAGATGAAGAGAAACTATGCCACTTCCAGAACAAAAATCTGCAACTCTATCCCCCTTTTTTACACTGACAAAACGAGATAAAATTACAGCATCCGACGTGAATTTATACAATTCATCATCTTGATATATTTTAAGATTTGCAATATTTAATTCTTCCAATGTTTTCATAGACAAAACACGCAAATAAAAAACAAAGGCACGATGACTCGTGCCTTAATTTTTGCTATTTTTTATTCTTCAGAAATAGCTTCTACAGGGCATCCGCCAGCGCAAGCGCCACAGCTGATGCAAGCATCTGCATCGATTACGTACTGGGTATCACCTTCGCTAATTGCACCAACAGGGCAGGTGTCTGCACATGCACCACAGCTAATACAATCTTCACCAATTTTGTAAGCCATAAGATTTCCTCCTAGATTTTCTAAAATTTATTTTATCACAAAAAATTCCGTTTGTAAATACTATTCTAGAATTTCTTCCTCTTCTTTTTCATCTTTTTTATTGTTATTTGCACCTTTTTTAAAAGAGAGCCTATCTACAGGGAAGTCTTTATACACCTCACTGCCGTCTCCATTGGTGATTTTTACCTTGGAGATTAGCTTTAACATATCGTTAGAAATAACAACGCCTTCACCCTCAGGCGTTTTCACCGCACCACCGAGCTTGGGCATTTTTTTGTAGACTTCTGCATAGTATTCGTTTTCATACTCTAAACAACACATAAGTCTACCACAAAGGCCACTGATTTTTGACGGGTTAAGGTGAAGCCCTTGATTTTTCGCCATTTTAATTGACACCTTGGAAAATTCTGGCATACAGCTTGAACAACAGCACTCTCTTCCACAAGGCGCAATTCCACCGAGAATCTTCGTCTCGTCCCTTATTCCCACCTGACGGAGCTCTATCCTTACCTTGAATCTTGCGGCAAGCACCTTTACAAGTTCTCTAAAGTCAATCCTTTCATCAGCAGAGAAGTAAAAGGTCAGCTTGTTCCCTTCAAATGAATATTCGCAACCGATTAACTTCATTTCAAGGTTTAGTTCACGAATTTTTTCTTGAGCAAAGTTCATTGCTTCGGGGATTTTTTCCTCGTTAGTTTTAACCTTTTGCTTATCCTTATCCGTTGCCTTTCTCAAAACGGGCTTTAAGGGGTGAGAAATATTCTCATCATCAATTTCCTTTATGCCGAAAACCACCGTTCCATATTCCACGCCCTTAGCAGTTTCCACTACAACTCCTGCCCCCTCTTCGTATTTTTCGTTTTCGTTTGCGGGAGCAAAATAATATACTTTAGCAGTGTTTTTGAATTTTACACCTATCACTTTTGCCATTTATGTTTTCCCTCCAATATTTGGAATAATAGCCACTCTAAAAGCATTGTGGCGTTTGCGTTAAACTTTTTCCTCACTCTCGCCTCTTCAATTTTAGAAAGTGCGTAAACGCAAGAAGAAGCGTTATACCCTACCGTCAAAGCAGACGAAGAGAGTATCTCTTCATTTAGCACCAGCTCGCTTTTCCCGTTGTAGTAGACAAGCATGTCGCGAAAATACAATTCTAGCATAGACAAAAACTCTGACAAATCTCCCTTTTGCGAGGATATTTTAACGGAATATTTCAAAACTTCTCTACTCGTTTTCATGTTTTCAAGCATCTCTAAAACGAGCAACGACGTTTTTGTTAAGCTTTCGTCTCCATAGAGAGCCTTTGCCTTGCCAACCGTTCCGTCACCACAAGCAACGGCTTTTTTTAATCTAGCCTGGTCTGGGCACTCCTCTTTTAGCGCAGAAATCAATTTCGCGTTAGAAAAAAAGGCGATTTCTAGCTTTTTTACTCTAGATTTAACCGTTTGCAAAAGAGGAAACTCTGAAGTCGCCCCAAGAATAATATGTACGTTTTTAGGGGGTTCTTCAAGCGTTTTTAACAGTTTGTTTTGCGCCTGAGCATTCATAGTGTGTGCAGAGGATAAAACAAACACTTTCTTATCCCCCTCAATGGGCTTAAAATAGCTTTCTTCTATTAGCTTATTCACGTCGGAAGACAAAACTGCCCCCTCTTTTTCAGGGAAAAACAACACGTCTGAATGAATTTCTCCGTCAATAAGCGTGCAAGCCCTGCACTTGCCACAAGGCTCATAATTTTCGCAAAGCAAAAGCTTAGCAAAAACCTTTAAATATTCCCTTAAATTCTCCTCGTCTGGAATAACGATAAGGTAGGCGTGCGAAAGCTTGCCCTTCTCCTTATCGCTTTTCACTGCATTATAAGCACCAGTGTCCTTTACGAGGGAATAAAAATCCGTCATAATACCCCTTTTTCCTTTAATGCGCTTAGAATTTTTTCCTTAGTTTGCCATTTTTCTCCACTAGCATCAATAACGATAAAACGCTCAGGGAATTCCTTTGCAAGTGCTAAATACCCTTGATACACCTTGTTATGAAATTCCATACCCGAAAGTTCTAGTCTATCCGACGCGTCAACTCCACCCTTTCTCTTAAACGCTTCCTCTGGTGAGAGATTTAAAAACACCGTGTAATCGGGCATAAAGTTTTTAATAGCGTATTCGTTAATCTTTTCAACGAATTCCATACCTAAGCCTCTAGCATACGCTTGATAAGCAAAGGAGGAATCAAAATAACGGTCGCAAATAACAAGTTCGCCCCTAGCTAGCCTCGGCGCAATTTGATTTTTTAGAAGTTGCGCCCTTGATGCAGCGTAAAGAAGTGCCTCACACTCGTCAGTCATTTCCACGTTATCTTTATCAAGTATTAAGTTTCTAATCTTCTCAGAAATAGGGTCTCCACCCGGTTCTCTAGTAAACCAATGGGGGATTCCACTTTTTTCAAGATATTCTGCGAGGAATTTTAATTGACGGGATTTTCCAACCCCCTCACATCCCTCAAAAGTTATAAATTTACCTTTCATAATAAACAATATTTGAATTATAAGTTATCGTATAAGTTACTACACGAGCGCACTATTGAATTGATAAAGCTTACCGTTTCAAACTGCAACTCACTTTGATAGCTCAAGAAATTAAAAACCATTAACACAACGCCCTTTGCATCGGCACTGCCAGCTAATTTAAACACGTCCGAGGGTAAATGCTTTCCGTTTGGCAAATTAGCAACGTTAAGCCCGTATCTAGCCTCTTTCTCTTGGTCAATCCATCCTTGATACAGTTCCTTATTCTCTTCGCTAGTAGCAAACTCTAATCTTTGGGTGTGCCTAGTGTATTTATAGAATAGCCCGTATTCGTCACCCACTTGTAAAAGATAGGAAAAATCGCTAAGCTCCTTGCAAAGCTGAAATATTCTCTCCCTCTCAAGAGCTTTGCCATCCTCCCTTTGTTCTGTACTTCTAAACCTGTTATCCTTTTTCATTCTTTGGAGAAAAGCTTGGTCAATTTTATCGGTGGATAAATTGTCTTTATCTAACGCTTTTTCACCCTGTTCCTCGGGAGAAAGAGTTAAATACTCGTCCTTTAAAAAGGTCTTTAGATACTCTTTTCCGTCAGATAGCAATGCCTCAAAACTGTAAATTGGCCCTGCATCTATTAAGCTTTTTGCCCTAACGCTCTTTCCCTCTTCTTCAACAGAATCGGTAAAAATAACGTCAGCATCCTGTGTTTGAATACGTATGTTTAAGGTGTTGGCTTCATCACTAACAATCTCTCCAGCAATAGAGAGCACGTCGTAACTAAAGGTTTGTCTTGTTTCCGTCTCCTCACTGGCTAACGCCTCTAAAAATGCGTCGTCTAAGGAACTATCTATCCTAATATCGTATAGATACTTAAATTGCTGTCCAGTGGTTAGTGCAACGCCAAAGAAAGCGTATATAAGCTCAAAAACGAAAATCCCTATCGCCACAACGACAATCATCACTACCCATTCGTAAGACATTAGGTTGTTAAACCTTGACTTTGTTATTTTGTTGTCCAAATTCCCACCCCCTTAATATATAAGGTTTGTCGTTTTTTACAAAAAATTAATTAAACAACGAAGTAGCGCCTATTTTTTTATCGGTTTCATCGTGGGGAAGAGTATTACGTCTCTAATCGACGCACTGTCGGTTAACAGCATAACTAGTCTGTCAACGCCGAAGCCTAATCCACCCGTAGGAGGCATACCATATTCTAACGCCGTTACAAAATCCTCGTCTACCTGTGCGTCGTTGCCTCCCTTTGCTCTCTTTGCGGCAACCTGCTTTTCGAAACGAGCCCTTTGGTCGATGGGGTCGTTAAGCTCAGAAAAGGCATTGCCCATTTCCCTTGCGTAAATAAAATATTCAAACCTCTCGGTGAATGCAGGGTTGTCTTTCTTTCTCTTTGCGAGGGGAGAGTTTTCTACGGGATAATCGTAGATAATGGTTGGCTGAACAAGTTGTTCTTCAACGTATGCGTCAAAGAAAGCAATTAAAACGTGGCCTTTAGTTGCCTCGTTACCCTCTTCGACGTTTACGCCCTTTTCTTTAGCAACTGCTCTTGCTTGTTCGTCAGTAGCCCAGTCGTTATAATCGACACCAGCATACTTTTTAACGGCTTCAACCATAGTGAGACGCTCCCACTTTTTGCCCATATCTATATCAATTCCCTGATAGGTAATTTTATCGGTACCACAAACTTTTAAGGTGATTTCTTTGTACATATTTTCGATTAAATCCATCATATCGAAATAATCGCTATATGCTTGATACATTTCTACGGTAGTGAATTCTGGGTTGTGAGACCTGTCCATTCCCTCGTTACGGAATATTCTGCCAACCTCGTAAACTCTGTCAAAACCACCAACGATAAGCCTCTTTAAGTAAAGCTCAGTCTCTATTCTTAGATACATATCAATATCTAGTGCATTGTGGTGCGTTTTAAAAGGTCTTGCAGCTGCACCGATTTCAAGTGGATTAAGCACGGGGGTATCTACTTCAAGATATCCAACACCGTCTAAATATTCTCTAATGGCAGTAAGAATTTTAGAACGCATAACAAAGGTCTTTTTAACCTCTGGGTTTGCGATAAGGTCAACCTCTCTTTGACGGTATCTCATATCCTCATCCTTTAAACCGTGATATTTTTCAGGCAAAGGAAGAAGTGACTTAGATAAAAGCTCTACGCTCTCTGCATGAACGGAAATTTCACCCGTACGAGTAGTAAAAACTATACCCTGAATGCCTATAATATCGCCAATATCAAAATCCTTAAAAGCAACGTATGAATCGCCTAAATCATTAATAGAAAGGTAGGACTGAATGGTGCCCTTTCCGTCAAGAATAACGGCAAAGGAAGCCTTTCCCATAATTCTTTTTGAAATAAGCCTACCTGCAATACCAACCTTTTTCCCTTCATACTCAGCATAATTTTCCTTAATATCTGAGGAAAATGCAGTTCTGTCATATTTAACTATTTCGTAGGGGTTTTTACCTGCGTCTTGAAGATTTTTTAACTTTTCTCTACGAATTCTTAAAATTTCATTTAAATCAAGCTCGGGAGATACGTTTACGTTATTATTTTCTTGCATAATTTTCTTCCTTATTAATATACTTTTTTAACTGTAATGGTGTAGTTGCCCACGGGTGCTTTAACTATAGCTTGCTCGCCAACCTTTCTTCCTAAAAGGGCGTTGCCGATTGGAGATTCGTTGGAAATTCTGCCAAGCTCTACCTCTGCTTCGGTGGTACCTACGATTTCATAGGTGAATTCTTCACCATCTTCAGTAACAAAGTCAACCTTGCTTCCTAAAGAAACACTGTCTTTTTTGTCGCTATCCTTTATGATTTCTACGCGTTTTAATTTGTTTTCAATCTCCAAAATTTCGCCTTCAATCATAGCTTGTTCGTTTTTAGCCGAATCATATTCAGCGTTCTCGGAAAGGTCGCCAAATTCTCTTGCCGTTTTAATTCTTTCGGTGATTTCTGCTCTTTTAACTACCTTGAGGTATTCTAGTTTTTTCTCTAATTCTTCTTTTCCTTCTTTAGTAAGGTATACTTTTTCTGCCATATTGTTGTCCTCCAAAAATTTATGGGCTTTTCGCCTTTTTACATTTAAATTATAAGGCCATTTCCCCCTTTTGTCAACGCTGATGACCTTAACGCTTAAACTTTAACGGCTTATCCACACTGTTTTTCCCCTTTTTGCCCCATTCTAATTTTAACTTTTTAACAATTTTTGAAAAATTTTTACAAAACCCCTTGACAAATGGTTTTTCTGTGGTAAAATAAACGTATCTGAAGTTGATTTTACGAAAAAGTTTTTTGTGTTTTCCAGAATAATATATGAAAAGAAGGTTGCACCAAGCTAGTGCAACCTTCTTCCTTTTAAATTTTTAGCATTTGTTACAATAATCGCTACAACAAGTGCGCTGTTCTCCACAGCCGTGGGTAACACTAATGCTGTCAAGCTCACAGCAACAGCCCTCGGCATTGTGCTTACAACTTTCAACGTCACATTTAATACAATAATTTTTATTCATAATGTCTCCTTTTAAGTTATTATGTACGAGCAGGAATTTTCTATACCCCTTTTGTATTGACTTTTTTTGGTTTATAAGTTAAAATATATTAAGAATTCAGCTGTTGGAGGTACAAAATGAAGATTGTATTGTTAAAAGACGTAAAAGGGTCTGGTAAAGCCGGCGACATCATAGAAGCTAAAGATGGGTTTGCACAAAACTTTTTAATTAAAAAAGGCTTAGCAAAGATTGCAGACAACTCTGCTATCAACGAAAACAAGCAAAAAAAAGAAGCTGAAAACTTCCATAGGCAGGAAACTCTTAAGGCAAACAAGGCTCTTCGTGAAGCTCTTGACGGAAAAGAGGTAACCATTCAGGTTAAGAGTGGAAACCAAGGCAAGTTCTTCGGCTCGGTCACCAACAAAGAAGTAGCAGAAAAACTTGCAGAGTTAGGATTCTCCGTTGACAAAAAGAAAATTATATTACAGTCTGGAATAAAATCTGCAGGAGTATATCCCGTTACTATTAAAATTTCCCCTGAAGAAACGGCTAAGATTACAGTAAATATCATAAACTAGTAAAAATCCCCTTATGTTTCATATTTTGACACTCTGAAAAGCTCTTTCGGAGTGTTTTTTTCGTTTTAAGTTGACTAAAAGCATTAATGAGAGTATAATAAAGCGTATGAGTAATAATGAAAATGAAAAAATCGTCTACGAAAAAATCGAGATAGACGAAAATACTGCAGAACCCTCCATCATTGACGTTCCGATAAAAGACGTTAGCGACAACTTTGATAGGCCTGCCCCTGTTCCACAACCTCCCCACGAGGATATGGAGAGTGCCGGTAAACAGCTTATTATGAACAAAGTTTTCGGCTTAGATAACGAAACTAAAAACGACGATGCGGTTTCCAAAAAACAAGCATTGTTTAAAAAGATTTCTTCGTGGTTTTTCGTTTTATTCGTCGGTGGTGTTTTAGGTATTACTGCTTATAACGACTTCTTCTCTGGAAAAAAGGAACTTCCCTCTTTCTCAGCTGTAATGATTGTTTTGAGGGATAATTTAGAATATTTGTTTTTTGCCCTTGTGGCACTTCTCGTTTGTTACCTGTTAAAGGCTTTCAAACTATCCTTTTTCTGCAAAATGGAAACCAAGAAGTGGCATTTCGGCACCTGTTTAGGCACGGCAACTATCGGGCATTACTATAACTATATAACACCTCTTGCAGTGGGTGGTCAGCCATTTGAGATTTACCATCTCGCTAAAAACGGTGTACACGGTGGTGTTGCAGCCTCCTTGCCTATTGCAAGCTTCTTCTTACAACAGTTTGCATTCGTGCTCTTAGCTATCGCCAGCCTCGTTTTATACAACACGAACGCGCTAAACGCTCCTCAAATGCTAAATTTCTTCCCTGCGGGACTTACCGTACTTGCGATAATCGGAATAGTTTGTTGCTTTACCGTGCCGTTCGTCGTAGTTCTATTCTGCATTTTCCCCAAAATTAGCCACCGAATAGTTTATTTCGTTATTTGGCTCGGCTCCAAAATCGGCTTAGTTAAGGACAGAAAAACGCTCAACTTTAAAATGACTAAAAGCATTTTGCAAAATGCAAAAAGCTTAAAATCATTTGTATCAAACCCATTCGTGCTAATCGTTTCCTTACTAGTTAGTTTAGGCGAAAATCTCGCTCTTTGCTCAATCGCCTATTTTACGCTTAAATTCTTTGGATACAACGGAGGTGTTGACGGTATTATAGAGTGGGTACAGGTTTGCGTTGTGTGTATGCTTTTATACTCAGCAATTTCCTTTATTCCCACCCCCGGAAACTCCGGCGCTGCAGACCTTTCGTTTTATCTACTGTTTGAAAAAGGACTTGAATCAATTGGAAACGTAGCATTCCCTGCCCTTATGACTTGGAGATTCTTAAGTTTCTACTCGTTTATTATTATCGGATTTATCTATACCAAGGTTAATAAAGCTAAAGAAAAGAAAAGGAGCAAGACTGAATGAAGTACGATTATTTAATTGTTGGCGCAGGCCTATTCGGCGCAACGTTTGCGTATAAGGCGAAAAAAGCAGGCAAGGCCTGTTTAGTTATTGATAAAAGAAATCACGTTGCCGGCAACATATATACAGAAAAAGTTGAAGGCATTAACGTGCATAAATACGGTGCACACATTTTCCACACCTCAAACAAGGAGGTCTGGGACTTCATTAACGAGTTTGCAGAGTTTAACAACTATATAAACTCCCCCGTAGCAATATACAAAGATGAACTGTACAATCTCCCCTTTAATATGAACACCTTTTCTAAAATGTGGGGAATAAAAACTCCATCGGAGGCAAAGGCAATAATAAAAGCACAGATTGAAAAGCTGGACATTTCCGAGCCAAAAAACCTTGAAGAACAGGCATTATCCTTAGTCGGCAGCGACGTTTACGTTAAACTCGTTAAGGGCTACACGGAAAAACAGTGGGGCAGAGACTGCAAAGATTTACCTGCCTTCATTATAAAACGCTTACCCTTGCGTTTCACCTACGACAACAATTATTTTAACGACCGTTATCAAGGCATTCCCATCGGGGGCTACACGGAGATTGTTAATAAAATGCTTGACGGCATAACCGTGTTAACCTCTGTTAGCTACAAAGATTTCATCAAGTCTACCGAGGATGACTTTGACAAAGTAATATACACGGGTATGATTGACGAGTATTTTGATTTTAGCCAAGGCAAGCTAGAATATCGCACGGTGGAATTTAAGAATGAAATCTTAGATGAGGAAAACTACCAAGGCAACGCAGTAGTTAACTATACGGAAAGAGATATTCCCTACACCAGAATTATTGAACACAAACATTTTGAAGGGGCAAAAACGGAAAAGACGGTCATCTCCAAGGAATACCCCGTTGAGTGGAGGGATGGCTTAGAGCCTTACTACCCCATAAACGACGAAAAGAATTCCTCCCTTCTTGCTAAGTATCAAGAACTTGCAAAAAATGAAGATAGAATTATCTTTGGAGGAAGGCTTGGCGCTTATAAATACTACGATATGGACAAGGTTATTGAAAGCGCACTAGAGCTTTGTAAAAAGGAATTAAACTAATTTAAACGAAAAAAATCACGGCTAAGTCCGTGATTTTCTTTTTTTTCTAATTCTCTTATTGGTTAGCTTCCGCAAGCTCTTCACTAGTTTGAGCAACCTGAGTATTCACAGGCTCCTTTGCCAAAGGAAGAATTGGCTTTTCCTTTTCAATACAAGCCATTAATATGATAACTATTATTGGAAGGAATGGGTCCATAGTTGCCGCCTGGTCCATCATCCCACTAAGTTCAACCATTATTACGCTGGTGAAAACGAAAACCCTTTGCTTATTAAAGTTCTTGCATAACAAGTTGTATTTATTAACATAGAACACAACCATAATAAGGCTTCCAATAACGCCAGAACATGCAATCCATTGCAAGAAGGTGTTGTGCGCAAGTATTAAGCTTAAATCCCCTCTAAGAGAAGGAATAATACTGTCGTAGAAGAAGCCGTACCCAAGAGCAGGGTGCTCCAAGAAGCGTTCAATACAGAATTCCCAAAGAACTTCTCTACCAGATAAACCTTGCTTTGCAGTAAACACCTTTATTATTAATTGTTTTATCGGCTCTAGGAATATCGCACCAAGCGTCAATGCAATCATAGCGAGTGCGAGCAGGGCGATAATAATTTTCTTGTTTTGAGATTTAGTTAAGAGAATAATGGTAAACACAATGTCTATAATTGCCGTTAAAAGCATTCCCATTCTGCACCTGGAGAGCACCACGCAAATTGTTAGCACTATCACAAGCGCAAAGTAAAGGTAATCTCTCTTGCTCTCTAGACTTTTTGTAAAACAAGCGATGATACCGATAGTTACAAACAACACTGCCGTGTTAAGTCCTATTGCACTAAAGAAGTTCGTGGGACGATTAGGAAGGTTTGTTTGCGCAATTTGATAACCTATAATTATTGCGGCAATGATAAATAGCTTTTCAAAGTGCTCTTTAAGGTTTTCCGTGTAGTTTATGGCAATTATATAAAAGATATAAATAGCTAGGCAAAAGCCTAAAATCATACCCGAATGAACGATATTAAAGTTCCCAATAACGCCACTTAAAAGGTAAGCAATAAAAGAAGCTATCAGCCCTAAGGCAAATTTGCCACCCTTAATATTCTTTCTGTCGGTAATAAGCTTGTAAACTACAAAAACGAGAAGGGATACAATTGCACCACCGGCACCAATATAATATATGGTATAATCGGTCATAGCCAATATGTCTGGTATAAAGAAGGCGACAAAAAATAAAGGAGTGAAAATATTTTTAACGTCTTTGCAAAAGAGAAGCACCAATATGAAAGCAAACGCAAATAAAGGCACAACCACGCTTGGCAACTCTAATATCCAACACAAAAAGCCTAAGGCGAGCAGGATTGGATTGAAATAAAAGGAACTTAGAGCCTTTGATATGCCTTCAAATATTTTGTTATCTTTTACGTTTATCATAGTTTTCTTCCTTATATATGGGCATACGCCGAGCATTAACTATGCTCTAACTTTTTTTCATTATATACTTTTAAGCCTTCTTTGTCAACCTTATTGCTTGATTTTCACCCTCCCTTGTGCTACAATATGCTTATGGTTAGAATTTGGGCAAAAAAAATGAAAGATAATAAGATAGTTAAACAATGCGTTTACGAAAACTCTTCTCCATTAGATTATTCAGAGTTTTCAAACTACGTTAGAAGTATATGCGAAACGCTAGATTCCCCTACTCCTTTAATCATTAAAACGCATATTTTTAACTATGCAAAATATAATAACGTAAAATTCAAGCAAGATGATTTTGTAGAGACCATAGACTTTGATAGGCTAATTTTGGAAAATGCTCTTTTATAAGGTGGTTGTATAAATCTTCCCTTTTTTCCCACAATAGGATTAGGAGGAAATTATGAGAATTACAACTACTTTATCATTTTTACTTGTAATTATTGGTGCTCTCGTTTGGTTTTTGATTGGAATTTTCGATTTTAACCTAGTTGCCTTTATTTTTGGCAGTGGTATGAGCGCTATAGTTTCCCGCATTATCTACTCTCTCGTGGGTATTGCAGGACTTTGGCTAATTTTCTATTGGATAGTTTATAGGCCATTTAGAGTAATTGACTAGATAAATAAAAAGTGGAGTGCCTTCAGATGCACCCCACTTTTTATTTTCTGCTATCTATTCTTCTCTATTTCTAAACAAACTAGACTTTATTAATATTTTATCAAGGGATATATATACAAGGGAGCCAAGTCCGTAAATTGCCACAGTTTGCCCTGCAAAAATCAACAGTGCTTGAATAAAATAAACGTATTCTAAAACCCCATAACACAAATACCACACTAGAGGAAGCAGTAGGGCGTTAAGCAGTATTGGGAATGCCCCACCTATAATAACCTTGAGCAATTTATTCTTTATTAATTTACCCACAAAGCAAGTTAGAAGTGCTGAAATTAGCGTTATTAACGCCCCTGCAACTACCTCTATAAGAGCACAGCCCGATATCATATTAACTATTATACATCCTACGAATAAGGCTATACTTGCTTCGAAGAAAAAGAGTGGAAGCAACGTCATTGCTTCGCCAAAGCGTATTTGCACTGCGCCAGAAGCAAGGGGCAAAACCATAATCGATAGCACTACGTAAAGTGCAGAGATTATTCCTGCTCGGGAAAGTGTTTTTGTGTTAAATTTAGCCATTAAAAAAGCCTCCCCTTAATAACCGACGGAAGGCTTTTATTTCCTTTTTGTCGGTTGTTTTAGAAGTGTTTTCCGAAAACCTTCACTTAAGTTTTTTCTAATTATACTCCCAGGAATTTAAAAAAGCAAGTATTTTTAGCTAATTTTAACCTTCTACCTCTTTTTTTGCCTTAGCGAAGTTCACCTTAACGCTAATTAACTGTTCATCCTTTGCCGCTTCAACCCTTTCATAATCAAGCTCGGTCAGTAAAAAGAATACCGATATCTGGTCGTCGATAGCCTCCTTAAGGTTACCTTTTATAGCCGTTCTAACCCCCTTTGAAACACTCTCCGTAATGGAGGTTGCGTAAAGTTTCACAAGTGCTTTTTCCTGTATCAACAGGTCGTTTAGCGAGTCTTCTTCATTAAGCGTTATATCTGCTTTATAATCTCTCATACTCTCTCCTTATAATAATGAATAGAGGCTCAAAAACCTCTGTTTGTGGTGCTCGGCAAGAATTTCAAAACTGTTTTTCAGTTTTTCGTTCATAGTGATTTTAGAATTAACTTTTGCCTTCTTAAACAAGATTTCCTCTGCCAACAGCAAATCGGCAATAAGGGTTACTTCCTTAGTTGTGGGGAAATTTTTTGAATTTTCCATAATCTGCCTCCTTTTAATATAACTTTTAACATTTTTTGACTTTTTTATTCCTCTAAAAAATAATTCAGGCATAATCTTATCTCCCCCGTTATATACTGTAATGTCAGTTATTTACGGCAAAGGAGGATTTTATGTCGTTTGAACCTATATTGGAAAATATTACGTTATGTGAAAAGACGGGTGTGTTCACCGAAAACGTTAAGGTGGAATGCAAATCAGGTGTTTCCACAGAGGGGGTTAAAAAAATCATTTTTCTCTCTGCTCAACCTTATCTGCAAACAAGCGAATGTGTGGACGGCGGCGTAAAATTTGCCGGAAAGGTAAACTTCTTCGTTTGTTATGAAGATGTTGAAGGGCAGGTAAGAAAGCACGAATGCTCCTCCCCTTTTGACGGAATTATTAAAACGGGCTTGGAAATAAATGACTGCAAGGCAAGAGTTGACGTTAAAACGGAAAAAACTGATTGCGAGCTTTCCGGTGTGCATGTACTCCTTTCAGTTATGCTTGAAGCAAAAGCCCATCTAAAAGAAAAGAGAGAAATTTGTTATGTTTCGGGTGGAGAGGGCGTATTCTGTGAAAGAGAAGATTACTCACATTTAAGAAGTCTTGGTGAAAAAACCTCCGTTTATCCTATCGAAGAGGAATTCGAGCTAGCATATCCCGTTACGGAGGTTTTGCAACAAAAGGCAATCGGTACCGTTACTTCCTGTCAGTGCGGCGTGGGAGCTATTATCGTTGACGGTGAAGTGAATATCTCTCAAATACTCTTGCAATCGGGTGATAAAAAGGATATAATAAAGGAGACGAGAACCCTCCCGTTCCGTGCAGAGATAGAATGCGACGAGGCAATGCCCTCAAACCTTGCCGTTGCTTTTATTAATGAAAAGTCATTTAGAACAGATATCACGGTTGACGAAGAGCAAGCAAAAAGCGTAGTTAGTTGCAGTCTATTGCTCTCCCTCACTGGCGAGGCATTTTGCGTGAGCGACCTTTCGGTTATTACAGATGCATTCTCAATAGATAACGAAGTGGAACTTGTAAGAGAAAGGGCGTTTTGCAAAAAGGCAAAAGAGCAAATTACAACGTGCGAAAAAATTTCAGAGAGGGTAGAGTTTGAAGAGCTCCCCGTAGGTTCAACCTTTTGCCTTGCAATGAATGAAAAAATCGACCTAATCTCTTCTAAGGTTGATGATAACGGAATTTTTGTTTCCGGCACAATAAGCGCAACTTCCCTTTTTAAGGATAGTGAAAACAAAATTTTCGCTAGAAAAGTTGAAACGCCCTTTGAAAGGTTGTTAACTCTTCCCGTAAAGGACGGTTACCGTTACGAAGTTACTTCAAGGGTGAAGGGAGTGGAAATGAAGATACTCTCCCTCTCCACTGGTGAACTTTGCGTTAGCGTTTGCTTTATGGCTATAGGAACGGAAATGCAGGAATTAAACCTCGTTAAGGAAATTAAATGCACTGGAGAGAAAAAGCCTTGCGATTCAGCTCTCAGCGTTTATATTCCCCTGCCGGGCGAAACGCTTTTTCCCTTGGCTAAGAGGCTTAACGTTAATCCAACCGAACTGGTTTTAACAAATAAAGAAATACAGTTCCCTCTGTCAGGAGAGGAAAGAATAGTAATTTATAGGCAGAAATAGTTTTATGAAACTCAAAAGACAAATTGGCGCAAAACTGAATCTTACCCTTGATATCGTCGGGCAAAGAAACGGCTTTCACCTTCTTAAATCGTTGGTGACGGAACTCTCTTTAAGAGATACCGTTTGCGTAAAAAAAAGAAAGGACAATAAGATTACACTCAAGGTTAAAGGAGCAAAACTCCCCCTTGATAGTAAAAACAACGCATATAAGGCGGCGATGCTTTTTAAGGAACGCTTTTCTACCACGGGTGTGGATATAACCTTAATTAAAAAAATTCCGTTGGGTGGTGGACTTGGAGGCTCTTCTGCAGACGTGGCTGGCGTTCTCTTGCTTATGAAAGAACTCTTTAAGGTAAACGATGATTTAAAGGAGATTTCCTCTTCTCTCGGTAGCGACGTTTACTACATGCTTCAGGGAAAAACAGCTCTTCTTGAGGGTAAGGGCGAGGAAATAACTCCTATTACGGCAGGTAAAAAACTCTATTTCCTACTTGCCCTATCCAAAGAAGAATGCCTTGCTAAGGATTCCTATAATGAATTTGACAAACAAGGAAAAGGCTACCCTGAATGCACGGATAAAGCCGTTGAATTTTATAAAAAGGGAGATATCCCCTCCCTAATTTCCGTTATGAAAAACGACCTTGCTCCAGCTTCAAGCGTGCTCGCTCCAGAGATAGGTAAAAACCTAGCAGAGCTTTCCGTTTGTGGAAACGCTTTTATGACGGGAAGTGGCTCGGTTACCTTTTCGGTATTCGAAAATGAAAAGGATAGAGACCTTTGGTATAAAAAACTAAAGCCTATGCTATCTCTTGTAAAAGCAGAATCAATAATTTAATAAAGTAAAAACTAAAATCCTCGGGAAACCGAGGGTTTTTTTCGTATAAAAATTAAACAATCTGTCAATAAAAAAGAAGTAGTTTAATTATAGGAGAGGAATATGAAAGCTTTTTGCATAAGTTTATTAACTTGCGCCATAATAATTTTATCGGTTATAGGAATAAGTGTAGAAGAAAAAAAGATACACGAAGAATATCTTCGCATACATATCCGTGCAAATTCCAACGACGAAGAGGACCAAAAGATAAAATATCTAATAAAGGAAAAACTCGTCAGTTACCTCACCCCTCTGCTTTCCGAGTGCAAAACGAAGGAAAAGGCCGAAAGAGAGCTTAAGATTAGGCTTAGCGATATTGAGGAAATTACAAACGACACGCTCAAAACGAACGGCTACGATTATATTTGCAGAGCTTCTATTAGGGAGGAAAACTTCCCCACTAGAACCTACGATTCTCTTACGCTTGAGGCGGGCTTCTACGACGCTTTGATTGTTGAGCTTGGCGAGGGCTCGGGCGATAATTGGTGGTGCGTGGTTTATCCGCCACTGTGCTTCGTTGACGGAGGACACGGATACGTTTACAAGAGTAAAATTCTTGAAATTATAAACGATTTTTTTAACAGTTAAGGAGAAAATTATGAAAAAAATATTTAAACTACTACTTCCCTTAATGGTGCTAGTGCTCTGTGTGGGCACGGGAATTACTATAAACAGTCAGCCTCACACCGTTTGTGCCGCCACCTATAAGCAAGGAAGTACGGGAAGCACCGTTAAAACTATTCAACAAAAACTAAAGAATTGGGGATATTATAAAGGCTCAGTCGACGGCATATTCGGTTCAAAAACAAAGGAAGCCGTTAAATACTTTCAAAGAAAGAACGGGCTCACTGCCGATGGAATCGTGGGAAAGAAAACGCTTTCTGCTCTTGGTATGAGTGGAGGAAGCTCGTCGGCAACGGCAAACTATTCAGACGCTGATATAAACCTACTCGCAAGGTTAATTTATGGCGAAGCAAGGGGCGAAAGCTATACTGGACAAGTTGCAGTTGGCGCAGTTGTTATGAACAGAATTAAAAGCGCATCCTTCCCCAACACGATGTCTGGAGTAATATATCAAAAGTACGCCTTTACTGCAGTTGCCGATGGACAAATTAATCTGACACCTAACGCCACAGCAAGGAGGGCTGCTCAAGATGCTATGAACGGATGGGACCCATCATACGGAGCAATTTACTATTACAACCCTGCTACAGCTACCAGTAGCTGGATATTTTCTAGGCAAACTACCGTAACTATCGGTAACCACGTTTTTGCAAAATAAGGAGATAAATATGGAAGAAAAGAAAAATAACGCCGTAGAAAAAGTGGAAAACGCTATAGATTACGCTGGCGAGGACAACTTTAACGGCAAAGATGAAAATAAAGCTGATATTCGCAACGGAGAAAACCTTTTTGCCCTTCGTGAGCAGAGAAAAATTGAAAGGCAAAAGGCCTCATCCTTAAGATATAGAGAAAAAACACGCATTAAAGAACAAAAACTATTGAAAGCTAGAGAGGAGAGCAAGAGAGCTCATCAACTTAAAGCACAAATGCTCAGAGCAAGACAAGAGGAAAAGGAAAAAAGAATGGCTGAGAGAAGAAAGGATAAAGAGCGCAACAGAGGAAAAGGTGGATATTTGGCAGCAATAATTTCCTTAGGTATAGCGACGCTAGTTTTATCTTCCGTTTTGACCTTTACTTTTTTAATGCCAACGGAGAGCGACAACGCATTAGAGGCAAGCTATCAAAGAGCATTCCACAACACAGTAGAACAAGTAAGCAATATGGACTTAAACCTATCAAAAACTCTTGCAACTAAGGATTATGCCACTATGCAAGGTTATCTATTGGACCTAGCAGTAAACAGTGAACTTGCAGAAAGCAATATCGGAGAACTTCCCCTGCACGATGAAAACAAATACTACACCACCAAGCTTATAAATCAGATTGGTGACTTCGCTAAATATTTGAGCAAAAAGCTTGCAAACGGTGAAAATTTATCAAAAAGCGACAAAGACGCTTTAAAAAGACTTCAGGAAGCAAACGCTTCACTAAAAGACACCTTGTATAAGTCTTTATCCAATATGAACGGAGACTTCTCCTTTGCAGAAATGGATTCAGAAAAGGGTAATTTTCTTGTTGAAAATCTTAACGAGCTAGAAAACCTTTCCGTTCAATATCCCGAACTTATCTATGACGGACCTTTCTCGGACGGGTTAGAAAGTAGGGAAATTAAAGGACTTAAAGGTAGCGAAATAAACGAAGCTTCTGCAAAGGATGAGTTTATAAAAATTTTTGGTAATTACGGCTTGACAGATGTTGAGGTAATCGGCGAGAGTAAAGGATTAATTGAATGCTATAACGTTTCAGCAAAGGTAGAGGGCGAAAGCTTATACTCTGAACTATCTAAAAAAGGTGGCAACTTAATTATGTTCGAATACCAAGGTAGCTGTGGAGAGGTTAACTATCTAGAAGAAAACGCAAGAGAAACTGCTGAAGAATTTTTAGTTTCCCTCGGCATAGACGGTATGCGCGTGGTATGGAGCACTTTAAGTAACAACGTTTACACCTTTAACTTTGCTTTTGAAGATAACGGCGTTATAGTTTATTCCGACCTAATTAAAGTAAGAGTGTGCGCAGAAACCAGAATGGTTATAGGCTTTGAGGCTTCATCATACTACATGAACCACACCGAAAGGTTAATTCCCACCCCTGTAATCACTGAGGCAACGGCAAGAGAATACGTTTTAGAGGATATCGAGGTTAACAAGGGCAGACTGGCGTTAATACCTATCGGCAACACTCTAGAAAAACTCTGCTACGAGTTTGAAGGAAATGTGAACGGTCAAACCTTCTATATCTACATTGACGCAAATAGTGGCAGACAGGTAGAAATGTTTAAACTTGTTGAATCTTCCGACGGCAACCTGTTAATGTAAATATTTACACTAGTAATGTAATTATAAAAGAAAGAGAGGGGCAAACTTCTTCGTCCCTCTCTTTCTTTGTTTTATTATAAAAAATTGTGTAAGCTAGCTTTGTAATTTTTCCTCTTTTTTTACACATTCTCCGGTAATTGCGTCTTGAAACATCATCCAAAACCCCTCTCCTTGCAAATTAAATAGGGATAGTGGTACAAAGGAGCAGTAATCTTTAAGCTCTTTCGGTGGTTCAGGCGAATAGTTTGCAGGCACCCCATAACAAATATATTTCACTTCGCCTCGCTCCATTACCGTTCCCACCGTGTAATATTTATCCTTTGCATAGTGAATTTTACAAAATCTACCGTTTGGAAGAATTGACGAGAGTGATTCATCTTTAGGAAACTTATTGAACAATTCCTCTAGTTCGTTTTTTGCAGAGAGGTAATACGGATTGTCTCCTGAATAGATTTTGCTCTCTTTAAGGTCTTCTTCATTTGATATGCCGTTACACTGATTCTTCCCTTTCTCCTCTTCTTTTTCGCACTCGATATATTTGTTAACAGCTTCATCTCTATTAAACTCATCGTTCCACCCGTTGATTAAATCTACTTTTTTTGTAATGTCCTCTTCTAGCGTGTAATAATTCTCAGTGGCAACGGCTTCATCGTTATAACAGCCTTCCACGTTTTTTCTTAAGCGTTCCTCGCTAAGCTTAATACTAAACGCCTGCGACAAAATATCCTCACTCGCCCCCTTTCCCTCTCTCGCAAAAGCAACCAACGGCAAGTTGACTTCATTATCTAAACCTTCCTCCGAAACAGCGAAAATACCCACGGAAAAACTGCAATAGGGCTTATGAGAAGAAAAGCTTTTAATACTGCTTGTGGGCTTTTTATCCAAAGAAAAAATTTCCAAGGGGTTGTTTTCAAGATGAACGGCACAGTAATATTCTCCCCTCTCTAAAAACTTAAAATTAATAAGCGAAAGAGAAAGGGTGCTGGTGCCGTCTTCGTATTCTAGTCGCACAACGCCACTGACTTCCTTGTCTCCAGAAGAAAATCCTATCTTGCTTTGTTTTAATATAAGTATTTTTTTATAGAAGTCCATACTTCCTCTCCTATACGTATTCTTATAGAAATATATATGAAAACAGGGCGAATATAAGAAGTTTTTTTGTAAAAAAAAGAAAAAGATTGGCGAAAAAGGAAAAAGATAAAAAAGTTTAGCAAAAAGAAAGAAAAAGTATTTACTTTTTATAAAATTTTTGCTATACTGTATACTGACGGAGAAAAGAATTTTTTTCGAAAAATTCGGCACTTTTGAAAGGTTTTATGCAAAAATTGCATTATTTTTACTATTTATTAGTGTTATAAAGTAAGGGTTATACACTCCCCTTGTTTTTCTCGTCATCGGCACATTATCGTGATATAGGCGCCTGTTTTTTGTAGCCGAGTAATAATGGGACATTTTGTAAAATAGCTTTTGATATAAAGATAGCAAAACGCACGTTCTGTCGTTATACACATGATTTACGAAAACCTTTGGAGAGTTGGTGGTTAGGCAGGTTAAAATCATGAAAAAATACAAATACTTATTATAAGGAGATGCAAACATGACTGACAACAAGAAGGTACTTGAATTTATTGAGTACGCAAAAAATCTTTGCCAACCTGACTCTATTGTTTGGGTGGATGGCACTGAAGAACAACTCGAAGCTTTTAGAGCTCAAGCCGTTGAAGAAAAGATTTTAATCAAACTCAACCAAGAAAAACTCCCCGGCTGCTACCTTCACCGTACTACTGTAAACGACGTGGCAAGGGTTGAAGGAAGAACCTTTATCTGCTCAAAGAAAAAGGAGGATTCCTCTCCCATCAACAACTGGATGGAAACAAGCGAAGCGCTTTCCCTTTTAGAAGGACTCTATAAAGGTTGTATGAAAGGAAGAACTATGTACGTTATCCCCTATTCAATGGGTGCTGTAGGAAGCAAATTCTCTAAGATTGGTATTGAGCTTACCGATTCAGTTTACGTAGTTCTCAATATGGCTATTATGACCAGAATTGGCGCTAAGGTTTTAGAAGCTTTAGGTGACGGAGATTTCGTTAAAGGCTTACATTCTTATGCAGAACTTTCCGAAGAGAAGAGATACATTATGCACTTCCCTGAAGAAAACCTTATTATGTCCATCAACTCAAACTATGGTGGAAACGTTCTTCTCGGTAAAAAGTGTTTCGCACTTCGTATCGCATCATATCTCGGCAAAACCGAAGGTTGGATGGCAGAGCACATGTTAATTCTCGGCATTCAGAAGGGCGATGAAGAGCCAAAATACGTTGCGGCTGCATTCCCCTCTGCTTGTGGGAAAACCAACCTCGCAATGCTTATACCTCCGGAAATTTATAAAGACAAAGGATATAAATGCTGGTGCGTAGGTGACGATATCGCTTGGCTTAGAGTGGGCGAAGACGGAAGACTTTGGGCAGTTAACCCCGAAAACGGTTTCTTCGGCGTTGCACCTGGAACCAATATGAAATCCAACCCCAACGCATTACTCTCTACCATGAAAAACACCATTTTCACCAACGTTGTAGAAAATCTTGATGACGGCACCGTTTGGTGGGAAGGTTTAGATAACAATCCTCCCAAGAACGCAATTAACTGGAAGGGCGAGAAGTGGGATTACACCAAGTACGATAAAAAGGATAAATCTACTTGTGGTGCACACCCCAACTCCAGATTCACTGCTCCCGTAGCAAACTGCCCTTGCTTATCTGACCAGTTTGAAGCACCTAACGGTGTTCCAATTTCAGCAATCATCTTTGGTGGAAGAAGAGCGAAGACTGCTCCCCTAGTTTACCAGAGTAAAGATTGGAACAACGGTGTATTCGTAGGCTCTATTATGGCAAGTGAAACTACTGCTGCAGCAACAGGTGCAGTTGGCGTAGTTCGTCGTGACCCAATGGCTATGCGTCCTTTCGTTGGATACAATATGGGCGATTACTTTGCACATTGGATTGAAATGGGCAAAACCATTAAGAATCAACCCAAAATCTTCAACGTTAACTGGTTTAGAACTGATGATGAAGGTAACTTTATGTGGCCCGGCTTTGGTGACAACCTCCGTGTATTAGAGTGGATATTAGCTCGTTGCGAAGATAAGGTTGAAGCTAAGGAGTCTGCTATCGGCTACCTCCCCAATGCTGAAGACATTAACATTGCAGGTCTTGAGGACGTTTCCGTTGACACCATTAAGGCACTTCTCGAGATTGACGAAGAAGGCTGGTTAAAGGAAACTGACGGCATTGCTGAATTCTATGGCGAATTAACTAGAGTTCCTGCTGAACTTTACGCAGAACTTGACGCGTTAAAGAATAACCTTAAAAAATAATAAGTAAACAAATAGAAAAGGCTTGAAAGATAACTTTCAAGCCTTTTCCTTTTATAATAAAAATTTAAATCTATTTTTGGTTTTCGCCCTCAACCTTACAGATGAAGTCATAAATCATTTGCCCGAAAACGCTTTCTCCGTTTTCGTCAAAAAGTTTAACGTACTCAACGTGAGTATTGTCCCTAACAACGTGGTCGAAACCGGTGTAGCCAAAATGCTTAAGCGTGCCAAGCACCAACATAGTTTGCTCGTATCTATTTTCAATATCACGGTTAGAAACGATAAAGCGCATTGGTGGATAGCTCTCCTCTAGCCCGATATAATATAGTGGCGCAGTTTCATCAACTATAATACGGCGAGAATCAAACCCAGCCTCCGATATAACCTTAAAGTGCGCTGTAGGTTGCCCTGCATCGTGAAAGTATCCTGCAATATCGGCGTTAGATAAACCCTCTTTGGCGAGCCAGCGCTTATCAAAGCAAAGCATCATAGATAGATACCCACCTGCAGAGCTTCCACCAACGTAAAGCTTTTCACACCCATAATTTTTACCCATATAATCTTTAACAAAGCGAACAGCCTTAGCAACGTCTTCAATAAATTCGGGATATTTTGCAGGAGTATAAGGTCTTTCAGGAAATTTGGGGTTTTCATACAGCCTATAGTTTACCGAAGCAACGGCAATTCCCCTGTCCGAAAGATATGGCGCAAACTTTTCTGCACCTAATTTATTCCCCCTGTCAAGCCCACCACCGTGAAAATATATAAAGGTAG
This sequence comes from Christensenellaceae bacterium, assembly GCA_045637865.1. Taxonomy (GTDB): domain Bacteria; phylum Bacillota; class Clostridia; order Christensenellales; family Borkfalkiaceae; genus UBA1259. Next base: position 36,701 of record JAZUAF010000008.1, read on the forward strand.
CCTTAGGTTTTTCGGGCGTGTGAATATCCACCGTTTGAATATAACTGCTAATATCACCGTAAACTAAATCAACTATTTTTTCCATTTTTTAAGCGTCCTCACAAGCAATTTATATTGATATTATATCACCAATTTCTTTTTTTGTAAAGAATAGTAACACAAACAAAAAAAGTGAGCAAAATGCTCACCTTTTTTGTTTATTTAAACTTAATTATTTTTTCTTCCAAACGTCTTGGTCGGTAATATCAGTTGGTCTAATATCCCATTCAGCAAAACATCCTGCAAAGCCTTCAAGGTCTTCTTCGCTAGTTAAAGCAACCTGCTCTTGCACTTCTGCAACTTCAGCGCTTAAATCCGTTTCCTGTTCCATTGACGATTCAAAATCAGCTAAAAAATCATTACTTAATACGTCTGCCATAATTATTCAACCTCCTCTACAACTTCTGTGTTAGCGACTTCTGCTTCTACAGCAGCAACATTACTGTTATCTGCAATGTCTAACTTAAATTCATCCCATCCGTCTTTAGCGCAGAACTCGGTAACCATCTTGTGGGTATCAGCTCTTGCACTGAGCGCCTTGTTAAGCTTAGTTATAGAAGCCTTGCATCTGCTGTTATAGGTCCTTTCGATTGCAGCCTTGTTTTCTTCGAATTTCTTCTTTACGAAAATCCAAGGAATATAGAATAATATCATACTGATAATCTTTACTGCCTTAGAAGGTGTAACAGCTTCAATAGATTGCTCCTTTGCAGTTTCGTAAATTTTGGTAATTTCTTTCGTTAACTCAGCTACGTTTTCGCCACTAGCAGTAGTACCTTTCCAGTTAATAGGCTTAGTAACAGTTTTACTAGCACCTGCAGTAACGCTTTCTTTAAGAGCGAGATTAATAACTTCAGGATATGCCTCCTTATTTTCAGTTATGTACTCTTTATAAGCATCGATAATGTAGTTCTTTAAGAGGAAAATAGCCGTTTTCTGAGTGGAAATATCTGCGTTTCTGTCAGCAACTGCACTACGAAGCCTTGAAACGAAGTCAACAGGTGGGTCAAGCCTTGCACTCTTAATTAATTCCATTTCCCTGTTTGCACGTTTTTCATCACCCCTATAGGTTTTAATCTTCTCTAAGAGTTCTTCTTCATCTCGCAACCTAGCTTCTTCGCCTTCTTCATAGTTGGTAACAAGTCTTTTGAGTTGTTCGTCAACGTCTTTTCTTAACTTTTCAATATCAACTTCTGCCTTTGATTTAGCTTCGAGCTGGTCTCTAACACCACCGGGGTTGTTGAATGCAGTAATTCTCGATACGAAGTTGTTAATTCTATCAAAGTCCTTACTTACTTCCTTAAGAACTGCATAGTTCTCAGAACGGTAAGCAACGGTTGCACCTTGAACGTTGAAGAAGTTCTTCCAATAAGCCTTTTGTTCCTCATCGAAAACAGGGTTTTTCTGACGGATTTCACCCATCCAGTTAGCAATGTAGTGTTCGCAAATACCATCTTCATCAATTCCGAATACACCGTTTGAATATGCATCGATAATTGCTACGACACTCTTGGTCGTTTTAGTAGCGTCTTGAGTTTCAAAGTATCTGCTGAGCCATTCAAAGCAAGCTTTTCTCTTTTTGTTTCTACGACAGATGAGAGCAAACAATAAGCAGGTCTTATCTACACTTCTCTTGAGCGCTTCGTGAATTGCACGAACAGCAAGAGCTTTTTCCTTGCCGCTTTCAGGCTTATCTCTACCTGCAATCCACGCTGCAATAGCAACGAGACAGGGAGCTAGCCAATATTCAGGAACGGTGAGCATAAGCTCTTCACTACACCTAGAAATAGTAGCGTCGGTAATAAGCGCAGCGTCGGTAGCTTGCAAAATACCAAGCAAGGTATCTCTTACTAACTTGTGCGTGCCGAACTTTTGTTCTACTTCCTGTCTTACCCTGATAACTTCGGTAATCGCTCTCTGGAAAGCAGCCTGTTGACGCTGTTCCTCAATCATTTGCTGGAAACTTCTTCTGAGCTGAGCAAGTTGTTGGTCAACCTGTCTTAAATGGTTTTCAAGGCCATCAACACGGTTGGCAACGTGAACGACGTTAGCATTAACGTTACTTATCGCTCTCTCTAGATAGTCCAGGCTTCGAGTAGGGACTTGTACATAATCACTCATTTTTCAATCCTCCTAATGTGCTTACATTATTTGTAAAAATTTTTGTTTTCTAGCAGCAAATGCCGTTGTGAACTTTACTTTTTGTTCAGCATCAGCAATGCTGTTATACACTTTTTCAACACCTAAAACAAAATTGTCATAGAAGTGTTTTGCCTTAATTGGGTTAACGTTGCCGGCACTCTTTTCTGGGGAGTCGGGGTTTTCGCCAATTTGTTTATAAAGGGCGAACCACGTTTTTGCCGTTACTGCTTTTTTAGCAATTTCCGAATAAACATCAATCATTTCGGGGGTGAACCAAGTTGAATTCATCCTACTTATTATTAACTTAGGACATAAACCCTCGGTAAACTCGCCTAACTCCTTATCGTCAAGAACCTCAATCATTCTTGCCATAAGCTTTTGTTCATAAGGGGCAATACGAAGTGGCTCAAATAGAATAAGCTGTTTTAACATATCAATTTCTTCTGGCAACGGTTCAATAGTAGGGAACTCTTCGTTAAAGAAATTTTGAAGTGGCAAATCCTTTCTCTTTTCTGCACAGAACGCACTATAATAAGCGTTGATATAAAGTGCAGGAATATTGTCGCTAGACAATGCAAGAACATGCCTAGCTGCATTCTCTGCCCTGTCGAAATCTCTTTCTAAGAAAGCTTTCGCAGCAATATTACCGTTGGTAATAACTTCTTCAGTTCTGTTAGCCTCTGCCCTTAAATTAACTACTGCCTTACACTTTTTACATACTGCTTTTTTTGCCTTTAGGTCAATCTCAGCTTCTGTAAAAACGTGACCACATTGGCACTCATAAACCATCCCTTCCATCACACAATCATCCTTTTTCTTTAGTTAGTAATTATTTGGAGGAGATAAGAATTTTACCTCTTAACTCAACCTTGTTAGCGCAATCGTCTACTGCTTTCATAATTGCTTCAGCTTCTGCGCCACTGGAAATGAGTGTGCCGATAGCGTCAATCATTTCGAGAATTTCCTGTTCAATAGCAGCAACTGCATCGTTACTCATAGGGTCGCTAAAGCGAACCTTTTGCTTGAGAATTTCAAGTCTCTTTTTAATGTTTACGTCAGAAGTGCTATAGGATAGAGCAACAACCTTGCTTTCCACGCCTCTAAGTGCAGAAACTTTATTTTCAATGTTAGCTCTAGTATTGTTTGCGTGGGAAACGTGCATTGCAAAGTAAACGGTTATAGCAGCGTATAAAACGATAACGATAATGTTAAGAACAATATTTCCCTTAATAACTTCAGTCGATGGACAAACCATAAAAATGAAGTTAATAATAAAAGTTAGCGCAAAGTAAATAGCCGTTGCCACGTATTGTGGAAAGAGCAGTGAAATATTAACGTTTTTGCCAATCTTTTGCAATAGAACTACACCCACGGAAACTGCAAACGCAACGTTGATAAATGCAAACGCAAACCAGAATGACCTCAATGCCGGTAAAACTGCAAGCACGAGTGTTAAAACATCAAAAAGTACCCAAAATAGCGCAATAATTAACGCTCCCGATAGCTTAAAATTAGTCTTTTTCATAAGTTACCTCCTAAATTTGCTTTCCGCATTGGCCACAGAATTTAGCACCTGCGGGAAGTTCTGCCCCACATTGAGGACAAGTAACGCTAGTAGATTTACCACACTGACCACAGAATTTAGCACCCTCTGCCATCGGAGCGCCACAGTGAGGACAGGTTGGTCCTTGAGGAGCTGTCGATTTGCCACACATTCCACAGAACTTAGCCCCAGCAGGTAATTGCGCACCACAGTGAGGGCAAGTTGTTCCTTCGGGAGCAGTTGATTTGCCACACATTCCACAGAATTTAGCCTCTACGGGTAGTTGTGCACCACAGTGAGGACAGGGTTTAGTAGCCTGCTGAGCAATGCCATTCATCATTCCCTGAGCCGTACCAGCCATTCCTACACCGAAAGCACCACCGAGCCCCATGCCCATGCCGAGACCCATGCCAGCATTCATAAACGCACCTGCGCCACCCTCGTTTTGAGCAGCAGCCTTAAGAACGTCTCTTTGAGCTTCCTGTTGATAGGTGTAGCCACCAACCTGACGACGATAAGCTTCGTCCTCAGCAGCAGTTCTCTCGAGAATTCTCTTCATCTTAGCTTCTCTCTTAGCTTTAACAATATCTTGCTGTAAACCTTTAATGAGGTTAAGAGTTTCAGTGCTTAATTTAATTTTTTCAAAAGCAACTAAATCTAAAATAATGCCGTATCTCTCTTCAAACACAGGGATAAGGTTGTTTAGTATAGCGTTAGCAAGCTCTTTATACTGCGCACCGATATTCATTACGTCGGTAGCGTCTTTACCTTGCATTTCGCGAACTAATTGCACCTTAACTTCCTGCAAGAATTCGCCAATAATAGTATCGTAAACGTCCTCTCTACTGAAGTTAGACCTTGTGCCAACTAAATAAGATAAGAACTTGGTTGCGTTAATGCCGTCGTCAATATGGAAACCGAAAGTACCACAAGCAGTAAACTGAATGGTGAGGTTTTCATCATCGAAAACAACGTTTGCTTCCTGCGTGTCGGAAAATCCCCAATCAACGTCAGTCTCTCTAATATGGTTAATAAAGTAAACTTCTGAATGGAAAGCTTCTTTATTGCCCGTAACTAAATTTTTAAGAGCATTAAATAGTTTGCCACCAACACTGGTTTTCTCTAAATCCCTAAGGGTGGTTACGCCAGCTTCAAGATGACCTAACGCCTTGCCGTTGTTAAAGAATACTGCAGTTTGATTTTCGTGAACGATAACCTGTGTGCCATAGCCAAAATCTTCTATTTCGTGTTTATAAACGATTTTATCGTTTGAGCCTGCACTTGGGTCATCCCATTTAAGAATTGCTAAATTACTCATTTTGTTTCTCCTTGTAAAAACATATAACGTCTACGTCTTTTATATGCATAATCTAAGGGCTTTTTGCTAAGATTTTGTATAAAATAAGTAAACATTAAGTTAATTATATCATAACATTTTATGCCTTTCAATAGTTTTTCTTTTTTTATTGCTTTTTTTGACAATTTTTTCTCTTTTTTGCGCCCAACTTCACCTTAACTATTTTATTAGGCAAGCGCCTCTGGTTTTAGTGACTCTTGCCTAATTTTAGCTTTTATGTTTTAGCCTTTTAAGAGAATTAATCTATGGGTTCACCGAACCTATCTTCATCTTGCTCTTTGTTGCTCCCTCCCTGTTGCACGTTTTCTGCGTCCTCGGGAGATACCGTCACGTCTCCATCGCCCTCTAAACTCTGAGGAGGCACCACTTCCGCTTGAGGAGCTTGTTCGCCTTCCTGTTGCACTATCACAATTCCAGCCTCTCCAGCCTTTCCTGGTTTGCCAGCAGACCCGTCATCACCATCACCACCATTGGCACCACCGTCACCACCGTCGCCACCGGCACCACGATCGCCACCAGCACCGCCAATTCCTTGTAGTCCTAATTGTATATTTATATCCGTGTCCAAGCCACCAAGAACAGCATTTCCTGCAACGTCTCCACCCTTTCCACCGGCATTATCGGTACCACTAGTGTTTCCTTTGCCAGGGTCGTTACCTCCACCACAACAGAATATATTACCACAATCATCGGCACCACCTGTGCCACCTTTTCCTCCAGTGCCACCTTTTCCTCCAGTGCCACCGTTGCCACCTGTAAAGCTAATGTTTTTACTTTCGTTAACAAAGGTTTCCTTAACTACTATTCCATACGCACCTTGTCCACCGACACCACCTGTGCCACCTGTACCACCTGTGCCACCTGATTCGGCATCCTTTCCATGTCTACCGTCACTAACATCTTTGCCTTTGGCGCCCTTGTTTCCAGTGCCACCTTTTCCACCGTCACCACCGTTGCCTGACAACAAGTCGGCACTAACAGTGGATAAAATCGTTAACTCGGTGGCAACAATACAGGCTCCTCCATCGCCTCCGTTTCCACCAGTTTGTCCCGTGCCTCCAGCAACTCCATTTCCACCGTTGCCACCAACGACGATTAATTTGCCACTCCCTGCAATCGTTAAATCGTTAGCAATGATACCCGCAAGACCATCTAAACCGTTAGCACCACTAGATGCACCATTTGAGCCATCACCACCTTCAAGATAGTTCTCGCCATTAACGACAATTTTAACGTCCTTGGAAACGTTTGATAAATCAATGCACGCCTTACCTTTAGGCGATATTACGCCAACGTTATTTAATTCGATAACTATATCGTTCTGCCAGTCATTGCTAAAACAGATTGCAAAATCTGATATTGTTGTTTTAACCGTTTCGCCTGTATTTACATTTGGCGTCATATATGCGCCGTTAACGACAACTCTTTCAATCGGATTTGACTGATAATATGGTGTAACGTTAAATACTCCACCAGTAAAGTTGCTACTTACAAAATCTGAAAGATTTCCTAAAACTTGATATCTCTTTAGGTTAATGGTTAAGGTCTTTGTGTATTTATCGTAAAGAACGTCGTCCTTATAAATACTGTTTATTTTTGAAAGAGCAATCTTATATTGATTTTCACATTCGTTATACACGTACTCGTCTAAAATTGCTTTAACGTCATCAAAGCTTTCGTCCAAGAAATACCATACACACAATAAGCTTTGTTCGGGCACGTCATTCCACACGTATGAGCTTTCATTAAGAGCACTTGCCCAACTTGGATAATTTGCATAGAAAGATTCAAGACTTGTTCCACCTATTGGTTGACCACCTCTTCCCTTTATTTGAAATGATGAATCCTTTGACTGCGTTTTAACGTCGGTAAAGTTTGAATACTTAGCGTCTAGAGAAAGATTAAGGTCTTTTGAAGCTAGTCTTTTTTCTAACGCAGCATTCAATTCAGTCTCAAAATTAACAGACTCTATCTTATTATGATTTTTCTCGTTATAGGTTGCCTCTATTGACGCACCATAATTTGCAGCCATAACGACGTGAGTACCCCAAATAGAAACAAATTCTTGAGCGCTCATCGCACCATTTTTTACTTTCGTTGCAGCCGAAATAAAATCATCAGAAAGCAACGTTGCAAAATAGTCCATATCATTGTATCCGTTTATGTATGCCGTGTATCCTGCAATATTTTGCTTAAATGAATAGAAATACGTGCTAGTTTGCTCTTGAACTTTCTTCTCGTATTCAGCACCAACGGAGATGTTGAAATCTATTCCTTTGTTAGATAAATACTTAGTATTACCGAGCTTATTTTTATACGAGCGAGATTCTAATGACACCTTTAAGTTTAATTCAGCCTGCATTTGATTAAAAATGTCTTCATAACTCGTTGATGAAGTGGAAAAAACGTCCCAATCTAAGTCGGTTATTTTAACAATGTCTTCATAGTAAAGCTTATTAGAAAAAATTGATTTTGAACCAGCAGACAAGCTAAAATCTTCTGCCGTAATTAAGTTCATAGTTTTTCCCAAAACTTGATACTGCGCATATTTATCCTGATAATTATGTTTAATTGATAACTTTGCCGTCATTTCTGGGATATAATTATAGTTAACTTCATCACCAGAGAAATAAGCCGTAACAGTATATTCTCCTACGGCAGTCTGCCCATTCCCGATATAGTCAACCGTAACACCGTTAGGCACCCTTATAGCAGTTATAGAATGAGGATTACCATCATAATCTACCGTTAAATCATTAAAAACAACGTTACTCATATCATAGGTTGCTTTGTTGATTGTAAGGGTTGCAGAAAGTTGCAACTGTTGATTTTCGCCATAGAATATAGTTGCCGTAACTGGATAAACGCCTGCATTTGTGTGACTGTTTGCCCTGTCATAGCTAACAGTTGCCCCATAAGGTAGATTTAATACAGAAATAGTTTTTTCTGTGCCATCATACGTTGTTTCTAGGCTGTTAAACACAACGTCATCAATTGTATTTATATTGAATTTTGCATACACGCTCATATCACTTGAAAGTGGCGCGTCGAGCAAAGAATTAGCTGTGAAAGGTTTTTTCCACGTATCCTTATCCCAATACCAACCAACAAAGGAGCAACCTTCTTTAGTAGGATTTTCTGGAAACCCAATAACCTCATCCCCAGTTGTGTCAATCGTTGCATAAACGGAATCATCAACAATAAAACTTAATTTAAATTGTATGTCCTTTGCACTACACGCAAACAAGCCAATCGTTGACAATGAAAAAATTAACGCAAGCAACAACATCATTAGCTTTTTCTTTCTCATTTGTTCTTTCTCCTTTGTATTGATTTTTATATATCCATAAATCCGTTCTTTATGGCTAAATCTTCTGCTTTTTTTGCCATACGGTTTTCTGCACCACGAAGAAGTAACCAAATTATAAACGGTATAATAGCTATAATTAGAGCATCTATAATCAGATTAAACCCGTGAGTAAAGCCAAAAATCAGTGCGCATACAGAATAAAACGCCAGCCAAACGGTTATTAAAACCCCTATAAATTTACGGATATTAAACACTAGCACAAATAATCTTTCAAGCCATATTAAACTATACACTTTGCGATATTTAGGCGAGAGACGATGGTCTCTTATAGGATAGATAATCGCTATTGGTCCCCATTTTTTAACACCTTCTTCGGGAGCCCACCATCCAAAAGACAAAAACAACTCTTTAACCCTTTTCCACTCTCCCCTAAAACATATCACTTTTCTAGTTTCAATCTCGCTACTCATTTGTCACCTTCTCCATTTTTCTAATTATAAACTAACTAACAGTTAGTTGTCAAGCATAATGCTAACTAACGGTTATATAATAGCGATATGAAAAATGGAGTAATTAAAGATAGATTAAGCGAAGAAATAATAAATTGTGGCTTATCCACCGTTGAAATTTCAAAAAAAATTAACGTTTCCCCTGAAATGGTAACGCAATATAAAACTACTAAAAAACTTCCTCGGCTAGACACGTTTGCCAGGCTTTGTAGGGAACTTGATTTAGACGCTAATTATATTTTAGGAATTAAACACGATTAAAAGCACGGCTAGAAAAAAGTAAATCTGCCGTGCTTTCTCTTTTTTTTGCTGTCCTAAATTAATATTTTTCTTCCGTTTGGCAAATTATTGTGCTATACTATGCTTATGAAAAACTACAAAAACCTATCAAAAGAAATTTCGGCTAAAATTGCCGAAGATAAAAAGCTCAATATACTATCCCCATTTAGGGCACAAGACCAATCTGCGGTGAGGAGAATTGACAACCCACACGATTATTCCACCATTATTAGAAACGCTTTTGTTCGTGACGTGGATAAAATCTTAAATTGTCCATTCTACAGCAGATATGCCGATAAAACGCAGGTGTTTTCCCTTTATAAGAACGATGATATTGCGAGGCGTGGTTTTCACGTACAATTAGTTTCAAGAATAGCTAGAACTATAGGCTCCTGCCTTGGCCTTAACCTTGATTTGATAGAAGCAATTGCTTTAGGTCACGATTTAGGACACACCCCCTTCGGGCACACGGGCGAGCATATTTTAAACGATATCTCTAGGGAAAAGACAGGCAGATATTTTGCGCATAATCTCCACTCAGCGAGAGTCGTTGACACCCTTTTCCCACTAAACGTGACCCTGCAAACGCTCGACGGAATCGTTTCTCACAACGGTGAATCGGAATTAATTGAATATTCTCCTAAAGGTGGTCTAACTTTTTCCTTACTCGACGAGGAGATTGAAAAATGCCACCTTGATATCAGCCACGTAAAAAAGCTAATACCCTCCACCTTAGAGGGGTGTGTGGTTAGAATTTCCGATATTATCGCCTACCTTGGGAAAGACAGACACGATGCCGAAAAAAACAATCTTTCCTTAACCCCCTTTGCCGATTATGGAATAGGCACTAGCAATGCTGAAATTATAAACAATCTCACGGTAAACATTATAGAAAACAGCTACGGTAAACCATATCTTGGGGTTGACGAACAAGTGTTCGACGCCCTTAAAAAGGCAAAGAAAGACAATTATGATTACATTTATAACAATCCCGAAGTGCAGAGGAGCGACAACGTGCTTAATGAAATGATGCATGTCGTTTACGAAAAACTTTTAACGGCGTTGACTGTCGGTGACAAAAACTCGCCAATCTTTACCCACCATATAGAATATCTAGATAAGCCTTACTATAAACGCAAAGCGCCCTACCTTGAAACGGATTCAAACCAAATAGTAATCGACTATATTGCCAGCATGACGGACGATTATTTTATTTCCCTATATCACTACCTTTTCCCAAAAGGAACTCTCTCTGTTAAATATAAAGGCTATTTTGAATAGGAAAAGAGACGGAAAATTTTCCGTCTCTTTCTTCGTTTAAATTAATTATTTTCTCATTATTTACTTTATCAAAATACTCTTAAATTCATCTATCTCACCGAGGTCCCAAAGCAGTCTCGAAAGGATATATTTATCCCTAATATCCTTTGTCGCGAGGAAAGAGGTGAATGGACTTGCCTCTATGCCGAGCTCCCTTGCCGTTTTAGGGAGTTCAATTGTGGTAAAAAGCTTGTCTAATTCCTTAACTGATGGAATTTCTTCTTTTACAATTTCAATTATATTTTCCCAATTAGAAAGCACTACTTCTAAGCGTTTTTCGTGTTTAGCTACGTCGTATTTACCTTCTTTTTTCTCTAGCTCTATCATAGTTTTTGCGCCCTTGCCGAGGAAAGAGTTAAGCTCTTCCCCCCACTCGGTATAGTTAAAATTATTAACGTATTTTAGCGCTTTTTCCCTATGTGGAACAATTTTTAATGCCTTTTCGTACAGAAGCGAGGAAATATAGGTTCCAACGGCACATTGCAACCCGTGAAGGTCAACCTTGGTGCCAAACTCTAACCCCCTCATATCCCATACGTGTGAGAAATAGTGCTCCATACCACTTGCTGGGCGAGAACATTCTGCTATCGCCATTGCTACGCCACCGATAATTAGCCCTTCAAACACTGCCTTAATTGCCACTTCATCTCGATTGAGCAATCCCTCTGCATTATCCACGCAACGCTTTACTGCGTTCCTAATAAGGCTTGCGATTGCCTCGCAATAATATTCATTAACGATAACGCTTGCAATTCTCCACTCGGCAATACTGATATATTTTGCAAGCATATCGCCAAGCCCTGCTTTTAACATTTTCATTGGTGCTTCTTTAAGAATTTCTACATCTCCAATAATCACGTCTGCACATTTGCTGGGCAAGGAGGTTTTTACCCCATCCATAGCAACGGAGGAAGTCGCTGAAGCATAACCGTCCATCGAGGGAGCAGTTCCCACGATAAAATATGGCGTTTTCGCTGTTGCCGACACAATTTTGCCTATATCGTTAATAACGCCAGAACCCACTGCAACAACCAAATCACAAGAATGGTCAAAGTGCATAATCGCACTTCCAACCGAAACCTCGTCTGGCTCGAGCGCCTTACTCTGGAAAATGTATTCTGAGTACGAAACGCCCTCTCTAGACAAAATAGAACAAAGCTTTTCACCTGCAACTCTAAAGGTGTTTACGTCTGCTAAAACAAACACTTTTTTCGCATTATATTTCTTAACTAGCGACGGCACCTTTGCTATAGCGTTTTTTTCCACTAAAACCTCAGGCATATTAACAACGTGCTTTTTCCCACAACTACAGTCTTTTTTTATAAAATTTTCAACGTATTGTTTAATTTCCATAATAGGCCTTTTAATCTATTTTTATTTTCTTAAACTCTTTTATTAATGATTCTGCCAAACACTTAAAACCCTCGTCGTTAGGATGCAAATACCCATCGGAGAACAATTTTATATCGTGTGGTAGAAGATTGTTTCCGTTAAAGCATATTGCGTTAATCTCCTTAGCAGAAGACCTTACAATTTCCTCAATATCGGAAAACTCACCTATTGCCGTTGCTTGTCCCGCGTCACCCCTCCATAATGGAGTATAGGTAAAAATTGGAGTTTCGGGGTAGTTTCTTCTTAAATTTTTATAAAACTCTCTACATCTAGAGCGCGCAAGCTCTTTAGAACTAAGGTGCTTCCAATCGTTGGTTCCGTAGGCAACGTAAATATAATCGGGGGTAAAGGGCTCTTTACCTTCGGTAATTTCAGGGCAGAAAGTTTCTCCTCCTATCGCCTTACAAATCTCCTCTGCTTGAAAAAGCTCAGATACTTTTACGGCTGGTCTGTTAGAGGGAGATAGCGCATCGTATCCCTGTGTTATAGAATCACCTAAAAAAAGCATCTTCTTCGATTTTTTTGCAGGACGAATATACGTAGCGTCTTTAAGTTCAAACTCTTTTAGCGTTACTCTAACAGACCAAGGAAAATAAATGGTTACACGTTTTTCGCCCTCGCCAAGAGCAATCTTTTTTTCAAACTCACCTAAAGGATAAATCTTTTTTAAGTCAGCTCCATCTTTGAAAGCTTCTTCCTCGGAAAAGTTTTTCAACTTATCCTTTAACTCTCCGTTTATAAAAAAATCAAAGCAGAATGTGTATCTGGACGAGGCTTTGTCAATGCAAACACGGAAAAATAGTTCTCTCGCATCGGTGATAAAATCTAGCCTCACACCGGATGTCGCAAAGGTTTTAGCGTAAAAATCATCGTTAGTTTCTTTGTAGTATTCTTCTTGTTCTTTTGTGAAGCGAAAAAATTTGAGCCCCTCTTCACTCTCCTCAAATCTCACAACTCCACAAGTTATGTATTCAACGTCTTTTATAGCTGTTTTCATTTTGGTATTTATTGCTCAAAAAATTAGTTTCTTAATATTTTTTGCAAAAACACACCTTGAGGTGTGTTCTGTTTGTTTTTTAGATGATTTGTTTATTCGATATTGCTTCTCCAAGCCTCGTCACGCTTGTTGCGAGCCTGTCTTGAAGCGTTTTCACAGCGAATTTTATGTTTGCTTCCCCTTGCGAATAGGTTAACCTTAGTTTCTTCCCCAAACGAATCGTGAAGGAGGTTTTCTACTGCACCGTTTTCAAGAAAACTGCAAGAGAAAATATCAATATTCGCCTTGCGTTCTTTAATTGAATAATGAAATGCAATATGGCTTTGCGCCACAACCAAAAATCCTGAAATAAATTCGGGGTCGTTCATCTTGTCAAAGATAACGTAAGGACGACAGATAGCCTGCATATTTATTCTTGGAGCTATATTATCAAGCCACGTGAAGATATCTTCAAAATTGACGTCAATATCCTCAATAGTTATCATATAATGTGGTCCGAAATCATTGCCTGTATCAATATTTCCATCCACCCCTTCAAACACTCTCCTGTCTACAACGTTAGTGTTGATGGTGCTAGCGTATATCTGGTTTTGAATTGCGTGGGTAACGTCTGCCTCACTAAAGAATTTATCGGTAAGTATATCCACAAAGTAGCACGACCTATAAGGGAAAGTGTGAATTGTAATATGCGAGCCGTTCGCACATATACAAAAGGCACTTACGCCCACGTCATCAGGGTCTGCACAATAGTAAAATGGCACCAAAAAGGGAGGCATAACAGGTTTCATATCTAAATCGTTTGCCAATTGCACCAAAAGGTCGTTAACAACCATAATACTATTTGATTGCTCGACAAAGCAACCGTATGCGTCTAACATATAATGTCTGTTTGCTAGCATTTTTTTATTTTACTCCAAATCTTCAAAAATCTCGTTGAATTCCTTAAAGTTTATTAACACTGGGTCAATCCACCATTTTTTATTGGACCTCAAAATGTTTGGCAGGCAATAAAAACCACTGCTCAAATTATAATTAAACTCACTTAAAACGTTGATATATTTATTGCCGTCGTCTCCTTCGCCCTCCATATTTATATTCAAGGCAAAGGTTACCGTTTTATATCCGTCATAGTTCTCGTTTCCACGGTTATACGTTGCCGTAAAGGGATAAATTGCGTGGAATAACGATTCCTCTCCAGCTCTTTGCTTCCCTGAACGGAGATAACGCATAACGTCTAGCGCAAAAGATATCCAAGCTTTTACGTTTTGCTCGTTAATCTCTCCCAAATTGTTAATGCCACTGAACACAAAACTCTTGAATTCGTGCACGTTTAATATGTCGTGTCTGCCTATTGCAGAATAGAGTTTGTGCCCCTCAACGGAAGAGTTTCTCGTGGAGGAACTGCAATCTTCACACAAGGAAATAAACCTATTTAATAATTCCAGCATATCTGCGTATTCGCTAGAATTATATTTCTGCAAGAAAACAGCTTCCTCTTTAGCCGCCGTCATAAACGCCGTTTGCATTTGCTTTTGATAGGACGCAATCTTTGTTTCCGAGAAACAACTGTTGCAGGATTCTGCGTCAAACCTACCCTTAACGTCGCCATACTCAACTAAGCCCTTATAAAAGCAGGATAGCTGACGGAACGTTTCTCCAAGCACAATGGAAACGTATTTGCACTGTTGCTGAACGTCCTCTTCATCTCCCAGCTTCTTTAGAAAGGAAATAGTGTCGTAAATATTGCCTGCGCATATCGTCTTTTCCACGTTTTCTTCTTCTAAAACAGCTGAGATTGATGAAACGATTAAAAGTGATGCGGCACGCGCATACAAGCGTTCGCCTGAACGCGTGTGTGGAATTTTGCCAAACCCACTGTTTTCCCCAGAAAGAAGCTTGTTGTTAATAACTTGATTTACCTTTTCAAGCAATTCCTTTTCCGTTAAACCGTGTATCGGCATATCTGCGTTGTCAATACGCTTGCAGAGGTTTTTAGCAATGGTTATAAAGGTTTGTGGAACGGCACGGAAAAGTGTTTCAAGCACACTCGTTGGACTTGATTCTATTAATAGCATTACTACAATCCCGTCCCAGTCAAGCGCAATATTTTCTATATCTCCCGCGTTTGATATCTTATCAAACACGTCTCTATGCCTCAAATGATATGCGTTATATAATGCCCTTTTTGAACCCATGTTTGCACTGAGTGCATCAGATATGGATAAAGCTAGGTTTTTTATATATTTGTAGTTTATTGCGTGAACTTGGTCTATAAAATCATCGTTTTTTTTTATAGCTTGCTCTTCCGAGTCGAAGTTCCACTCCTCTCCGATAATCTCGTAATAGTAGTCTTCGGCATCGGCATCAATGTGTGTTTCAGCTAATTCTTCACTCTCCGGCTCTTCCTCGTTAACAGTAAATGACAAGGTCTTAAACCCGTCACCGGAAACATATTGAAGCCCAAGCGTTTTTCTCCCGTCATCCTCTATCCTTTCAAGACTGTATAATGAGAACATCTCCAAATAATTGTCAGGGTCGTAATAAATTAAGTGGTTTGCAGGCACTACGTCGTATTTGCCGTAGTCTCCAAACTCCATAGCTTCCTTTTTTACAAAGGAAAAGTTTCCGTCCTCGCACACTAATTCGTATTCCTTAATAAAGGACATATTCTGCAATATCTTTTGGAACATTGCAGCTAAAGTGTTTGAGTTCATATTAAAGCGTGAGGGAGCTGCCCTCCACGTTGCAATTAGCTTGTAATACTGCGTAAGGCTAAAATCTTTAACGTGAAAGGTGCAAAGATTTTCAAACAATTCGTAAAGCTCAGAATCGGGCCCGTTTAACATTTCAAACTGAATATCCGATAAGACAAACTGAATAAGCTCAGACGTTACAGGATATTGAACGTAAGCCTTGCGAAGGCTGTTTATTATACGGAACGAGCTTTGCTTTGAAGCTTTTTTATTGATGGGTTCTTCGCTATCGTTGTCACAACGCAAACAACCGTGAGCAAAGATAAACGCTAAAGATAAAAGATTGTTTATATACACAACATAGTCGGAAACACGCTTAACGTAACGCTGAACTTTAGTGCCACCCAATATATAGGTCTTCATGTTGTCACTAACGTTGCGCTCGAAGAACTTGCCTATTCCCTCTATTCTAGTGGCTAGCTGTTGTTTTTCTTCGGCAGAAACTTCAACCATACCGTTTCCTCCTGATTAATAATCGGCGTCTATATCGTTAATAATTTGCGCAAGCTTACGGTATCTTTGAAGTGCAACTTCCTCGTTCTCGTTAAGCTCAGCTCTTGGCTTAGTAAACAAAGCATCCTCAATCCACATAAAGCGTTTTACTGCTGGAATACCAAACTCGTCACGGTCAAGCATATCAAAGTGATAGGTGTTGCTTGAACTTTCTTGGAAATCCTCAGAGAAATCGTTTTTAATTTTGCTTATAGCAGAATCGGGATATCTTAATCCGTTAATGGTTACTTCTTCTTGTGGAATTACGTTGGGAACGAGAATAATATGCTTATCTCCACTGAGCATCTTTTCATCGTTTTCAACGCCTAAAAGATAACGTCTCGTGCCGTTAACAAACTGAGTAGTGGGGCGCATAACGCAAACGATAATGGTTGCAGCCTCGTTAGAGATATTAGCAAGTGCAGTGTTACCTACTGACGAGTCGAAAATTACTGCAGGCACGTCGTACCTTTGGTCACAAACCTCAAGGAAGCTCTTGAGAGATTCCATATATGAAAAACCACCACTTTCAGCATAGTTGTTTTTTGCATCTTTGCCGATGTTTTTATTGTCCTTTGCAGGAAGCAATAAAATAGCGTCGTTATCTTCATAACCGTAAGCATTGCCCACGGGAATTAACTGAGATAGGAAGGGGTGGTCTTTTATGCTTGGTGCACCCTTTGTGTTAAAGGGGCTTCCAAGCAAATGCTGAATACAGTTAGTATCGGTAACCTGTTTTTCTGCTTTGACAAGGTAGGACATACCACAACTGTCAACGTCAGTATCCACAACGATAATGGGAGATTCTGCTGTTGGCTGAATATGTTCTGATGCTAAAATAGGTATAATGTTGTAGGCGAGGGTACTTCTACCTGCGCCACCTTTATATGAGAAAAAAGAAATTGTTTTCATTTAAATAAGTCTCCTTACGTATTATTAATCGAATAAAGTGCTTCTACCCTCGTCGCTATCGTTGATTTGAGAAATAAACATCTTGATGCAACGCCTAATTTCCTTTTGAAGCTTGCCAGAGAGCACAACGTGGTTATTAACGTTTTCTTCCTTGGTGAGTTTGCCTGAACGAACAATATCAAATATGTGTTTGCTTATCGTTGCAAAAATCAACTCGGTAATAGCGCTAGATAAAGCCCTGTGCTCCTCTTTGCAAGGAGTTCCGTTAACGTCGTCAACGGTGAGTCCGTTAGATGCTTCTACAAGGAATTCGCAAAGCATTTTGGGAAGCAAGTTTTTCATTTCACGCTCAATTACTACTGCAACTGCGTCCTCAACGGGGGTTTCAACGTTTTCAAGCTCCTTCTTTAGGTCAACCACCTCGTCTTCCTTTTCTTTAAGAGCCTTCTTAAGGTCGGAAATTTCTCCACCAGGAGCCTGCAATTCTTTTAAGTAGTCTTTCTTTATGGTTGCACGATTAGCCTCGTTTTCAGTGTAATTGTCGATAAACTTGCTCTCGTAGTTTTCATAGTAATTATAGAATTCACCAAGTGCTGAAACGTAGTAGTAGTTACTGCAACTGAAGAATCCGTCGTTTTCCCAAATCCACTTAAACTTATTGCCCTTTTCATATCTGTTTTCGAGAATGTATCTTAGATATTTTCTCATATTAACCTGTGGGTATTTTATGAGGTATTCGCTGATTACGTTGTTGGTACGAATCAACAAGGGCATGAGCGTAAATACACGCATACGCAACTTACGAAGCTCTTTAACCTTTTCTCTGTGAACGGTGAAGGATTCGTTGAAGCCAACTAAGAATTGTTCAACAATGTATTCTTTACCTTTGGTCTTAAGCTTTTCATACGTACGGAACGCTTTCTGCGATGCTACCTGACAAGCTTCGAATAAGTCGTTATACTCTCTTTCTGCTTCGTGCATTGATTCATCGCTAGAAGCAATCTGTTTCTTTAAGTCGAGCGCCTCGTCAAGACCAGCGTCAAGCATAATGTTGATGATATATACGGTGTTAAACAATGCGTCACTAGTGGTTGCTATCGAGATATCTTCTTCAGAAAGCGTAGTTTCTAGGTCGTTATAGAAGAACTTATCTGCTAAGTGTTCTCTAGTGAGCCTCCAAACCTCTTTTGCTAGTGCCATACAGTTAGCTTCAAACTCACCGAAGGGAGAGCTTTCGTCAAGAGTTTCAACGCCATTGTTTATTTCCTTGTAACGCAATGCAAGTTCGTTATATGCATCAAATCTTGCAATCTGACGGCCTTCACTATTAAGACCGGGGTCCTTTTTAGTAAGTGCCTTTTCGTAGTCTGCTTTATGTGCTTCGTACTTAGCCTTCATATCCTTGCCTACGCGAATTCCGTAAGCACCGTATAGGTTTTCGTTACGAACTGCCGTTTGATAATCGAGATATTCTCTAAACGTTTCATAGAAGTTTACGAAACATTCACAAACTGCAAAAGAATAGTAGAGTGAGGGCTCTTCACAATCTGCAGTGAAGTTCCAACCTATTTCAAGCTTGCTAGAAGAACCTTGATTTTGTGATTTAATAAACGCTTTATTCATATAGTTAAGACCGTATGAAATGACGTTTACAAGTTTATCTTCCCATTTACAAGTTTCACCGATGGTTGCGTGATATTTTAATGCCTGCAGGAAGGAGGGAAGAACCCACGTGATTGCTTCCACGTTGGAGTACTGCACGTCGAAGTGTCTGCCCGTATCGTAGGGAGAAGCGTCAAACTTGTATTCTCCAGGGGTTTTTGTTGAAATACGCTTGATAACGTCTTCAATAACAAAGTCCATGATTTCACGGATGGTATAGTTTTCTTCCTCTTCGCTGACAATGTGCTTATCGTCGAAATCCAAACCGAAATCAGATGCGAGAAGCAATAGAGCTTGAAGTGAATGACATTGAGACAAAATACCGATTTCGTTGGAGTCGTCCATGTAGAAACCCTTTCTCTCTCCCTCAACCTTATGGAAACGAGCATAGAGCTCTTTGAATATTTCTTTACCTATTATAGTCTTGTCCTTGTAGGTGTAGAAAATCGAAGTATTTCCACCAATTTCTTCTACTACGTCCTTTAGTACACCGTACGAGTTCCTTTTATAAGCGTTTATTGCACTCATATTTTTTCCTCCAATTAAAGTTTAATTCTTTTTTAAAGACGTTAAGAAGTCTTTGTGCACGCACACAACCGGTCTAACGCCTGATTTTTTCGTTCTAAAATTGTAGCCACTGTTATAGATTGTTCCGTCCTTTTTAACCACCTTTTGCAGTGCCCCAATACCTTTATCTTCTAACCACCAATGCACTTCGCTATCCTCAAAAACTAGTAGGTCTTTTACCTGAGATTTTGAAATATCCTTTCCGGAAAGCAATCTCACTTTGGTTATTTGGCTTTGCTCATCCTCGGTAAAGGCAAGCTTTGCAAAAGTGTCGTTAAGCCAAGTGGCAAGCGCATCTCCTCCGTTACGAGTATCTACCACGTCTTGCGAGAGAAGTACGAATTTGTCATCTTCACAGTAAATGGGTTCCCACGAGATTTTCTGTGCCTCGTATGCTACCCCACTTTCCACAATATAGGTTTTGCCTTGATAATCCACCCTTTGGTCCTTAGATAGGAAGTAGCCGGGCAAGCTTCCTGCCTGTTTGCCTCTATAGTAGCCAAATGAAACAGTGCTCCTTACGGTGCCGAGCGTTTCGACAATTTCCTTCTCGTGAAGCGCTCTCTTGTCTATAACCGAGGGAAGTGCTTTTTTAATGTTGGCAATTAGTCTTTCCCTATATTCGTCAATGTTTTCAGGGTCAGCGTAGCAATAAATGGTGTCACTGCTAAAGAGAGAAGATATGCCCTGCAAATATTTTAACGGGAAAATTTTCTCTATTTCCCTATCATCTTCCGGCAAGGATTCGAACACGGCTTTAAGTATAAGCATAGTCGAGGGCTTACCAATGTTTATTGGAAAAACTAAAAAGGGTGTAGATTGCTTTTTGCACGCCTCAATTTTTTCTAGCGTGAACGCACGCTCCATAAATACCGGTTCACTCTTGAAAGAACTAATACTGTTAAAAAACAAAACGCCCTTGCAATGCTCGTGTTTTATTAAACGCTCTGCTATTTCCGGCCACTTTTCACCTATAACTAAGTCCTCATCGTACCAAAGCCTCACGCCTTGGTCAAGAAGAAAGCCTATCACGTCCGTGACAATAGTAGCATCTTCGTGCTTATAACTTACAAACAAAAAGTCGTTTAATACAACGTCTTCTTTGGTATAATGCGAACCCACCAAAAAGCCCTCCACCGAAAAACATCAATAGCAATCGTGTTAAAAAAACAAACACACAGTTTATTATACAACGCCATCTTAAAAATGTCAATACAAAATAATATCATCCTTACTACACGTTTGTTTTTACCAAGCACAGTATAAAATTTTATAATTCAACGCAATTAAATTAAGACAAAAATATGCTCAACCTTTTTTAAGACTTACTCCTCGAGAAACGAAAAAACATCAACCATTTGGTTGATGTTTTTTTGCTCTTAATTAGCCTTATGATGTTTTATAAGCAAACCGTAAATTATTCCAAAAAACATCCAGTGATAAAGGCGCAAAAATCCTTGGTTTACCTGCAATATTATCGTGAACACTGCAAACGCAAAACACAGCGATCTAACGATACATTTTTCTCTCTCTTCCATTCCCTTTGAAATTTTTTCCCCTTAAAATAAAGCCAAAGGAATAATCCATAGAAACATACTGTTGAAAAAACACCAGTGGTTGCCATAAGCTCTAAAGTCACGTTGGACGGAACTTCTCCCGCATCTAGTCCAAGATATAAACCATAGTTACCTGGTCCAACGCCAAACAATGGATTTTCCTTAAAAACCTTAAATGTTTGAAGCCACCCTTCAACTCTTCCTCCGCTTGCATCGTTCAAGGAACTATTAAACAATCTTCCCACGAAAACTTCAAACACTGAGGTGGAACTAAAAACAACTATCGCCAGTATACTACCCAATAAAACGGAGATTTTTACTACTGAAATACCGTTTTTAATCCATCTAAAATATACGCACACAAGCACAAGAGCTATACCAATGAAGCCAGAGGTAGAAGTGGAAAGCACTAATAATATTAAACTAAGGAAAATATCTTTTAGATAGTCCTTATCCTTACCTATAAAATATAAATAGCAAGACATTGCAAACCAAAATATAACGTAGGTTGCAAAATAACTTGGTTCGTAAAACCAAAGATTGAATCTTGGCACCCCCATATACTCCCCGTAGGAGGGCAAAAAAGAAAACTCAAAATCAAAAACAACTTTTAGCGCAAACTGAACGACGAATATAACTACCTGCACATAAAGAGTTTTTCTAAACACATTTATAAAGGTGTCTATTCCATAAATATGAACATAATTTGCAAAGGCTAAAAATAAGAAAATTACGTTGTATATTATAGAAAAATAAAAAATTATTCCTCTCATTAAATTAAACGCAATCAACGCGGATATCAAGGTAAACAGGGCAAAACCACACATCCACCAATTTATATACAACTTAAAACCGTTCTTTAAAAATAAGAAAAAAGCAAAAAAAAGCAAAAAAACTTGGTCTAATCTTATATTTACACCAACGTCTATTCCAAATTTATCGGCACCAATAAAAAGCACGGAAATAAAACAAAATAAGTGCACAAAAAAATCAACGTCAATTTTCATTGAAGTTAGCGATTTCTTTTCCTTATTATTAATTTGTTCACCTAGCATCTGTTTTTGCATAATTCACTGCTTCTTATTCTATGTGGCAGACAATCCCTTATTTTGGATTGTTACCAACACCATTAAAGATATAATTAATTTTTACATTGTTAAACTTATCAGCTTAGATACTTGAATTATACGCTCTAACGCTAACCTTTGTCAACTGGTTTTTACAATCATAGCCATAACTCACGTGTTTTAACAGTCCGACAAAACGTTTATTTTATCATAAAAAATTTTAACGTCAATAGTTATATGTCAAAAAAACAATAAAAAACTCGCAAAAATTTTTGCGAGTTTTTTATTTATTCGCTTTCCGAACTTATTTCTTGCATAAAAACCCCATTTCTTTTTTGTCAAGATTTAGGGTGGTGTCATTGTTCGCAGTTCAAAATATAAGGACTCTATTTTTCTATAGAAATACTAAAATTATATTTATGAAAAGAGCTACAAAAGAAGATTTTCTCAGAAATAAGGAAAACAAGCTTAAATCACAAATTTATAACGGAGAGCAACTTTATATTCAAATTTATAACTTTCTTTATAACTATTACTCTTTAAGAGCGTTATCAAGTGGCTCCCCTATTATGAAAGTGTTTGAAGCAATTTATATTAAAAAACTATCTCTCCCCGCATGGAAGCTTGCAAATTATTGCCACATCTCAAGAACCTCGCTTTTCAATTACCGAAATGAGATAGTAAATAATTTTAACACCTGCTTGTCAAAAAGTTTTCCAATTTCTGAAATAGCTTTTACCAAAGGATAATATTATGAATAGCGAACAACTTTTAAACCACCTTATTGATATTGTTACTACAGCGTTAGAAGAATTAAATTCTGAACCCCAAAACGATTTTATTCACGGCGAAATGACAGCTTACGTAGACGTTTTAGAACAAATACAACTGCACCAAGAATGTAGCAAACAAAAATTAGACTACGTTATATGCAAAAGGTATAAAATCTAACGTTTTTTAGCACAAAGAAATAGCCCAAAACCAAAAAGGTTTTAGGCTATTTGTCGTTATCGTTTTTATGCAAAAAAGTCAGTTAGAAAATCCATTAAATTATCAGTAACGCCCGAATATTCAATTAAATATTTAACACCATTAAAAGTAGCATAAACGCTGTATTCGTAAAATCCACCACTACTAGACTTGAACTTGTAATACACGTCGGCAGAATTAACTTGACAATTAGTGTCGTATAAACTTGCTAAATCAAGATTTAGTTCCACGCTCTTATCATACAACTTCATCTTAGCAAGAAATGTGGTGGGATTTTCATTGTAGAATTCAAAATATCCACCTTTAACCGCCAAATCTTCCGTTACGTACAATGAAGTGGTTATAAAAGAATATTTAGCTAAATCAACGTGTGTAATGCTTGCACCTGAAAGACCGTTTAAGGCTTCGTCAGTAGTTA
Organism: Christensenellaceae bacterium; assembly: GCA_045637865.1. Lineage (GTDB taxonomy): Bacteria > Bacillota > Clostridia > Christensenellales > Borkfalkiaceae > UBA1259. Next base: position 60,006 of record JAZUAF010000008.1, read on the forward strand.
CCGCCTCTATACTCAACTCATCTATATAAAAAACTTCTTCTGGTGGTGGCGTTTGTTTTAGAAAGAACAAAGGTGTAAGTGCTATACAAACCACCAAAAGTGCAGGTGCAAGGATTAGAAAAAATTTCTTTTTCCATATACTCTTTTTCTCTTTTTCTTTAGGGGTTACTTCCTCTTTTATTTCATCCCATACAAGAGAAAAATCCCTCATTTCAGTTTTATCGGCTTTTTCTTGTAAAATTTTTTCTAACTCTTTATCTTGCATTTTATCCTCTAACTTACTTGTATTGATATAGCTTTGCTGACAGTAGTTACTCCGTTATTGTTTAAATATCCTATTCCGTAAGAATTTAAGCCACTTGCAACTTTTATATAATTTCTAGTTTGTATCACGTTATTATTAGCGTCGTAATAAGTATCAATTTTGTACCCACAAGCCGCAGTTACGTGCGAAACAGAGCAATAACCGTTGCCTATCGTATCTATGCCGTCTCCTTCAGAAATCCCGTTAAGCATATTAAAATCAGTTAAAAATAAAGCAACGGGGATATTGTTTTCAACAGAATTTTTATAATTGTTAAAGTTAAAGCTTCCGTTAGAAAATAGGTTTGTGGTGGTATACGTATATCCTTGCCTTTCAACTAAGGTTTCCATACCAAGTTGGAACTCACTAAAAGTAGTGCCTTCGTGTGGTTCTCCAATTTGCATTAATTCTACAAGCTCTAAACCTAAATTTTCTGCCTCCTGCGTAACACCCTTATAGAAAACAAATGGTCCAACGGTTGCCATAGGGTCATAATTAGGAACGATGTTAGTGCAAAACCTATCCCAATAAAGCAATATTATTGCACCAGCAGTTTGCGCACAAGAGCCATTTTCAAAAGAAGCATCTATGTCTGGCAAATCGTATTGAATGCTATATTCTTGCGTTGTTTTTCTATCGTAGCTTATAGTAAACGTAGTATTAGTAAAGGTAGCAGTTGTGCCACCAAAATAATTAAAGCCGTTATAAATATAATCGGCAAGTTGAGTTTCGCTAACTTCTGCCCCGTTTACCAAGTTATAAAACGCTTGGTCTTTATATTCTAGGTAGGTGTTATGAGTTATGTAGACGGGCAACCCCTCACAATCAGCAAAAGGTGAAGTTCTATTAAAGAACAATTCCTCTATTTCATAAAAGATTTGGCTTTCGCTAGCAAATTCCACCATTAAGGCATAACCACTTTCGCCATTAACCGTAAATATATATTCTCTGCCATTAACTTCTAAATCGGCGTTATAAAGTGGGTTGTAGTAAAAACCAATACTCTCTTCCCCTAAGTCAGATGAAATAAATTCTAAAAAACATTCGTCCCCAGCGTCGTAAGAGTTTGCTTTTGCATTAACTTCTGCGCCGGAATATACGGCAGAAGAAGATACACTAAGCATAACTGCCAAAACTAACATCAATAATTTTTTCATAAAAATTCTCCTTTTAATTGATTTATTATTAGACACCAATTAGAAGGATTTTTTATTCATAATTTTATTTTTTTAGAAATGTTTTTATCTTTTCTAATGCCCTATAATAGGTAGTTGTAATGGTTGGAAGAGGCTTTTCAAAAGAATCAGCAATATCTTGAAAAGTACACCCTGTTACAAATTTTAAAATAAAAAGCTCCTTCTCTTTGTCCTTTAACGGACTAATCAGATATTCAAAACCGTTATTATCAATGACCTTCTGGAAATCATCTTTGGACTCACATATTTCTTCTTTTAATTCTAAATGCCAAACTTCGCCAAGTTCATCTTTTGCACAGTTTTTAGCAACGGTTGAAATCCAGGCTCTTGGATTTCCTATATTCTTGATTTGTTTCGCCTTTTGCCATATCTTAATCAAAACAGTATTAACAACTATGTTAGCCTTTTCTTTGGAACACCCCATGCTTTTGGCAGTCAAATAAATCATTTTACCATACTCGTTGTAAAAGCATTCTAAGCCTTTTTGCGCATCACTTATTATAAGCCGAAGTATCTTATTAAATTTTTCCCTTTCGTCTTTTCTCTTTAGCATTATATTATTAGTTTTTTACTTGTTTATAAAACTTTCTATAACCGACCTTACTGCGCTTTTTTGCTTATCGTTAAGCATTGACCAATCTATAAGTAGTTCTTTTTCCTCTTTGGTTACATATAATTGTTCGTTATCATCTTCTCTAAACAAGTCTGCAACGGACACTTCCAGGGCATTACTTACCTTTATAAGCGCCTCTAAACTAGGAGTATAACCTCTCTTTGTGTACCAATTTCGAATACATGCCTCCGTTAAATCGGCCTTCTTTGCCAGCTCGTAAATGGATAACTCTTTTTGAGACATATAATCCTTTATTCTCCACTTAACCTTAGCAACCCCGTCCATAGTTTTAACTCCCAAATATATAATCTTAACTATTATTATAGGGGGTTTCAACAATTTTTATAAGTGGTTATGCTTATGCTTTTAATAATTATAACTATGTATGTGGCACAATACGAGAATAAAGTTTTTGCTTCCGTACAACGTAAGCAATAAAGCCTTTCGTTTAAGATTATACACTTAACGAACTCAAAAATCAATAGCCATTTTTCTCTTCCTACAAATCTTAAGTTTAGACTAACTGGAAGATTTATTGGTTGCGGGGGTGGGTAGTTTTTTCATTTCCCTGTTGTGCTGAACGACAAATCTTCGCTAAATTCTAGCTCGATTTCTCGACCACTGCCACTTCATCGGCTCGTTGTTTCGTCCACTGGACGCTCTTCGCCCACCCCCTCTTCTGTCAGTCGTGGAAACCCAAAACACAGTTCATAACCAAAAAGAAAAAGTCCAAAAACTTGGACTTTAATAGAAAAATAACCTAACCCGATTATGAGTTTCGGATTAGGTTACGAGTGGTTGAGCGTGTAGTACGTAAAACTACATATTTTTGTGGAGCTATTAGCCCACCCATAAGATTAAACTTTTTAGGTCTCTACAACCCTCCCGATATGGTTTAAGTAATCTTAAGTGAGCGTTAGCATAGAAATCCGAATATTACTTATTCAGTATTTTAAACATTTCATAATATACAACGCCAATCCAATTAAGAACATTTTCATTAATTACATTAAAAAATAAATTCATGTCTAATTCCAAAGGTTCTATATTAAATTGATGTTCCATTGACAAATGAAAATATCTGTTTCTTATCGTAACTGCAAATTCAATAATTCTACCAAACGGAACAACAATTGTGTTTTTATTTATAAATGAAATGCCTAATTTCTCATTACTAAACAAGTTTTCATAAATCATTTTTAATTCCAAATATTCACCTTCCGATGATATCAAAAAATTGAAAGGAATAACATTATCTAATAATGATTTGTCTGAAAAAATTGTGTCTTGAAAGTTTTTGTAAAATTTCAATCCACCCTTATCATTACTTAACAATTTTTGCAAATCAGTATAAACATTCTTAAAATTTGAACTTTGCTTAAAATACAATAAAGGAAACATTATTGACATTTTTTCTATAATACGATATAAATGGACAAAGGCTTCGATATTGTTATTCTTATTTTTCGCTATAAAAAACAAACTTAATTCGTTAAACAAGATTTTAAATAATTGATTATTAATTCTATTATTCAGAAAATACTGATTTGAATTTTCTCCTCTAACAAAATCGTAAAACTCGCTTAACACAATTCGTTCTTTCGTTAACGTTTCTATACCCAAACAGCAGTAATTTTTATCTTGATGTATAAGTTTACCATTAAACCTTAAGTCCAAAAATCCTGCCAATAATTTTATCCACTCAATCTCATAAACAACGTTATTATTACACCATTTATAAATTTTTCTTATTTCTCTTTTCTTAAGTTTTTCTTTTGTTTCGTAAATCATATTTTAAAAATCACTTATCTCAAATAATATCTCATCAGAAGAAGCGTCGATAAATCTTTCAGCATTAAGAATTGCGTGGTTTACAGATTTTCTCCTAAATGAACCCAAATTAATTTTAGAACGCTTAATTTCTGAAATTGCGACATCAATTTTCTCACAAAAAGCTGTCATTGCTTCATTGTTAAGGCCACTAATAAAATTAAACATTTTATTTATACTTGAACAAAAACCCATCATATTATTGTTATTACTAAACCACTTGTATAAATTAGGCTCTGTACTGAATCGTGAAATCAAATTTATTACATCGTTAAATTCAATATTTCGCATTGGTAAATTTGCATCAATAATTTTATTTGTAATTAATTCATCCATCTTTTCATCAATTATCTTTTGATTATCCAAATTGTAAGAATTGCTAATAAAAGACATGTATGCCTTTATTATATTTTCTTTAGTAAATGAAAACTCCTGCTTCCCATCTTGTTTTTGTTCCTTTTCGCTTTGAATAATGATTGGTAATGTTTCAAATTTATACAAGCTAGAAGCCAATATCTCTATTTGATGCCTTGTTGACATTGGCTTTTGACCATTATTCAATGTTACCATTCTATATAATAATTTATCCATTGAATCAGCAATAAGCACATTGACAAAAATAGGTGTTTCAGAAGCAAAAGATGGGTTTTCTGTAAAAATCCTTTTTATAGTATTAAGTCTCTGAATGCCATCTAGCACAAAAGCATTAGAAATATTGTTTTGTATGTATTTCATGTAGTCTTTAATTTTTTCAGAACTTTTAAATGCGATTGTGAGTGGAGGCATAACGCACCCTTTCTCTAAATCAACTTTTAATTTTTCATACACCTTGCTATTTAATGTGTATCGTTGTTCCTTAAATCTACTTATTATCGGAACTAATTCTTTGTTCGCTTCTTCTAAAGATGTTTTTATTACTAGATAATTACTGCTCAATACCTTGTCATATGTTTCACATAAAATTTCAAAATTCATATTTTTTCTCCAACAAAATATATTTATTAATTCTTTTATTATATTTTTAACACGCTTCTAATTTAGTAGCCCATGCTTGCACAACAGAATTAATGTGATTTTTCCACTCTGCTGAACCAGCTACGCCATCAAGACAAACACATAAATCATAAAATCTTTTTAGTTCTCTATGCGATAGTTTTTTGCCTTTTTCAATATAAGCTTTAGTGGCTTTCAAAATTACTATTAATTGAGAAATTGTTATAGGAACAATTTTTTGTGGTTTGTTTTCGTATTCATACTTAACAGACATATAAAATGTATTGATTGTATCAACGTGGAGACTAGGTGCAATAAACAAGCAATATCCTTGTTTGTCTGTATGTAAGTTCTCATAACCACGTAAATGTCTCATAACAGGTTGCCCCTCATTAAACCATTGGTCTCTATTTGTTAAAGTAGTTACTTCACAAATAGAAACAAAATCTTCATATTGACATTCTATATCTGCAACACCACTTGGGGCTGTGTAAATTGGTTCATTATCATCTCCTACAGGAGCGTTTGGTCTAATAGAAACAGCATCATTTAAAATATTTAATGCTACATTTGCCCACTTTTCAAGCTCTATAGAATATTTTTTAGCAAGCGAAGCTTTGTTGTGCGTTAAAATATCGTTTAATGCTTTTACTGCTTCATCAATTTTATCGGTATGTTGATGATATTCTTTTTTTATTGCAAGATTTTGCAAATCCGTTCTATACAAACGAATTTCTTCTATTACACCTTTGAGTTTATCAATATTTTCTGGAATAGTAATTTTTTTATGAGGAAGAGAGAACTCGTTTTCTAATTGTTCAACCTCAATTTTTATTTCCAACAATATTTCAGTTAATTTTTCTTGTGTTTCAAATGGCTTTTCATAAGAATTATATGTCCCCATATAATCAATCCATTGTGCCTCATTAAAGGATATTGCATGACCATTATCAACAGCAAGAATTGAGTTTATTTCTTTCATACGTCTTGGCTCTAGGTCAATATAAGTATGATTATATTTCCCTCGTATATAAATATACTTAGTTAAACGAACATAACGAATCATATTGTCCGTATATTCCTTTGTATTTTTTACAGGATTATTAAAATCTTTCAAATAGTCTTTTATATATGTTTCTATAAACGTATCTTGTTCATTTTCAGGTGTTAAAGTTAATTCATTTCTAAATTGCAAAATATTCTCGGCAACTTTATCAACATCTGAATAAGTTCTTAACGATAATGCAAAAATACCAAACTCTGTTTTTGAAATGCCTTTAGGTGTTATATTTTGTTCTTCACATAATTCATTTACTCGTTTTATTAATCTTAACACATTAATAAATGGTTTTGTATCCCAATCTTTATATGAACTTTCTAGTGGGTTAGGATATTGATATTTTAGCAAGCAATCCAACATGAACTCATCAAAACTTATTTCATTATTAAGTAATTTTTTGCCAACAGATGAAACTCTTATTGTTCTTTTTTCAACCTCATTGCCATCTTTCATTACTTTTTCTTTAACAATAAAAACAAGTCCTAACTTAACCAACGGGCTCATAGACTGGCGACCTCTCATTGGAGGGTCATTGTAGTTCTTACTATAAAAAATATCTGAAGCTTGCTCAAAAGTCATTACAATCTCTTTTGAAGAAAGAATTTTCCTTTGTTCATCATTCATATTATGATAAATTTGAGTGTTATCAGGGTCATTTAAATACTGGCGATTTTTAATCAACAAAATTTGAAATTTCTCTTGATTTGCTCGTGTCCATTCTTCACCCTCCATTTCTTGAGCTGTTGACAAAAAACCAACAATACGTTCAGCTTCACGAATAGTGGTGCTCATGCTCCATAATTGTTCTTTACCCATAATTTCTCCTTAATAATTAACAATAAGAACTTCTTCTGTTTTTGATGTTCTGTCTTTTGTTTGATAGTTTGAATTAGAATAAGTATAGTCTAAATATATCACTCGATATTTACCGATGTTTTTATTGACCCAATCAATTAAAATCTTATTTTCTTTGCCTTTAGAGCTAAGAACATTAGAAAGTGCGAACTTTATATTACGTTCATTTAACTTATCTAAGTATGACAACAACTCTTTTTCTAATGTTTCGTTCCAACCATCTTGTTCGTTATATGTTGCACACGTTATTAAATAAGGAGGGTCAGCATACACAAATGTTTTTTCATCCCACTCGCTATTTGGTAATTCTCTAAAATCAAAACTTTCAAACGTGTAATCTCCACTTTTTAATCTATCAATAAAAGAGGATAGTTTTTCTCTCATTTTTTTATTAAAATCACGTTTACCAGCAGGCAAGTTAAATTCGCCTTTCTTATTAAAACGAATTTGGTTATTAAATGCATACACAATTAACACATAAAGCATAACGTAATAATTGTATTCTAAATTTGCCTTATGATTAAAGTCATCTCTTAACTTAAGATACTTTTCATTATTGTATTTTGCTAATCCGTCAGCACTATTGCAACCGTAATATTCATACCCAAATTTATCTGTATTTGATAAGCCGTAATTTTCTATAATTGCATCTATCATTTCAAAAGTGGATTGTTTGTCAAGGTTTTTAAACGTTCCAAACATATAACGTAATAAACTATTATTATCGTTAAAAACTACCTTATTGCAAGGTGCATTTATACCAACATTACCACCACCACAAAACAAATCTATAAAACGTTCTGAATCGTTTGGAAAATGTGGTAAAAGCTGTGGCAACAACTTGAATTTTCCACCCGTGTAATTAAGAGGAGATTGAATTATATCTTTTTTACTATAATCATAACACTCACATAAAAACAACCTTTCTTCGTTATCTGTGATATTAGATTTTCCTGCCGTAAATGCCTTATATTGTTCAGAAAAAACTTTAACTTTTCCTTTTCTCGAAAGGACTCTCATAATGTCATCATCACTAATTTTAGCATTAGAACGACCATTGCCTTTTTCTGCCATATTGTTATATGATAGCAGTATATATTTAGCAGTAATTTTTGAAATTAAATCTTCACACGCTTTTGTAGCACTAGAAGTACAATAATCGCTTTTGAGCTTGCTTCTATCCATTTTAAGAGCAACGCCTGAAACTTCTGGTTTTTCCCATTTTGCAACATTTTCTAACAAATGATACGCATCGCAATATTGGCGAGAATTATAAGGTGGGTCTATATAAACCAAATCAGCCTCTATTCTTTCAACCAAAAGGTTTGCATCTTCATTATAGCATTGATTGTTTTCATTATTTTCATTACTTGCTAAAGGTATGCTTAATTCTAAATGCTTGTCAAAAGAAGCCCCCTTTATATAAGCATCGTAATGACCACAAGTATTTGCAATTTTATCCATGGCATAAAGCAGAGAAGTTATTAATATTGCACGTTCCCTTGCGTTAATTTTCTTTTCGCTAAAGTTTTTTTCAATATCTTCACGAATAAAACCAATTTTACGGCAATCTGCTAAAGAAAAAAAGGTATTAGCAAAATTCTTTGACATATAATTATCTTTTTTAGGTTCATAGGCATTATAAAAACAAATTAAATCTTCTATTTTTGCCTCATCATACTTTTCAGAACCAAACCAAGCGATATGGCATAAGTGATTAAAGTACAATAAATCATTAGTAATTAGCTTTTTATCACTAAAAGCAGATGCTACAGAACCTGTTCCAGCAAAAATATCGGCAATAGTATTAATACCTTTACATTCTTTTTCAACTACACCTTTAATAAAGTCAAGCAATTTATACTTGTTTCCTAAATAACGTCTATTATTAATTTTTGTTGTTTTTGCCTTAGGTAGTTCTATGGCATCAATATTATTTCTTTCAGCTATAATTGATTTAAGATTTTTAATAAGCGAAGAATCCCAAACATACCTTCCTGAAGCAGTGGTAGGAATAGAAATAATATTGTTTTTTAACAAATAATAAAAAGTTGACCTACTAAGATTTAACTCTTTTAATATATCGTTAGAAGTTAATGCAGTTGGCATATTACTCTCCTTATGCAACTATTTTATGGCTTATATTGGACATTATAGCATATATTTAGTATAATATCAAGGCTATTTAACGTTTTTAACTCAATTTTTGGATGCACTATGAATTTAGCATCCGATTTTATATTACTAATATAAATCTTTAATCATGACAATATATGTCATATTAAAAATATTTTTATACTTTGGCACTATGGCGTGTGCTTGTCTTGATACAAGTCGGCTCGGCTTCGCCTCGCCGAGACAAGCACACGCCTAAACTCAAACTTTATCCCTCGAAAAAGGCAAACTAAAAGCCTTTATAATAATAACGAACAACTAAAATTCAAGCAGACAAAAAATGAAAGCGGAGTGGGAGGCGAACTTGCGCACTGAACCGTTGGCGCAATCTTTCGCCATAACCCACCTCGGCATTTTTCATTGTTTTTTGCCTCTGCCTTTAATTGTTTTTACGTTCCCTCGAAATAATATTTTAATTAGGACATTAGGTGTCCTTTTTTTATTTTAAAATTTTTGCAAAAATTATTTCTAATGTGCAATTACCTTTCATATTTAAGTTGTATCTTATTACAAAAATTTTAGTCCAAATTTCAGAGAGACAAAACACTCAAAAAAAGGCAAATGAGTGTTAGGCGTGTGCTTGATATATACAAGTGAAGCTCATTTTTGCAATTTTTTAAAGGTCTTTAAAAGTGATTATATTTTATTAAAAGTCTTTGCATTTTTTTGCAAATTTTTAAAATTTATTGAATAACGCTTAAAGCAATTTTTATGCAACAATTAAAGTAATGAAAATAGCAAATGACAGTTACACGTGTGCTTGTCTTGATACAAGTAGAGCATAAATTTTAAGTCTAATATTTTTAGATAAGTCAGTCTTTCTAGTTGTTAATGTTTTTGCCATAAACATTAATTCTTCTTTTAATAAAAAACAAAAATAAATTTCATAGTTGAGAGCGTAAAACGCAAAAATAACAAGCCGTGATTTTCGCATAGAAACAGAGGTTGTATTTTACGGGCGTGATACTATTACCCGATTAAATCGGGCTTTTAGTGTTTCGCCTTTTTCTATGCGATAAAGGAGGTAAAAATGATAAAAAATCAACATTTAGATTTAGTAGCGTTTGGAAAGCCTAGTTTATCCGACTTAAACGAAAGCCAACAAAAGCACTTTTATATCACATTGCTAAAACGTATTCAAGAAGTTAAAAAGGCGAAATAAACAAAAATTTATCTTTCGCCTTTTGGGGAGCTTAAACGAAACGGCTCTTTTTAACAAGGGTAAAATGTATTGCTTTTAGCAACCCTTGTAAAAAAGGTTATGTATATAAAAATAAAAATTTCATAAGCCGTTCCGTTTTGGTCGCTCCTGTCGAAAGACAAATTAAAAAATAATTAAAATTAAAGGAGATTAAAAAAATGAAAAAATTAAAAACAGCTGTAATTTATGCTAGATATTCTAGCGACAACCAAACCGAGCAAAGTATTGAAGGTCAACTTCACGTTTGCGAAGATTATGCAAGAAACAACAATATACTTATCCTTGATACGTATATTGATAGGGCTATGACAGGAACTAACGATAACCGACCTGCTTTTCAAAAAATGATTGCAGATAGTAAAAAGCAAGAGTGGGATTACGTTCTAGTTTACAAATTTGATAGATTTAGCCGTAATAAACTTGAAACAGGGATACATAAGGCAACGTTAAAAGAAAATGGTGTTCAACTAGTGTCTGCCACCGAGTATTTACCTGATACACCTGAAAGAATAATTATGGAATCTATATTCGAGGGTTATGCAGAATATTATTCGGCTGAGTTATCACAAAAAGTTAAACGTGGTATGCGAGAAACTAGAAACAAAGGCAATTTTCAAGGTGGTTATTTACTCTATGGCTACAAAATAGAAAACATAAAGATAGTTATAGATGAAGAACAAGCCGAGATTATACGTTTTATTTACGAACAATATGCAGTAGGCGTTTACGTTAAAGATATTATGCAAAATCTTAATAATAGAGGCATACTTAACAAAGGAAAGCCGTTTGCTAGAAACACTATTTACAACATTCTTAAAAACGAAAAGTATTCAGGGATTTATAGATTCAAAGATGAAGTCTATGAAAATATGTTCCCACAAATTGTTCCGAACTCTACTTACGAAATAGTGAGAAAAAAGATTGAAAGTAATAAATACGGAAAGCAAAGCACCGAAACCGTTTATCTATTGCGAAACAAACTAAAATGTGGCTATTGTGGTAGCTCAATTACTGCCGAGGGTGGTACTAGTAGAACAGGTGTTAAAAAACGTTATTACAAGTGTATGGGAAGAAAACTTGGTAATGGTTGCCAAAAATCTATGCAACGAAAAGAATCTTTAGAAGAATTTGTTGTAAACGCTACCCTCTCTTATTTATCCAATAAAAGCAATGTAGATGAAATGATAAAAATTCTATTAAAACACCAAGACATTATGGCTAAAGAAAATTTATCACTC
>JAZUAF010000009.1:0-104995 GCA_045637865.1 Christensenellaceae bacterium
GTTACGATTGGCGTAGAGGAGAGGATACATCTCCACTTTCGTTACGATGGCAGAGTCGAACCAAGTTTCTCTGTTCAGACTCCACATCAACCACAACAAAAAAAGAGTGCAAAAAGCACTCCTTTTTTGTTGTGGCGGAGAGGAGAGGATTCGAACCTCCGATAGCTTTCACTATACACGCTTTCCAAGCGTGCACATTAGACCACTCTGACACCTCTCCGTGCCGTATAACATTTTCAAACTGTCATTTATTATAGCAAAAAAAAACGGTTATGTCTATTAAATTTTACTACAAATTTTTACTAGGAGCGCAGAATTTTTTCTTTTTAATTCTTTATCTATATTTTTCGCTAAGGGAATATGCTCTACTTGTGCAATTCCTTTCTCTAAAAAGACTTGACAAAACATTTTAATAGGGGTATCATTTAGGTATGAAAATTATTATTATAGGCGCAGGAAAAATAGGCACAACGTTAATTGAAAGGTTTATTAAAGAGGGACACGATGTCGTCTTAATTGACAGTAGTGAAGTTGCTGTAACCCACAACGTTAACAGGTTTGATATTAACGGCGTTATAGGTAGTGGTACTGAGCGTAGCGTATTGCTTGATGCTGGTGTTAAGGGTACAGACTTTTTAATTGCTTGCACCTCTCGTGATGAGATTAACATTTTAAGCTGTGTTATTGCTAAAAGGCTTGGGGCAAGGCATACTATTGCAAGGGTTAGGGACCCTCAATATTTCAATGAAATGGAAAATATGAGAGAAGACCTTGGGCTTGACCTTGCCTTTAACCCCGAACTTCAAACGGCTATAGAGATTGAGAGGGTAATTAAATTTCCTTCGGCAAAGAGTGTTGAAAGCTTTGCAGGTGGCAAGGCTGTTATGGTTGAGTTTGACATATTGCCTGGTAACCCCATAATAGGAAAATCTGTTATGGAAATTTGCCGTGAATATGGTAACGAAGTACTTTTTGCTATGGTTAAACGTGGGGATAAAGTTATAATTCCCAAAGGTGATTGCGTAATTGAAGTAAACGACGAAGTTTATATCATTGGCTCGGAAACAGATATTATATGTTTTACTAAACGTTTAAAAATATTTAAGCCAAAAGCTAAGTCTGTATTCATAATCGGTGGAGGTAAGATAGGATATTACCTTTCTAAGGCATTAATTAAAGACGGAGTAAGCGTCAAGATTATGGAGAGCAATTCTGCTCGATGTGAAGAGCTCAGCCTTGATTTGACCTCTGCAACGATTCTTCACGGAGACGGAACCGATCATAGTATTTTAGAGGAAGAGGGCATAAAAAATAGTGATGCCTGCATAACTCTTACCGGTATGGATGAGGAAAACGTTATCATTTCTCTTTTTGCTAAGATGAAAAAGGTTTCTAAAATTGTAACCAAGGTGGATAGAGCGCTAATATCTTCAATGGTAGAACAGTTTGGACTTGACACTATAGTTTCCCCAAAAACAGTTATCGCAAATCATATCGTTCGTTTTGTAAGAGAAAATCAAGCAAACGTGGGAGAAGGGGTAAACACCCTATATATGTTAAACGATGAGGTTGAGGCACTTGAATTTACCGTTAAGCCATCATTTGAAAAGGTGGGTATTCCACTTAAGAACCTCAAGATAAAAAAGAACGTTTTGGTTGGTGGAATAGTTAGGGGTGATGATTTTATTCTTCCTAGTGGCGACACCGAATTTGCACTTTCAGACAGAGTTATTCTCGTTTCTGCAGAAAAGCAGATTAACGAACTAAAGGATATATTGATTTAATGAATTATAGAGCAGTGTTAGGCATAATTGGTAAATGTATGGTAATTACAGCTTGCTTTATGCTTATTCCCCTTATTATAGGGTTTATTTACAATGAAAATAGTTGGCTTTCTTTCTTGGTCCCCATTATCGCACTTGTTGCGATTGGGCTTCCTCTTGCTATGCTTAAATCAAAAGAGAGTAGTATTTACGCAAAGGAAGGTTTTATTTCTGTCGCTCTAGTTTGGATTATAATGTCGCTTTTCGGTGCCTTGCCTTTCTTTATTAGTGGCGCTATTCCCAATTATGTCAATGCGCTATTTGAAACTGTTTCAGGTTTTACTACGACTGGTGCAACGATAATGGTAGATGTTGAAATATTAAGTAAGTCACTAGGATTTTGGAGAATATTTACCCATTTTATAGGGGGTATGGGGGTTATTGTATTTATTCTTGCAATACTACCTAATGATAGCGGGGCAATGCATATTTATAGGGCTGAAACACCTGGGCCATCAGCCTCAAAACTAGTTAGTAAGATGAGCCATACGGCAAGAATACTTTATCTAATCTATATCGGATTAATGCTTATAGAAGTTATTTTGTTATCCTTTAGTGGTATAGGTTTTTATGATGCGGTAGTTTGTTCTTTATCGACGGCAGGAACGGGTGGTTTCTCCATTTACAACAAGAGTATTGCACACTATAATAATACCTACGTAGAAATAATTATTGCAGTGTTTATGTTTTTATTTGGTGTAAACTTTAACGTTTTTTACCTTATTCTAATTGGTAGTGTTTCTAAGGCGCTTATGTGTGAAGAATTAAGGGCATACATTATTATTGTAATTGTTTCAACCTTAGCTATTGCATTAAACATATTATCAACCGTTAATAATTTTGGAGAATCACTTAGGTATTCCTTCTTTCAAGTAGCCTCCGTTATATCTACGACAGGGTTTTGTACATTTGATTTTGACGTGTGGCCGGCATTTTCAAAAATGATAATATTCTTTCTGCTTATTTGTGGTGCGTGTGGTGGATCGACTGGTGGTGGACTAAAAGTCTCTAGAATTTGTATTTTATTTAAATCAACGATTGCCTCCGTTAAAAGGATTTTCAACCCAAGGGCTGTGGTCACTGCAAAGTTTGAAGGGAAACCATTGACTAAAGAAAATGAAGATTCTGTTAAATCTTATTTTATACTTTGGACAATAATTGTCGCACTGACAACCCTTCTTTTGTGTATTGACCCCTCCATGCCTAATGATCTATTGACAAATCTTTCTGCAAGTATCACGTGTATAGGTAACGTGGGACCTGGCTTCAATTTGGTTGGACCTACTTGTAACTTTGCGGGATATTCTGCTTACTCTAAGATTTTGCTATCTGTAGTGATGTTAATAGGTAGGCTTGAGATTTTTCCGATACTTATCTTATTCTCTGCAAGAACGTGGAGGAGGGCAGGCTAGATGAATGGTATCATAGTTGTTAATCCTTACGGGTTCCCCGGAAGCAGTGTAAAGCAAGCCGAAAGATTAAAAGAAGAGTTCGATAAAATGGGCGTTTCTGCCTTTATAGTAGACAATGCCTTTACTCACTTTTTAATTGAGGGGGATAAGCTTAAATCTAGTCTTTCAGGCATAGATTTTGCAGTTTTTTTAGATAAGGATAAATATCTTTCGCAAGAGCTTACAAAAAGTGGCGTTCGCATCTTTAATTCGCACGAGTCTATTAGAGTATGCGACGACAAAGGGGAAACCTGTCTTGCGCTCGTTAATAGTGGAGTAAAAATGCCTAAAACCCTGTTCGCACCCTTATGTTATAGGGGAGAAGCAAACCTTACTTTTGACTATGCCGAGGAAGTTATATCTAAACTATCCCTTCCAGTAATAGTAAAGGAAAGCTACGGCTCGCAAGGGTTCGGAGTGCACAAGGCAGATAACAAACAAGAGCTTATATCCTTAATGGAAAAGTTCAAACTTAAACCACATATCTTCCAAGAATATTTAGGCGCAAAACCCGGCGTTGACGTTAGGGTTATAGTGATAGGTAAAAAAGCCGTTTGTTCTATGGAGAGACGAAATGAGAGGGATTTTCGTTCTAACATCGGTCAAGGTGGTGGCGGAAAGGTTATTGAACTTTCCGAGGAGTTTAAGAAAACTGCAGAAAGATGTGCAAAAGTGTTAAATCTTGATTATTGTGGGGTTGACCTTCTTTATGGTAAAAATGGAGAGCCATATGTTTGTGAGGTTAATTCAAACGCCTTTTTTGAGGGGATTGAAAAAACCACGGGATTTAACGTTGCCAAGCTTTATGCAGAATATATAATAAATGAAATGAAGTAGAAAAAAAGGACTTTAGTTTTAAGTCCTTTTTTTTGCCTTTCTTCTATATTCTTTGGGGGAGATTCCCGTTAGTTTCTTAAAGAATCTTGTGAAATAGTGGATGGATTCAAAATTTAATTCATCGGCTATTGAAGTGAGCGTTTTTTCGGTGGTTTTTATAAGCATTTTCGCCTTTTCGAGCTTTCGTAAATTTACGAATTCAACAACCGTTTTTCCCGTGTATGATTTAAACTCCTTGCAAAGGGTAGAACGGTTTGTCTTAAACAAAAAGGCAAGCTCGCCAATAGTAATTTTTTCCGTGTAGTTATCGCGAAGATAATTTACTATTTCGCTGACCGAAAGCGTTTCAGAATCATCCCTTTCGCCCTTTCGAGATAGAGAGTAATCTCGTAAGACTCCTATAAGAAAATATTCTAATAAATTTTTTAACATCTGCTCAGAGCCAAAGGGGGGATTATCCCTCTTTTGCATATTGTAAAGGGGCACGTCGTAAGGAGGAGAGAAAACGTTTCTACCCTCTTTAACTATTTCTGCAAGCTTTTTTACGTCTGTAGGGGAAAGAGAAATGGGGCAGGAGGCAATTTTCCCTAATACCTCTTGCTCGCAGGTAAACCCTATAATAATAACGGTTGGGGCAGAGGCGTTTTCACAAAAAAGAGAGTGAATCTCACCAGGTCGGTGCAGAATAATTCTGCCTTCTTCAAGCTCTCCCGTGTAGCCCTCTGACTTTATGGTTAAACTGCCACCCGAAACGTAAACGAGCTCGTAGAAAGGGTGACTTTCACTTTTAGTGTAAAAATCCTCAGGAAACTCAAAATAATGAATATTAACTACACCGGTTACGTCTATACTGGGGCTTAGTGTTTTAAGTACGTATTCCATATTTTTAATATATCATCGTTCGGACCGTTTGTCAATAAATAAATTTACGATTGTGCAAAAAAGTATTGACAATTTTGTAAATACACCAAGGTGTTTATATTATATAATATAAAAAAATTTAATTATAAAGGAGAAAAGGATATGCAAAGAATATGTATTCCCGATTACGAATATCAGGAGAGAATTAAAAAAGCTGCAGAGTTAGTTGCTAAAAAAGGTCTTGACGCAATGCTCGTTGTGTCTACTGAAAGCGACTATGCTAACGCTAGATACTTCTCTGGCTTCTGGCCTTTATTTGAAAGGGCAGGTGTCTTAATTTCTGCAACAGGTAAGGCTGTATTACTCGTTGGACCAGAGTCTGCTATTTTCGCTAAAGACTTCGGCAAAATCGACAAGGTTATGGTGTTAAAGGAGTTTAGAGAATCTGCTGACCCTGCTTACCCCGAACTTGTTCCCGACACCTTTAAGGATGCTTTTAATTACGTTGGCGTTACTGGTGAAAATATTAAAATCGGTTTAGGTTCCTACGTTGAGTGCACTCTCCCCATTATGGACGGATTAAAAGAAACCTTCCCCAAGGCAGAAATTTCCATCTGTAGTGACATTATGGTTGCTCTCCGTTCCATCAAATCTGAAAACGAGCTCGCTTGTATCAAAGAAGGCTTCAGAATCGTTGAAATTGCAACCGATGAAGTTATTAAGGCTTTAAAGCCTGGCGTTACCGAGCTTCAAATGGTTGGTATTGCACAGAAGGTTATTTACGAGCACGGTGCAGAATACGAAGGTCTTCCTATGTACGTATTCAGCGAATCCTCAACTCGTCACGCAATCAGCCGTTCCACTTATAAGGTAATCGGCAAGGACGATATCGTTCAATTAAACCTCTCTGCTAAAATCGACGGCTATTCACCTGCAATCGGTCTTCCCGTATTTATGGGCAAGGCAGAGGGTGAAAAGAAAGAACTCGTTGAATTCTGCTTAAAGATGCACAACTGGACTACCGAAAACCTTAAGGCTGGTATTCCGGCAGACGTAGTACCCAAAAAGTTCTTACAGATGTTTAAGGACGCAGGCTATGAAAAGAACTACGTTTACGGACCTTGCCACGGTACTGGTATGATTGAGGTTGAGGCTCCTTGGATGGAAACTTCCTCTAAGTACACCCTCCAAAAGAATATGACCTTCCAGGTAGATACCTTTATTTCCGGCTCCACCTTTGGTTGCCGTTGGGAAAAGGGTATTGCTATTAAAGAAAACGGCGTAGAATCATACACCGATTATCTCGAAAAGCACGGTCTTATCGAACTTGGCTTCTAATTAGGAGTGCAGTATGAAAGTTGTTGGTAAAAAATATTGGATTATTCCAGACTGTGAGCTTCCTCCCGAAGGAGAGGGTGAATTAAAGGGGCATGAAAGCGTTGTTATCGTTAACGACAGCAATAAAAAAGCTGTGATTGACGTTAAGATTTTCTTTACTGAGGGCAAGCCTTACGAAGGAATTAAGTGGGAAGTTGAACCTCAAACAGTTAAGTGCTTCCGTATGAACAACGTTGAGCATATGTGTGGTTGGGTTGCTCCCTTAGAAACTCAATACGCTATGAAGCTTTCCAGCAGTGAAAAAATCGTAGTGCAGTATGGTAGACTTGACAACCGTCAAACTAACCTAGCTTACTACACCACTATGGCGTTCTAAGAAAGTAGATTAAAAAATGCGAAGTTTGTAAAACTTCGCATTTTTTGTTTTTAGGTATTAAAAAATCCAGCCGAGGCTGGATTTTAGATTTATATATTACTGTTTGTCTTTTACCATAACGTCGTGTGCACCACCCTCAACGATGGATACCGAGCTAACGAGGGTAAGCTTAGCGTTTTTCTGCAAATCTGGAATAGTGATTACGCCACAGTTACACATTGTAGATTTAACTTTTGATAGGGTAGTTTCTAGGTTGTCGTGTAAGCTACCTGCATAGGGAACGTAGCTGTCAACACCCTCAACGAAGGTGAGCTTTGTTTTGGAACCACCAAGGTCGTAACGTTGCCAGTTTCTTGTCCTTGCACTGACTTCACCCCAGTATTCTTTCATATAAACTCCGTTAATTAAAACTTTATTTGTGGGGCTTTCGTCAAAACGAGAGAAGTATCTGCCGAGCATACAGAAATCGCAACCCATAGCGAGGGCTAATGTGATGTGGTAGTCGTGCACGATGCCACCGTCCGAGCAGATGGGGATATAAACGCCAGTTTTCTTGAAATATTCATCTCTTGCTTCTGCAACCTCAATAACTGCTGTTGCCTGACCTTTACCAATACCTTTAGTTTCTCTAGTGATACAAATAGAACCACCACCGATACCAACCTTAATAAAGTCAGCTCCGGCTTCTGCAAGGAAGTTAAATCCGTCCTTGTCAACAACGTTACCTGCACCAACTTTTACCTTGTCGCCATAGTTTTCCCTAATCCACTCAATGGTCTTTTTCTGCCATACGGTGAAGCCTTCTGAAGAGTCGATACAGAGCACGTCTGCACCTGCTTCGATGAGGGCGGGAACCCTCTCTTTATAGTCCCTTGAATTAATGCCTGCGCCAACTACGTAACGCTTGTTATCATCTAATAATTCGTTAACGTTCTTTTTGTGCTGGTCATAGTCCTTTCTAAATACGAAGGAAACGAGTCTGCCTTCCTTATCAATGATGGGGAGGGAGTTTAATTTATGGTCCCAAATAATGTCGTTAGCTTCTGAGAGTGTGGTGCCCTCGGGAGCTGTCACGAGCTTGTCCAAAGGTGTCATAAAGGTGGAAACCTTTTCTTCTCCCGTCATTCTAGAAACTCTATAATCTCTGCCAGTAACGATACCAACGAGTTTGCCATTTGCACTGCCGTCGTCAGTTACGGCAAAGGTGGAGTGTCCGTTAATTTCCTTGAGTTCGAGAACGTCCCTTAAACAATCGTCTGGCTTAAGATTGGAATCGGATACTACAAAGCCGGATTTATATTTTTTAACCTTTCTAATCATTTCTGCTTGCGCCTCAATGGTTTGGGAGCCGTAAATAAAGGATACGCCACCTTCCTTTGCGAGGGCAATTGCCATAGTGTCGTTAGAAACGGATTGCATTATTGCAGATACCATAGGTATATTGAGAGAGAGGGCTGGTTTTTCACCCTTCTTAAATTTTACTAACGGAGTCTTAAGCGAAACGTTGTCAGGAATACAATTTTCATCGGTGTAGCCTGGAACTAAAAGATATTCGCTAAAAGTTCTTGATGGGGTATTTTCGTAGTGAGCCATAAAGCACCTCATTTAAAAAATATTTCTAATATTATATCACACAAAGAAAAAAAAGCAAATAAAAAACATAATATTTTTTTGTTAACTTGAAAGAATTATTTTTTAAGTCTTTATTGTATAATAAACTCTATAAATACATTGACAAAATACTCTCCTAAGTGATATACTTTCTTAGTTAGAAATACACGATAAGTACAGTGAGGGATAGAATGAAAAAAGAAACGTTAACTGCAGTAAAGGAAGCTTATAAAATTGAAGCCGAGTGCATTGAAAAAATGCTTGATTATTTTAACGAGGAAGAATTTTCTAAAGCCGTTGAACTTTTGAAAAACGCTACCCGTATTGGAACTTGTGGCTGTGGACATTCTGGTATTATTTGCCAGCATATGGCACATCTTTTGTGCTGTATTGAGCGTCCTGCGAGGTTTATTTCTCCTGCAGAAGCAGTTCACGGTGCAACGGGCTTCTTGCAAGAGGGTGACGTTATGATTTTTGCTTCTCGCGGTGGAAAGACTAAGGAACTTCTTCCGATTATTGATATTTGCAAGGCGAAAAAGGTTAAAATCATTTCTATTACCGAGAATGTGGAATCTCCTTTAGCAGAAAATGCGGATGTAACGTTGAAACAATACGTTAATAGAGAAACGGACAAGTATAATTCTCAGGGCACTACTTCAACCACGGCACTTTGTATGATATTCCACGCCCTACAAACAGCTCTTATTGAAGAGACGGGTTTTAAGAACGAGCAGTTTGCCCTCATTCACCCGGGTGGAGCAGTTGGCGAAAGACTTAATAAAAAATAAAAGGGGCTTGTTATGGACTACTCTCTTAAATTAAACGATTTTAGAAAATTGATGTATTCTGCCGAGCGTTATATTTGGGAAAACGCAGAAGTTGGATATAAAGAGTTCAAGACGGACGCTTATATGAAAAAGGTTTTCCGTGAACTTGGATACGAAATAAAAGAGGCTGGGGATATCCCTGGTTTTTCAGCTGAATTAGATACGGGCAAAAAAGGGCCTACCCTAGCTTTACTTGCTGAACTTGACGCGCTTTATTGTGCATCTCACCCCGAAAGCAACAAAGAAACGGGTGCCGTTCACGCCTGTGGGCACAATATTCAGTGTGCATCTATCTTGGGCGTTGCCGCTGTATTAAAAGAAGAGGGCGCTCTAGATAAACTCTCGGGTAAAATTAGATTTATTATAGTTCCTGCAGAAGAGGGCGTTGAAATTTCCTTTAGAAACGAGCTGGTTAGAAAGGGAGTAATTACCTTTACCTCAGGTAAGCCTGAAATGATTGCAAGAGGCTTTTTTGACGGAGTGGACGTTGCCTTTATGGTACACATTCAAAATCTTGAGGATTCTGGCGCAATCTATTTTTCCGAAAAAGGTTGCAACGGCAACATAAGAAAGAAAACGGTGATTCGTGGCAGAGCTTCACACGCGGGGGAATTTCCTTGCGACGGTATTAACGCTCTTAACGCGGCATCGCTTGCAATAAGCGCAACCAATTACTTAAGAGAAACTTTCAAAGAGGAAGACGTGGTTAGATTCCACTCTATTGTCACCAACGGTGGAAGTTCTGTAAACGTCGTTCCAGACGAAGTAGTTATAGAAAGCTACGTTAGAGCGTCTAACGTAAAGGCTCTCGTTAACGCTAACGAAAGAGTTAATAGGGCAATAACTTGTGCGTGTGCGTCGATAGGGGCAGAGGTGGAAATTACCGATCTTCCTGGCTCTTATCCCGTTCGTAACGATGAGAATTTGTTGCAAGTAACAAAAGAGGCGTTTATCGCCCTTGCAGACGGCAAATACGAGTTTACAGACCACTGGAAAGGCTCCTGCACAGATATGGGCGACGTTAGCACTATCGTGCCTTCGGTTCACGCTTACGTCGGGGGCTTAGTTGGTACGCTACACGGAAAAGATTATCAGGTAGCAAACCCAGAAGAAACTTGTTATAACTCTGCAAATCTTCAGCTTAAGGTTGCTGAAATTCTCTTATCTAATGGAGCAGAGCGTGCGTATAAGGTAATCGAGGGGTATAAGCCTGAGTTTAAGGATACTACAGAATACGTTTCTAAAAAGCTTGAGCTTGGAAAGGTTCTTTCTCCCATAAAGATAACCGAAAACGGCTTAGAAATTGAGATGTAGGAGAGCTCAAATGAAAGCTTATGAAAGAGTAAAAAAATACGGCGAGATAATGTCACTTGCCGAGCGTTATATTTGGCAAAACCCCGAGGTTGGTTATAAAGAATATAAGACGGATGCTTATATGAAAAAAGCCTTCCGTGACCTCGGGTATGAAATAAAAGAAGCAGGGGATATTACCGGCTTTTCGGCAGAAATAGATACTGGGAGAAAAGGTCCTACTATTGCTGTAATTGCCGAGCTTGATGCACTCTATTGTGTATCCCACCCCGAAACAAGCAAGGAAACGGGTGCCGTTCACGCTTGTGGACACAACGTTCAGTGCGCATCAATTATAGGCGTTGCATCGGCAATGAAAGAGGAAGGTGCCCTCGACAATCTCAGTGGCAAAATTAGGTTTATTATCGTTCCTGCTGAGGAAGGCGTTGAAATTGCGTATAGGAGCGAGCTTATAAAAGAAGGCAAAATCTCCTTTGTCGCAGGCAAGCCGGAGTTTATTAAAAGAGGCTTTTTTGACGGGGTAGACGTTGCGTTTATGGTGCATACGGCTAATCTCGTTTCAAAGGGAAATCCACCATACTACGTTAGTGGTGGCATAAGTAACGGAAATATAAAAAAGAGAATCATCGTTAAAGGGAAAGCTGCCCACGCAGGCTCAAGACCGTACGAGGGGGTTAACGCCCACAACGCTTGTTCGCTTATGACTAACGCCGTAAACTATTTAAGGGAAACCTTTAAGGAGGAAGATACGGTTAGATTCCACGGCTTTGTAACGGATGGTGGAAGTTCTGTTAACGTTGTTCCCGATAAAGTTGTTATGGAGTGTTACGTTAGGGCAAATAACGTACCTGCTATGAGAAAAGCTAACGAAAAGGTTAATAGGGCAATAGCTTGCGCAGTTGCTTCAATAGGAGCAGAGGTGGAAATAAACGATATTCCCGGCTCTGAGCCCGTTAGAAACGATAGAAATCTTGCTAGCCTTGCCATTGAGGTGGCAAAGGATATAGCAGGAGAGAACGGATGCTACGTTTCTTATGGAAAGGGTGGCGGTTCAACCGATATGGGTGACGTTTCTTCCGTTTTTCCATCAATCCACGCTTACGTTGGTGGGATTGAGGGTATCTCTCACGGCAAGGATTATAGAATCGTCGATTCTAAGAAAATTTGTGTTGACTCAGCAAGTTTTCAAGTTGGGGTTTTAGAGGAACTCTTAAAAGACGGGGCAAAGAGAGCTAAAGAAATCATAGAAAAGGCTGATATGCCCTTTAAGTCAATAAAGGAGTATCTCAACTACAAAGAGTCTATTGGAAAGGTTTTAACTCCCGTTGAAATTATAGACAACGGAGTAAAAATAAAAATTTAAAAAATTTTATATAGGAGAAACACTATGGAATTCAAAGTATTTCAAAAAGAAATCGAACTTCAGTCTAAAGGTTGGAGACCCACCTTCCACGACGTAACTAGCGATATTCTTCACATTGTTGAAGAATCTGGCATCAAAAACGGTACCGTAACTATCGCATCACACCACACCACTTGCTCGGTTATGGTTCAGGAATGCTCTCACGATATCGATAAATACGACTTAGAATATCTCCAGCACGATATCTTAAAGATTATGCAAAAGCTCGTTCCCGATTACGATGAAAACAATGAGTATATGCACCCAGGTCCTATTCACACCCAGTTCGGTAGATACGTTAACGAACCCGGTGACTTCACTTCCTTAAATACCGACGGACACCTTCGTTCAGTATTCTTTGGCAGAAGCGAAGCTATGACCATTAAGGACGGCGTTTTAGACGGTGGCGAATTTGCTCACGTTTACTTTATTGACTGGGACCAAGTTAGAGCAAGAAGACGTCAGCTCAACGTAACCGTTATGGGTACCACCGAAGAAAAGATTAACGATAGAAAATATAACGACGGAAAGGTTGTTAATACTTTAAGAAAATACACCGAAGAAGAGAAAGCTTACGACGTTCACTACGACCTTCAGTGGAAGAGATAATAACAAAATAGGTTAGACATGTTTTTCGTTGCACTAGAACAGGTAGGCGTATTCCTAATTTATATTTTGCTTGGCTACTTACTTGCAAGATTAAAAATTATAGATAAATCGGCGAGTAAAGGTTTATCAAAATTATTAACGATGGCTTTTTTGCCTGCTTATATAATTTTAAATCTAATGAACAATGCGTCTGTAGAAAATCTTTCAAGCTATTTCGTGTTGTTTATTGCAGGGCTTGTGTTTATGCTCGTTGCATACTTTGCTCTAAAACCAATTGCTAATCGTTTAGGTAAATCTAAAATAGAAAAAAATTGCTATTTATATATGATTATGATTGGTAATTTCGGTTATCTAGGCTATCCCTTAGTGGAAACGATGTTTAATTCTGTTGTAAACACGCAGTTTATTATTTTTTGTTTGCCAATAAGTATAGTTATTCATTCCTATGGATATATACTTTTAACTGACAACGGAGAGGAGAGCAGTAGTAAATTTAATCCAAAATCGCTATTGTCACCGCCAGTTTTGGCAGTTGTAATAGGCTTGATTTTAGGAATTTTGCCTTTTGAAATGCCCGAGATAGTTTCTAGTATATTAACGCCTGCAAAGAACTGTATGTCTCCTTGCGCTATGATTTTAGCGGGAATCGTTTTATCATCGTTCTCTCTTAAGGAATTGTTTTCATCAGTTAAGGCGTATGTAACTAGTGGAATAACATTAATTGCTGTACCGTTGTTTTTTGGCGGTATATCTTATTCGCTTTGTAAATTTTTACCAGTCCCCAAAGAAGTATTTATTATGGTAACTAGCTTTTGCTGTTTGCCTGCAGGTATGAACGTTGTAGTTTTTCCAGAATCTGTCGGGCACGATAGTTCAACTGGGGCAAGAACTTGTTTCTGTGCATACGTATTGTCGGTGATAACGCTTCCGTTAATGTTTACGCTTATTGAATATATCGCGGCAACGCTAATTTAGAAAAAAATCCACCAGATGGTGGATTTTTTTGTAGATGGCAAAGTTTTAATGTTATAAAAACTTTTTTAACCTTTGCTCGTATTCCTCTTCAAGAGCTAACAATTCGTCTAAATAAGGTGCAATTTCTTCTGATAGGGTATTTTCTTCGTTTTTCATAGCCGTTAGCTCGTTAATGCCCATAACGGTGCCGTTAATCATCATTTCGGCGATTTGGTTTCGACTATTGTTAATCATAGTCTTCATTTTTATACTTCCCCAAAGCATAGCTTTTTTAAAAGGGTTAATGTCTTTTGCTTCTAAGCCTTTCTCTACCATAAAAGAGGAAATTTTTCCGATGACCTTTTCGTAGCCTTCGTATTGATTTTTAAGCTCGGATTTTAGTTCCTCGTCCTCAACGGAGGGGAGGAGGTCTGAAATGCTTTGAAGTGCTATGTGTGCGTTTTTGTAAACGTCGTTTATCGCTTTAATTTCATAGTCGTTAATGTTCATAATAATCTCCTAAATTTAGTTTTTGATAATAGTTTGATAAAGTTTAGAAAAATTATGTAAAATATATAAAAAACGTTTGACAAAATAAAGAAAAAATAATAAAATAATATGCGAACCGCTCGAGAGAGGTTTTTTAAAAGTGCAAAAATTAGCCACCTCAAATTCACACTCGGCGAGATTAAAACGGAGGCAGAAATGTACGCAATCGTAGAAAATGGCAACAAGCAGTACAAAGCAGAAATCGGTTCCGTAATCAAATTCGAAAAGCTCGATGCAAACGTTGGTGACAAGGTTGAACTCAACGTATTGATGGTAGCAGACGAAAACGGAATCAAAGTAGCAGAAGAAGCTAAGGCTTATAAGGCAGTAGGCGAAGTAACCGAACAGGGCAAAGCTAAGAAAATTATTGTTTATAAGTATAAAGCTAAGAAAAATGAAAGGAAAAAGCAAGGTCATAGGCAGCCTTTCACCGCAGTAAAGATTTTAGAAATCGTTGCAAAGTAAGAGTTGGAGGGTTAAATTATGATATTATTTAGATTATTTGCTCACCACAAAGGTGGCGGTAGCACCAAAAACGGCAGAGACAGTAATGCAAAGAGACTTGGCATCAAAGCAACTGATGGACAGGAAGTTTTAGCTGGTAGCATTATCGTTCGTCAGAGAGGCACCAAGATTCATCCCGGTAACAACGTAGGTATCGGAAGTGACGATACGCTTTATGCTCTTATTGACGGTGTAGTTAAGTTCGAAAGAATGGGCAGACTTGATAAGAAAGTTAGCGTATACGCAAAATAATTAAAAAGGATTTCGGGTTGATTAATCAGCCCGATTTTTTCTATTATGGTAACTATTAAGGTAAGTTCTAATTTTTTTTCGGTAAAGGATACGCTGTTTTGTGGGCAAATTTTCCACTTTGAGCCGTATAGGGAAGGATTTAAGGTGTATGCAGAGGACAAGTGTTGTTACGCTTATAATCGTGGAGAATTGGCGCATATAGAGTGCAGAGAAGAAGACGAGCAGTTTTTCTATAATTTTTTTGACCTGGGGACAGATTATAGCGAAATTTTTGAGAGTGCAATAAACAGTGGATATGACGTTTTAGAAAGAGCGGCTAGAGAGGGAAGAGGCGTTAGAATATTAAACCAAAATCCACTTGAGATGTTGTTTTCATTTATCATATCGCAAAATAATAATATACCGAGAATTAAAAAAAGCATAGAAAAGCTTTGCCAAGCTTTGGGCGAAGAGAGAACCTTTGTTGGGGAAAAGTACTACGCTTTTCCAAGCTTAAATAAAATGGCTAGCGAGTCTCTAGAGTTTTATAAAAGCATAGGCCTAGGGTATCGTGCCGAGTACGTTTTGAGATTGGCAAATGAGCTTGAAAATCAAGGCTTTATGGTGGAAGAACTAAAAAAGCTTTCAACTAAAGAGCTTAAAAAAGAGCTTATAAAAATTCACGGGGTTGGAGAAAAGGTTGCGGATTGCGTGCTTCTTTTCGGATTTAAGAGAACGGATAGCTTCCCCGTGGATACTTGGATAGATAAGGTGTATAGGGAAAATTTTAACGGAAAGGAAAAGGACAGAAATAAAATTACTGCCTACTTTTTACATTTGTTTAAGGAAAAAAGTGGATATTTTCAGCAGTATTTGTTTTATTACAAGAGGTCTTTAGAGGAAAAGAAGAAATAAAAAAACGGCAGAAAGAAAAAACTCTTTCTGCCGTACGTTTTATAGGGCGAATTAAAAGAAGATGAGGTCAACGATTCCCGTGAGTGAAAGCACTGCTCCAGCCGAATAATAGAATATTGCAGTCTGTGCAAGGCTGGGAAGATATAAAAGTGCAAAGAATATTCCTGAAACGAGGGTGATTACTGCAACGAAGATATAGAAAGCTAAAGATTTTTGCGACTTAAACTTTTTAATAAACAGGCATAAAAGAACAATTCCGTAGATAAACATAATTATTCCTGCAGTAATTAAGAATACGGTGTTGGCTTTGTCTTTAAATATTGCAAGTAGAATTCCAACCACAAACAAAATAAATGAGATGAGAAGGGTAAAGAAATTGTCTTTGGAGAAGGTGTTATTCTTTATGCAATTTTTTATGCAGTTAATAAAAACATAAAAGGAAAAAACTATTAGAGCAATAGCGACAATTTGTGCTAAAATAGTGAAAATAGTTTCTCCCGTAAGGCAAAGAAGAATTCCCATAAAAAGGAGAATAGCTCCAACTAGGCGAATTGCATTATTAGAAAAAATATTCTTAATAGAATCAATCATTTTAAGCCTCCTTTTGCGAGCAAAGCGTAAACTTCTTGTATTATAATATATTGTAACATAATAGAAAAATTTGTCAAAGGGGTAAACGTAGAAATTTTTTTAAAATTTTTTTCATTGTGGAAAAAACTTTAATTTTTAAGTAACGTGATTTAGTTATTTTTATAAAAACCTACTTATTTTTTGCAAAAATAACGGTAAAACACCCTAAAATTTGCAAATCATGTTAATTAACAAGTAGGTGTTTTTTATTGATTTTAGTATAAAAATAGGGAGCTGTATAAAAAATATCACTTGACAAAGGCGAAAAAACCCCCTATAATTTAAAAATGTGTAAAGAAAATAAAAATTAGGAGAATAAAAAATGGATTACAAGTCAACTTTAATGTGGAAAGAAATTAACGAAACCCCCAGAATTTTCAGTGAAATCCAGGGCGAAAACAAGGAAGTAATGGCAAAGCTTGTAAAAGCAATCAAGGAAAGCTCAGCTACAAACTTTGTTGCAGCCGCAAGGGGTACTTCAAACCACGCCTTAGTGTATTTCAAGTATCTTCTCGAAATTAATTCTAACTATACATTGGGTCTTTCTGCACCGTCCGTTCTTACTCTCTACAAAGGAAAAGTAAACTATAAAAACAGTATCATTATCGGTTGTTCGCAGAGTGGTAAGGCAGAGGACGTAAGGCAGGTTATCAAAATGGGCAACGACCAAGGCGCAATCACTATCGGTATTACTAACGATAGAGAAAGCCCCATCGCAAAGGAAGCTAAATTCCACCTCTACTGTGATGCTGGCGAGGAAAAGAGTGTTGCAGCTACTAAGACGTTTAGCTCACAGCTATATCTACTTTTGTGGCTTGCTTCTGAACTTTCCGATATGAAGGCAGACCTTAAACAGCTTAAAATTTTAGATAAGGAAATTGAAAATATTATTCCTCAGATTGACGAGCTTACAACCAAGTATGCTGAGAAGTTTAAGGATATGAAGGAGGGGTTTGTATTATCTCGTGGTATTACTTACGCAATCGCACTAGAGTCAACCTTAAAGCTTCAAGAAACTTGTTATATCCAAATGAAAGGATATGCCGGCTCAGAATTCTATCACGGACCAATGGCAATGGTTAACCAAAACACCCCCGTTCTCATTTATTGCGCTAAAAACAGTGGTGACGAAGAAATGCAGTCAATTGTTCGTGCAGACCAGATTAAGTGCGTGGAGAAAATGCTCTCTCTCGGTGCACCTGTGCTTTTAGTTACTAACGATAAGCTCTTAACTGGAAGATTCAAAAAATGTAACGACGCATTGATTAACTTTAGCGCATCAGAAGAATTTGCTATGTTTGCCTTTGCGCTATTTGCACAAATGTTTGCTTGCAAAGTTTCCTGTGCTATCGGAAACAATCCAGATGCTCCTAGGGCGTTATCAAAGGTAACTATTACTAAATAGTTTTAATTAAAGAAATTAAAGCCTACCTCGGTAGGCTTTTTTTGTATAACAAGGTAAAAAATGTGGGCATGACAGGGGCGGGAACGTTTATAATTTTCCTTGCATTTTTTGTTTAGCAGTGATATAATAAATGTGCGACTCAGTTTAATATTTCAAGGACAAGTATACTTAGGGTGTAAGTGTACCTATTTCGCATTACATAGAAATCTTGTTCTTGAGATTGATTTGTTAAACTGAGTGTCGCAACTTAAGCGAAATGTCACTTTGCCAGGTGTCGTTTTGTTTAGGAACGGCACTTTTTTTATACGTTTTTTAGGAGAAGTTTATGAAAAAGAAATTATTATTAATCGCAAGTTTAATTTTAGTTGTGCTTTGCTCTATCTTCGGCTTAACAGCTTGCAATACGCCAGCTGATAATTATAAAGAGTATTCTAAGGACTTATCTTATGTTTTAATAAATAACGATATCGAATATAATGTAACGGGCATTGGCGCTTGTGCTGATACCGATATTATTATCCCCTCAACCTACAACGGCAAACCTGTAACAAGTATAGGTGAGGGTGCGTTTGAACATTGCGATTCATTAACAAGTATAGTAATACCCGATAGTGTAACAAGTATAGGTGAGGAGGCGTTCTGTAATTGCGATTCATTAACAAGTATAGTAATACCCGATAGTGTAACAAGTATAGGTTCTTCTGCGTTTGCTAGTTGCAATAATTTAACTTATAATGTAAAGGATGGGTTAAAATATTTAGGCAATGATACAAATAAATATTTGTACTTAGCTGGTGCAGAAAGCACAAGTATTACCTCTTCAATTATTGATGAAAATTGTCGTTTTATCGGCACAAATGCGTTCTATGAATGCGTCTCCTTAACAACGGTAAAAATGCCAAACAATATAATATGTATCGATTCTTGGGCATTTGCTTCTTGTACATCATTGACAGAGGTGGTTTTGCCAAGCAGTTTAACAAGTATTGGGGAAATGGCATTTGATGGTTGTACTTCATTAGCAAGCATAGTGATGGGAAATAATGTAGCAAGTATTGGAGAAAAAGCATTTAATGAATGTACTTCATTAACAGGCATAGTAATGGGAAATAAAGTAACTAGCATAGGCAAAAATGCGTTCTATAATTGCAATTCATTAGAAAGTATAGTAATACCAGAAAGTGTAACAAGTATAGGAGAAAAGGTCTTTGATGGTTGTAGTAAATTAAATTATAACGTTAAAAACGGACTAAAATATTTGGGCAATGAAGACAATAATTATTTGTATCTAGCAGGTGTAGATTGTGCAGGTATAATGTTTGCAACGGTTGATAATAGTTGTAGATTTATCGGTGATTCTGCATTCAGAAAGTGCAAAGCATTAATAAGCGTAGAAATACCAAACAGTGTAACAAGTATAGGTGAATATGCGTTCTATGATTGCAGTTCATTAACAAGCGTAGTAATAGGGAATGGAGTAACAAGTATAGGTTATTCTGCATTCAGTGGGTGCAGTTCATTAATAAGCGTAGAAATACCAGACAGTGTAATAAGTATAGGATATAGTGTCTTTTATAGGTGTACTAATCTACAAAAAGCAACTTTGCCATTTGTAGGCGAAACGAAAAATGGCAGTAACAATACGCATTTTGGATATATTTTTGGCGCAGGCTCGTTTGGTGGTAATTCTGATTGTGTGCCAGCATCCTTAAAAGAAGTAGTAATAACTAGCGATGAAAATATAGACCCCGACGCATTCTTTGGTTGTGCTTCATTAACAAGTATAGTAATACCAAACAGTGTAACAAGTATAGGTTCGAGTACGTTCTTTAATTGCAGTTCATTAACAAGTATAGTAATACCAAACAGTGTAACAAGTATAGGTGCTTGTGCGTTCTATGATTGCAAATCATTAACAAGCGTAGTAATACCAGACAGCGTAACAAGTATAGGTGTTGGTGCGTTCTCTGGTTGTACTTCATTACAATATAATGTAAAAAATGGACTAAAATATTTAGGTAATGATAAAAACCAATATCTATATTTAGAAGGTGAACAAAACTCAAATATAACAACTGCAACAATTGATAGTAATTGTAAAATTATAGGCGTTCGAGCGTTCTATTATTGCACTTCATTAACAAGCGTATTGATAGGAAATGGTGTAACAAGTATAGATGATTCTGCGTTCGCTTATTGCAAATCATTAACAAGAATAGTAATACCAAACAGTGTAACAAGTATAGGTGAGGGTGCGTTTGAACATTGCGATTCATTAACAAGTATAGTAATACCCGATAGTGTAACAAGTATAGGTGAGGAGGCGTTCAATGGTTGTCCTATTGAAACAGCTACAATACCAACAACAGCAATATCATCAATACCAACATCGTGCTTAAGAACGGTTGTTATAAGCGGTGGTACAAGTATAGGTAAATTTGCGTTCTCTGATTGCTATGCATTAACAAGCATTGAAATTCCGGATAGTGTAATAAGTATAGGTAATTCTGCGTTCTCTGATTGCTATGCATTAACAAGCATTGAAATACCGAATAGTGTAACAAGTATAGGTAATACTGCGTTCTATAATTGCAGTTCATTAACAAGCATTGAAATTCCGGATAGTGTAATAAGTATAGGTAATTCTGCGTTCTATTGTTGTGATTCGTTAACACTTTACTGTGAGGCTGAAAGTAAGCCAAGTGGATGGAGTGGTGCCTGGAACCCTGATAACAGACCTGTTGTTTGGGGATATAAAGGTAATTAAGTTTAATAAAAAGGTAAAAAAGGCGATTTTTTTAGTCGCCTTTTTTGTATGATAAAACAAGTGTCATATAGACTGAGCTTACTACATATTCTCCATTTTGTCATACCGACTGAGGGTGCGTTAGCAACCGAATGGAGTGTATCTAATAGAGTTATATTTTTAGACTGCGTCTAAAAGTTAGATTGCTAACGCAGTTATATTTTGACCTATCGGTCAAAGTGATATTTTCAACCTCTTTGAGATACACTCTGGCTTCGCTCGGTATGACAAGGGGGGTAGAGATACGCTCCACTCAGACACAATGTGTCCTCGGTCGGTATGACAAAGGGAGCGAGGTGGTTGGTATGACAAATAAAAAAGGCTAGCGAAAAAATTTTCGTTAGCCTTTATAAATATTAGATTAATTATTAATCAACAAACACGTCTTTCATCATATCAAGTTTAGCTCTTTTTAGCACGAATGCCATTAGTTTTGAGGTTAATTTTGGAAAATGCTTTCCACCAAAATTTAAGAAACCCCCTCCAAAGCCGAACACTATATTTTTGCGTTTGTTCTTTATTTTTCTAACCATTATTTTAGTTGCTTTATTTAGTGGAGTACTCATTTTGTCAACTAAGGAGTCACCGTCGTTCTCTCCTTTAGTTCTAGCCATAATATCCGTTTTAATAAAGCCTGGATAAACGCCTGCAACGTATATTTTTTTATTTTCGAGAGCTATAGTTTGTGTAAAACCACGCACTGCGTATTTGGTTGCTGTGTACATACTTTGCCCGATTACTGCTGCCACCCCCGATGCGCTCGAAACGTTTATTATAGCAGGAGTTTTAGATTTTTTAAGCAGTGGCATAAGGGCTTTAGTGCCGTATACAACGCTTAAAAAGTTTGTGTGGGTAATTTCTTCAATCTCTTGATAGGAATAATTTTCCGCCTTGTTCCAAGGAAGGATAAAGCCTGCATTATTTATAAGCAAGTCTGGAAAGATAGAATTATCTTCTAAAAATTTAGCAAAGTTTATCCAGTTTTCCTTAATAGAAACATCAAAAAGCCTATAAGAAAAGTTTGTTTTTTTATCCCCTAATAGTTCTATATTTTTTAGAATTTTTTCTTCGTTTCTAGCGATTGCAATAATTCTGCAATTAAATTTTTCTATTAAGGCTTTGGCTAGGGAAAAGCCTATCCCACCACTTGCGCCCGTTATTATAACCGTTTTATTTCTTAGCCAGTTTTTCATATTAAAAGTATAACACGTCACAAAAATATATGCAACAAAAATATTAAAAAAGGGGCTTAAGTATTTATAATACTTACTTGAAATAAAAGAGCTTATGTGATATAATTATTATTAATATGCTATAGACGTTTTGGAGAGTTTTGTATATGAAAAAAGTGTTTAGTAAAATTGATGAATTATTTGATGAATATCTTTCTGTTTGGGAGGACGTTTGTAATATAGAAAGCCCCACAAACTACAAAAAAGGAGTTGATGAGGTTGGCGAATATTTTGTTAAAATCGCAAAAAAACTTGGATTTAATGTAGAGGTTTTTCCACAGGAGGTTTCGGGAAACGTTGTTGCTATCACTATGAACGAAAATTCGAAAAAGCCCCCTGTTAGTCTTTCGGGACATATGGATACCGTGCACGCTTTAGGCTCATTTGGTACGCCAGCTGTAAAAATTAATGACGGCAAAATTTACGGCCCTGGGGTTATGGACTGCAAAGGGGGAATCGTTGCGGGACTACTTGCTATGCACGCTCTAAAAGAGTGTGGTTACATCGATAGACCGATAATGCTACTACTGCAAAGTGATGAAGAAAACAGTAGTCTAACTAGCAACAAAGCAACTATAAATTACATTTGCGAAAGAGCCAAAGGTTCTATAGCATTCTTAAATCTCGAGGGATATGAAAGTTATTTTAAAAACTATGGCTGTATTGAAAGAAAGGGAATAATAACCTATAAGTTCATTGTTAAAGGAATAGAAGCGCATGCGTCTTTATGTGCTGAAAAAGGTGCCAGTGCAATAGCAGAGGCTTGCCACAAAATTTTGGAAATAGAAAAAATTAAGGATGCAAACGGCATAACTTGTAACGTTGGAGTTATAAATGGTGGCAAGGTGCCAAACACTGTTGCAGGTGAATGTTGTTTTTTAGTTGACGTTAGGTTTAATAACGAAGAACAAGAAAAGTTTGTTCACGAAAAGTTTAAGGAAATTGCTGGCACAAACTTTAATAAAAATTGCAGTTGCGAGTTAGAGCTATTAAACGTTCGTATCGCAATGCCACTCGTTGATAGAAATGTAGATTTACTTAATAAAATAAACAATATTTATGCTGAAAACGGTTTTGATACTCTTGCTATCGGCAAGCGTAAGGGTGGCTCAGACGCTGCATACGCCACAGCTTACGGAATACCCGTTGTGGATTCACTAGGGGTGCAAGGGGAGTATGCTCACTCTACTTTAGAAGAGGCAGAAATAGCTTCATTATCAGAATCTGCAAAAAAAATTGCGGCAGTAATAGTAAATATTTAGGAACCTTTCATAATGGTAGACGTAAAAGAACTAATTAAAACGTTAAATGAAGAGCAAATTAAACCCGTTCTCGATACCGAGGGCGCAGTTTTGGTTATAGCTGGTGCAGGAAGTGGAAAAACGAGAGTTTTAACCACGAGAATTTCCTATCTCGTTCAAGAAAAGGGCGTATCTCCTGCCAATATTTTGGCTATAACCTTTACTAATAAAGCCGCAGGGGAAATGAAAGAGAGACTCACCAAGATTATTGGTGAAATTTCTGAAATGTGGGTTTCAACAATCCACAGTATGTGCGTTAAAATTTTAAGAAGCACGATAGATAAACTCGGCTACGACAAAAATTTTACTATCTACGACGAAACGGATAAAGATAAGGCGATAAAGCGCATTATTGCAGACCTTAACCTAGATACGGATAAGTACTTAAAACTTGCTAAGGGGGAGATTTCACGTGCTAAAAACGACTGTGTTTCCCCAGAAGAGTTTGCTTCTTGCTATCCTGAGCTCACTTTTAGTGAGGAGATTGCAAAAATTTATTCTACATACGAAGATTCGCTCTCTCGTTCCAATTGTCTTGATTTTGATGATTTACTCTTTAAGACGTATATTCTTTTTAGAGATTTCCCTGAGATTGCCGACTATTACTCAAACAAATTCAAGTATATACACATAGATGAGTTTCAGGACACTAATAGGGTGCAATTTGCCATTTGTCAAAGGCTTTCCATTAAGCACGGAAACATTTTTGTAGTTGGAGACGACGACCAGAGTATTTACGGCTGGCGCGGTGCTAAAATTGAAAATATTTTATCCTTTGACGACGTTTATAGGGGAGCGAAAATTTATAAACTTCAAAAAAATTACCGTTCATCTAAAAAGATTCTAGAGCTTGCCAACTGTATTATAAGAAACAACCGTAAGAGAAGACAAAAAGAACTTTACACGGATAACGATGCAGGGGTTAGAATTGAAACTTTCGTTGGAAGCGACGAGAACGAAGAGGCAACCTTTACTGCTCTTCAAATTAAAAGCCTTATGGACAGAACCGACCTAAGGTACAAAGATTTTGCAATTTTTATGAGGATTAACGCACTTTCTCGTGCATACGAACAGGAATTTACAAAGTACGGCATTCCTTATAAAGTTTTCGGTGGGTTTAGGTTCTTTGAAAGAAAGGAGATTAAGGACGTTTTAAGCTATCTTAAAATTATAAATAACCGTTTTGACGACGAATCTTTTATGAGGTGCGTTTCCACCCCAAAGAGGGGAATTGGCGACAAGACCTTAACCGAGCTTAGAGAGTACGCTACGGGGAAAGGTGTTTCAATGTACGAGGCACTTGATATTTTAGATTTTTCACCCATTACGGGTGCTACGAAAAATAAGCTCTTTAATTTTAAGCTTTTGCTCAATGAATTTAGAGAATACGCTAACACACATTCGGTTGCAGACCTTATAGAGCACGTTTTAAAAGTTACGAATTTTTTAGACCAGTTTAACGATAAAACGGAAGAAAGCAACTCTAAAATTTATAATATATCCGAACTTAAGAACTCGGCTGAGAGTTTTGAAAAGGATAACCCAGGCACAAATCTTGCAGACTATTTGAATTCTGTAACCTTAAGCTCTGATACCGATGAGATTGCAGATGGAAACGCTGTTACCGTTGCAACCATTCACGCAGCAAAAGGTTTAGAGTATAAATGTGTTTTCGTTGCAGGGCTTGATGAAAAGGTTATTCCCATTGCGAGAAGTATGGGCAGTGACGACGAATTAGAGGAAGAACGCCGTCTTATGTACGTTGCCGTAACTAGAGCTAAGCAAAGACTTTATCTCACCAGGGCGACCAGTAGATATATGTACGGCAGGCGTGAGTTTATGACGCAATCTCGATTCCTAAAAGAGGGAAGAGAGGTGTTATCTCCCGAAGTTAAAAAACCCGATTATCAGCAAGGGGATAGAATTTCTACCCCTAGATACGGCTTCTCTCAAGGTGACGAATACGGTGAGCCGAGAAATACTGGGGGATATTCTTCGGGATATGCTAAAAGCTTTTTGAATCAGGGAAAGCTTAAGGCAAACAAGGGCGCTGAATATGGGAAATATAGAAGTGGTGTTATGGTTAAACACGCAAAATTTGGCGTGGGCACCGTTATTATGGTTAAAGGCGAGGGTGATAATATCATCGTTGACGTTGCATTCAAGGGCGTCGGCATAAAATCATTATCGGTGAAATTTGCACCAATGGAAATCGTGTAGAGGTTTATTATGGATGAAATGCAAAATCTAGTTAAAATCTTAAATAAATATGCGCACGAATATTACGTTTTAGATAACCCGACCGTTTCGGATAAAGAATACGATGCGCTCTATGATAAGCTCGTTAAATTGGAAAAGGAAACGGGCGTAATTCTATTTGATTCTCCAACGAGAAGAGTCGGGGGAGAGCCTATTTCTGCATTCAAGAAACATAAGCATATAAAGAGATTATATAGCCTTGATAAAGCGACTTCCACTGACGAGCTCTATGCTTTTGAAAAGAGGATTAATAAGTTGGGCGAGGTGCTTGAATATACCGTGGAGTACAAGTTTGACGGATTGACCATCTGCTTAACTTATGAAAACGGTAAATTCGTGAGGGCAACTACTAGAGGTAACGGAACCGAGGGAGAGGACGTTACTGCACAGGTTCTTACTGTGAAAAGCTTTCCACTTGTTATTGATTATAAGGGCACTATTGAAGTGCAAGGCGAGGCGATTATGCGCCTTTCCGTTCTAAAAAAATATAACGAAACGGCAGAAGAACCGTTAAAAAATGCCCGCAATGCTGTTGCTGGGGCGATTAGGAATTTAGACCCCTCCATTACGGAAAAAAGAAGGGTTGAGATAATGTTCTATAACGTAAACTATCTCTCTGAGGGGACGCTTTCTTCTCAAACGGAATGTGTACAGTTCTTAAAAGATAATGGCTTCAAGGTGCATCCTTTCCTAAAAAAATGCAGGGGAATAGAAGAGGTGGTTTTAGCTATTGAAGAAATTGATAAAACCAGAAAGGAGCTAGATATATTAACCGACGGAGCAGTTGTCAAATTAAACAATTTTGCTCTTCGAGAAGAGCTCGGTGCAACGGATAAATTTCCACGTTGGGCAATGGCTTATAAGTTCGAGGCAGAGGAAGTCACCACCATCGTTCGCGACGTTGTTTGGCAAGTTGGAAGAACTGGTAAACTTACTCCTCTCGGAATTGTAGACCCGGTAGAACTTTCGGGTGCAACTGTTAAAAAAGCCACTCTCAATAACTATGGTGACCTCTTAAGAAAGGGGGTTAAAATTAATTCGAGGGTATTGATTAGGAGAAGTAACGAGGTCATCCCAGAAATTTTAGGAACGACGGAATATTATAAGGACAGCAAGGAAGTTGCAAAGCCCGTTCTTTGTCCGTACTGTGGGCAGGAATTAAGGGAAATAGGCGCAAACATATTCTGCCAAAATGAAGACTGCTTGCCGAGAATCACTTCTAGGCTCACCAATTTTGCTTGTAAAAACGGTGTTAATATAGAGGGCTTTTCTGAGATGACTGCCGAGCTTTTAGCTAGGTCGTTCGGGGTTAAAAGCTTTAGCGATTTATATTGCTTAGATAAGGAAAAAGTTTTGGCACTAGAGGGATTTAAGGAGGCAAAAACCGATAACCTTTTTACGGCAATAGAAAAGTCGAAAAAAGTAGAGTTTGCAAACTTTATTTACGCCTTAGGAATAGACGGTGTAGGGAAGAAAACGGCAAAGGATTTAGCAAAGCACTATCGTAGTCTTGAAAATCTAGTTAGGGCGACGGAGGACGACCTTTTAACCATTCCTGAAATTGGGGATATAATGGCTAAAAACATTTCAGATTTCTTTGCGAGCGAAAAAAACTTGGAAGAAATTGAAAAGCTAGTTTCGTTAGGTGTGAAAATTATCGAGGAAGAGGAGCAGAGTGCTAAGACAGGTGTTTTTACAGGAGAGAGGGTTGTTTTAACAGGTGCCTTAGAGGGCTTTAAGAGAGAGGAGGCAAGCAAGATTATTGAGGACCTAGGTGGAGAAATTGTTTCAAGCGTTTCTAAAAAGACAACTTTGGTGCTTGCAGGGGAAAGCGCAGGAAGTAAACTTGATAAGGCTAGGTCACTAGGTATAAAAATTATCGATGAAGAAACCTTTAAATCTCTTATAAAAACTTGATAAAATAATAAAGTTGTGGTAAAATTATTTAAATATAGGTAAAATTATCAAGGAACTGTTCTAAATGAAGAGTATGACGGGTTACGGCAGAGCTGATTATTCTGTCGACGGAATAAATTTAACTGTAGAAATAAAAACCGTTAACAATCGTAATTTTGATTTTAACGCTAAGATGCCGAGGATTTTTATTTCCTTAGAGGACGCAATTAGAAAATGCGTGGGCGAATTCGTTAAAAGAGGCAGAGTAGACCTCTTTATCAATTTTTCCGACAGAAGGGAAAATAAAATGCCCGTAGAGGTTGATTTTGCTAAGGCTAAGGAATATTATGACGCGTTAAAGAGCATTTCCGAAAAGTTTAACGTTCCTTTCGATTGCACTGCATCCTTTCTTATGAAATCGCCTGACGTTTTGGTGGAAGAAATTAAAGCCGACGCAGAAGATTTTAAGGAGGCTGTGTTAGACACTGTTAAAAAGGCGTGTGAAAGCTTAAACGCTATGAGGTTTGTTGAAGGCGAAAAGTTAATTGCCGATATGCTTTCAAGAATGGAGGTTATAAGCGATTTAAGAGATAAAATTTCCCTCCGTGCTCCACTTGTTACTGCCGAGCACAAGGAAAAGCTTCGCACAAGAATTGAAGAAGCTTTAGGTGACGTTAAGATTGACGAGGCAAGACTCTTAAATGAAGTTGCTTTCTACACGGACAAGGTTAATATAGATGAAGAATTAACCAGATTATCTTCTCACGTTGAGCAGTTTAAGAGTATTGTTAAAAAAGAAGGCGCAGGCAAAAAGCTTGATTTTTTAATGCAGGAATTTAATAGGGAAGCAAACACCATTTGTTCAAAATCAAACGACGTAGAAGTTACCTCTTTTGCTCTTTCGCTTAAAAATGAGATTGAAAAGGTAAGAGAACAGGTTCAGAATTTAGAATAGTATGAGAAATTTGCTAGTTGTATTATCAGGACCGTCGGGAGTTGGGAAAGGCACGGTTGCAAAAAAATTAGTAGAAAGTGATAGAAATGTTGCCCTCAGTATTTCTTGCACCACGAGAAAGCCGAGAAAGGGCGAAGTGGACGGCAGAGAATACTTCTTTATAGATAAGGAGGAATTCCTCTCTAAGGCTAACGAGGGTGGATTTTTAGAGTATTCAAATCATTTTGAAAATTATTACGGCACTCCAAAGGACTTCGTGCTTAAAATGTTAAAGGATAAGGACGTTTTGCTTGAAATTGACGTGAACGGTGGGCTTGCTGTTAAGGAAAATTTCAAAGACGCTATTCTTATTATGCTTGAGCCTCCATCCGTCGAAGAGGTTAGAAAAAGGCTTATAAAGAGAAACACTGAGAGCGAAGAGAAAATAAATCTTCGAATGAAACGTATGGAGTTTGAACTTGAAAAGAGGGCTCTTTACGATTATTCGGTAGTAAACGACGACTTGAATAAAACGGTGGAAAACATCCGTGAAATAATAAATAAAGAAAAGAATAAGGAATAAACCTTAAAAAAGGAGAGATATAATGATACATAAACCCCCAATTGATGAATTGACGGAAAAGGTTGGCTCAAAATACGCTCTTTGCGTTGTAACGAGTAAACGTGCAAGACAGCTTATGGAACAGGCTTCTAACCAAGGTCTTACCGAGCTTCCTGGCAATGAAAAGCCCCTTTCGATGGCTGCACAGGAAATTTACGACGGCAAACTTATTGCCACGAACGACTAGCAAAAAATGCGTTGGGCAACAAGTCTAACGCATTTTAATTTTTTTCAGTGAAATACGCACGGGTAATAGTCGACATCTCGCATTCCGAGGTCGATAAGGTTTTTGAATACAAGATTCTAGAAAGCTTGCGAGTAAAACTCGGAAGTAGAGTTTCCGTGCCTTTTGGTGGAAAAATAATTGAGGGCATAGTAATAGACGTTGCCGATAAATGCGAATATGCCCCTGAAAAAATCAAAGATATAATTGGTGTTTTAGAAGAAACTCCTGCCTTAACTAAAGAAACGCTTGCGTTATCTGAATATATCAGTAAAAATTGTTTTGTTACTAGAGCTTTAGCGCTTAGACTATTTCTGCCTAGTGAAATGCGCAAGGGTAAGGTTAGGGAGCAGTTTATTCTATGCTATAAATTATCAGAGGACTTCGATTTAGAAACAGTTAAATTAGAGCTTAGAAAGTCTGCCGTAAAGCAGAGGGAACTTTTAGAATATTTAAGCCAAGTAGGTAATGAAAGGAATTCAGTTTTAAGCGAGAGATTCGGTGCTTCTGCAGTGAAGGGGGCAGAGAAGAAAGGCTACATTGTTTCCTATAGGGAAAAAAGACAAAGAACACCCTATCAAGAGCTAAAGAGGGATAAAAAGAATATTACCCTAACAAGTAAACAATTAGAAGCAATCGAGAGCATAGAAAAAACGCCTAAAAGCACGACGCTTATTTTCGGCGTTACGGGGTCTGGTAAGACGGAAATATACCTAGAGCTTATAAACAAGACTATTGGAGAGGGGAAAACGGCTATAATGCTAGTGCCTGAAATTTCCTTGACTCCACAAATGTTAACCCAGCTTCGCCAAAGGTTCGGCGAAAATGCCGCGATACTTCACAGTGGACTTTCTGCAGGGGAAAGATTTGACGAGTGGTGGAGAATTCGCACGGCGGAAGCAAAAATCGTTATCGGTGCTAGAAGCGCAGTTTTTGCTCCAGTGGAAAACTTAGGACTTATCGTGATTGACGAGGAGCACGACGGTAGTTATTCAAGTGAATCTGCCCCAAGATATTCAACGATAGACGTTGCCCTCTTCCGTGCTGAATATAACGGCGCAAAGATTGTTCTAGGCAGTGCAACACCTGCTGTTGAAAGCTACCTAAAGGCTAAAGAGGGCGAATATAACCTCGTAACCTTAACGGACAGAATAAATAAAAGACCTCTTCCCGACATTGAGACGGTGGATATGAAAAAGGAAATTAGAGCAGGCAATGCTTCTCCTTTTTCAAGGGCGTTAAAATACGAGCTTGAAGAATGCTTAAATAAGGGCAATCAAGCGATAATTTTCTTGAACCAAAGGGGGTTTTCAAGGTCGGTTATTTGCACTGAGTGTGGGCACGTTCAAAAGTGCTCTTCGTGTGACGTTTCTTTAACCTACCATAAAGAGGACGAATCACTGCTTTGCCATTATTGTGGCGCAAAATACAAAATGATTACTGCTTGCACTGAGTGTGGAAGCACCTTTATTAGATACGGTGGAACGGGCACGGAAAGGGTGGTGGCAGAACTTCAAAAGCTGTTCCCTAGTGCAAGAATTCTTCGTATGGATAGGGACACTGCGCAAACCAAGGAGGGGCATTTTAAGATTCTTTCAGGGTTTGCAGAAAAAAAGGCAGACATTTTGGTTGGCACGCAAATGGTATCTAAAGGTCACGATTTTCCTTCGGTTACCTTAGTTGGCATACTTGACGCTGATATGAGCCTCCATTTTTCCGATTTTAAGAGTGCTGAGCGTACCTTTCAGCTTCTAACTCAAGTCTCGGGAAGAAGTGGCAGGGCAGAAGAGTGTGGAAAGGTAATTCTGCAAACTTATTCTCCTGACCACCCTGTGTTAGTTAGGGCGATAAATTATGATTATGAAGGCTTTTTCGAACACGAGATTTCGGTGAGAAAAGCAACGGCATTTCCACCGTTTTCCGATATTTTAAGGGTGCTTATCTCCTCTAGTGACGAGCAAAAAGCACTTGAAGCTACAAAGAGTGTTCACGATGAGCTCAAGAAAATTTTCGAGGCGAATAGAGATAAATTTAGATTTTTTGGGTGCATGAAAGCGCCACTTAAAAAGCTTCAAGGTAAATTTAGATACCAAGTATTAATGAGGCTTGATAGAGACAATAAAGATTTGATAGCACAGGTGTTTAAGGCTTCTGATAAATATAACGATAGATTTTCTTCAGTGCACCTTGAAGTTAATCCAAACAACTTAACCTAAAGGAGAAATTATGGCAATTAGAAATATAGTACAGATGGGTGATGAAACGTTGAGAAAAAAATGTTTTGAGGTTACCTCTTTTGATGAGAAGCTTCACACCCTTTTAGACGATATGAAGGATACGCTTGACGCTAGTGGTGGCGTTGGACTTGCAGCGCCTCAGGTAGGTGTTTTAAGGCGTATATTTCTAGTTAAATACGAGGGGTATTTCTTTGAGTGTATAAACCCCAAAATGCTTGAAATGAAGGGAAAATGCACTGATAGAGAGGGGTGTCTCTCCGTTAAAGGCATGAGTGGCGACGTTGAGAGACCGACAAAGCTTAGAATTTCCTTTCAGGATAGATATGGCAAAACGCAAACGTTAAAAATTTCAGGATATTTAGCAAGAATTTTTTGCCACGAGTACGACCATTTGGATGGTATTTTATATATAGACAAAGCTAAAAACGTTGTGGGAGAATAAATGAGAATAGTATATCTCGGCACGCCTGATTTTGCTGTTAAACCGTTTGAGAAGATTTTCTCTATGGAAAATATGGAAATCGTGGCAGTCGTTACAAATAAAGACAAGCCTGTTGGAAGAAAACAAATTCTAACTGCTCCACCAGTTAAGGTTAAAGCAGAGGAGTTTGGTGTTCCCGTGTTGCAGTATTCTAAAATTAGGCTAGAGGGAGTGGAGGACTTAAAGTCTTTAACACCAGACCTAATGATTACTTGTGCATTTGGGCAGATTTTATCTCAGGAAATTTTAGACATTCCAAAATACGGTGTAATAAATATACACGCTTCACTTCTTCCAAAATACAGGGGCGCTTCGCCCATAAATTACGCTATACTAAACGGCGAAAAAACAACTGGTATAACCGTAATGAAAACGGATATCGGCATTGATACCGGTGATATGATTTACAAAAGGGAAATTGCTATCGGGGAGGAAGAAACTGCTGGAGAGCTTTTTTGTAGACTTTCCGTTTTGGGTGCAGAGTGTATCGAAAAAGTGCTTATCGATTTGTTAAATGGAAAGGTTACGTTAGAAAAGCAAGTTGATAGCG
Source organism: Christensenellaceae bacterium (assembly GCA_045637865.1). GTDB lineage: Bacteria > Bacillota > Clostridia > Christensenellales > Borkfalkiaceae > UBA1259. The sequence goes on from JAZUAF010000009.1 coordinate 32,176, forward strand.
AGGCAACCTACACTAAAATAATAAAAAAAGAAATGGCGAAGATTGATTTTAATAAGAGTGCAAGTGAAGTGGTAAATCAAATTCGTGCCTTTAATCCTTCACCCGTTGCATACACCTTTTATAATGGTGAAATTTTTAAGATTTACAAAGCTAGGGAGACGGAAGAAACTGGCACTCCGGGAACTGTTATACAATCGGATAAGAGGCTAGTGGTAGCTTGTGGAGAGGGGGCAGTAGAACTTCTAAAAGTGCAAAAATGTGGTGGAAAGCCACTTGAAATAAAGGATTTTCTTGCCGGCAACAAGTTACCCTTAGGAACGGAATTTAAATGATAAATTATATATACGATTGCTATACCATTTTAAACAAGGTATATAGTGAGAAGACCTATATAAAGCAAGCGATTTCTTCTACTGTAATCGAGGAGAAAAACAGGGCACTGACGATTAAAACGTGCTATGGTGTTTTGGATAAAGATATTGAACTTTCCTACTACATATCATTGCTTACTGAAAAAACGCCAAAGCTTGCAATTAGAACGGTGTTGAAAGTTTCTATGTATGCAATAAAATATCTCGGTAAAAAGGGTTACGCTGTCACGGAAAATGCTGTTGCCTTAGTTAAAAAACTTGGGAAAAAAGGTGCATCTGGCTTTGTGAATGCTTTCTTAAGGAAATTTTTAACTACTGAAATATCTTTCCCCGAGGAAGATGTTAAATTTCTTTCGTGTAAGTATTCCTATCCAGAGTTTGCAGTAAAAGAATTGATTGCCGATTACGGTAGAGAAACTGCTGAAGAAATTATAGCTTCTGAAAATGCAAAGACTACTGTTTGTTTCTATGGTGTAAACGGAGAAAATTTTTTAAAGGAAAAAGGCGTAAGTTATGAAAAAACCCCTTTTGATAACGTGTTTACAGCAAGAAATTTTGTGAGAGATGAGGGGTTTGATAAAGGAATATACACCTTTCAAGCGCTTGGCTCGGTTGCCATTTGCGACGTGGTGAAAGAGGGAGAAAGTCTCCTAGATTGTTGCTCTGCTCCAGGTGGAAAAAGCGTAAGGCTGGCTAGTAAATTTAACAAGATTACCTCGTGGGATATTCACCCGCACAGAGTTGAGCTTATTACAGCTTATAAGACACGTATGGGTATTAAAAATATCACTGAAGAGGTTAAAAATGCCGAGCAGTTTTATCCGGAGTGGGAAGAGCGTTTTGACGCTGTTTTATGCGACGCGCCTTGTTCGGGACTCGGTGTGGTCAACGATAACCCCGACATTAAGCTTAATAGAACAAAAGAGAATGTTGCAGAGCTTAATAGTACGCAATATTCTATACTAGACACTGTTAAAAAATACGTTAAAAAGGGTGGGTATTTGTATTACTCCACTTGTTCCGTATTGAAGTGTGAAAACGATGAAATTATAAAAAGGTTCCTAAAAGAAAACGAAAATTTCAAAATTAGTGAAATTGATTCTAAATTAGAACACGTTAAAACCCCGTACGGGCTTCAGTATTTGCCACACCTATCGGGTGGGCTAGGGTTTTTCGTAACTGCCTTAAAAAAGGGAGAGTAGTTTGAAAGAAAGTCTTTTATCCTTTTCCAGAGAGGAAATTAAAAACTTAATAGTAGAAGAATTTAATGAAAAACCCTTCCGTGCAGGGCAAATATTTAAGGCGCTACATTTAGGCACTTCTTTTGCCGATATGACCGAACTTTCAAAGCCGTTAAGGGAGGCTTTGTCGGAAAAGTATTTAGCTTGCCCCGTAAACATAATTAAAACGCTAAAATCTATAGACGGCACGGAGAAGTTTTTATTTTCCTTGGCAGACGGAAACGTCGTTGAGGGCGTTTTAATGAGGTATAAACACGGTGCAAGCCTTTGTATTTCCACACAAGTTGGGTGCAGGATGAATTGCGCATTTTGTGCTTCTGGGCTGGAGGGGTTAATAAGAAACCTCACGGTAGGTGAAATACTTGGAGAAGTAATTGCAGTAAATTCCTATCTCAAGGGTGGACTTGGTGAAAAGAGAGAGGTGATTAACGTTGTGCTTATGGGCAGTGGAGAGCCTCTTGACAATTACGATAACGTTGTAAAATTCTTAAAATTACTATCGGCTGAGGGTGGCATAAATATAAGCCAAAGAAACGTTAGCTTATCAACCTCGGGGTTGGTTAATAAAATGTATGATTTAGCTGACGAGGGGTTGTCTATAAACTTAACGGTATCTCTGCACTCTCCTTTCGACAGTGAAAGACAAAAGATTATGCCCGTAGCAAAGAAATATTCAATAGCAGAAATTTTATCTGCTTGCAAGAACTATTTTGAGAAAACAGGCAGAAGATATATTTTTGAGTACGTTTTAATAAAAGGTGAAAACGATACGCAAAGGCATGCTGACGAGCTTATAAGATTACTTAAAGGTAGACCTTGCCACGTAAATCTAATTCGACTTAACGAGGTTAAAGAAAAAGACCTTAAGGGAGGCACTGAAAAAGAGGCTTATAGGTTTATGGGGGCATTGGAAAGAGGTGGAATTTCAGCTACCGTTAGAAGAAAAATGGGTGAGGATATAGACGGGGCTTGTGGACAGCTTCGCCGTAGATATTTGGAAGAATCGGAGGACGTTTCTTGAAAGGAAGATTGATAAAAGTCTGCTCGGATGGGTACACCGTAAGAGCTCAAGGAATTGATTATCCTTGTAGGGCTAGAGGAAGGCTAAGACTGATGGCAGAAGGGCTTGCCGTTGGCGACTATGTGGAAATGGAAAATAGCGTTATAACTAAGGTTTATGAGCGTAAAAATTCTCTTATTAGACCTAGGGTTTCAAATATTGACGCAGCCGTGATTGTAATTGCTGGTGAGCCTAAGCCCGACTATTATCTAGTTGACAAGGTATTAATCGCCTCTAACAAACTTGGAATTGAAACGCTTATTGCCGTAAACAAAAGCGATAGAAATTCTGGGTTATATAATGAAGTTTTATCGCAGTATAAAAGCGTTTGTGAGATTATAGAGGTTTCAGCAAAAGAGAATCTTGGTACGGATAAGTTAAAGGAATTCTTGCGTGGAAGAACGGTGGTTTTAGCAGGTCAAAGCGCAGTTGGGAAAACCTCGCTTATTAACGCCATTTTCTCCCTTGACTTAAGGGTGGGAGAGCTGAGCGAAAAGATAGCTAGGGGCAGACACACGACGACCTATTCTGAAATATTTGAAAAGGACGGGATGTGCGTTATTGATTCTCCCGGCTTTGCCGTTATTGAAGCAGAAGTGACGGAAGAGGAACTTCCTTCTCTGTATCCGGAATATTTAGAATACGCAGTCGAGTGCCGTTTTAGGGGGTGCACACACCTTTCTGAGCCAGAGTGCGCAGTTGCAAAGGCTGTGGAAGAGGGAAAACTCTCTTATGAGAGATATATAAGATACAAAGAAATTATTACTGATATAAAAAATAGGAGAAAAAATTATGGCAAAAATTAAAATTGCGCCGTCAATGTTATCGGCAGATTTTGCAAAATTCGGTGAGGAAGTAAAAAGTATTACCGAGGCAGGAGCAGAGCTTTTACACCTCGATGTTATGGACGGAGTTTTCGTTAAAAATATTTCCTTCGGTCCAAAATTCATTAAAGAGGCGAGACCTTATTCAAACGCCATTTTCGATGCTCACCTTATGATTGTTGAGCCTTGGAAGTATATTGAAAGGTTTGCTGATGCGGGTTCGGATATTATAACCGTTCACTACGAAGCGTGCAAGGATAGATTAAAAGATACCTTAAAGGAAATTAAAGACCTTGGAGTAAAGTGTGGCGCAGTTATCAACCCCGGCACGCCCGTTTCTGCCATTAAAAACGTTATTGAAGAATGCGATATGATTCTTTTGATGAGCGTTTTTCCTGGGTTTGGAGGGCAGAAATTTATTCCTGAGGTGCTTGCTAAGATTAAGGAAGCAAGGGCGCTTATTAATAGCACCGGAAAGGATATTGACTTAGAAATTGACGGTGGAATTAACGAGGAAAATATTGAAGCTGTAAAAGAGGCTGGTGCAAACGTAATCGTTGCTGGAAGCACGGTATTTAAGTACGAGGATAGAAAATTTATTATTGATAAGCTTCGTGGTTAATAATTATTGTCAAAAATACGGTGTTACGGCATATACTTAAGTTAAAGAGGTGAATTATGAGAATATGCTGTATCAAACCACCGATGATAATAAGAAAAATTTTAAGATTTTTCTTTTGCAGTAAGGAAAAAAATTAGTTGAAAAGTAAAACAAAAACCCAACCGATTCGGTTGGGTTTTTAACCTTTTATTTAGTTTTTTTACATCATATCAATAATAGTTTCGTAGATTTTGCCTTGCTTTTCAAACTGTTCGCTCAAATTTGCAAAAACCTCTTTAACGTCACTATACTTTGCTTGGTTAAGCTTTAGGTGTGAAAAATCTATCGCCTTGTTCGCAATTAAGTTGATGCTTGCGCCAGTGTTTCCAAAGCCGGAGTTTACGCAAAGAATATCAAGCTGTTTTTTAACTGCCTGTGAAAAGGATACAGGACTACTTTTATAAAACTCACCTGTAAAGGCAATCTGTGCGTGAGACCTTGCAAGGGCAAAGGCTTTGCCGGTGGGAATGTTTGAATCGGAAATATAAATAATTTTGTCCGTCATTCTGCCACTAGTTATTGATAGAACTTCCTTTTGCCAGTTGTCACCGGGACCTAAAACGTAGTAAATGCCACTCTTTTTTGCAATCTCGTAATCTTCTTCATCAAGCGTCATAATAATTGGAACTGCTTGGTAATAGATTAATAATTGTGCAAAAATGTTTCCAAAATTGTTTGCACCGAGAACGGCAACGTAATCACCTTTTTGAATGCCTAATTTATCGAATATAGATACGGCTAAAGAAATGTGGTCGATAAAAAGTGATTCAAAATCGGAAACACTTGAGGGGAGTGTGAAAAGTTTATCTGGTGACGCTGAAATAAAATCACTTAAGAACCCGTCGAAATCCTCACCTGCAAAAAGAAGGTTTGAACATTTAGAATATTCGCCACGCTTGCAATTGTAGCATTCATCACAAGACCTAGTTGGGTCAATATAAATGTGTTTACCTTTTTGCAATCCAAAAAGATTGGCGTCAGTCTCGGTAACGATGCCAATTCCAGAGCCTCCTAAAACAACCTCACTTGAGTCTAGCTCACCACGGTATCTCAAAACGTCGGATAAAGTAATGAGAGCCTTGTTGATTTTTACCTTAGACTGTGCTTGTTCGGTAGAAACTTCAGGTATATCCTTTTCCTCGAGGGTAAAGGGCTTTGTTATCTTATAGCCTTTCATGCAATCTCCAAAAATCAGAAATTTAATTCATTGTACTACAAAAAAATAAAAAAAGCAACTAAAAAGCAACGGTAGCTACAAATTAAAAAATTTATAAAAAATCAAAAAACCTTCAAAAAAGCGTATGATAACAGTTGACTAAATTGTAAAAATATAATATAATTATGCGGTAAATATTAAGAGAGGTGCTTATATGAAAGATAGTATACATCCCGATTATCACGAGGTAACTGTAGTTTGCGCTTGCGGTGAAACTTTCAAAACTGGCTCCACCAAAAAAGGGGACGTTATTAAAGTAGATATTTGTAGCAAATGTCATCCTTACTTTACCGGTAAACAGAAACTTGTTGATACCGGTGGCCGCGTTGATAAGTTCAACAAGAGATACGGCAAGGCAAAATAGTTTTTCTGTATTAAAGGCTTTAAGGGTATTCGTACGCTTAAAGCCATTTTTTTACGTAAAAAATTTATAAGGCTAAAAAATGGCAAAAAAAGAAAAGATTAATAAGGTTTCCATCGGTGGGCAGGCAGTTCTAGAAGGCGTTATGATGCGTGGTCAAACTGCTATGGCTACAGCCGTTAGAGACGGAGACGGTATTATCCGTTTGGAAACGAAACGCTTAAAAAGTAAAAAAAATTTTTTTTGTAAACTGCCAATTGTAAGAGGGGTAGTTTCTTTCGTGCAGTCTTTATTCGGGGGAACAGCCGTTCTTATGCGCTCGGCTGACGTTTACGGAGAGGGAGAGCCTTCTAAGTTTGAAAAATGGATGGCTGAAAGGCTTAAGGTAAACGTAATGAGCGTTGTTGGTTTTCTTTCGTTGGTGTTAGGTCTTGCGCTTGCCGTTTTTCTTTTTATGTGGCTTCCACAGACGCTTAGAGGGGTGCTAGAGTCCCTTTTTGCAACCAAATTTGACGTTTGGGCAATGAATTTTATCGAGGGTGGATTAAAACTTTTAGTATTCGTTTTATATATACTTTTAACGAGTTTATTAAAAGATATTCGCCGTACCTTTATGTATCACGGGGCAGAGCATAAAACTATAACCTGCTATGAAAAAGGCTTGCCTTTAACTGTTGAAAATGCCAAAAAGTGCAAACGCGTTCACGATAGGTGTGGAACAACATTTATCGTTTTCGTTATGCTTATTAGTATATTAGTTTTTGCACTATTTGAAAGCGTGCTTAGTAGCTACGATATTAAGATGCATAATGCCGTTAGGATACTGCTCAAGGTGGCTTTTTTGCCACTTATTGCAGGGCTTTCTTACGAACTGCTTAAAGCTCTTTCTAGAACTGATTGTTTTATTTTTTATCCATTGAAGTTGCCGGGATTATTGCTTCAAAAAATTACCACGCGTGAGCCAGATGACGAAATGCTTGAAGTGGCAATAACGGCATTTATTAAGGTTCTGGAGATGGATAAAGACGCAACTATTGAAGAGGTTACCTTCACAGTGCCTAAAAAGAGAAAAGAGATTTTAGCAGAAGTTAAGGCTGAACTCTTAAAAGCTGGTATCGAAGAGGAGGCTGAAGCAGAATGGATAGTTGCACTAACTCTCGGTATAAAGAGAGATGAGCTTGATTTAGATAAGTTAGTTTCTTGTAAGAATATCGATATAATTGACGGAATAGTTAAAGAAAGAATCACTGGTAGACCTCTTTGCTATTGTTTAGGTGATACTGAGTTTTTGGGTTATAAAATTAAGGTGGACGAAAGGTGTTTAATTCCACGCCCCGAAACGGAAATTTTAGCAGAAAAAACTATTGAACTTTGTGAGAAAGATAAGTCCGTTTTAGACCTTTGTACGGGAAGTGGGGCGATTGCTATTTCTATAAGGAAGCAAACCTCAGCAAGCGTTGTTGCGACGGATATTTCTGAAAAAGCGTTAGAGATTGCAAGAGAAAACGCGCTTCTTAACGAGGTGGAAATTGAATTTTTGCAGGGCGATATGTTTAGCTCAGTAGGGAATAGAAAATTCGATATAATAGTTAGTAACCCTCCGTATATTAAAAGAGAAGATATAAACTCTTTGCAGAGAGAGGTTAAAGATTTTGAGCCGATGTCTGCGCTTGACGGTGGAGCTGACGGATTAGACTTTTACAGGGTGATTGCAAAAGAGGCAAAAGAACATCTTAACGAGGGAGGAGTACTTCTTTTAGAGGTTGGGTTTGACCAAGCGATAGAAGTTAAGAACCTTCTTGAGGGATTTAAGAGTATAGAAATAATTAAAGATTACGAAAATATAGATAGGATAGTAAAGGCGGTACTTTAATGTTTAAGAAACTTGACAAAATGTTAGATAGGTTTAATAAACTTAACGAGCTTGTATCAGATGCAGACGTTATTTCAAGGATGGATGAATGGACGGCTTACTCTAAAGAGCTTGCAGACATTACCGAAACGGTGGAAAAATACACCGAATACAAAAAGGTAAAGGGTGAAATTGAAGATTTATCAGAGGCTATTCCTTTGGAAAAAGATGCTGAAATGAAAGCTTTGATGGAGGAGGAATCGCTCGAATTAAAGAAAAGATTAGAGGAAATCTCAGCAGAGCTTAGAATTCTTCTTATTCCTAAGGACCCTGACGACGATAAAAACGTTATTATGGAAATTAGAGCCGGTGCAGGTGGAGAGGAAGCAAGCCTTTTTGCCTACGAGCTTTATAGGTTATACGTTAAATACGCAGAGAAGAACCGTTTGAAAACGGAGGAAATAGAAAACAACTCCACTGAACTCGGTGGCATAAAGGAAGTGATTTTTTCCATTACTGGAAAATCGGCTTTCGCTAAACTTAAATATGAAAGTGGCGTTCATAGAGTTCAGCGTGTGCCCGAAACGGAGTCGCAGGGCAGAGTGCACACTTCAACAGCAACGGTGGCAGTGCTCCCAGAGGCAACCGACGTGGAAATTCATATTGATGAAAAGGATTTAAAGGTTGACACGCTTAGGTCAAGTGGCGCTGGTGGACAACACGTTAATAAAACTGAATCTTGTATTAGACTTACCCACTTGCCTACCGGTATTGTAGTTTTGTGTCAAGACGAGAGGTCGCAAACCAAAAACCGTGAAAAAGCAATGAAGGTTTTAAAGAGTAGACTTTATGATTATTATCAGTCTCAGGCAGATAAGGAGTATTCCGATAATCGTCGTAGTCAGGTAGGAACTGGTGATAGGTCTGAGAGAATAAGAACTTACAACTTCCCACAAGGCAGAGTAACCGACCATAGAATAGGCTTTACGCTGTATTCACTTGATACGTTTATGATGGGTGATATTGACGAAATGGTTGAAGCACTCGCTATAGCTGATAGGGAAAGTAAACTCGCTGCAGGTTTTGATGAGGAATAATACTGCATTAAAATAAAAAATTTGCTAATAAAATGCAAGAAATTTTTAAAACACTATTGTAATTTTAGAAAAAGTGTTATACAATATAGACACGGAGAAAATTCCGAGGAGGAAATTTAATGAAAATCATATACGGACCAAAAGGAACAGGTAAAACCAAAGCAATTATTGATAGTGCTAACGAGGCTTCTTTAGAAGCTAAAGGGCACGTGATATTTATTACCGACACTAAGAGATATTCCCCCGACATTAAAATTCAGATTAGATTGCTCGACGTAACGGGTTTTGAAATTCAGGGTGAGGACGGACTTCGTGGTTTTATCAAAGGCATAGTTGCAGCTAATGGTGACAATGAATACATATTTGTTGACGGAATTGCAAGAATTGCTGGTAAACCCTTATCCGAGCTTGGCAATATATTTGCAGCTATGGAAAAACTTGAAAAAGACTATGGTGTTAAGTTTGTGCTTACTTGTAGTGCTGCTAAAGAAGATTTACCCGACTTTGTGGCAAAATACTTATAATTAATAGCTAAATATATTGATTTTTGTGGCTAAAAAGTGTAAAATAATATTCGGAAAGTAATTTCCGAATATTTTTTGTTTTAAGGAATACCAATATGAAATTTTTAAGCACGAGAGGTAGGGACGAAGCATTAAACGGAGCAGAGGCAATCGCAAGAGGGTTAGCTCATGACGGGGGGCTTTTCGTTCCAGAAATTTTCCCTTCCGTTTACAGTAGAATTGACGAGCTTTTGGAAAAGGATTATGCGGGAAGGGCTTCTATTGTTATCGGCAGTTTTCTAGATGAGTATGACAAGGATAGGCTTCTCTCGGCTTGTGAAAGTGCATATTCGAGATTTGAAGAAAACGATGTTGCACCTGTTGTTAGAGTGGATGAAGATTTGTATATTATGGAACTTTTCCACGGACCTACGCTAGCTTTTAAGGACGTTGCCTTAACTCTACTGCCTTATCTTTTGAGAGAGGGGGCAACTATTTCTGGAATAAAGGAGGAAATTCTTATTCTAGTTGCAACGAGTGGGGACACGGGTAAGGCTGCACTCTCGGGATTTCAAGATGCTGAAGGTATAAAAATTATGGTTTTCTACCCCAGTGAGGGTGTTAGCGATATGCAAAAGCTTCAAATGTGCACGCAGGATGGAAAAAACGTTAACGTCGTTGCAGTTAAGGGAAACTTTGACGACTGCCAAACTGCCGTTAAAAAGATTTTCTCTGATGAAAAATACAATGCTGAATTAAAGGAAAAGGGAGTTGTTCTATCAAGTGCAAACTCCATTAACTTTGGTAGACTCGTTCCACAAATCACCTACTATTTCTCTGCTTACTGCGATATGGTGAATGCCGGAGAGATAGAAAAGGGCGATAAAATTAATTTTGTAGTGCCAACGGGCAACTTTGGCAATATTCTTGCAGGATATTACGCTAAGAAAATGGGACTTCCCATAGGTAAGCTCGTTTGTGCTTCAAACTCAAACAACGTTTTAACGGAATTCTTTGCAGAAGGCAGTTACGACGCGAATAGAGAATTTTTCAAAACGGCTTCTCCATCTATGGATATTTTGGTTTCAAGCAATTTGGAGCGTTTGCTTTTTGAAATATCGGGAAGAGACGCAGAAGTGACAGCGAAAAGAATGGAGGAACTCAAGAAGCAAGGTAAATATACCGTTAAAGAATCAGAGGTGGAAGCTTTAGCCAAGGAGTTTTTTGCAGATTTTGCAGATGAAGAGGAATGCTTCGACACTATAACTGATTTCTTTGAAGAATACGGATACGTTTTAGACCCACATACTGCTGTTGCAATAAACGTTTGTGAGAAGTTTAAGAGCTATTCTGACGACCAGTTAAAAACGGTAGTTCTTTCCACTGCGAGTCCATATAAATTCCCTCAAAGCGTAATTAAATCAATTATCGGCAAGAATGTTGCAGATGCGTTTACTGCGAGCGCAAAGTTGGAAGCTGAAACGGGAATGCCTATGCCAGAGGAAATAAAAGCGTTAAAGACTAAAGAAAAACGCTTTAGTAAAGTTATTGAAAGAACGGAAACGTTAAAAGCCGTTGATGAATTTATAAAGTAAATTTCAACTATTATTCAATAAAGGTGTAGTATAATATGGAAGAAAAAAAGGTTTTATTTTCGGCTATTCAGCCGAGTGGTATACTTACAATAGGCAACTATTTAGGTGCACTTAAAAATTTTAGGAAGCTCCAGAGCGATTACTTGAGTATTTTTTCTCTTGCTGACTTACATACTTTAACCGTTAAGCAAGACCCTGCAGTTTTAAGAAAAAATATTTACGAGCTCACGGCGCTTTATCTTGCGTGTGGAATAGATATTAACGAGTCAATACTCTTTGCTCAATCTCATGTTTCAGCACACACAGAGCTCGGTTGGGTGCTCAATACAATCTGTTATCCCGGTGAGCTTTCTAGAATGACTCAATTTAAGGATAAAAGTAGAAAACACGAAGATAATATTAATATGGGGCTTATGGACTATCCTGTACTTATGGCTGCAGATATTTTGCTCTATCAAACTGAACTTGTTCCTATCGGTGCAGACCAAAAGCAACATCTTGAGCTTGCAAGAGATTTGGCTATTAGGTTTAACAACAGATATTCTGAGACCTTTAAGATTCCCGAGCCTTATATCGGCAAATCGGCAGCAAGAGTAATGAGCCTTGCTGAACCGGATAGAAAGATGAGCAAGTCGGATAGTAACCTCAATGCCTTTATTTCAATGGACGACGACCCTGATACTGTCAGAAGAAAATTCAAGCGCGCAGTAACGGATAGCGACGATAAGATTATCTTCTCAGAGGCCAAGAAGGGAATTAGTAATCTTTTAACTATTTATTCGGCTTTTACGGATAAAACCATCAAAGAGGCTGAGGCTGAGTTTGAGGGCAAAGGATATGGGGAATTCAAGAGCGCAGTAGGGGAAGCAGTTATTGAAACTATTGAGCCTATAAGACAGGAAAAAAATAGGTTGTTAGCAGATAAAGGCTATCTTGACGACGTGCTTAAAACGGGTGCAGAAAGGGCAGAGAGAATTGCCTATAGAACGCTTGGTAAGGTTTATAAAAAAGTTGGCTTAGTGCCTAGAAAAAGAGGGTAAGGGTTAATGTTCGGATACGTTAAAAGTGATGTTCCAAATATGTACGTTAAAGATACTGTTCTCTATAAAGCCTTGTATTGTGGTCTTTGTAAGGGGATTGGTAAAACCTGTGGAACAAAGGCAAGGTTTACTTTAAGCTACGATTTGGCATTTCTATCGGCATTGCTTCATAACGTCACGGGAAAGGACGTGAAGGTGGAGAAGCAACACTGCGTGATACATCCGATAACCAAAAGACCAATTGCTGAAGTAGACGAATTAACAAGACGTTTAGCTACCCTCAACGTAATATTGGCTTATTATAAAACGGAGGATGCCGTTACAGACCGTGAGGGGGGAAGATTTAAAAGAGCAATCTTTAAGTCTTCGTATAAAAAGGCGAAAAAGCTAGAGCCTGAAATGGATGAGATAGTTAAAAAAAGATATGCAGAGCTTCGAAAGATAGAGCTTGATGGAGTAGATAGTATTGATATCTCTGCAGACCCTTTTGGAAATATAATTAAGGATTTATCTAAGCTTTTAGCAGGCGAAGATTACACCGAAGAACTTGGTGAATTGTGCTACAATTTAGGCAAGTGGGTATATCTAATAGATGCTTTAGATGACTACGATAAGGACGTTAAGAAAAAAAGCTTTAATGTTTTCGTTAACCTATTTAAGTGCGAAAATAAGCAACAATTAATTTCCGAAAAAGGTCAAGAAATTATAGCTTGTTTGAGCCCATCACTTATGAAAATGGGTGAGCTATCAACTAAAATCAATTATAAATTCAATCACGACCTTTGCGATAATATTTTGCAAAGAGGGTTGATTTCTGAAACCAAGAGAATAATGGAGAATAAAAAATGCAAGACATCTACAAAATTTTAGGCGTTTCTGAAGACGCTACTATGGAAGAAATTGAAATTGCCTACAAGGAGAAAAAAGAAAGGTATTCTAAAGAGAGATTTCTAGAGGGGGCAGATGGAAATGAGGCTGCAAGAAAATTAACTCTTCTAGAAAATGCCTATGCTGAAATTAAGGCGCAGAGAGAAGAGAGTAGTAACAGTAGTTACGCTGATATTGAGAAGGCTATAAGAGCAGGGGACGTTGCCCTCGCTCAGGAGAAATTAGACTTGTACTCTCTAAGAGATGCAGAGTGGCATTATCTTCAATCGGTAGTTTTTTACAAGAAAAATTGGATAAACGAAAGTAAAAAACAGCTTGAAATTGCAATGAGTATGGAGCCTAACAATAAAAAATATTCAAACGCATATACCAAGCTTAAAGAAAAAATCGCTTTCAATGAAAGGCAATTTCAATCTGGTAGTGCTACCAATCAGGCTGAAAACAACGCTGACCAACAGAGACAAATGGGTGGAGGTGGAGTTAACGATTGTTGTTCGTGGTGCGCAACGTGGTGCTGTATGAACGCAGTGTTTAACCTTTGCCTTAATATGTGCTGTGGCTGTTAAAGATGAAAAGTAAACTACTTTCTATCTCGGCAATTAGTGCAGCGTTTTCTGCAATACTATTGACTATTGGGGCATACGTTTCTATGGCAGACTTGTTTTGCCTAGTAATGGCTTCTGCGTGTGTTATGCTTCCACTTTATTATGATTCCTACAAGGCAAGCTTTTTAGCCTTTTTAGCTGGTGGGGTTATTGCGTTTATTTTTTCTGGATTTAATCTTACGGCTATAGTTGTGCCGGCATATTTACTGTTTTTCGGTTGTTTTCCACTTGTAAAATGTTACGCAGAAAAAAGAAATATAAACAAGTGGTTGGCCTACATCATCGGGCTAGTTTGGTGTGTTATCGCAGTTTATGGTATGTATTTTTTCTACGTAAAAATAACTGGGCTGGAATTTACCCATCTGCCACAATTTATAAATGATTATCTACTTCTTTTCGTTGGGATTGTCGGCTGTATTTTTTATGTTATTTATGAGAGATTTGTTGTCTCATTAAGGAAAATAATTGATATCTATCTTAAAAAAATTATTAAGTAATTATGGTTAAGAACGAAGAAAAAACTGGAGTAGTTATATCCGTCGGCATGAATGGCGAAGGAATTTTGAAGGACGAAGATATCGTTATCTTTGTCCCTTTTGCTTTGCAGGGTGAAAAAATTAGGTATAAAATACTTAAGGTTACAAAAAAGTGTGCGTACGGTAAACTTTTAGAGGTTATAACTCCTGCCGAGGAAAGAGTTAGACCAAAGTGTTCGGTTTTTACTAAGTGTGGTGGATGTCAGCTTCAGCACTTAAAATATCCAGCTCAACTTTCCGTTAAGGAAAAGAACATAAAAACCTGTTTTAAGAAAATTGCAGGAATTGACGTTGAGGTTAAACCTGCCGTTAGGGGAGATGATGAATATTTTTACAGGAACAAGCTTCAACTCCCGGTAGCGCAGGGTGAAGATGGGGCAATTATCGGGTTCTATGCTGAAAATTCACACAGAGTTATTCCTATTAGTGATTGTGCAATTAACGGTGTGTGGGCAAAAAACGTTATTAAAGCGTTTAAGGTTTATTTTGAGCGCTATGGAATTAAGGGCTATGATGAGGCTACGCATTCCGGAGAGATAAGGGAAATTACAGCAAAGGAAATTGGTGGAAAGCTTATCGTAACCGTAGTTACCTTGGATAATTGTTTGCCTTGTAAGAGCGAGCTAATTGAAATACTAAAGAGCGAAATTCCAAACGAGTTTTCTCTCTATCAAAATATAAATTCTTGCAAAACCAACGTGATTTATGGTGAAGAATTCAAGCTCTTATATGGCGAAGGCGAGTATGCTTCGGAAATGTTTGGCATCAATTATAAAATTGGTGTAAGGAGTTTTATGCAAGTAAACCCCTCGGTTTGCGCAAAGCTTTATCACGCAGTGAAAGATTCGTTACTTCTTGATGAGGAAACCACCGTTATTGATGCATATAGTGGTGCAGGGTTGATGACTGCACTTCTTGCGACTTCGGCAAAGAAGGCTATTGGCGTTGAAATTATTAAAGAGGCTGTTGACATAGCAAACAAGCTTGCTAAGGACAATGGTTTGGAAGAGAAAATTACAAACTACTGTGGAAAGTGCGAAGAACTTCTTCCCTCGATTATAGAAGAGGAAAGAAAAAAGGGCAAGGTTGCAGTCGTTTTGGACCCACCGAGAAAGGGTGTGGATATTAAAGTTATAAAGACTGTGCAAAGTAGTGAGGCTGATAGGATAGCGTACGTTTCCTGTTTACCTTCAAGCCTAGCAAGGGATATAGGACTTTTGGTCGGAACGCTTGAAGAGAAAAACGGTGAAATAGTTAGGGTGGAAAACCCAATTATAAGATACGATATCGAGCTTGTTAAACCGTTTGATATGTTTGCTCAAACCAAGCACGTCGAGACTCTAGTCGTCTTGCAACGAAGATAAACGAAAGAAGCAAAGCATAGAAAAATTTTCAATGATGCTGGTTAATTTTGGAGAAAAGAGGAATGCATGAAACAAAAAAAGAATGTTCTTTAGACGGCATTAAAGGTGTTGCTGCGTTTGTTATAGCTTTTCTCTGCATTATCAATATTTTGGCGTGACTGGTCAAGCATCTCCACTATATTCGATATTTCAATTATCTTATGACGTGGGATGGATTATGGTTGAGTTGTTTTTCATGCTGTCAGGTCTTGGTATGATGATTGGCTACAAGAAGAAAATCAGTGAAGAAAAACTTTCCTTTTGTTGCATTTCCCTGTGCAGTGTGCAATAAGGGTTTTGGACATTGCATTTGGATGGAATTTAGATTATGCGTCTATACTGATTTGGTTAATGTATATATTGGCAGTTTTCATTATAGCCATAGTAAACCGTTTGGTGTTTTCACGCATTTGGCAAAAACTTTTCGACAATATTGTAAAATCGTTTACAAAGCCAAAAGCTGATAGCTCAAATGAGTAAATCTAAATAAGAGAGAAAAACAATGAATAAAGATAGCTTGTTCGTTTAACCTATCTTTATTCTAACAAAAGGAGAGAGAAATTGAAAGCTAAAACAATTTTATTTGACTTTGACGGAACGCTTGTCGATTCTATGCCGACTTTTGTATCGGTTATGCTTCGTCTTCTTGACGAGTATGATATAAAATATAGTGATGATATTGTTAAAATAATCACACCTCTAGGGTATCACGGCACGGCAAAATATTTTCAAGGCTTAGGCATATCTATGCCGACAGATGAATTAATAGAGAAAATGATTAGCTGTGCCCTTGGAGACTACCAAAATAAAATATTAGCAAAAGAGGGCGTTTTGGAGACGTTAAGGTCGTTAAAAAGCCGTGGAGTTTCCCTAAACGTGCTTACTGCAAGTCCACACGTTATACTTGACCCTTGCCTTAAAAGACTTGGGCTGTGGGAATTGTTTGATAACGTTTGGTCGTGCGATGATTTTAACACCACTAAATCAAACCCCGAGATATATAAAATGGCTTCAGCAAAATTGGGGCGTATGGTTGAAGAAGTTATATTTGTTGATGACAATACTAACGCAGTTAAAACGGCAAAGCTTGCAGGAATGAGAGTATACGGCATATTCGACGAGTCATCTGCAGAATATGAAATGGAGATGAGAGAGGTGTCTGACCGTTATATTAAAAGGTTTAGCGAACTTTTAGAGGAGTAAATTATGGACAAAAAGAATTTGCTTAAGTTTTCCTTAATTACGGCAATTATCGGTGTGATAGTTTTAGTGATAGCTTACTTTTTCTTTCACTTCGTTACTGACGAGGGGATTGCTTTAGTGTGGCATCCAGAGGCTGGAAAACCCTTTATTAGCGAACTTATCGGTACTTTTGGAGTACTGTTTCTATGGGCAAGCGCTATAAGTCTTATAGCATCCTTTGTTTTCTTTAATAAAAAGGATGAATAATAATGAAAGCTTTTTGTTTTACCGTTGACGATAATATCCGTTTCTTAAAGGATATAAAGGATTGTGGGGCAGATAGCCTTTTTAACAATCCTTACCTTGCGCTATATAAACGCTTGCATTGTCGTTACGGAATAAAAGTACAACTTAATCTATTTTATGAAACTGAAGATTTTAATCTTTCCGATTTCCCCGATAAATACAAAAAAGAATGGGAGGAAAATTCAGATTGGCTAAATCTTTCCTTTCACGCGAGAAGTGGAAGAAGCAGAATATACGAATTTTCTGGTTATGAAGAAGTTTATAATGATTGCCAAAAAGTTAATAGTGAAATAGTTCGCTTTGCTTCGCCTAAAAATCTTGCAAAAACTTCTACCATTCACTATTGTATGCTAACTAAAGAGGGAATAAATGCGTTAAAAGATAACGGTGTTATCGCTCTTTTAGGGCTCTATGGGGAGGGGCGAGTCTCTTATCAAAACACTGCCGACGAGATAGAACTTCTAAGGCGTGGAGAATTGGTTAGGGGCGATGAGATGAGTTATTCTGGCATAGATATCGTGCTTAACGCTCATTCTAAAGAAGAAAATCTTAAAAAGCTAAACGAACTTTTGTGCCGTGATTTTATAAAGGTGATGATTCACGAGCAGTATTTTTATAAAGATTACAAAAATTATCAAGCTGATTTTAGCGAAAAGCTTGACGAAGTGTTTAGGGTTCTAACGGAAAAGGGATATAAAAGTATTTTTTTTGAAGAAAAATTGAAAAATTTGTTATGAAAATTATCGAATATAAAAATGAATTTGGCGAATATTCCTTCCCTGAAGGCTTTAGGGAAGTTTTAGAAGGTAAAAGCGTAGAAGAACAACTAAAATATTTTAGAATTACGTTTATAAACTGGTATTACGATACTCCTTGGCAAGATAGAAGATATAGAAGGGGTTGCGTAAAAATTCAAGAAAACACCGACGTTAGAGCTATAATCGTTGATAACGGCGTAATAGTAGGTGCAATGATAGAAAACGAATACTGCAAAGACGAGCCGTGCTTCATAGATTGTGGCGTTTGCACTTGGAGTGCATCGGACAACAACGGAGCTGGATATAAAGAGAGAATCGATTATGCTTTCTTTATGGCAGTTTCCGAAAATTTTGATGAAAACAAAGAAAACTAAAATTTAACTTGGGAGGAAGTTTTATGTATATTTTATCAATTGGTAACAGTTTTTCACAGGATGCGCAGAAAAACCTTTATGAACTAGCAAAAAAAGAGGGCGTAGATATTACTTCAGCTAACCTTTATATCGGAGGTTGTCCTTTAAGAATGCACTACCTTTGTGCTCTTAACGACTATAGAAAATACACCTTTGAGTTTAACGGGATGAACACTAACTTAAACGTTTCTATAAGGGAAGCTTTAGAGAGTAGGGAATGGGATTACGTTACCGTTCAACAGGCGAGTCCCTTAAGTGGCAAGGAAGATACCTATTTTCCATACCTAGAATTTATCGTGGAATACGTTAAAAAATATTGTCCCCACGCTAAGATTCTTGTTCATCAAACTTGGGCGTATGAAGAGGGTGCAGAAAAGGCTTTAACTCGTGCAGGTTTTGAAACGCCAGACCAAATGTACGACGCAGTTTTTAAGGCTTATAAATTGGCGACGAAAAAGATTAAAGCAGATGGAGTTATTCCTTGTGGAACGGTTATGTATAATCTTGCTAAAAAGGGTTTGAAGATGCATAGAGACGGCAAGCACGCATCTTTAGGTGTGGGGAGATATGCCCTTGCGCTCACTTGGTATAAAATGCTAACTGGAAACAATGTAATCGGCAACGATTACAATGGAATGGAAGAAGCAATAACAGAAGAAGAAAGAAAAATTATTTTAGAAGAAGTTAATAAACTCTAATATGGAGAATGTTATGGATTTTTTAAGGAGTTATCCCTCCGTTTGCGTAGTTGGTAACGAATATCAAATTATCGGTGGAATAAAGGAATTAGGTACGGTAGCCGTTGAGGTCGGTGGGGAGTATTATTATGAAGACAATTCTGGTGTTCTTCCGTGCACAAAAAACAACTATAAGATAAGTGTTCCTAGCCGTGTGCTTGATAAGGCTAAGGAATACGCAATCGTATATAAAAAGGTGATTGAAAAGAAAAAATATTTTTCCGTTGTTGATAGGGAAGTGAAACTTAATTTTAAGTTTAAACCTTTAGAAAAGCAGGATGATATTAATATTATTCACTTAGCAGACGTACATAAGCGTTTCGCTTTAGCAAAAGAAGTTGGCAAATATTTTGGGGATGAGATTGACCTTTTTGTAATAAATGGAGATATTGCAGAGGTTGATACCGATGAGGACTTCTTAGAGGTTTTAACGTTTATCGGGGAAGTTGGCAAGGGTGAAATTCCAATGGTTTTCTCTAGGGGAAATCACGATACTAGAGGAAAGCTTGCCGAGAAGTTTACCGATTATTTCCCTTCAGTAGGCAAAAACACCTATTTCAGTTTTGAAACAGGTTGCATTGGTGGTTTAGTTGTTGATGTTGGAGAGGATAAGCCTGATACTCACGAAGTATATGCTGGCTTAAATGTTTTCGAGGGGTATAGAAGAAAACAAACTGCGTTCTTAAAATCAATAGCTAAAACCGACAAAAAATACTTTTTTGCAGTTAGCCATATTCCATTTTGTAAAACCACGGTAAACAAGGGCGATGAATTCGACATAGAGAGAGATACCTATACTGTTTGGGGCGAAGAATTGAAAAGAATCGGCACTAACTTTATGCTTTCTGGTCATCTTCACAGGGCGTTTATTCTAGAGGATGGTGACGAAAGTAAAACCTGTCCCTGTGAATTCCCGGTGATAGTTGGTTCTGCGCTTTTTAGACCGGAGGAGATTTTTTGGGGAGCGGCGATAACCCTTGCTAATAATTCTGCATTTGTTAAATTCGTAGACGATAAAAAACAAATAGTGCAAAGCTTTGTGATAGATTTGTCAAACGGAAGAATTGTTAAGGAGTAATTATGGAAGGCCGAGTTATAATGGAGGAGGAAGCTTCGAAAATAAATAAGTTTCGTCTAGAAGCTTCGCCCTATGCCTATATTAAAATTGGCATATGGATAGTTATGAAGTGCAACTTTAACGATGAAAGGTTAATTGAGAACGTTTGTATCCCGGTGCAAGAGTTAGTTGATAACCCTATCGTATACTTAGATCTGTTTAACGTGAAGTGCAAGAATAAGCTTAAAAAAATTGCTTTTACAAGCCTTTCTAGTGATAAGCTAACTGCTATAATAGACGACGGCGATAAAAAACAGTTATGTACTATAAACAGTGTAGGCCAGTATTTTACGGAAGATTATAATGAGACTATGCTGATATCAGCACACGTAACGTTGCATAAAAACAAGGAGAATTGGTGGTAGTGAAACCTGTAATTGGATTATTTTCAAAAATTGATAACGAAGAGTATAAGAGTGTGCTTTTGCCCGAAAATGCAGAGGCGATTGAGGTTGCCGGGGGACTTCCTATTCTTTTGCCTATGGTGGAGGACGATTCAACAATTGATAGCTTCATAGAGCTCTGTGATGGATTTTTCTTTACGGGTGGGTTTGATATTTCTCCTGAAAGATATGGTGAACAAATAAAACCTACCTGTGGTGAAATTGAACTAAAAAGAGACGAACTTGAATTTAGGGCTTTGGATAAAATAATTAAGACTGGTAAGCCTATTTTAGGCGTGTGCAGAGGGATGCAACTTATAAACGCTTATCTTGGAGGAACTTTATATCAAGATATTCCAACGGAGAGACCTTCAGAAATTAACCACCGTCAGCCTAGAGAGGATAGATACGTTATTACCCACGATATTTTAGTCGAGGACAATACTCCGTTAAAGGAAATTGTTAAGGTGGATAGAATAAAGGGAAACACCTTTCACCATCAATGTATAAAGACCTTGGGAGAAGGGCTAAAGCTTTCGGCTACTGCAGACGACGGAATAGTCGAGGGTTATTTCCACGCTACGCATCCCTATTTGGTCGGATATCAGTGGCACCCTGAAAGACTTGTTAAGCTTGACGATAATAATTTGAAAATTTTTAAGTCCTTTATCTCGGCTTGCAAAAAGAAATAAAAAACTTATAAAAAATAAACCTTCCTTTATGATATAAGGAGGGTTTTTCTTTTTAGTTAGCCTATTTTTTAAGAATAAAAACAGAAATACTGAAATAGATATATTAATGAGACTTATCAACATAAAAAATTAAAAAATAGTCAAAAATTGTGGACAACTAGGGCTAAAATAGAGAGTTATCCACAAAACGGAGAAAAATGATAGTAATAAAAAAAAGAAGCCTTGTAATTATTTCCGTGCTGATTTTAACGGTTGTAGCCTTTGCATTTTGTTTAAGCTCTATAAAAGGAGGAAGTGCGCTGAGCTCAGAACAGCCTAAGGTTAAAGTGGTTTTAGATGCTGGACACGGAGGAGTCGACGGTGGCGTTTCAGGTGCGAAAACAGGGATAAAGGAAAGTGTTCTCAATCTTTCAATAGTAAAAAAGCTGGAAAAATACTTGATAGACGCTGGTTTTGAAGTTGTTTTAACTAGAAGCACGGACGCTGGACTTTATGGTATTGCAACAAAAAACCTTAAAAAGAAAGATATGCAAAAAAGGAGGGAAATTATATTAAATGCAGAACCCTCGGTCGTGGTGAGTGTGCACCTAAATAAATACAGTCTATCGTCAAGGAGAGGCGCGCAAATTTTCTTTAAGGAGGGGTGTTTAAACGGTAAAATTTTAGCTGAGAGTATTCAAAAGGCTTTCAACGAACTTCCCGAAAGTACTAGAGCTTTTTCACCCTTAAAGGGAGACTATTTTTTGCTTAACTGTAGTGAATACCCCTCGGTTATTGCTGAGTGTGGATTTTTATCTAACCCCGAGGAGGAGGCGTTGCTGATAACCGAAGAATATCAAGATACAATTGCCTACACGCTGTTTAAGGGAATAGTTGGTTACCTTGCAGAAACTTCATCAAAAACCTAGTAATTATAGAAGAAAAAAAGCAAATATAATTATTTGTCAAAAGCCTGATATCTTTTCAGGCTTTTCTATTGTAATTTTTAAAAAAATATTGTATAATATAGTGTAAGTTAGTGTAAAAATGGGGGAGCATAGCGTGTTTCACATAGATGAGATAATGGACAAAGAAAAAGCGAATAATTTAAGTCCTGTTGTGCTTGCCTTTGTTGGAGATGCAGTATATTCACTGTTCGTTCGTGAAAGGCTTACCTTTTTTAGCGACCAAAAGACGGGGGAATTAAACAAGCTTGCAGTAAAAGAGGTTAACGCTTCTGCTCAGGCTGAGTTTTATAAGGAAATTGAACCATTTTTAACTGAAGAAGAGAAAGCTGTATTTCGCCGTGGCAGAAACGCAAAAAAGAGTACTAAATCAAAAAGTGCATCAGTGACTGACTACAATGCTTCCACAGGGTTTGAGGCGCTACTCGGTTATCTATATCTTACAGGCGACAAAGAAAGATTGAATTTTATTTTGAATAAAGGAAAACAATAATGAAAGTTGAAGGTAGAAATTCTGTATACGAGTTATTAAAAACGGATAAGGAAATTGATAAAGTTTTAGTTCAAAAGGACCTTAAGGACGATGCCAGTAAAAGGCTAATTAACGTTATGCGCTCGCACAAGGTTAAGGTGCAACTTGTTGATAAATACGTTATAGAAAAGGAGAGCGAAAGCAAAAGAAGTCAAGGCTTTATCGCATATACTTCCGATTATAAGTATTTCGACGTGTACGATATTTTGGAGGACGTTAAGGATAAGGACGGCTTCGTAGTGGTGCTTAACGAAATTTTAGACCCACATAATCTTGGCAGTATTATTAGAGTTTGTGAATGCGCTGGGGTTGACGGTATTATTATCGGCAAAGATAGAAGTGCCTCTGTTAACGATACGGTTATGAGAATTTCTGCAGGCGCATTAAACCACGTTAAGGTGGCAAGGGTTACCAACATAAACAATGCGATAGATACTCTAAAGGAAAACGGTTTTTGGGTGTATGGCGCTGAAGCTAATGGACAGGAAATTTATAAGACTGACTTAAGGGGAAAACTTTGTCTTGTTATCGGCGGAGAGGATAGTGGCGTTAAAAGACTCACGAAAGAAAAGTGCGACGGTATGATTTCTATACCTATGTACGGAAAGGTGAATTCTCTTAACGCTTCCGTTGCGTGTGGGGTTTGTATTTACGAGGCTGTAAGACAAAGAAGATAATGAGATATTCTAAATTTACAGACGAGGAGCTTGCTTTCCTTGCCAAGACTGACGAGCTGGCGTTAGAGAAGCTTATGGAAAAATATAAGCCGATGATTAACGCACAAGCTAGATCTTACTTTTTAAATAATGGAGACGTTGACGATCTTGTTCAAGAGGGAATGATAGGCGTTTTTAAAGCGATAACTTCCTTTAACGGTAAATCTAGCTTTAAGACGTACGTTTATACTTGTATAAGAAGTAGCATAATAACGGCAGTAAAAAAATCAAACAGGATAAAGCATAAGCCCTTAAACAACTACATATCCCTCTCGGGTAGTGAGGGTGACGATGCCGATAAAAATTTATTGCTTTCCGATAAAAATTTTGACCCTGAAAAAAATTATATAGAAATGGAATCGGAAAAAGAATTGAAAAAGGCAATTGAGGAGAGCTTAAGCACCTTTGAGCACGAGATACTTATTTTATACTTGCAAGGATTTTCTTATTCAGATATAAGTAAAAAGACGGGCAAGAGGGAAAAGTCAATTGATAACGCATTGCAACGCATAAGAAAAAAACTTACTAATTTAAACGGCTAAAGCCTAAAAGGAGAAAATATGGCATATCTTGCACTATATAGAAGATATAGACCGAAAACTTTTGATAAGCTGATTGGACAAGAGCACGTTGTTAAAACGCTCGTAAACCAAATAGAAAATCAAAGGCTTGGTCATGCATATCTTTTTACAGGGACAAGGGGCACTGGAAAAACTTCTGCCGCCAAAATATTTGCTAAGGCAATAAACTGTCTTCACCCTGTAAACGGTTCGCCGTGTGAGGAGTGTGAGGTTTGCAAAAGTCTTTCCGACCCATCAAATATTGACGTTGTAGAGATTGACGCTGCGTCAAATAACGGTGTAAACGAGATAAGGGAATTAAAGGAAAACGTTCAATATCCACCTGTTTCTTGTAAATATAAGGTGTATATTATAGACGAGGTGCACATGCTTTCAGGGGCGGCGTTTAACGCACTTCTTAAAACGCTAGAAGAACCCCCAAGGCACGCAGTGTTCATTCTTGCAACGACAGAAGTGCATAAGATACCTGCAACTATATTGTCTAGATGTATGCGCTTTGATTTTAGGTTGATTCCAATAGAGCGTATCGCTTCTCTTATTGCTGAAATTTTTGATGAGCAGGGAAAACCTTACGACAAAGAAGCTATAATGGCTATTGCTAAAGCTGGCGAGGGAAGTATAAGAGACGCACTTTCTATTGCGGACATAGCAATATCTTATGAAACGGGAAAGCTTACCTATTCTGACGTTATGAACGTTTTAGGCTCCTCGGGGCTAGAAACGGTAATGGAATTTATTTCCAGCATACTTGGTGGAAATACCGGAAAGATTTTAGACCTTATTGGTAACCTTTGTGAGCAGGGAAAAAGCGTTGGCGTTTTGATAAAGGATATTACCTCCTTGTTAAGGGATATATTAATAATCAAAACTTGTAAGGATGCAAGGCAAATGTTGGCGTTGCCCAGCGAGAAATACGATTCTCTAGCTCACATAGGCGAGCTTGCAAGTGAAGAAAAAATTCTAAGAGCTTTGGAGATATTTTCTAGTTCTGAAAACTCGCTTAAATATTCCAATCATCCAAGAATAGTATTCGAAACAGCATCAATTAGGGCTTCAAGACCGGAAACGGATTATAATATCGAAGCACTTTTAGCAAGAGTAAAAGAGCTTGAAGAAAAGCTTGCTAAGGGTAAATTTTCCGTTAAAAGTCAAGTAGCTGCACCTGAGCAAGAGAAAAAAACTATTCAAGAGGAAAGTAGCAAAGAAAAGCTAACTATTTTAGAACTTGGGGCTGAAAAAATCAAGGCGAGGGTGTTAACTGCCTTAAGAAAAAACGGTAGCGAATTGCTATGGAATATAATGCAATCTGTTAAGGTGGAAGTTGAAGGGAATATTTTAACGCTAACACCTTCAAATTCAACCGACGGAGAGTTTTTACAGAAGGGTGATAACGAAACTAAAATAAAAAATGCAATATCTGAATGCTTGCCGTTTGACGTTAAGGTGGCTGAGTACAAAAAAGAAAAGCTACTTTCGGCAGTGGATGATGCAACGGAAAAAATAAAAAAGATTTTCGGTGACGATATTGTAATTGTAAAACAGTAAAACATAAAGGAGATTATTATGGCAGGATATAGAGGTGGTTACGGTGGCTTCGGTGGTGGAGGTTTCGGTGGAAACCAAATGCAAAGCTTAATGAAGCAAGCACAAAGAATGCAAGAGGAAATGCAAAAAGCACAAGCAGAGCTTGAGGAAACTGAAATTGAAGGTAGTGCTGCTGGTGGGCTCGTTAAGGTTACTATGACGGCTAAAAAGGTTGTTACGGGTGTGCAAATTTCAGAAGATGCAGTCGACATGGACGATTTAACTATGCTTGAGGATTTGATTGTTGCTGCTCTAAACGATGGTTATGCTAAGGCTGATAAAATTTATAACGAGAAAATGGGTGCGTTCGGAGGCTTAGGTCTTTAAGCTATGAAGGTATATATTGAACCTATTGGCAGGCTTATAAACGAATTCAGTAAGCTTCCCGGAGTCGGCGCAAAGACTGCACAACGCTTTGCTTATAAAATTATCAATATGCCTTTGAACGAGGCAGAAGAATTTGCAGAGGCAATATTGAACGCAAAGCGAAATGTTAGATATTGTTCCGTTTGTGGTAATTTTTCTGAGAACGACGTTTGCGATATTTGTAAAAACCGTCCAAAGGAATATATTTGTGTAGTAAAAGAGCCAAAGGACGTTATTGCCATAGAAAAGCTCAATGAATTCAACGGTGTCTACCACGTTCTTCACGGAACGATTTCGCCACTAGACGGCATAGGGCCAAACGATATTAATATCAAAGGGCTTCTTTCAAGAATTGCCGATGGTGGAGTTAATGAAGTTATTATGGCTACTAATCCTGACGTTGAGGGTGAAGCCACTGCAATGTATATAACTAACCTTATTAAACCTTTGGGTATTAAGGTAACGCGTCTTGCGCACGGTATTCCTATCGGCACAGAGCTTGAATATGCAGACGAGGTGAGCCTTGCAAGAGCGTTTGTAGATAGGAAAACTTTATAAGGTACAGTAGATTTATGAAAATTTATTTTTTAGGAACCTGCTCTGGCACGGAACCGATGCCAGGCTTAAATCACACTTCTATCGCCTTAGAATGTTGTGATAAGCTTTACTTTTTTGATGCAGGTGAGGGCTGTTCGAGAACGGCTCATCTTATGGGGCTTGACCTACTTAAGGTGAAGAAAATTGTTATTTCTCACCCACATATGGACCACGTTGGGGGGATTGGCAACCTACTTTGGACGATAAGAAAATTAAGTGGTGTAAAAAAAAGAAAGCCTGAATATGGTGATATAGAAGTTTATATTCCAGTGATTAGCACCTTTGATAGCGTTTTAGGTATTTTAAAAAATGCCGAGGGTGGATATTTAAACGATTACCAAACACTTTCTTATCAGG
This sequence comes from Christensenellaceae bacterium, assembly GCA_045637865.1. Classification (GTDB taxonomy): domain Bacteria; phylum Bacillota; class Clostridia; order Christensenellales; family Borkfalkiaceae; genus UBA1259. The sequence goes on from JAZUAF010000009.1 coordinate 58,694, forward strand.
TTAAAGACGGCTTGCTTTTTGACGACGGAAAGGTTAAAGTTACTGCGTTTCATAATAATCACCTAAAGCCTAATGAGGTGACGAGAGATTATAGGTCCTTTTCCTACCGTATAGAGGCAGAGGGGAAGAATATCGTTTACTCAGGTGACGTTATGGGGCTTTCTGATTTAGATGAGCTTCTAGACGGTTACGTGGACCTACTCTTTATCGAAACGGGGCACCATAAGGTTGACGGTGTTTATGAATACCTTAAGGACAAAAATATAGGTAAAATTTATTTTATGCATCACGGCAGAGAAATTATAAATAACTTTGAGCAGGCAAAGGAAAAGGTTGCCTCCCTTTTTAATGGCAAGGCAGTCGTTTCTTGCGACGGGATGATGATAGATTTATAGGTGCATTGTGAAGATTGGTTTTTTATGTGATTCGCATGTTGGTGGAGGAGAAAAATCTCCACAGTACGCTTACCTTTGTAAAGCTGTAGAGCAAATGAAAAAGGACGGGATAGACACCGTCGTTTGTTTAGGAGATATTACGGCTTTTGGAGAAAGCGCAGTATTCGATAGGTGCGTATCTCTTCTAGGTAAGTTTAATAACGCGTTTGTTCTCTTGGGCAATGCAGACGTGAGAAAAAAAGAGGACAAAGATATTATCCTTTCTAAAGCAAAGGAGGTTTTCTTCCGCGAGGGAAAAAAGAATTTCTTAGGCTTGCACCTCATTGCGGGGAGAATTAAGGAAGAAGATTTTGCTAAAATAGAAAATCTTTGTTCTGGCGACGTTTTGATGATGCATTATGGTGTTCACTCCTTAATTGTCGAGCATAGAGAAAGATTAGAAGAAATATTAAAAGGAAAAAAACTTAATGTTATCCACGCACATTCTCATAAGAGATTTGACTATTATATAGGTGAGAGTAGGGTGTTTGGACTTAGGGCACTTGACCCCGACAAATCGATTGGAGATTATCCTTGTATTACCTATTTCGATACGGAAACTGAGGAGTATACGGAAAAGGTGTTTGCAGAAAATAAAAAACTACTTGAAGAAATTGCCTCTCATTTCGGTATTTCATGTGCAGATAATATAAGGGAGTTGCACTGTGCAATAGATAATAAAATTAGCGCAGTTGAACTTCGTATGAGTACAATTAAAGAGGATGAGGCTGAAATTTATTCGCTAATCAACGAGTGGAGAGATGAAACCCAGGGTTATCTTTCTGCACACATGCCAAATATAAAATACGACGGTGAAGAAGTCGCCGGCATAGAAGATTGGCTTATCGCAATAGAAAGGTCGCTTAAATACCGTGTAGATGGGATAACGGTTCATCCTCCTAGAATTAAAAAAAGCATTCTATATTCTAATAACGAGCTTTTAGAACAGCTTATAGACTTGTACGCTACTTCTTTTGCACGGTTTGAGGGAAGCGTAAAGATAGGCATAGAAAACGTTCACAAAACAAAAGCAGAAGCTGAGGCAGGTCTACCTAACGAAGAGCTCGGTTTTGGCTACACGCCGGACGACGTGTTGTTTTTCGTAAATAAGCTTAACGAAAAACTTGGAAAAAATAGAGTGGGCGTAGTTCTAGACGTTGGACATACTAAAAACAACGGCTCACTCAGCTCAATCTATACCGTTGGGAGTTGGTACGAAATGGTGGGTGATAAAACGGTTGCATATCACATTCACCAAGTATTATCCACCGAGAATGGTATGAAAAACCACAACGCTATTGAAAACTGGTTTGGTCCACTCATTTCTTATTCGTCATTTTTCTATTCGTGGGATAAAGGCATAATAAATAGAGCACCGGTATTTTTAGAGGTTAGAGGAAGTGAAAATTACCTAAAGAGCGTAAATGCTTTTAATGAGCTTCTTTAGATTGTAGAATAATCTGGTTAAATTGATTGCAATTTTTAAGTTTTTGTGCTATTATGAGTAAAACTGAATATAAATGCTATGAAGGGAAATAGTAGATTATTTAAAGTGCTTAGAGAAAAGGTGGTTGGTGAAAACCTTAGATGAAAAGTAGTTGAACCCATCCTGGAGCAGTGCGCAGAAAAGACTTCAAAAGTTTTAGTAAGCGTCAACGGGTTTCTCCCGTAACAGAGAAACGGCATTTCAGTGTCGAACGAGAGCGGATATTTTTATCCGAATTTAGGTGGTAACACGGACTTAATGTTCGCCCTAAGCTTGCTAGGAAAGCAGTTTAGGGCTTTTTATATTTAAAACAGGTGGAGGTGTTTTATGAAATTAGACAAATTAGTTGGAGAAAGGTTTAAGGAAAAACCATCTGATTGCGTGGTGGAAAGTCACGCGCTAATGGTGCGTGGTGGTTATATGAAATACGTTGCTAACGGTATTTATTCTTCCTATACGCCGTTAAAGAGAGTTACGCGTAAGATTGAACAGATTTTAAGAGAGGAGATGGATGCAATCGACGGACAGGAAGTGCAATTCCCGGTGGTTATGCCTGCAAGCTTATGGCAAGAATCGGGGAGATATGAAAGCATCGGCAAGGAATTAGTGCGTTTCGGCGATAGAAACGATTCGCCCCTTGTTTTAGGTATGACGCACGAAGAGGCTGCCGTTCAGCTTGTTCGCGAATACGGTCAGACCTATAATAAATATCCTTTTATGATTTATCAAATTCAAACTAAATTCCGTGACGAGGCTAGACCTAAGTCTGGGTTAATTCGAGTTAGAGAATTTACTATGAAGGACGCATACTCCTTCCATACAAGTCAAGAAGATTTAGAGCAGTATTACGATAAATGCCATAAAGCTTACGAGCGTATTTTTGCTAGGGCAGGTATACCTGAGGTAATTTCCGTTGCGTCGGATTCAGGCATGATGGGTGGTAACATTTCTCACGAATTTATGCTTTTAACTGGCATTGGTGAAGATTCTATTGCAATTTGTTCGGAGTGTGGATATAAAGCTAACCTCGAGGCTGCTGAAAACATTGTAGACAATGGCGAAAACGCCCCCTCTAAAGAACTTAAAAAAGTTTATACCCCCGAAAAGCACACTATTGAAGAGGTTTGTAACTATTTAAATAGCGACGCAAAAAGGTCTGCTAAAGCTGTTGTTTATCAGCGCAATTCGGACGATAAATACGTTGTACTATTCTTGCGTGGCGATTTAGAAGTTAACGAAACCAAACTTACTAACTTTTTAGGTTTTGAAATTCATCCTGCAGTAATTACCGAAGATTGTGGCTTGAATGCAGGCTTTATCGGTCCCGTAGGTCTTAAGGGCGACTTTATCGTGCTTTATGATAATTCGTTAAAGGGCTTAAACAACGTTGTGTGTGGAGCAAACGAGGTGGATTATCACTATTCTGGGCTCAATATGGACAGGGATTTAAGCGATATAGAGTATCACGATTTTGCTAAGATTCAAGAGGGTGGAATTTGCCCCATTTGTGGCAAAAAAGCAATAACGATTTCTAGAGGAATTGAAGTCGGCAACATATTCCAGCTTGGCACAAAGTATACTAAGTCTATGGAAATGACCTACATTGACAGCAACGGAAAGGCGCAATATCCTATTATGGGCTGTTACGGAATTGGCGTTGGGCGTCTTGCCGCTGCTATTTGCGAAGTTCATCACGATGATTATGGTCCAATTTGGCCTAAGGCTATTGCACCTTATCAGGTGCATCTATGTGCTGTTCGCCCCGACAACGAGGAGGTTAAGGCTTTTGCAGATAAGCTATATGAAGAATTACAAAAGAGAAACGTTGAGGTTATTTATGACGATAGAAACGTTAGTGCCGGCATTATGTTCTCCGACGCTGACCTCTTAGGTGTTCCACTAAGGGTTATTGTCAGCCCTAGAAACGTTAAACAAGGCACTACAGAAATAGTTGCAAGGGATAAGAGTTTTTCTGTTAACGTTCCTATGGACGAAACTTTAGATGAAATTCTTAAGCGCTTATAATATCAAAACAAAATAAAAAACCCGAAGTTTACATATTAAACTTCGGGTTTTTAATATCTTAATAATTTTTAAGAAGCTCCTCTGCAGAAGATTTTATTTCGTCAATCAGTTTTTGAGGCGATAAAACGGTTATTTTCTTGCCAAAGCTCATTAGCTTTGAAACTAGCCCCATATCATAGGGAAGCTTTACGTAGGCAACAAATTTACCTTTCTCGCTAAAAACGTTTTCTACGCCAAGCCACTCCTCAACGTCGGACAAAACCGATTTGTCAATCAAAAGCTTAATTTCCTCACAAGGAACACTATCGTGCCAATTTAGAGGCAAATCGTTACCGTCGATATCGCGTCGCTTAAAATTTGTAGTTAGTAGGTTTGCCTTTTCAATTCTTCCCGTTTTAAAGAATCTAAACGCCTCCCTTTCTCTGCAATATGCGTAAACGTACCAGAGCCCTTGTTTGAACACTATAACGTGTGGCTCTATAGTCCTTTCCGATATGGTGCCGTTTCTGTCGTGATAGGTGATAGCCAGTGGTAAACTCTCATCAATACTTTTTTGGATAAGGGATAGTTTGGCTTTGTAGCCCACGGCGTCACCCCAAGGACCTGCGTCGATAATAAGGTTGCCACCTTTAACGTCAAAGCCACTATATTCGTATTTAACGGATGCTTTAAGCTTGGTGATTACGCCCTCAAGTATTTTATCGTTTATGCCTTCTTTTAGTCCTGTAAGGGCGTTTATTGCTCTCTCAAACTCTTCTTTTGTTAAAAAAGTAGAGGAAAGCCTATAGGTATCAATTAGTGAAAAGCCACCACCCTTACCTTGAACACTATACAAGGGAACTCCAGCCGATTCTAATGCTGAAATATAGCGATAAATACTTCTTGTGCTAACCTCGTATTTTTCAGCTAGATATCTTGCAGACACAGTCTTTCTAGATAAAAGTTCGAATAAAATTGAAAGCATTATTTCAAATTTCATAATATTTTTCTCCTTACGCTCATATTGTAAAACAACTAGAAAAATAAGTCAACACATTTTAATAATTAACTTAAATATGACATACGGTTGTCGCAATATGCGGTTATTATATACGCGTAAGGAGGAAATAGATATGTTTGAAAAGATTATAATGGTGTTGTTTGATAAAAGGAGTTTAAGTAGTGTTACAACCATTTCTCGCAATAACAGAGTGATAACGGAGGAAGTATTAAAAGAAAAACCACTAGCAAGTAGTGGTATCTATGCAAGCTTTGGTGAGCGAGAAAACTTTTATCAAAAAATGTTTAGCGTTTGTAATCAGCGATAATTCTAGAAATCTGGCGACTTTTATCTCTTACAGGGTGAAGCACCAGATTTTTTTTGATTGTGTTTCTAGCGTGGTATGTGGCATTGATGCTTAAAATAAGAGAATTCTTTGTTAAAGCTTCTTGTGGAAGAACGGAAACTAGACCTAACTTTTGAAAATAGGTGGCATTTTCAATTTGGTCGCCCCTTGAAGCGCCCTTGGGTAGAGGAATTAGTATGCTGGGTATACCCATACTTAAAAGCTCGAAGAGGGTGTTTGCGCCAGCACGAGTAACGCATAGCGAACAAAGTGAAAGCGCATAAGACATATTCGATATAAACTCTGTTTGGAAATAGCCGTTATCTTTAATTTTCTCATTAAGATTGCCTTTTCCACAAATGTGGATAATGTCGTACGTTTTTAATAGGTCAGGAAGAGCTTCTCTAAGCACCCCGTTAATTTTTTTTGCGCCAAGGCTACCACCTGTAATAAGCAATATTGGTTTGTTTCCTGAAAAGCCGAATGAGGAGAGAAGTTCCTTTCGTGAAACCTTATATAAATTTGTTCTAATTGGACTTCCTAAATATTCTCCGTTTTTGCATTCCTTTGCAGTCTCTGGGAAGGAGGTTAGTACCTTTTTAGAATATTTAGAGAGAAATTTATTCGCAAGCCCCATTGAATAATCACTTTCGTGCGAGATAACTGGTATGCCACGCCTTTTTGCCGCAATAACGGTGGGAATTGCAACGTAGCCTCCTTTTGAAAATACAACGTTTGGTTTGAGTTTATCTAATATTTTTCCAGCCTTAGTTATTCCCGCAAGCATAAGAAATGGGATAGAGAGATTTTTTAGGCTTAAATTTCTTCTAAATTTTACGCAGGGGACGGAGAAGAAGGGAATATTTTCCTTTTCAATAATATCTTTTTCTAAGCCCTTTTCACTTCCAATATAATATATGTTTTTAAAATCATTTTTTAAGTAGGGTAGAAGGGCAAGGTGGGGAATACAATGTCCTGCCGTGCCTCCTCCCGTCAATACGATTGTCGCCATACATTATATATATGCGTAAAAAATAAAAAGGTATTCTAATGGGCAGAATGCATATTGCTAGAAAAAAGAAAAGTAAAAAACGGAGCATAACAATGCTCCGTTTTTAGTCTTTAAATTTTTAATTATTTGCTTTCGTCTTCAGTAGGCTTTTCTTCCACTTCAGTAGCTTTTTCTTCCGTTGTTTCGGTGCTTTCATCACCAAAGGACTGAACTTCACCGTAAACGTATTCGTTAGAATTTGCTTCTTCAGCATTCTCTTCAGTAGGTTGTTCTACTACTTCTTCAGCATTTACAGATTCTTCTTTCTCTTCATTAGTTTGAATTTCTGTATCTTCAAGTTTTTCGCTCTTAGGAGCTTTTCTGATACGGCTTGTTACCTTGTAGTGGGAGAGTGCGTCACTCTTGTTAGCCTTTCTCTTTGCTAAGCTTCTCTTAAGAATAAGAACGATTATAGCAGCGAAGAGAATTACTGCAAGTACGATTGATGAGAATGAGAGCCAGAAGGTCGAGGGGTCAGCTTCAGCAGCACAACCAGCAGAAGATTCTTCTTCCTCCTCAACGTCTGCATACGGGTCGGTTGCAACAGGGTCGATGGTATTTAATACACCGTAGACAACAGTTTTGCTTTGAGCCCATACGTAGTTGGGGGAGTAGGATATCGTGCTGTCAGGATATTCTTTGTTGTACTTGATTTCAACATCAGAGAGCTGTCTTTCGTAAGCAATGAGCTTATCAAACGAAGCTTTGTGATTATCGTATAAGGGGTTACCTGCAGTTGCAAAGGTTGAATTCCAAGAAGCACCCTCGTTAAATCCGTTAGAGGTAGAGGTGTAAATTTCCTTTACGAAAACATAGCCTTGGCTTGCCGTGGTAGATTCACCGTCTCTTGCACCATTCCATACTTCAACACGGAAGGATTTAGCTGTTGCGCCGGTACCGAGATAGAAACTTACTGTTACAAATCCGTCAGCATTCATCATATCGTTAGTAACTTTTAATTCGTAACGAAGTGCGCTTCCGTCAATTTCAGTGTTTTTTGCTACGCCTTTAACAACGTCGGTATTTACGGTGAACGAGTCAAATGTGAGTACGTTTTTCTCCGTTCCAGAAACGTCTGCAAGATATACGTAAGCAGTTGCGCCTTCGCATACTCTCAAGGTTACACTAACCACGCCGTTAGAGTTTGTGCTTAAGGAAAGTTTGTTTCCAACGAAACCGTAGTGACCTGCAGTCTTGTTATTAATCATAACGAGTTGCATATCGTCGTCACCAGTGTTAAATCCAAGTTCTTCTTTAATTTCGTTTGCGTCAGTATATTTGTCTAAATATTTCGTATTGATAAGACCAGCTACGCCGTCAGTCGTTCCTTTTCCAATTCTGGTGTCAACCTTTGTTTCAGCGTCGTCATTAGAGGTGATATAGGTGTGGTTGGGAACGATACCAGTATAGTTTTGAACGGCAGTTGGGTTAGTTAATATATCGCCGAAGTTACCGGGGCGAGTAGAGAATTTATAAGAGCTAGCTTCAGTCTCTTCAGTATATTCGTTTTCATATCCTGCGTGAAGCGCAACGGTAGCCGTTGCCTTGTCTGATAAGAAGTCGTAAATGTTTTCAAAATCTTCTGTAGCCTTGTCGCTATCGAGTGAGTCTTTTGCTATTTTGAAATCTTTAACGGTTACGGTACCGGTAGAGAAATCTGAATTGTAAACAACACTTGCTACGTCGTTAGGACCAACGATAATGTTGAGGTAGAATGTTCTAGGGGTGGTTTCGTTGGTGAAGTTGTTTTTAATGATAAGAACGTATCTAGCAAAGTTGTCGCTAGGTTCTGCAACGTTTATAACAGCTGCTCTCTTTACGGTTGAACCCTTATATTCGTCCATAACGTCAACGTAAACATTGGTGTCTGCAGGAGCGATAAGCTCGTTCTTTAGATAGAATGAGATGAGCGCGTACTCATCGTTAACGATTGAGAAAGAGTCGTCTTTCAAGGTGATGGTAGCTGAAGCTTTGTTAACAGCCATCGTGTAAGAGCCATCATTATTGTCGGTAAGAGTTTGAGTGCTTTCGCCAACACCTACTTTGTTTTCAGAGGTTATAGCACCGTTTTCGCCGATAACGTTAGAAGTGGTGAATGCACTTGTAACGGTAGGACTGGTCAAAGCTTTGAGATAACCATCTTCTTCTCTAGAAAAATTCATTTCGTAAAGGCAAGTATAGTGAGTGTCTGCTTTTTTAACGAGGTTTGCATTTACTGGGTCTTCTCCACCGAGAACCATATAGTCAGCAGTTAAAGTTTCGGTGAAATCTTTAGCATCCGTTTCGGTAATGGTGATATCGTCGAAATATGCAGTACCTTCAGTATAGTAATCTGTTGCGTTTGCATCGCCATTGCCGTATCCAAGACCAAGCACTAAGGTGAAAGTGCCGGTATATTCTACGTCTGACTTAACGTAAATGGTGTATTTGGTCCATTCGTTAGCAACGATATTGCTAATGCGATATTCTGCTTGTGATTTAGAATCGAAACTGTTGGTTAGACGAATATTTGCACCGATTTCGCCTTGACCGTCAAGATTTACCGTTTTAACCCACACGGAAACTGCGTAAACCTTATCCTTTTCCATAGTAACGGTTGAGGATGAGGTGATTTTTTGTGCTAAACCAAGTTGGTAGTATGCTGATTTACCAATGTTGTTTAGCATATAGATATAATCATCTTTTGCTTCGGGACTTTTTCCTGGGTTTGAATACATTTTCTTAACGTATTCTTTAATTGCGTACTCAGTAATTTCCTCTTTGGATACTTCGTACTTGTCGTCGCCCTTTTCCTTGCGAATTGCATCCTCGATCTTGCTATCAGAAAATTCGTCATCTTCTTCGCTTTTGTTTTTATTGTGCATATTTTTTAAGTATGAAGCAAAGTCGCTGTCGGAATATAAAGTCCTTAAAAGAACGTCCCATGAGTCTTCGGCAGTATCAACGGTACCGGAGCTAACCGATGAGGAAGTAGAGCCGTTATCCGTTTGAGCTTTTGTCCAGCTGTTTGGAGATGCGATAGGGTAATTCTTAAGCTCCGTACCGTACGTTCCGATATTAAAGGATGCGTTTTTAATGAGAACGTCATCCGTTTCTTCGTTCGTAGAATAGGTAGGGTCTTCAACGTCCATCACTTCGCCACACGCATAGAGACCTATGCAGGAAAAAAGCAAGCAAAGTACAGAAAGAAGTACAATCAATTTGGTTCTGATGCTTGAGTTAAAAAATCTCGTCATATATTCACCTTTTATCACTGGCAGAAGTTCTGCCCGATTTTTTTACTGTTTTAAACAAAACGTAAACATATTATATAGCATTTTGAAACAAAAATCAATCGTAATAAAGGGGTTTATTAGAAAAGAGGAAAAAAAGTTTTGTAAAAAAAGTTATTTTGCGCAAAATATCTTGTATGAACTACGAAATAGAGGGGCGCAAAGCTCAAAAAGTAAAAAATGAAAACGAAGCCGAAAAGGCAAAAAAGATGCAATGTGTTTTAACAGGTGCTGTTGCAGGCTTCATTAACGGGCTTTTTGGGGGAGGGGGAGGAATGATTGTAGTTCCACTGCTTACCTATTTTCTTAAGATGGAGCCAAAGAAAGCCCACGCAACGGCAATTCTAATTATTTTGCCTATGTCGATAGTTAGTGGACTTTTATACGCTTCAAATAAAAGCTTGGACCTAGCATTGACTATTCCGACAGCGATTGGCGTTACGGCAGGAGGTACTTTAGGTGCTCTAGCACTGAATAAGCTTTCCGGCAAGTGGATTAGCATAATTTTTTCAATAGCTATGGCTGCTGCAGGGTTAAAAATGCTTGTTTTTTAAGGGAGGGTTTATGGAATTTGTTTGGTACGCTTTTGCTGGAATTTTAGGGGGTGTATTAGGTGGAATGGGTATGGGTGGCGGTACTATTTTAATACCACTTCTAACCATTTTTTACAACGTTAATCAACATTCTGCTCAAGCGGCAAATTTAATAAGTTTTCTGCCAATGGCAACGGTATCGTTGATAATCCATATTAAAAACAAATACGTGGTTTTTAGGGACGTTTTGTTTATAATAATTGCGGGGATTTTAACTTGTGTAATTGGCTATCATCTAGCAAAATCAATGCAAGGCGACACTCTAAAAAGATTTTTTGGAGGTTTTTTATCCTTGCTTTCGGTGTTTCAATTTATAACTGCACTGAGGAAAAAAGGGGAATGATATTTTTGTGCAAATTATTTTAGTTAAAAATCTAAAAAAATAGAAAAAAAAGGCAGTAAATACCTAAAAAAGATACACTTTCAAAAATAATGAAATGTGTGAAAAAAATTTTCAAAAAAAATGCACAAAATTTTAAGAAAGGTCTATACAAACGGAAAAAGGTGTGATATAATTAAGCAAAAAATAAAAGATGGTGGAGACAATTGGAAAGAATCGCATTAATTGACCTAGGATCAAACACGGCACGATTACTCTTAATAGACGTTCTAGATAACGGACATTTTCAAATCGTAGATCAGTTAAAAGAAGCACCCCGTTTAGGCGAGGGTATGGAAAAAGACGGGTTTTTAAAACCAGCTAGAATTCAAGAAACGATTAATACATTAAAAATGTTTCGTAAGCTTTGCGACGTTAACGGAATTGAACGCATCATAGCTGTTGCTACTGCCGCAGTTCGCAGGGCAAAAAATCAGCGCAGCTTTTTAGATGAGGTTAGTGCAACTTGTGGAATTAAGCTCAGAGTATTGAGCGCTGAAGAAGAGGCTATGTACGTTTACCGTGGTGTAATCAACACTATGGACTTGCCTAAAGGCATTATTCTTGAAATAGGTGGGGGTAGCACCAAAATTGTTTACTATAATAGGCGCAACCTACTAAATTACGAAACGTTACCTTTCGGTGCAATTACTCTAACGGAACTTTTTGCTGGCGAAGGGCTTACTCCCGACGAACAGGTGAAAAAGGTGGAGGAATTCTTTACTGAACAACTTTCAAAAATAGAATGGCTCAAGGAAGTTGACCCTGAGGTTCAGTTTATAGGTGTTGGTGGGTCTTTCAGAAATCTTTGTCGTATGACTAAGATTATGAGAAAATATCCACTTAAAACCTTGCATAATTACGTTGTTCACGACGATGATTTTTATCACGTTTACGACTTGATAAAGAGTCTTGACTTGGATAGAAAGAAAAAGGTTAAAGGGCTCTCTTCTGGTAGGGCAGATATTCTTCCTGCAGCGTTTGCGGCAATTTCTGCATTTAAAAAATATATGAACCTCGGTGATATTATAATCTCTGGCAGTGGACTTAGAACTGGCATTATGTTCAATTATGCCGTGCCCTCTACTTGCGATAAGCCTATTTCTGACGTTTTGACTTACAGTCTCAGTAACATTACTGAATTTTACGGGTGTGACCAAAAGCACGTTGAACAGGTTGTTTCTCTTTCTGTTCAGCTTTTCAAGCAACTTAGAGTATTGCATAAATTCCCTAGACAATATCTAAAGATTTTAAAGGTTGCAGCATACCTTTATGAAACGGGTAAAAAGATTGGTTTTTACAACTTTGAAAAACATAGTGCTTATGTAATTTTAAATTCTAACATATACGGTATAACGCATAGGGATTTGGCAATGGCATCCTTTGTTGCTTCTAGCACGGGGATTGACGATATAAGTGCTATCGAGTGGTCAAGATATCGTGACCTTTTGACCGATGATGACGTTTTGGCAGTGAGAATGATGGGCATAATTTTGCGCATTGCGACCTGCTTTGATAGAAGCTGTTCGGGTGTTGTTAAAGGTGTGAATTGCGATATCTTAGGCGATTCAGTTATAATGAAAACAGAGGTTGAGGGTGACGCTACCTTAGAGATTAATTCGGGTATGGAAGTCGGCTCTGACTTTAGAAAGATTTTCAGAAAGAATCTTGAAATACTTTAATAAATGGCAAACGCTGTGGCTTCACGGCGTTTGTTTTTAAGGAGACGTATGGCATCTGTTAAATTTGCTATCGATTTTGATAGTTCGTATACAAACATATATAGGCTTGGAAGTGGCTTAGTACTTTCCGAACCTACTGTTGCAGCAGTAGAGGATAATGCTTCTTGTGGTATTAAGGCTATGGGGAAAGAAGCTTACAAGCTTATAGGTAAAACGGCAAAGGATACGAGAATTGTATTCCCTGTTTTTGAGGGGGAAATAGTTAACGAAAAGGTAGCTACTGAATTACTTTTGGGTTTTTTGCAAAAGGTTGGCTACGGAAGTAAGCTTATAGGCTGTACTGCAATCTTTGGCGTGCCTTGTGGCGCAACTGCTGAAATTCTTGCAAAATATAAAAAGATTGCCTCTGCAGTTGGTATTGGCAAGGTTTATTTTGCTGAAAAGCCTGTGCTTTCTGCACTCGGTCAAAGAATTGCGCTTACCGATTCTTCTGCAAGATTTGTTATAGATATGAGTGGTGGAACGACCTCGCTTGCAGCCTTATCTCTTTCGGGGGTAATTTCAGGCGTTTCCATTAATTTTGGCTCAAACAAGATTAGTGCTGACGTTATTGATTACGTTGCCGAACGTTTTGGGGTACAGATAGGGCTTCAAACGGCAGAGAAGCTAAAAAGAGAGATTGGAAGTCTTGACCCGGGTGACGGGCTTTCTGCTATTGTTAGTGGAAGGAGCACTGCCGACGGAGAAGTTAAAACTCTTAACGTTAGGGCTGGTGACATTGTAACTCCCATTAAAAATTATTACGATACGATTGCAGACATTGCGCTGACTGTTATTAAGAAGCTTCCTCCGGAAACGGCTTCAGAAATAAGAAGGTCTGGCGTGTACGTTTCGGGAATAGGCTCAAGTGCTTATGGATTGGAAAAGTATTATACCGACAAGCTAGGACTTAAAGTTAGTGTTGCAGAGGACGGGATGTATTCCGTTGCACTAGGTGGTGGAATTGCTATCGGGGATAAGGACGTTCTTAAAAAAGTGAGTATAGAAAATTAGTTTTTAGTTTTCGGGTTAAAATTAGACAATATATCGTGTATTTTTTGGTTATTTCCTAAAATGCACGATATTTTTTTTGCTAATTTATTTTACGTAAGGAGAATAAAGTGGCAAGAAAAATAGTAATAACTTCCGGCAAGGGTGGAGTAGGCAAAACTACGCTCACTGCCAATCTTGGTAGGGCACTGTCCGACCTTGGAGCAAGGGTAGTTCTAATTGACGTAGATTTTGGGCTCAACAACCTAGACGTGGTTTTGGGTGTGGAGAATAAAATTGTATATGATATGCAGGATATAATCGAAGGACGGTGTAGGGCAAAGCAGGCGCTCATTCAGGACGGTGAACGCAAGAATTTGTTTGTGCTTCCATCGGGAAGTCTGGGTGTAGGTTCGTTAGTGAGTGGACAACAAATTAAGCTTATTATAAACAGCTTTGACGCAGTATTTGACTTTGTGTTGATTGATTGCCCTGCAGGTATAGATATAGGATTTCACCGTGCCGTATCTTGTTCTGATGAAGCGATAGTGGTCGCTACACCGGCACTTACAAGTCTTAGGGATGCCGATAAAGTAATAACCGTGCTAAAAAGTTATAAACCTGAAAGCATTAAGCTTGTTGTGAACAGAGCTAGAGGCGACCTTATTATGAGTGATAGAATGATGATGCCGTCAGACATTAAAGATTTGCTTAAGGCAGAGCTTTTGGGCGTTCTCCCAGAGGAGGACGAGGTTTTTTTATCGGGTGGATATGCTCTCTCTAGACGTAGTGATTCTTATAAGGCGTATAAAATTTTGGCGAGCAATTTATTGAAAAACACTTCAAAAATTTTTGACGTAACGGGTAAATATTCAGGGTTTTTTGGTAGTATTAGAAGGAGTATAAAAAGGGGAATATGAAAAAGAACAAAACGGAGCTTATGCGCGTTGAGACGGTTATTAACAGCGATAGACTTAGACTGAAAGATGATTTCATTAAGCTTATGGAGACAGACCTTGCTAAACTTTTAGGCGAGTATTTCTATTTGGAAACGCCCCCTCAAACGGAGATAATTAAGGATGCTAAAGAGTTTAAGGTGAATATTAACTTTACTGCTTCACAAATAAAAAACTTTATAAAAATTCCATAATGTAAAGACGAAATTAATCAGTTATAAACAAACTATTTAAAAACGCAAAAATTTTTGCGTTTTTTGTCTTTATATCGGGGTTAAATTCCGTTTATTCGTTGACTTAACACTGTTATTGTTATATAATATGTAGTAGGTATAATAACGTTCTAACCGAACATATAGGGGTATTTATGGAAAAACAGTATTTTTTAGCAATAGATATCGGGGCTTCTTCTGGTAGGCATATTTTGGGCTCTATCGAAGGTGGCAAGCTTGTTCTTGAGGAGATTTATCGTTTCAAAAACGGTGCCGTGAAAAAGGACGGCAAGCTCGTTTGGGATATCGATGGTTTGTTCTCAAGCATTGTTGAAGGCTTAAAAAAGTGTAAGGAAATTGGTAAAATTCCGGTTAGCCTTGGCATTGATACTTGGGGTGTTGATTACGCGCTTCTCGATGAAAATGATAAGCTCATTGACGAGGTTTTTTCTTATAGAGACGAACGCACGCTCGCAGTTATGGAGGAGGTTAATTCCTTAGTTTTAGAGGAGGAGGCTTATTTTAGAACGGGAATTCAAAAGCAAATATATAACACTATTTATCAGCTTTATAGTGATAAGAAAACAGGTAAATTAGCAAAGGCAAAAGCCTTGTTGTTCACACCCGATTATTTGCATTTTTTACTTACTGGAATTAAATCTAACGAATATACGATAGCTTCTACTTCTGGTTTAATTAATGCGACCACTCGTGATTGGGATTATGAGATTATTGAAAAGCTAGGATATAATAAAGAAATTTTTGCTCACTTATCAGAGCCTGGTGTTAAAGTGGGTTCACTAAAAGAGGAAATTGCAAGGGAGGTTGGCTTTAACGCAGTGGTTTGCCTTCCTGCTTGCCACGATACGGCAAGTGCCGTTATGGCTGTTCCTACGGACGGACGACAACCCCTTTACATTTCAAGTGGTACTTGGTCGCTTATGGGCATTGAAACGGATACTCCTGCTTGCACGCTTGACGCTAAAGACGGGCTCTTTACTAACGAGGGTGGATATAATAAGAAAATAAGGCTTCTTAAAAACATAATGGGGCTTTGGATGATTCAGTGTATTAAAAAGGAATATAACGACAAATATTCCTTTGTTGACCTAGCTGATGAAGCAAGGCGTGCAGAAGGCTTTAATAGTGTGGTTGAAGTTAACGACCAGTCTTTCTTTGCTCCTGACAGTATGATTGAGGCTATTAAGGAGTATTGCAGAAAAACTAACCAGCAAGTCCCAGAAACCGTAGGTGAGATAGCACTTTGTATCTATCAAAGCCTTGCTTTAAGCTATAAGGAAACGATAGAAACGCTTGAAAACCTTTCGGGGAAAAAATTTGATAAGATACATATCGTTGGAGGTGGGTGCCAAAACACTCTTCTCAACGAGTTGACGGCAAAATATACAGGTAGGGAGGTTGTTGCAGGTCCGGTTGAAGCAACGGCAACTGGTAACCTTATTGCTCAAATGCTTGCCTATGGGGTTATTAGCGACCTTAAGGAAGGCAAAAGGATTATTAGAGAATCACTCGATATAAAAATTAACGGCTAGGAGATAGATATGAAAAACGTATTTGACGTGCTTAAAGAAAGAGGATTTGTTAAACAAACTATTTACGAAGATGAACTTGTTAAAAAGCTTAGTGAAGAAAGTGTGCCATTTTATATAGGGTTTGACCCCACGGCAGACAGCCTTCATATAGGTCATTATATTCCAATTATGGCAATGGCGTGGATGCAAAAATTCGGACACAAGCCTATCGCGCTTTTCGGTGGTGGTACGGCTATGATTGGTGACCCCTCCGGTAGAAGCGATATGCGCCAAATGATGACGGTGGAAACTATTCAGCATAACGTTGACTGCTTTAAAAAGCAGATGTCAAGGTTTATTGATTTCGAGGGAGAGAACGCAGCAATTATTGCAAACAATGCAGATTGGCTTATGAGCCTTAACTACGTTAACTTTATTCGTGATATAGGCGCATATTTTTCCGTTAACAAAATGCTCACTGCAGAATGCTTTAAGCAGAGAATGGAAAAGGGCTTGACCTTCCTTGAGTTTAACTATATGCTTATGCAGGGATACGACTTTTTGTATCTCAATCAAAATTACGGCTGTATGCTTCAGCTCGGTGGCGACGACCAGTGGAGTAATATGCTTGCAGGCGTTGATCTCATTAGAAGAAAGGAGCAAAAGAGTGCATTCTGTTTAACTTGTACTCTCCTCTTAAACAGCGAGGGAAAGAAAATGGGCAAAACGCAAAAGGGTGCGCTTTGGCTTGATGAAAATAAATGCTCGGTTTACGATTTCTATCAGTATTTTAGAAACGTTGAGGATGTTAAGGTTAACGAGTGTATGAAACTTTTAACCTTTATGGAATTAGAGGAGATTGAAGAGCTCACTAAATATAATGATGAAAGAATGAACAAGGCAAAAGAACGCCTTGCATTTGAAGTAACGAAGCTTGTTCACGGCGAGGAAAAAGCGTTAGAAGCACAACGTCAAGCAAAGGCAGCGTTCGGTGGTGGAAACGCTTCCGATATGCCCACAGTGGAGGTTGGTAAAGAAACGGAGTTTATTTCCGACGTACTCGTTTTAGCAGGTCAGGCTAAATCTAAGGGCGAAGCAAAGAGGCTTATCGAAGGTGGTGGCGTTTCTATTGACGACGCTAAGGTTACTGATGCGTTCGCTAAAATTCCTGATACTGTTAAGGGAAAAGGTGAGTTTATCCTTCATAAGGGTAAAAAGGTTCATATTAAGATTGTGTTAAAATGATTGGATACCTAACGGTAAAGGGGCAGACAGAGAGACTTGAAATCATTGAACGTTCTAAATTTATCTGCAAACTCTCCCACGTGGAAAATGAGGATGAGGCGAGAGAGTTTATAGAGAAGGTAAAAAAAGAGCACTCTCTTGCCACCCACAACTGCTATGCATATATAGCGGATGAAAAGGGACTCGTACAAAAATTTTCCGATGACGGAGAACCACAAGGCACGGCAGGGCTCCCTATGCTTAATGCGTTAAAGGGGAGTGGGCTTAAAAAGACCGTGGCAGTTGTTACTAGATATTTCGGTGGGATAAAGCTTGGTACGGGTGGTCTTGCGAGAGCTTACGGTGGGGCTGTTACGGAATGCGTAAAGCTTGCTGAGGTTTCAAATATGTGTAGGGTTGTGTTCCTTGAAATTCTAACTGATTACGATGAATATTCAAAACTTTATAACCTCGTTGTGCGTTTGCAAATCCCCATTCTCGATACCGTTTTTGAAAACGACGTTAGGGTAAAGCTTGCAGTAAAATTAGAAAATGAAGGTAGCGAAGGGCAGTTTATGCAAAAACTTTCAGACCTATATAAAGGAAAAGACGTGGTGCAAGAAAAGTCATACGGATACTACGCTTTTAAGGTGTGATTATGTCTGTCATAACAGCTATTGAAGTTCAAAAAAAAGATAAAAACCGTTATAACTTATATTTAGATAACAAGTTCTTTTCAGGTGTCTCAAGCGAAACGATTGTTAAAAACCATCTAAAGGTTGGAATGGAACTAGATGCGAAAAAGCTTGGTGAAATTTTAAGTGAAACTGAAAGGCAAAAAGCTTTAGCTAAGTCTCTCGATTATATTTCTAAATCGATAAAAACGAGGAAACAGATTAAAGAGTATTTGCTGTCAAAAGGTTATCTAGAAGAAGTGGTTTACTTTGTTTTAGAAAAGCTTACTGAGTATGGACTAATAGATGATAAGGAGTATTCGGTGAGATACATTGAGGCGTATTCTAAAACTCAGGGTCGTAAACTTATTGAGTATAAACTTATGATGAAAGGGGTTAGAAAAGAAGATGTAATCCTTGCTTTTGAGGAAACTAATGATAGCATAGACAATTTTGATAACGTTTACAATCTTGCACTAAAACACTTAAAGGGTAAAGAAAAGACAAAAGAGAATTATGCCAAAACTTATCGCTATCTTGCAGGAAAGGGGTATCTCTTTGAAGATATCGATAGGGCAATTTCAAAGATAAGGGACGAGGAATAATGGAAAGATTACTTACGGCAAAGGAAATGCGCGTTGCAGACGAGTACACCATAAATAAGCTAGGCATTCCACACGATGCGCTTATAGAAAGGGCAGGCGTTGCTTTGACAGAGGAGATTACAAAGCGTTTCTTCGGTGGTAGGGTTTTAGTGTGTATTGGAAAGGGCAACAACGGTGCAGACGGCAAGATTGTTGCTGAATTGCTTTCTAAACGCCACGGTTTTTCCGTTGCAACGATAAACGTGGAAAATGGGATATTTAAGTTGTTTGAAAAGAAGTTTGATATTATTGTGGACTGTCTTTTTGGAACGGGCTTAAATAGAGAGGTTACTGGTAAATATAAAGAGGCGATAGAAAGGATAAATTCCTCTGGTGCGTACGTTGTTTCTTGTGATATTGCAAGTGGGCTTAACGCTGATAACGGCAAGGTTATGGGCGTTTGTGTTAAAGCTGATTTAACCGTTGCAATTCAGGAATTAAAACTTGGGCAATTTTTGAACGACGGACCTGATTATTCTGGAGAAATAGTTTCTAAAGATATAGGCATAAGTATTTGGGATGATTCAGTTGCCCACAGACTTAGACCAAAGGATATCGGCAAATACTTTAAGGATAGAAAGAGAAACGTTAATAAGGGTGATTTCGGTAAGGCTGGAGTTGTTGGTGGAAGCAAGGAATATCCTGGCAGTATTATTCTTGCATATAATGCGCTTACGGCATTTAAGATGGGGGCAGGCTATTCTTATTTAGCCGTTCCAGAGAGCTTAATTAATACTGCACTTGCAGTTTGTCCTGAATGCATTGTGTCTTCTATTGACAATGGGGATAACGTTAACGAAGCTGAATTATCTAAGTTTTTAACCCTTGACGCAATTTCTATCGG
The DNA here is from genome assembly GCA_045637865.1 of Christensenellaceae bacterium. Lineage (GTDB taxonomy): Bacteria > Bacillota > Clostridia > Christensenellales > Borkfalkiaceae > UBA1259. The sequence goes on from JAZUAF010000009.1 coordinate 78,056, forward strand.
CATGGGAATGACTGCTTCTCAAAAAACCTATAAGATAGTGGAGTATTTCCTCAACAACTATCAAGGTAAATTAATTATTGATGCAGACGGGCTTAACGCTTTAGCAAAATTCGGCGTAGATATTTTAAAAAATAAAAAATGTGAAGTCGTTTTAACTCCACACGTCGGTGAATTCGCTAGGCTAATTAAATGCGATAAAGAAAGGGTGATTGATAACCCCGTAGAAGAAACAAAGAAGTTTGCTAAAGAATACGGTGTTACCGTGGTTATGAAAAGTGCTTTTAGCGTTATTTCTGATGGGGTTATGACCTTTATTAATACAACCGGCAATCCAGGTATGGCAAAGGCTGGCAGTGGAGACGTGCTTTCTGGTATTTTAGCAGGACTTTTTGCTAGAGGTTTGTCTGGTGCAGAGGGTGCTGCAGTTGCTACGCTTTTGTTTGGAATGATTGGGGATGAGGTTAAGGAACTCGGAAACGAATATACTATGACGGCTTCAGATTTAATTTCTGCTATCCCTAATGTTATAAATGCACTACCTAAACAGTAAAGAAATTATAGTTTCCCCTAAATAGTGATATGGCAATATAAACGTTTATTGCAATCATTATGGGAAGCAAAATCATTAGGAAAAAACTTCTTAAACGATATTTTAGCACAAACATAGTTACATATATTCCGATAGCCCCACCAAGGGCACCGGTGAGAAGTAACTTGATATCGCTAACGTTGTGTGCTTCATCGCCATCTTCTGTGTCACGCTTTTGAAAGTTGAGTATTAATACCCCGTAAAAATTGATGGCAACGAGATAGGTTATTAACACTATTATAAGTAGAATATGCATATTGCTTCCTTTAACTTTTAAGGATAGTGTGTGCAGAAGAACAAAGTTTTATTATTTTAAGTTTTTTACGAGATAAGGAGAAATTTTATGAAATGTATGTACTGTGGTTGTCTTGATAGTAAGGTTATAGACTCTAGGTCAGCTGAGGACGGAACCATAATTAGAAGACGTAGAGAGTGTATTCAGTGTGGCAAGCGTTTTACCACCTATGAAACAGTGGAAAACACGCCTATTTTTGTTATAAAAAATAATGGGGCAAGGCAAACGTTTGACCTTAATAAGCTTAAGGCTGGAATCATTAAGGCGTGTGAAAAACGCCCAGTTTCAGCTGTGGATATTGATAAGCTTGCAGATGATATTCAAAAAAGGGTATATAATTCACTTGCTCAGGAGGTTACGAGTAAGGAGCTTGGCGAAATGGTTTGCGAAGGCTTAAAGGAGATTGATGAGGTTGCTTACGTTAGGTTTGCTTCCGTTTATCGTTCCTTTACAGATACTACCTCTTTTATGAAAGAGCTTGAAAAAATGGTTAAAAAAGATAAAAGTAAAAAATAGGGGAAAAACTTATGAACAAATGGGATGAAAGATTTATGTCGCTTGCAGAAACTGTTGCAGAATGGTCAAGCTGTTATCAGCAAAATAGACACGTTGGCGCAGTTGCAGTTAAGGATAAAAGGGTTTTAACAACCGGATATAATGGTGCTCCTGCAGGGATAGAGAGCTGTTCTGAAAGGGGAGAATGCTTAAGGCGTGTTAGAAATATTGCAAGTGGAACAATGCAAGAAGTTTGCTATGCCGTTCACGCAGAGCAAAACGCTATTTGTCAGGCAGCAAAGCTAGGAATTAGCCTTGAGGGTGCAGTTATGTATGTCACTCACCAACCTTGCGTTATTTGTACAAGAATGATTATCAATTCAGGCATAAAGAAAGTTGTTTATAAAAACGGCTATCCTGATGAATTTGCCGTAGAATTGTTCCGTCAGTCAGACGTGGAACTTGTAAAATACGAAGATTTAGAAAAATAGTAAAAATTTGCTTGCTTTTTTTCTCTAAATAATGTAGAATAATAAGGCTTGAAGAAAAACTTTCCTTGAGCCTATATTATGGAGAGCTATCGAAGTGGCATAGCGAGAGCGTGTCGTGGACGGTAGTCCTACGTAACGAAGTGGAGTAGCAAACCGTGTAACGGTTTTCTATATAGAGTAAGTTTAATAATGAATAATTTGTGGAGAGCTATCGAAGTGGTCACAACGAGGCGGTCTTGAAAACCGTTTGGGTTCACGCCCACGGGGGTTCGAATCCCTCGCTCTCCGCCAAGAAAAAAAGATGCTAAAGAGTGCATCTTTTTTTCTTGTAAAGATAAATTAAAGAGGGATTCGAACGGGTAGGTATCGGCAAATTAAAAGTGGGAGTAAACAGAATTAGTTGCCGACAAAAGGTAGTCACCTACCTTTTGCTACCCAGGCGTGATAGCAGGGCAAAGCCTTGCGGAGCGAATCCCTCGCTCTCCGCCATTAGTAACCTAATTTGAACATCTTTCAAGTTGGGTTTTTTTATTGTCATAGAGGTGTTGACTTTTGTAAATTTGATGATATTATTCCTGCATAAAGGAGGTAATATGAATTTACAACAAGCAAATGATTACACAAACAAATTATTTTCAATAAATTGGATGCAGTGGGTACACGAAGGAAGTAAAGCAGCCGAGAGCAACGTCGAGAAAAGTGCAAACGTTATAAAAGGCACAATATCTAAACATTGTGCAATGTGTTTGAATCTCAATGGGTGTTGCTTTGTGATAGACAGATGCCTGCCAAAGCCCTTGCACCCAAACTGTCACTGTTATACAGTTGATATTCCGTCAATAACGGCAAAGGCAGAGTGCCCCATTGAAAAATTCACGAAATATATTTTTGCAGAGGGAAATAGCAAAAAAGAGTTGTTTGAACTTTGGGGATATAGTATAATAGATTCAGAGCATTTACAACAAGAATTTATTAGGCAAGCAAAAATGGCTTATTCCGTTGGAGATTATGAATTGGATAGATTAGATGATTATGGACAACGAATAAATATAGAAATTAAATTAAAAAGAAAAGAGAGAGAAGGATATGTAACCTTTCAATCGGGTTGGATGGTATATCCTAACGGAAAAATAATTTTGACAACACCATATGGAGATAAATAATATGAAAGAATATGATAGAGTAGAATTAATTGTAGAAAAAGAAAAATATGCAAAAGAAGGCATTCACAAAGGGATGGATGGTTGGATTTGCGACCCTAGAAATATTAATGGTCAATGGCTTGTGTGTTTTGACCAAGAGTTTGATTTACCAAACATTGCAACAATCCCTGTAAAAGAAGAAGATTTAAAAGTTATCAAAGAAAGCGATTAAAATATTCGGATTTCTATGCTAACGCTCTCCGCCAAGAAAAGAAGATGCCTAAATGGCATCTTTTTTTCTTGGAAAGATAAGTTAAAGAGGGATTCGAACGGGTAGGAATCGGCAACCTAAAAGATGATTGAAAATTGAAATGGTTGCCGACAAAAGGTAGACACCTACCTTTGGCTATCCAGGCGTGATATTAAGCCAAAGCCTTGTGGGGCGAATCCCTCGCTCTTAATAAAAGAACGGCTATCAAACTGATGGCCGTTCTTTTGTTTTATCTATTAATATTTTTAGAAACTTCACCTAAAACTCTTTCAATTTCGCTGGTTAGGTGCTTACGGTTAAATGCAACCTCGTTAACTTCTTCTATGTATTCACGAAGCTCACGAATACGTCTTCTCTTAACGTCGTCCTCAACGTCGGGAAGGTTATCTTTTAAGGAGAGATAATATTCCATTTTAATTTGTTCGTTAATAGACTTGTTGAGATTTTTAAGCTGGAAATATTTGTAAAGGCGTTTTCTAACCTCTATTGATTGCTCGAACTGCTCTTGTGCTTTTTCATTTTTGCCGATTGCTCTATAAAAAATTGCGAGGTTTCTATAAGTATAACTCTGGTAGAGGAATGCAATTTGCTCGTTATCTTTCTCGTCACATTCGATAAATTTCTCGGCATTTTCGATAGATTTAAGCGCCATTTCTTCTCTAAACTCAATTATCTCGTCGTCAATATCCTCGGGGTCAACGCCAGCGTAGTACATCATATTGATAAAGGTGAGATAATCGTATGCAATCATTAAGAACATATATTTGAACTGACAATCTTCCATATCCTCAGCTTCGTCAACGTATTCAAGAAGATTTTTCTTTAGGCGCTTATAAGCTTTAGCAGGAAGTTGCATACCTTGATTAAATTCAATTTCCACGAGGGAGTCGCAAGCGTAAAAATAATCTATAGTGGAATTGATTGCTAAAAGGCACTTTTTATCGGTAATATCAGTGTTATACAATTCTTCTATTAACGATTTGTCAGTTGGCATTTCGTCGTGCATATAGGATGCTTGGCATAAGAGAAGTATAATATATGCAATTTCATCATCGTAATAGTATGGTCTTTTAATGTGTTCTTTAATTATGGTGCGAAGTCTTGATATATCCGTCATCAAATCCATTTTATTGCCAGTTATAAGGTTGCATTGACCTTGCAAGAACTTTTCAACGACCTCTTTTGCGATTTCCTCGTTAGTTTTGTTTTGGGTGTTGATGGTTTCCTGCCAGCCTCCCTTAATATCGGTTGGAACTAAATCTTCCGCACCGTCAAGATACACGCCCATCACTCTTTTTAAGTTTAGGGAGCCTGATAAATATCCAAGCTCGTATAACATATTGGGACTTAGCGTTTGAGATAATACGCAGTTGCCATTATCGTCATATATCTTCTCGCTCCTCTTTGAAAAGAGCATTATTGCACTACTGCACTTATTCATTTGGTTAATTACGGTTGCGCCAATGCCAGCTAAAATCTCGTTGCTACCCTCCCTGCCACCACATATACCGTAAAAATCGTGTTTTCTAAGCTCGTTTTTTACGCATATTGCAAGGGCTTCACTCATTGTCCAGCCGATAAAAACTTTTCCTTTCATCTATTTATCTCCAGTATTTTCCTTTTTTGTATTAAAGATATTGGGTGCAATCGTTTAGCATTTCTTGAAGGGCGTTTAGCATCATGCTTGCTTCGTACCCGTCTAAGTATGCATGGTTCACGGTGAGGGATAAGGTCATGGCGTACCTGCCATTTTCTTCGACGCATTTTCCCCAGTTTATACGTGGAATACTCATAGACATTTTATCCTCATAGGGGAGTGGATTATCCGTAGAAGTAAAATCAATCCAAGGCAGACAGGATAAATAAATTAGGTCTGCACGGTAGTTGGTGGCATATAATTCTTTTCCGTCTTCCGTTAGAGCATTATTTTTTGCAAACTCTATATCCTTTTTCATTGCCTCGGCGTATGCTTTGTAGGAGGGGGTGAATTCGGTTTTTTGAAAGGCGAAATTTTCGTTTTTTAGAAATACGGTGTAGCTTGGCGAAACACTGTCAAAAAGAATAATTTTTCCATCAACGTATCTTATGCGAAAGCCCTCGAATTTATTTGCAGCTTTCATAAGAAGGTAGGTGAAAGGGGTAAAAAACCCATCGCCTTTTGGTCTATCTTTCATAAAATTAGTCATGTCAAGCCTAACCTCAACCTTGAAGGTTGGGTTTGCATAGCTTCCGAATAGTTTGTAGTGAGACGCTCTTTTCCAAGAATTAATATCAATTTCCTTCATAGAAAAACCTTCTTATAAATTTAGTACCTATCTACTATATCACAAATATTGCCTTTTTTCAATTGTTTATAAAAAACTGTTAAAATTTTAATCTGTGGAGTTAAAATGTTTGAGTTTTAAGAAATATTTCTTGACAATTTGTGCGAAAAGATATAGAATGTATGTAAATAAATTAAACCATTAATAAAGTATAGTTAAGGAGGTGCTTAGGATGGCTATTAAGGATGACAGCTTTTTTTGTAAATTAAAAGAGCTTACGAGTATGAGGTTTTTTGCTAACAGCAAATTGTGGTTTCTTGCGCTACCGCTCGATTTAATTTGGTGGGCTTTCTGTCTTGTAGGTTGGGTTATTTTTATTCCCTATTTACTCTTCGTATATCCCATTAGAAGTAAATACACTAAGAGAATGGCAAATAAAAAGAAATAGTAAAAAAGCACCAATCGGTGCTTTTTGTTTTGGGGACTGCAATGCAGTCCTTTTTTATTATGGGTTAAAAACTTGTAAAAATATTGCGAAAATTGTCGTAATATGGTATCATATAAATATTAACCAACACACTGCGTGAAAATAAGTGGTGCAGAGAGGATTATGATGAGAGTAAAACTGATACTAATTACTATTTTGATTGTTTGCCTTAGCGCCTTTATATTTGGCGCGTGTGGGCATAAACACGAGTATGGTGAATGGGAAACCTACAAAGAGGCAACTCTTACCGAAGAGGGCGAAGAGAGAAGATACTGTAGGGAATGCCATGAATACGAGAGTAAAATTGTAGAAAAACTAGACGCTTACTATTATATTACACTAGTTATAGGCGAACAAGAAACTAAGGTAGGTGTTACTGAAACGGGTGAATATCAAATTGAAAACCCCAAACTGGAGGGGTATGAATTCATTAGATGGGTAGATGAGAGTGGGGAAGAATTCTCTTCTTCAGGTACTATAACTGAGTCTATAAAGGTAATTGCAGAGCTTTCCATACTCAAAACGGAGGATTTTGCTAGCCTAAAGAAAAGAATTGAAGCAGGCGCAAGGGAAATTTACCTTGGTTCAAATATAGAAGTAACTGAAACGCTATTCGTTTATAAAAATCTCACTATATATACCGATGAAAATCATACTATTAAAAGGGCGAAAGACTTTTTAGGTGACCTTTTCGTTGTTGGTGAAAACTCCTCAGGGGACAACCCTATTTTACAGGATAAGACAGTTACTATGGAGCTTAAAACGGAAAAGGATGGCTCTTTAGTGTTTGATGGAAACAAAATAAACGTTACGGGCGAAGTGAAGGGCTCTTGTTTTTACGTTACCAATTCTTCTACACTCATCATGCGTGAGGGTGTGACGATTACTAACTTTAAAAAGACTGCTAACGAAAGAATAGTTACTGATTTTGGTTCCATTTGGGAATCAGCAGATGCCGCAGGTGGTTCTGCAGTTATGATTACTTTTGGTTCGTTTGACATGTACGGTGGCTTAATTACAGAAAACGAATGCAGTGTTGATACTGTAAACACCAAATCTTCATACGGTGGTGCAATATATAATATGTCTACGATGAATATGTTTGGTGGAAAAATATCAAACAATAAGGGTGCAAGGGCAGGTGCAATTTACTGTTATAGAACGTCTAACATTTATAAAGGCGATATAACGGGCAATTCTGCTTCGGCTTACGGTGGTGCAATCTATATGCCTAACTCTCAATATGCTACTCTCCTTATTGGCGATGACGACGATAGCACCGTAGTCAACATTAATGGAAATCATTCGGGGGCTTCGGGTGGTGCAATATTTGGTCAGCCATTAACTAATTTCGTTATTTATAAAGGCACGATTTTTGAGGGGAACTATACTGAAAACAGTGGAAATGGTGGTGCAATCAATAGCTCTGGTGCAGTCCTTGCAAACGGTGTAACTTTTAAGGATAACCGTTCAATCAGTAAAGGTGGTGCCGTGTTCGTTTATTATAAGGATAAGGACGGCAAGGTTAGAATATCTGAATTCAACGATTGTTCATTTATTCAAAACAAGTCAAAATACGGTGGAGCCTTAGCACTTGAATCAGATGATGGCGTGCTTGATGCAGACATAAAACAAGGGGCCATAGCTTATGTTAATGGCACGACTTTTACGGAAAATTCTTCTACTAAAAACGGTGGTGCGATATATACTGCAAATTATTCTGAGCTTAATATTAACAATTCAGAATTTAAGCTTAATACTTCAACTAATGAAGAATATGGTGGAGGTGCTGTTTACTTTACAAAATCTAAGGGTGTGTTTAACGGTGTTACCTTTAGCGAGAATTCTTCGCTCTTTAACGGTGGAGCTGTTGCAATATATTCATCTAGCACTATTAGGGCGAAAGATATTATAGTAAACAAGAATAGTGCAGAAAAGAACGGTGGTGGAATTTACGTTAACACGTCTACTTTTGCAATTGAAGGTGAAGAAGCTAGTGAGGTAACTGCTAACACTGCTAACGGTGGTGGTGGAATTTACGCAACTAAGGCTTCGGTAGATATAACATCACTTACGCTAAATGACAATGTTGCAACTAATAACGGTGGTGGATTATATGTTTATGAAAATACCGTTATGAGCGTTGGACTTCTCAACGCTTCAGGCAACAAGGCTGTGGACGGAAAGATGTATGGTGGCGTTATTTATCTTTCTAGTGTGGCAAAGCTACAGCTCGATAAGGCTATTGCAAAGAATAATAGTGCGGCAAATGGAGGTTTCTTGTATATTACATCAAAAGGAAGTGAATTTATACTTTTAGAAGGTGATATCACAGGTAATACTGCAACGGAAACGAACGGTGGAAATGCAATATATTCAAACGCTGCATCTGCCGTTATAAGATTTGACGGAGGACTTGATTCTCAAAAGATTACATTCGTTGCTTCTGATATTACTGGCAAGGGAAGTGTAATTGATATTGAGAGGGGTGAGTAATATGAAAAAAGTAATTATTAAATTTACGGTTTTGTGTTTAGCGTTTATTATTGCAACCTTATCTCTTTCTCTTATGCCTTTTTCTAAAGGCATTGCAGATAATGGAGAAGAGCCTCTTAACAATTTCTTAAGCAGAAGCACAATAAAATATGAGGATATAAACGATAATGATGTTTCAGTTGATATCTTCTATAGAGAAGTTGATGAGGCGATGAACAACCCTAACGTTGCACAGGCGATAATGATTAAACAGGCGACTGACTATAAGATTAAATATCCTGAAAAGAGGGTAGACGTTACCTTAACTTCTTTCCACATATCGGTGGTTGCAAGCGTGTGCCTCGATAGAGAAAGTAAAAATTTCGGCAAAATGAAAGCTTTATACGACGTTGAATATGACGATGAGGGATATTACAGAATAGTTTATCTGCTAGTTGAGGCGGCGAAACGTGGTGTAAACGTAATAGTTATCGGACATATTGATGGTGGTGCCGTTATGCAGGAAGGTGGTATGACTGCAGACCTCAATTTTACAGAGTATTTTAGGAACCACCTAAACGACCCCTGTTATGACGGAGAAAAAGTTGTTAGCGATTATATGATAGCTAGAACGGCTTATTGGACTTCGTATGGCGATAAATCAGCCTTTGATATGATGCACTTAAAGACTTGTACCGTATCAAATTATATTGATTGGAATGGAAAAGAGCACGGTGCTGCAGTGTGGACGGGTAGTATTAACCTTGACGGTATAGACCTTAACGGATATAACGGGAATAATTCTATTCAAACGGCTATTGTGATAGAAGGACACGAAAAACTCCGTCAAATAACTTATAACTATACCAAGTTAATGTCAGATTACTGTGCGCAAGAACACGTAAACTATTTTAGAAACATAGTAAAAAGAATAAACGCCACACAGATTTCATTAATTGTTGAGGGTAGGGAAAAGGAGATTCCTGCTGACGAGCAGATTGTTTATTTAGGCTCGGAGAAGGATAACGTTTTTGAAATGTATTTTACACCCCTAGGTGGAAATTCAGAGAATTGGGATAAGGTGAACAATCCTTACTGTAAATATATTTCAAAGTTGTTGCCGTCAGTTTCACGGGGGGATTATATTGAGTTCTTTTGGAACAACGTTAAGTTCGTTTCAAATTTTCCTTTAGCACAAACGATTGAGGATATTTTGCAACAATCTTTCTTAAAAAACAGTAATCTGAAAAACAAAATGTATTTAAGGCTTTACGGAATAAACACTTCTAAGTTTGAACCCTTTAAGGAGGGTAAAAACATAGGCTTCTTCTCGCTGAACGAAAATATGGACGTTAGTCATCACGTTAAAGATTTCCAGCTTTCATATAAGGAAAACGGTGAAAGACAGTATGTTAGCGTTATAAATTCTCTAAATTTCCATTCGGGCGCAATGTACGGGCAAACAAATTCGATTGTTGTTATTAAAGAAACTGCAACTACAGGCAATGACTTTTATTGTGACTACGGCAATCTTTTAATACCAGGTGTTGATTTTGAGCAGGTTAGAGTTTAATTAATTGTAAAATTAAAACCCCTTTCGCAAAATTGCGAAAGGGGTGATTTTTTGTTATACTTCTATACTGAAAATCTTGTTAAAAATAGGCTTGAGATTTTTTGCAACCTCGTAAAAGCCAATGTCGTTAGGATGTGAATTATCCACCGTTGCGTAGTCCCAGTCAATTTTATCGCGAAGTGAGGTCCCGTCAAAAAAGTAAATATTCTTATCTCCTTCAGCTATTGCTTTATTAAAGGTTTCCTTTGCAATTTCGTGGCGAGGTAAAAATTTATCTGGGTCGTTATAAAAAGTTCTGGTAATGAAAACTATCGGGGTATCAGGCTTTGCTTTTCGTAGCTTTTTATAAAAGGAATAGTGATTATCTTTAAGCCAATTTAAATCTTTAGCATTCATACCGTAATCAAGTGCGTAAACGGAGGCGTCTAACGAGGCAAGATAATCACCCATAGTATCTTCACCGTTTCCGTTGCCAGAAAAACCGAGATTGATATATTCTGAATTATACCAGCGAGAAATTAGTGCAGAATAATCGTTTCCAGCCCTTGAAGCGCAAGCACCTTGCGTCGTTGATGAGCCGTAGAAAACGATGGGTTTTTCTATTTTATAGGGGATGGGTGCTAAAGGTTCGGAGCCCTCTTTGAGGCCTATATAAATTTCGCTCACCATACTGTAGGTGGGGAAGTAAATATCAATGTTTTTAAGATTTGTATTTCTAATGCGAACAATTCCCTCAAATGTAAAGTAGCCGTTATCTTGTGCCTTAAAATGCTTATATTCAGGGCGAACGTTACCCATAAAAACGCCGTCAGAATAAACGGAAAAACCGTACGTTGCAAGAAGGGATAGGTTAGAGCCGAAATTTTCCACAGGCATTATTATTTTCAGTGCAACGTAGGGGGAGGAGCTCCTAAAACGGATTCTGCCTCCACTAGTGTGCTTAGATAGAACGCCTACTGCAGGGCTAACTCTTTTAGCAAGCTCTTTTGGGAGTCTGCGAAAAACCTTTTCCTCTTCGGAAAAGAATACGCCGTGCAAGGAAAATGGCTCACTTTTGCCGTTGCTCCAAAGAACGTCATTTTCCTTTATGGCTGAATTAATTAAATTTTTGTCTAGGTTAGTAACGCTTAACATTTCCATATCTTATTATCCGTTAATTTCGTCGTAAGCCTTTCTAACGGCTTTAGAAAGCTGGTCTGCACAGGAAGTGGAACGGAATCCACAAGTGTTGCCTTTAAGTTTAGATTCAATTTCTTCAACGGTATAGCCGTCAAGCACTTTTGAAAGGGCTTTTAAGTTGCCGTTACAACCACCAACGAAACTAATGTTGGTTATAATGTTGCCTTCAATATCAAAATTTATTTCTCTCGAACAAACAGAGTTGGTTTTATAAGTGTATCTCATGCGTTTTGCTCCATTAATCTTTTTTTTCACTAAAACATTCTTTAACTAAGTTTCTATAAACAGCATCTGCTATCTGCATATATCCGTCGTTAGATGGGTGTAAGCCGTTAATATCAAACCACTCCGTTTCAGTGCTCCTAACGTTAACGGGCTTTTGAATATGGGGGTAGCCGTGTTCAGAATCGAACTGAGCACTGAGATTGATATATTCTAAATTGTTTATATATTTCTCTTCTTCTGCCCAGTCTTGATAGGTTTTGCCGAGAACTATATTATAATGTTTCTTTTTAAGAACGCTATTGGTAGGGATTAATGCACCGTAATTAGACCCCATGCCACCCCTGAATGATGCGAAAGGATAACTCAATATCTTAACTTTAACATCGGGGCAGGCATCGAGAATCATATCTATAATTTCTTTTGCTTCTTTTAATACAACGTTTTGGCAATAATATTCGTTAGTATTGTTAAGTGCTTCTTGACGGTTTGTTCCGTTTGCACCAAGTATGGCATATACAACGTCAATTTTCTCTTCGCCTATTTCCTTTAGGTAGTTCTTGAAGTCTATTTTGCCAGTTTCCGTATTTAAGAATGGGCTGCCTGCAGGTGTCCAACACTTTGTAAACTTAATAGGCTCTTGATTTATTGCGTTCTTTTCGTGGTAGAGATAGCCGGGCTCGGGATTGGGTAATTCGTGCTCCATAAACCTATTAAACCTTAAATAGTCTTTCTCAAACGATTCAAGTTGCCAAAGTCCACCGTTATCTGCTCTCCAAATAGAGTGTTGGTCTTCCACGGTTTTTTTGTTGTCAAAAGCCTCCATAGTTAAGGAGTCGTTTACCGTGTTAGAAAAACTTTTCCAGTACCAACCACCAACTGCTTGAATATTTACTGCACCTTTATTGATTTTGCCAACAAAATTAAGATTATTAAAGCCTAAGCCTTGTGGAATGCCGTCGTTTGCAGTAATTCTTCTATACACTTCGTTAACCCATTGTCCACCTGCTGTTAACGAATCGCCAAGAACTAAAACGTTAATAGGCTTTTTAGTTGGGCAAGGTTTAACTACGTTAAGGATAGTGTCAGCACTGCCAACAATATTTAAATTTTCATCGTAAAGTGAAACGTTTAGGTTGTAACTACCAGTCTCCGTTGGAGTGAATTCAAAATATCTTGGGAAGTGTTTTCCCTTTTCACAAGTAGCAACGATTTCATAGTTGTATGGATTTGGTGCTTCTATAATGCCCCAGTAAAACAACTGAAAAGTGTCGCCAACAACTAAGTCATAGCTTTTAGCCATAAAAATGTTTACATTGTTACTCATAATAGTCTCCTAAGTTTTTCGTTCATTTAATTATATCACAAGCAAAATGCTTTTGCAATATAAAAATTATGCTTATTGTTTATAACTGTTATATGGAATAAGGCAATTAAAAAGCACGAGCAGGGGAGTAGCCTGTGTCGTGCTTTCATTTGTCGGGTAAGTGGTGATAGCGTTTGAACTTTAGTCTCTATTTAATAAATCAAATTTAAAAAATAAACTTAAAGGATTTTTTAGGGTTTTTCTTATATGTAGCGCTAATTTTCTAAGCCTATTAAATAATCTGATGAACAACCAAAGAATTGACAAAGAATAATTATGCTATCAATGTTTGGGACTCTTAAATTCTTTTCCCAACGATTAATACAAGCAGTGCTTATATTAACTTTTTTAGATAATTCATACTGTGTAAGATTATTTTCTTCCCTTAATTCTTTTAATCTCTCTGCAAATTTATTCATACATACTCCTTATTTATTATCAGTATATACCAAATGGTAATAAAATACTTGACGTTTACCAAATGGTAAAGTATAATATAAGTACCAAAATGGTAAAGGGGTAAATATGAATAATACAATTAAGGTTGAAATTATTAAAAAGTTTATGATGGAAAACAAAATAAGTAAAAGAAAATTTTGTAAAATGTGTAAAATTAGTTTTAGCACATTAAACAAGATTATGAGTAAAGATGATAACTTTAGAATAACTACACTTTTCAAAATTGCAAGAGTAATTAAAATTCAAGTATATCAAATGTTTAATTAGGTAGAACGACACTATTGCGCAATGATATACAATTAAATCCTATATATGTTAACAAAAATAAAGCCTAAAACAAACTTTCGTTCGCTTTAGGCTTTATTTGACGGAGAAAATGGGATTTGTTCCGTTTCGCTAAAAGTGCTTGCACACTTTTTAAAATAAATTTTTACATAGCTTAACGGCTATACGCTCACTATCACGCCAGGATAGCAAAAGGTAGGGGACTACCTTTTGTCGGCAACTAATTCTTTTTTCTCAGGCTTTTAAGTTGCCGATACCTACGCGTTCAACTCTCATTTGTATTTGTATAACATTACACAACAAAAAAAGACACCATTATAGGTGTCTATTTTTGTTGGCGGAAGATTAGGTACGTAAAACTACTTACTCAAAAATAAAATTGGCAAGATTGATATCTCGCCTAATAAAACTAAAAATTATAATTTTAGTATTTGTTTTTTCTTTTCTTCATAATCTTCTTGCGTGATTAGCCCTTCGTCTAATAACTTCTTATATTCTTTTAGTTTTTCAGCTTGTATTTGTTCCTCAGTCAAATCTTTTTGATTTTTTGAATGAACAGAAAATATAGCGAAAACAATAATAAACAAAATAAAAATAAGAATAATCAACGGAAGTATATCTTGTGTTGCACAGGAAGCAACATCTGAAGTTGTATAAACAGGTGGCGTTGCCTCTCCAATGTTATCCATAAAAACTCCTATCAATTAAGCAACCTAACCCGAATTGAGTTCGGATTAGGTCTCTAATGGCGGGCAAGTGGTGATTGCATTCTAATTTTTTGAAATAATTTCTGCAATCCTTTTATACAATCTCACCCGAAGAAATATTAGTAAAAAAATTGAACAATTTTCCCTATCTTCTAGTTATTAAGTAAATTAAAATTAATATGTTTTTATCACTTTTTCTGTCCCTTCAATCAAGTCATTTACTTCTTCTTTTGTAGGGTCGGTTTTTTTATTATGGTCGCATTTATTCCTTATGTCGCCTAAAAATTGAAGAAATTTAAATTGTGTAGAATCAATCACATTATTGTTATACAATTCGGCAGTTAAATCTCCTAAAGTTGGGTCTTTTTTTGATAATCTAATTCCAGCTACATTTAACATATTACTTAAATGTTTTTCCAATATAACCCCACAAATTGCACCAGCTGAACGAAAATATTTATTTTTTAACAAATATCTTGCACTATCCAACTCTTTTTCAAAGACATCAAATTCTAGCAAATTAGTAATTTCATTTAATTTATTTTCTAAAACATCTTTCAGACTTTTTATTATATTTATCTGCGTATTTATAAGGTCATATGCTGACAACACAGATACATTAGTCCTTTTATTATAAACACCTTTAATACCATCAGATATAGTGTAATTTAACACATTTACATCTTTTCTATTGCTTGATGACATATACAGTTGTTCAAATTCAACACGTCTATCTGGTAAAATTACTTTTATAACCATTAGTCCCTTAGAAAACCATTTTTGATAAAGTTCACTAAAATCAACTGAATCAAATTTCTGAAAATTGCTTTTTATTTTTTTGTACTGTTCTTCATCATATTTCTCTTTAAGTTCTTTTAAGCAATAATGATAAAGATAAGCTCCTTTTATTTTTTCTGAGTCTTGTATTAAATTATCAACTTCATTAATTAAATTATCTTTCTTCATTTGTTTACTCCATTTTATCAAATTATTTTTCTTTCTTGCGACCTGAACAATATGGACAACCTGTTCCATGATTTCTACTATATATTATCGCTTGCCACTCATGTCCTTTATTACATTTCCACCAAACCTTTTTATTGCTATTAGCAGTAAAATCTTCTGGTTTTAAATCACCATTCTTTTCATAATTCCACTCCCTTGCAAGTTTAGGGTTGACGGTTTCCAAATCATTATAACCTTTTAACACTTTTTGGTTTGAGCAATATGGGCAACCTTTCCCAGTGTTTCTATCACCAATCGTTGCTTGCCACTCGTGACCTTTCTCACACTTCCACCAAACTTTTTTACCACTATTTGCAGTAAAGTTTTCTGGCTTTATGTTGTCATTTTTTTCATGATTCCACTCACTTGCTAATTTGGAATTAATCGTTGTTAAATCATTAAAGCCTTTTAAAACTTTTTTCCCAGAACAATATGGACAGCCTGTTCCTTTATTTCTTGTATTTATCGTCGCTTGCCATTCGTGTCCTTTTGAGCATTTCCACCATACTTTTTTACCACTATTTGCTAATATATGTTCTGGTCTTAAACTACCATTCCTTTCATGATTCCATTCTTTTGCTAATTTTGGATTAGTGGTTAAAAGGGAATTTTCCTTTTCAGTATATTCACGCAAGTTTTCTATTTCTATATTATCTCTTTTTAAGTCAATATCTATTGAAAAGCCTACTATTTCGCTTAAAACTTTTTGTATAACTTTTCCTAAATCTTCTTGATTTTTATCAACAATATAATCTCTTGAAGTATCATTTAATGGTGACAAACCTTCTCTTATTCTATAAAGTTTAATTCCATCATTTTTGCAGTTTAGATTTTTTGCTAAATCCATTTTTGTTTTGTTCTTATGCCAAAAATACCCATCATACTCAATAGCAATATTTTTTAAAGGAATATAAATATCTAATTCATAGCCTTTTTCTTTATATGAGTGAATAGTTTTTACGCCGTTTTTTTCAAGATAATAAACAATAGCATATTCTGGGAAAGATGTATTTCTTTCGGAATTGCAAATTGGGCACCCATTACCTTTGTTTCTATTCCTAATAATTGCCTGCCACTCGTGTCCTTTACCACACTTCCACCAAACGTTCTTTCCACTATTTGCAGTAAAATCTTCTGGCTTTAAATCGCCATTTTTTTCATAATTCCATTCTTTTGCTAATTCTGGATTAATGGTTGTTAAATCATTACAGCCTCTTAAAACATTTTTGTTTAAACAATATGGACATCCAATCCCATTATTTCTGGTATATATTACTGCCTGCCATTCGTGTCCTTTACTACATTTCCACCATGCTCTCTTATTGCTTCCTGATGTAATATTTTCTGGTCTTAAATTACCATTCTTTTCGTAATTCCACTCTTTTGCTAATACTGGATTTATAGTTGCTAAATCATTATAGCCTTGAACAACTTTTTTGCCTGCACAAATTGGACATCCGCTCCCTTTGTTTCTACTTGCAATTATTGCTTGCCATTCGTGTCCTTTTGAGCATTTCCACCACACCTTTTTACCACTACTTACCATAAAATCTTCTGGTCTTAAATTACCATTCTTTTCATAATTCCATTCGCTTGCAAGTAGTGGGTTAATAGTTCTTAAATCATTTTCACCTTTAATAGCATATCTACCATAACAATATGGACAAGCATTTCCATTGTTTCTATTGTGAATTGTTGTTTGCCACTCGTGTCCTTTACTGCATTTCCACCATACCTTTTTACCACTACCACAAGTTAACGTTTTAGGGTCTAAACCTAACTCGTTATTCTTTTCCCAATTCCATTCTGCCATTAGGGTAGGGTTATCTATTAAATACTTTTTTTCTTTTTTATCAGCCATAATTACCAACTCTTGTAAAATCTTTTAAATATTATATCATATTACTACAATTTTTTCAATCTCTTTAGATATTTGATATTATCTTTCAATAATTATACCTGCAACACCTTTATAGAAAAAATAAAAAAGATTGTATCCGTTATTAGAATACAATCTCTCTTGGCGGAGAAAATGGGATTTGAACCCATGCTACGCTATAAACGTACTACTCCCTTAGCAGGGGAGCCCCTTGAGCCACTTGGGTATTTCTCCAAAATTGCTTAAAGAATTTTTAATATTAGTTGTATTTTCAAATGCTCACCTGCTAAGGGTCCCCGAAGCAGGGGGGCGACGCGTTAAGCAAAGTGTCCAGTGGACAGTTTGTAGCCAAAGCCGCGAATAAACTTTGTTTGGAGCCGGCACCTTGGTGACCTTGAGCCACTTGGGTATTTCTCCAAAATTGCTTAAAAATTTTTTCTTTATCTATTTACTTAGGTTATGTTATCACAAAATTATCTATTTGTCAAACGAATTATTGACAAGTATAATGGAATTTAGTAAAATATTTTGGCAGGAGCTTTTTTGTTTCAATACATTACTATTTATCTATTGTGGACTTTTATGCAAAAGAAAAAATTTTACTCTGAACTTGCATACGTTGTGGGGCTTTTACTTTTGGCGATTGGTACGGCTATGATGGAACGTGCTAATTTAGGCTTATCTATGATTGTTGCCCCTGCGTATATCATACATCTTAAAATTTCACAATATTTGCCATTCTTCTCGTTTGGTATGGCAGGTTTTATTGTGCAAGGCATTTTGCTTGTTGTAATGAGCATTATTCTAAAAAAAGCCAAGCTTTCATACCTTTTTTCTTTTGTAACTGCCGTGATTTACGGTATTGTTCTTGACGGTGTAATTTGGCTTTTTTCCCTTATTAATTATTCAAGTTTTGTGTTAGACGTTGTTCTTTTTGCTCTTGGAATGCCGATTGTTGCCATGGGTGTGGCACTTCTTTTTAATACATATTTGCCACCTGAAGCATATGACTTATTCGTAAAAGAGATATCGAATAAATTTAATCTCAGCCTTACTAAGTTTAAAACTGCGTACGACGTTTGTAGTTTTATAGTTAGTGTTGCACTTTCGTTCACTTTTTTTGGATGGATGCATTTTGAAGGAATAGGAATAGGCACTGTAATTTGTGCACTTCTTAACGGACTTTTAATTGGCACGTTTTCTAAGCTTTATGAAGATACATTCTCTTTTGAAGACCGTTTTAGTTGGAGGAAGTATTTCTAGATATGGAAAGGTTGTTTTTAAGAAAGGTAACATTATCAGATAAAATAGATTTTACTGATTTTCTAAAAGAGCTTGTGACCTTGAGCGGGGCGCTTAAAGGTGTGTATTTTCAAGACGGACTTTCTTTTGAGGAACTTTTACTTTTATATGAAAAAAAAGAGAAGATTCCTTTTAGTAATTATAATCAATTAGAATATCCTTTTCATCAGTTCTTATTGATGCGTGAATATGATAATAAAATTGTTGGTGCGGTAAATATTCGCCCATTTTTAACGCGAGAACTAAATGAAAATTTTGAAGGAAATATCGGATATTCTATAAGCCCATCCGAAAGGGGAAAGGGGTATGGAAGCATAGCGCTAGGACTAGCGATTGAGGAATTTAAGAAACTCAATCCGAACGATAAAATTGTAATTTGCTGTTTTAAAGAAAACACGCCCTCCAAAAATATTATTCAAAAATTCGGGGGCAAGCTTATTGAGGAGCTTGAGGGAGTTCTAACTCCACAAAAATACGTTATAGAAAAATAAACATAGGGGAAATTGTTGATAAACAACTAAAGAAAGTGGATTAATGGAAAATTGTGTTTTGGAAAAGAAAAAGGGTATAAATTTAATAGGATACACACAAATTTGGTCGGTGCTACTTCTTTTAGCGGTGCCTTTTGCTGCTTTGTACACAAAAGAGAACGTTTTTTATAACTTCTATCTCATTTTAATTTCACCCTCAAAGCTTGTGACTGACTATTTTTGTTTGGGTGGTCTTGCGGCATCTTTTCTCAATGCAGCGCTTTGTGGCTTTTTTTGCAACCTTATGATTGCTATATTTAAGGCAGAATCAAAATCCTCTCTACTTGCAGGTTATTTCCTTGTAATTGCTCATTGTTTTTACGGCTTAAATTTATTGAATATGTTACTTCCATTCTTTGGGGTAATTATATATTGTTTAGCAAGAAGAAAGAAAATTGCAGAACATTTACATATCGCAATGTTCTCCACGGCTCTTGCGCCATTTGTTAGCGACTTTTTATTTAGATACACCTTGCCAGAGGGCGCTTTTGTTTTCGGAACCGTTCAACTTACCGTGGGGGGAGTAGTGCTTGCCGTGGCTTTTTCTGTGCTTTCAGCTTTTATTATCCCTGCAATTATTCCCGGAACGGAAAAAATGTATAAAGGATATAATCTTTTTAAGGCGGGTCTTGCAATAGGCTTCTTTGGTACCTTTGCTCACGCGCTCTTTTATGATACGCTAGGAATACCTTCCCCAGACGTGGTGGTTAGGGAGAACTCTATCTACAATAGTTTTGGCAACTCCTATATGTTGTTTGTTACAATCTTCTTTTCCGTAGTGTTTCTAGTTAGCTTCGTTATAGGCTTTATTGGTAACGGAAACACCTTTAAGGGGTACAAATCCTTGTGGGGGTGCGATGGATGGAGAGATGATTTTAATGAAAAATTCGGGCCGTATTTAACATTTGTAAACATAGGCGTTTACGGTTTTGCTATACTGGCTTTTCAAACGGCTGTATTCTTGTTTGCAAAAGGGGCTGGGTTTACGGGTCCAACCACCGGCATTATTATTGCTTCAATCACCTTTACGGCTTGTGGACAGACGGTTAGGAACGTTTGGCCTATAGCACTTGGTTACATTATTGTTGTAGGTCTTTCTGCTTTGATTTGTGTTTTAACAGGTATGCCCATTGTGTGGACTGTGTCTTCACAGGTTTACATTAACGGTTTTGCTTTTGCTACGGGCCTTTGTCCCTTTTCTGGTCGTTTCGGGTGGAAAATTGGAACTCTATCAGGTATTATTTGCGCAGTACTTTGTATGGTAACACTCTTTATGCACGATGGATTCGTGTTATATAATGGTGGCTTAACCTCAGGTCTTACAGCAATGATATTATTGCCCATTCTAGAGTTTTACAATATTGAACCTAAATGTGGGGAACAGGACAACCCAATAAACGAATAACTTAATATAATAGCTTTTTAGCTCAAAAGATAAAGTCTGCACTAGTTTGCAGGCTTTTTGCTTTATTTTCTTTTTAATGTTAATATTTTCTTGACAACTGGTGTGCGGTATTGTATAATTGTATACAATAATACATTTAGGAGTAAAAATCATGTTAGAATTCTCATCAAAGACAAATTTGCTAGAACAAAAGAGTTATTATTATTCATTACAAGACGTGGCTGACCCTAATTTATATAGAGACTTATTTACTTATGAAGAGATTCCGAAGATTTCCTTTAACCATCGTCGTGTTCCTATGAACATGCCTAAGGATATATGGATAACCGACACGTCGTTTAGGGATGGTCAGCAATCCGTCGAGCCTTACACTGTGGAGCAAATAGTTAATTTATTTAAGCTGATGAGCAAGCTTGGTGGACCTTATGGAATTATTAGGCAAACTGAGTTTTTCGTATACAGTAAGAAGGATAGGGAGGCGATAGCTAAGTGCCAAGACTTAGGGCTTAAATTTCCTGAAATAACCACGTGGATTAGGGCTACTCCTCAAGATTTTAAGCTTGTTAAGGATTTAGGTATTAGAGAAACTGGTATTCTTGTTTCCTGCTCAGACTATCACATTTTTAAGAAGATGAATATGACTAGAAAGCAAGCCGTGGAACAATATCTAGGAACGGTTAAAATGGCGTTTGACGCAGGGGTTATGCCGAGATGTCACTTAGAAGATATTACTAGGGCTGATTTTTACGGGTTTGTCGTTCCTTTTGTTAACGAGCTCGTTAAACTTTCAAAAGAGGCTGGAATCCCCGTGAAAGTCAGAGCGTGCGACACAATGGGTTATGGAGTTCCGTACACTGAGGTCGCACTTCCAAGAAGTGTCCCAGGAATCATTTACGGGCTTCAGCACTATTCTGAAGTTGAAAGCGAAATGCTAGAGTGGCATGGACATAACGACTTTTATAAAGCTGTTGCAAACGCTTCTACAGCGTGGCTTTATGGTGCAAGCGCAGTGAATTGTTCATTGCTTGGAATAGGCGAAAGAACGGGCAACGTTCCATTAGAAGCAATGGTCTTTGAATATGCATCGCTCCGTGGCTCACTTGATGGAATGGACCCAACGGTAATTACTGAGATAGCTGAGTATTTCAAAAAGGAAATTGGCTACAAAATACCACCTATGACACCCTTTGTTGGTAGAAATTTTAACGTTACCCGTGCGGGAATTCATGCCGACGGCTTGCTTAAAGACGAGGAAATTTATAATATATTTGACACAAAGAAAATATTGAAAAGACCTGCTTCGGTATCGGTAAGTAAAACTTCGGGCTTAGCAGGGATTGCCTACTGGATAAACGAAAACTATGCTTTAGAAGGTGAAAACAAAATTGATAAAAAGGACGATTTAGTTGTTTCCATCAAGGAATGGGTTGACGGAGTTTACGAAGACGGCAGAGTTGCGGCACTTTCCAATGAAGAACTGGAGAGCAAAATTGAAGAACTTGCAAAGGGCAGATTCGTTAAAAAATAAGGGAGAAAAATATGCAGAATAAATATTTATCAATAGCAGACCAAGTGTTTGAAAAGTTGGAAAACGATATTTTAACAGGCGTATATAAAAGGGGAGACGTGTTGACAGAACTTGGGCTTTCAGATAAGCTTGGGGTTAGCAGAACGCCCATAAGAGAGGCGGTTTCTAGGCTTGAACAAGAAAAGCTTGTTCAATATATTCCTAAAGGCATTAAGGTAGTGGGTATTTCCTTAGATGACGTTATACTCATTTATGAAATGAGGGAAAGGATTGAGGGAATGGCGGCATCTTTAGCTTGTGATAACGCAACCGAAGAACAGCTTAATAAAATTAAAGACCTATTAGAGCTTCAAGAATTTTTTATAATGAAGGACGATTCTTATAAAATTAAAAATACCGACAGTGATTTTCACGAGCTTTTGTACGAGGCTTCGGGCTCTGTACACTTGTCGCATATTCTTTCCGAGCTTCATAAAAAAGCAGGGCAGTATCGTAGAGCTTCTGTAACGGATAAAAATAGAGCTAAGCTTTCATTAAAAGAGCATCTTGCAATTTACGAGTCAATTGTTAGTAAGAATAAGCAAAAAGCAGAAGAATTAACAAGAGAACACGTAAAAAACGCAAAGGAAAGTATAATAAATTCAAGTGGAGAAAAATAAAATGGGATTCACTTTAGCACAAAAAATAATAAAAGCACATCTACTTTCGGGGGAAATGAAAGTCGGTGAAGAAATCGGGCTAAGAATAGACCAAACGCTTACGCAAGACGCAACTGGCACTATGGCGTATTTAGAGTTTGAAGCTATTGGTGTTCCTAGGGTTAAAACGGAATTATCTGTTGCATATATAGACCACAATACTCTGCAGTCAGGTTTTGAAAACGCCGATGACCATAAGTATATTCAAACTGTAACCAAAAAGCACGGTATAAGGTTTTCACGCCCGGGGAATGGAATATGTCATCAAGTTCATCTTGAGCGCTTTGGTGTGCCCGGTAAAACGCTTATCGGCTCGGATAGTCATACGCCCACGGGTGGTGGAATGGGCATGCTTGCATTTGGCGCAGGTGGTATGGACGTTGCGGTTGCAATGGGTGGTGGAGCATACTATATTACAATGCCCAAGAT
Organism: Christensenellaceae bacterium; assembly: GCA_045637865.1. Taxonomy (GTDB): domain Bacteria; phylum Bacillota; class Clostridia; order Christensenellales; family Borkfalkiaceae; genus UBA1259. The sequence goes on from JAZUAF010000009.1 coordinate 101,132, forward strand.
ATATAAGGTGAACCTAACCGGCAAGCTTAACGATTTTGTTACTGCAAAGGACGTGAGTTTAGAAATTTTAAGAATTCTATCGGTAAAAGGTGGCGTCGGTGCAATTATAGAATGGGGTGGCGAGGGTATTAAAACTCTTTCCGTACCCGAGCGTGCCACTATTACCAATATGGGAACGGAACTTGGGGCAACCACTTCTATTTTCCCTTCAGATGAAATAACTAAAGAGTTTTTAAGGGCTCAGGGGAGAGAAGATGATTTTGTGCCTCTAGAAAGCGATGCTGATGCTGTTTACGATACGGTTATAGATATTGATTTATCGACCCTTGAGCCATTAATTGCTTGTCCACACAGTCCTGATAATGTTGTCAAGGTTAAGGAATTAAGCGACGTTAAGGTTGACCAGGTGTGCATAGGTTCTTGTACAAACTCCTCTCTCTACGACATGTTAAAGGTTGCAACGCTATTAAAAGACAGGAAAATTGACGACAGTGTTAGCCTCTCTGTTTCTCCAGGCTCAAGGCAGGTTTTATCAATGCTAGCTGATTGTGGTGCATTAACAGATATTTTAAGTAGTGGGGCAAGAGTTTTAGAATGTGCGTGTGGACCTTGTATTGGAATGGGCTTTTCTCCCAATTCTGCAGGAGTTTCTCTTCGAACCTTTAATAGAAATTTTGAGGGAAGAAGTGGCACGAAAGATGCAAAAGTATACTTGGTATCACCAGAGGTTGCAGTAGCTTCAGCATTGACGGGATACATAACTGACCCAAGAACTTTAGGTAAACAGCCTAACGTTGTACTTCCCGACAAATTTAAGGTCGATGATGGAGGAATTATTCTCCCTGAGACGGAGGAGAATGCAGACAAAGTTGAAGTGTTGAGAGGACCGAACATTAAGCCCCTACCTACTGCTAAACCACTTGAAAATACTCTCAGCGCAACTCTTACGTTGAAGGTTGGAGACAACATAACTACTGACCATATTATGCCTGCAGGGGCGAAGATTTTGCCATACCGTTCTAACATTCCATATCTATCTAGATATTGTTTTGCCGTATGTGATGAAAGCTTTCCAGAGCGTGCATTAAATGAGGGTTCTTCAATTATTGTGGGGGGAAGCAATTACGGGCAAGGTTCTTCACGTGAGCATGCCGCGCTTGTTCCACTGTATCTAGGAGTGAAAGCCGTTGTTGCAAAGAGTTTTGCACGCATACACGCTGCAAATCTTATAAATGCCGGAATTATTCCCTTAACCTTTACAAATGAGGAGGAGTATGATAAGCTTTCTCAAATGGATAAATTGGTGATTGACGACTTATTGGAAGGAATAGAAAAGGGCTCACTAACAATGAAAAATTTAACCACTGGAGATGACGTGCAGCTTAAAGGTTCATTCACTACTAGACAAATTGAAATGCTTAAGGCAGGTGGTTTATTGCCTTACACTAAAAAGTAGAGGAAAACATAATGGATAAAATAAAGATGAAAAACCCTATTGTTGAAATGGATGGGGATGAAATGACAAGAATTATTTGGCAGACGATAAAGGATGAATTAATACTTCCTTTCGTTGATTTGAATACGGAATATTACGACTTATCCTTACTTAACAGAGAAAAAACTAAGGATGAAGTAACTGTTCAGTCTGCTCTAGCAACAAAAAAACACGGTGTTGCAGTTAAGTGCGCTACTATTACTCCAAATAAGCAAAGGGTAGAGGAATATAACCTTTCTAATATGTGGAAAAGCCCAAACGGGACTATCAGAGCAATTCTCGACGGAACGGTTTTTAGAACGCCTATCCTTTTAGATAGGATACTTCCTGTTGTTAGAAATTGGGTAAAACCAATTACAGTTGCTAGGCACGCTTACGGAGACGTATATAAGGCTCAGGAAATTAGGGTGCCTGAAAAGGGGTGTGCAGAGCTACTTTTTACAGATGAAAACGGTGTGGAAATTAGGGAAAAAATTTATGATTTTGAGTGCGCAGGGGTGCTTCAAGGTCAGTACAATAAAGACAGTTCGATAACCTCTTTTGCTCGTTCGTGCTTTAATTATGCGCTTGAAACAAAGCAAGATTTATGGTTTTCCACAAAGGATACTATTTCTAAAAAATACGACCAAACTTTTAAGCTTGTTTTCGAGGATATATATAATAATGAATATAAAGACAGCTTTGAAAGGGAGGGGATAGAGTATTTTTACACCCTCATCGACGATGCTGTTGCAAGGGTTATAAGGAGCAAAGGTGGGTTTATTTGGGCACTTAAAAACTACGACGGAGACGTTATGAGCGATATGATTTCTTCGGCATTCGGTTCACTTGCAATGATGACTTCGGTGCTCGTTTCTCCCGATGGAAAGTTTGAGTACGAGGCTGCCCACGGCACTGTTACAAGACATTATTATAAATATTTAAGGGGAGAGGAAACCTCCACAAACCCCATAGCAACGATATTTGCGTGGACGGGTGCACTTAGAAAAAGAGGGGAGATTGACGGGCAAAAAGACCTTATAAATTTTGCAAACCAGCTTGAAAATGCGTGCATGAAAACACTTCAAGATGGTGTTATGACAAAGGATTTAGTACCACTTGTAAAGGATAATTCGGGCGTGAGAGCAGTTAATACCAATGGTTTTATTAAGGCCATAAGGGAGAATTTAGAGGTTAGTTTATCTGATTAAAAATTAATATAGAAGCAAAAAAGAGGCTTTATACAGAGTCTCTTTTTTAGTGTCAAAAGTTAGGCGAACGTGCATAGTATAAACAAGTGGAGGTATATAAATGACTAAAATTGCTGTTTATGCTGGGCACGGTGGAAGTGACTTTGGGGCAGTTTCTAACGGGCTCTACGAGAAGGATTTTACGCTAGAAGTTATGACCTATCTTACGGCTGAATTGAGGCGTAGAGGGTATGAGGTCATCAACAACAGGACCACTGATGTTGACCGAAATTTAAACGCCGACATAAGGCTTGCAAACCGTGAAAACGTTGCTGCAGTTATTGAAATTCACCTTAATTCCAACGTTGGAATTCCAGGCTCAGGAACGGAAACTTATTACAGTGTTACGGGGAAGGGGAGGGCGCTTGCAGAGGCAATAAACAATAATTTAGTGGCGCTTGGTTTTGCCAATAGAGGCATAAAAACGTTCCCTAATATCTTCGGGCAAGACTACCTTGGGATCATTCGCTACACCAATGCGCCAGCCGTTTTGACAGAGTTGTTTTTTATAAATAACCCCTCTGACGTCAGTATGTATGACCCCGAAAAAATTGCTACTGCGATAGCTGATGCAGTGCAAAGTTTGTATCCACCAACGTCTATTTCCAACGATGAAATTGCCAAGATTCAGACCACTCTAAATGAGCGTTACGGGGCAGGTTTAATCGTTGACGGCATATATGGACCGAGAACAAAAAGGGCAATAATCAGGGGGCTACAGACCGAGCTTAATAAACAATTTAACGCCGATTTGAGGGTTGATGGAATATTTGGTCCAAGAACAAAAGCAGCCCTTGTTACAGTAAAAATGGGGGCTAGAGGGAACATAACGTATCTTATTCAAAGTGCCCTTTTTATACTTGGATACAGCCTACTTCCGGACGGGATTTTTGGTTCTATAACCGAAGCAAGAGTGCGAGAATTTCAGGCTAGCAGAGGATTAAGGATAGACGGTGTTGCAGGGCGTAACACTCAAAGCGCACTGTTTAGTTCAATATAAAATAAAAAAATAACGCTAAACTTTGGCGTTATTTTTTAATTAAAAAAATTAAATTTAATTAAATAAAAATAAAAAATATTTAAATAAAAAAATCAAATTAAATAAAAAATATTTAAAAATAATTTTATAAAAAATGCTGT